>JBDHWW010000020.1:0-61936 GCA_039810425.1 Pseudobdellovibrionaceae bacterium | reverse complement strand
CATGCCAAGAGGTATGGGATTCAACTTTATGAGGTTTCACTGAACTGGTCGCATATTCATTTGTTGGTTAAACTTCCTTCGCGGGACGCTTATTTGGCTTTTATCAGAACCCTGACTTCTTTACTGGTGAGCCTCCTTTCAAAGCTTAAAGGAAGGTCCCTCAAGGGCCTTTTTGATCTTCGCCCTTTTACTAAGATTTTGTCTTGGGGGAAGCAGTTTAAAGCCGTGGCCGCCTATCATGAACTCAATGATTTAGAGGGGCGTGGGCTGCTGGTGAGAAAGAAGAAAACGAAACGCCCGGGATAATAGTGGCTGCGAGGCCCTCCCCGGTGCGGGCGCCTTTTAAAACGGAGAGCCTGGGGGCGGCCAGGCAACGATGTCCAGAGAATTTTCTTTTAAATATTCTTGTAGCGAATATGGCACACGAGTCTTTTTCAGCCGAGAGATAAAAGTATGAGGTCGGTAGGATAGCCATACTTGATCTTTGGCGTAAACTCTTCAAAAGATCATCTTTAGTTCCTATCACTATATTTTGGAGACGAGCCGAGATGGGATTTCAGTAAAGGTGCAGTGGGACTGTGTTATTTTTTGCTGGCTCTCATTTTATCGCGGACGCATTTTTTCAAGAGTTTGTGGGTTGCGTCTGGATGTTCCTCTTTGCAGAGTTGCATCATTTTAGCTTTTTTATTTTTTGCACCTTTGTTTTTAGCAAAAGTCATAGGGCTTACGAACAGACAGAGAACAAGGGTGGAAACGAACATCATTTTCATTGGCATCTCCTCTGTTAAGTCTATTTGAATTGTCAAAAATCGCAATGCATGAGGGTAAAATGTGGTTTATCAACTCCGTCTTTTAACGAGACGAAAGTTCCATAACTAGACGATAGTAAAACTCTATTCCGGTGCGCAGGCTTGAAACCGGCATACGTTCGTCGGCCCCATGAGTTCGAACAAGATCGCTTTCACTGAGTGGGAAAGGGTTGAGGCCATAGGCGGGTACACCGAGGGCGCGATAGCGACGAGCATCCGTCATGCCGAGCTGGCTGCTGGCAACCACGGGAACCCCCGGCCACATTTCACCAGCGATTTTGCGGATGGCCGCTGGGCCCTCACCCTCCGTGGGTGAAATGTTAGGGCTTCCGTCCATCGAAGGTCCCAGAGTCACTTCGATATCCTGATTTTTAGTGGCTTCTTGCAGGCGCCTTAAAACCATTTCGGGAGTTTCATCGGGCACGATTCGGCAGTTCACAGTGGCGCTGGCTTCTGAGGGCAGTATATTGGCGCGCGTTCCACCTGAAATCAAAGTTGGCGTGCAGGTCGTCGTCAGATAAGCAGCCATTCCGGGCCGATCCTTCAACATTTTGAAATCCTCTTCAGCAACCGGATTTGTTGAGGCGGCAATTTTGCGAAAGAGCTTGGCGAACCGAGACTCTTCGCCTTTTGCCTTTTCTTCAAAGAAGTTCCTCATCACAGGTTGCAATTTGCGGGGATGCGGGGTTTCGCTGATGCTTTTGACCGCATTTGCCAAACGAACAATCGCATTTTCCTGATAGGGGCGTGCCGAGTGGCCGCCTTTACCGGTTGCTTTCAGAATATAATCTTGCTGAGTTTTCTCGGTTACTTGGTAGCGGACCATGGAAACACCTCCGGTTTGGTCCAGCAATGGCGAGGCGCCTTCATTCAAAACAATTCCGGCCTGAACCCATTCAGGATGCTTCTTTAAGAGCGAGCGCAGACCCGCGCCACCGCTTTCTTCGTCACCGGTGAGCGCGACAATCAGGTCACGCTTAAGTGGGGTGTTATATTTCTTTAGCAAAACAAGAATCTCAACACTTGCGGCGGCCATCGAGAGATCGTCGACCACTCCACGGCCATAAAGGTAGCCCGTTTTTTCCGTCAGTTTATGAGGTGTTGTCGTCCAATCCTGATCGTCTGTTCCGACAACGTCCAAGTGGGCCAGCAAGACCAATGGTTTTAAACCTGTAGCCGTAGACGATGCCGGCAGCCGAGCGACAAGACTCTTTCGGCCGGGCGCAAACTCGTCAACATGAAACGAGATTCCTGCTTTCTTAAGGGGTGCGGCAAGAGCTTCAACCGCTTTGCCCTCATTGCCCGGGGGATTTGTTGTTTTCTGTTCAATAAGTTTGGCCGTGAGTTTTCTAACATTGCCCGCGGATTTATCAAAGTCCACCGCGCTTAAAGCCTGTGCGGCGGAAAAATAGAAAAACCAAGAAAAAATCGTTACTATTTTTATCATATCCCGATGCTAGCAAGAACAATTCTTGAAAGAAAGGGTTGTTTCTCTTTCAAAGGCTTCGCAGAATAGATTTATGAATAAAAAAGTCGCCATTAGAATAGGAATTACGGCCCTGGTTGTTTTAGCCGGGGCGGGATTTTATTATCGGTCCCATGGAACAAAGCGGGCGGGGCCGCGCTCCGAGAAAAGTGTCTATGAAAAACCGATGCAGCTTCTCTTTGCGACGCCTCAGTGGAAAGTCTTTTTCCGCTCGTTTACGGAATCTCCGGTTCACGCCGTTAAAATTGATGATGGCAAAGTTTTAATTTCATTAGACTCCCGGGCATCGACCAAAGATGATGCGGGGTCGGGCGCGAATCACTTGGTGGCGCGTTTTCGTCATGGCAGTAAAATCGCCAATCATCTTGAGGCCCGCGTTCGCGTCATGAGCCTGAAGCTCGACCCCTGTGACAGCAATCAGGTCCAAAGTTTGATCAGAACGACGGTTGGTGGCTTTTTCTTTAACACGCTTTCAAAAAACCCTAGCAATGTGCGCGGGGATATCTTTACGGTGATTGGCCTTGCACGTTCGTCGCTGGATAAAACTCCGGCTGATACATTAAGCTTGAAAGCCGTCGTCCTGTTATGCGACGTCCCTTGTTATTTGCGCGAAGAACACACTCCACCAGGCCGCAATCCAAGCCATATTCTCTTTGAAAAAGAACTCGGTTCCGTGAAGGTCGGCGAGAGCGTCCTCTTAGGCCTCGACTGGGTCGAAGGGCAGAAGAAATTCGTGTTTTCAAAAGATCACAAGGCTCTGTCTGAGTATGTTGTTGACTTGCCAATGATGGCGCCTTCGAAGGTCGGCAATCCCCAGGTGGACGTCGCCCATTTTACTCCCAATTGCAAAATAGACGCTGCGGAGAGTGAAATGACCACGGAGTTTTCCGACATCCGCTTCGAATGATTTTGATCTTTGCTACTTTTGGCGGATCGTTTTTTGAATCCACGAAAGGGCCTCTGCGACATCGGCATAACCCTCAACATTTGAGCGGTGGGGGACGTCGGCCTCCCGGCAGGCATTGCCCCAACTGACAACGCCGATCAAAGTGGTAACGCCGTTTTCTGAAATTACCAACGGCCCACCGCTGTCGCCGGAGCATGAGGATTTCGTATCGCCGGTGCTTGAGGCGCAGAGCATGTCGAATTCGATTTTCCAGCCGCGCTTTTGTGGAAACCAGTCTTGACCGCATTGAGTTCGAGAAATGAGGGGCACTGAAACTTTCTGCAAATATTTGCCATCAATACGGCCCTGTGGATCGGTGAGCCCCCAGCCCGCCACCGTGGCAACAAGGCCGGCTTGCGAAGCTCCCAGATCTTTCTTCGTGTTCATCAAGACGGGTGCGACATCGGTCACGTCTTCAGTGAGCTCCACCAAGGCGATGTCATGCTTTGGCCAAGAAAAGTCCGGATGAACGACGATGGATTTTCCCGTATATTTGCGACCGCCATCGCCCGAGATCAAATCGCTGCCTATATAAAGACTCAACTCGGCGGCCTTTACTGTCTTGACGGTCGTATCGGTCACGTCCTCAAGCACACAGTGCGCCGCCGTCAACACCCAATTTTTTGCAACGAGGCTGCCGCCGCAAAGGTGGTCAACGAAGCTGTCTTGAGGGCTGTTTTGCCAGATGTTGACGATGAAGGGGAATTCTTTTGCCGAGGCGTTTTCGCCGCCGATGATGTGACGGCTTTCACTTTGCGGGAATTCGGCTTCGCGGACGAGGACGCGATGGCAGGAGATAAGAAAGATGAGACTCAAAAAAAGAAGTACTTTAGATTCCATGGGTTGAGGTCATAGACCGAAACCCATCAGAGGCGCCAACAGTCTCAGGGCTTTTGCAAAAGATTCAGGTGTTTGCCGCTCCTAGGAACCTAGTTCGCGGCCGTTAAGTCAGGCAGATTTTTAACGCCGCCTCAATACTAGCGGTGACTTGAAAGAGTTTCCCATATTGTTTTTTAATCAGGTCCGTACTCAGTGCATGCTGGATGAACTGATGAAGATGGTGGTAGTAGTTATCCACATCAAGAATCGCAACCGGTTTTGCATGATAGCCGATCTGTGACCAGGTGAGGACCTCAAAGAGCTCCTCGAGGGTTCCAAATCCACCGGGAAGCGCGATGAACGCATCCGCCATGGACGCCATCGTGGCTTTTCTTTCATGCATATTATTGACGATGCGCAGATCGGTGATTCCGGTGTGGCCTTGTTCCAGTTCCATCAGTTTTTGCGGAATGATTCCTGTCACGCGTCCACCTTTTTCCATCACGGCATCGGCAACGATGCCCATCAGGCCGACTTTGCCACCGCCATAGACAAGTTCAATATTATGAGCGACGAGGGCCTGGCCCAGCTGTTTTGCAACGGCGGCAAACTGGGGATTATTACCGGTTCCGGCGCCACAATAGACGCAAATTCTTTTTATTGCCATAGTCGGACCTCTAGCGGCGGCGAAGGTTGGCGCGGGAGCGGACAAGTTGCTTGACGAGATTATCGTCGTCTTCATCGTAAATGTCACCGATGAATTCCTCGATGATGTCCTCAATTGTGACAATGCCAACGGGTTCCCCGGCGCTAATAACGATGGCCATGTGTTTGTGCTGCCCTTGGAGCATCTTGAGGGCGGTCATGATATCGGTGTTTTCTTCCAGATAAAGGGCGCCGCGAACAATCGTGAGCCAGTCCGTTTGGTTGGAGTCTTTAAAAAGATGAAACTCTTTGGAGTTCAGAATGCCGGTCACGCGATTCTCTTTTTGGACCGGCAAACGGGTGTGGCCCGACTCTGAGATAATCTTGGAAACCTCTTGAATTCCCATATTGCAATTCAGGCGGATGACTTCGTCAAGCGGGACCATGATGTCTTTGACATTCAGGCGCTTCATGATTCCAAAAGAAACCGCGTAACCGGGGCGCTCCCCTTCGCTGCCGGCATCGGCCCCGGTTGTCTGTTTGATTTTAAAAATTCTTAGAAGAAAGTTCGTACTGTTTTCCAGTAGGTTAATGAGGGGGCTCAGAGTTTTATCGGAAAGGCGTAAAAACGGTGTCATCATCAAGGCAATTTTATGGGGATTGCGAAGAGCGATCGCTTTTGGGAACAACTCGCCGAAGATCACGCTGAAAACCGTCAGTGGCAGAACCACGAGGGCCAGCGATATGCTCTCTGCGGTGTCGGCAGAAACGTGGAAGCGGGATTCAAAGTAAGGAGACAGGGACTCTTCGGCACCAGCACCACCCACGGCGGCGGCGATGGCGCCGACAAGCGTGATTCCAATCTGAATGATGGAAAGGATGCGCTCAGGCCGTGACTTCATATCCATCAAATGTTGGGCTTTAGCTGAACCTTGGCGTGCAAGTTCACGAAGGTGAAATCTTCCAGTTGAAACAAAAGCCATCTCCGTGCCAGAGAGTATGGCGTTTACAACAAGGCAGGCGATAACAATTATAAATTCCAGCATTAAAATCCTCTAAGGTCTTACATACCATTCTTGGTGCGGACGAAACAATGTCCTCCAACGTGCTGTATCATGTAAGTAAAATGTATTGTCATCGTTCGGGCGCATTGTTAGTCATTGTTCCTGAGTAAGTGCAAATATATGTCGGAAATACGGTCCGACGTTTCTACCTGCCACCAACTAATGGCAGACTATTTGGAGGGGAACTTGTTCAAACTGTATGTCGCTATCGTATTGTCCGTTTTCTCGATCAACACATTCGCATACCAAACTAACGCGAGATTTCCATCAGGACCAGATGCTACTCTGACTCCTGGAAAACTCTGCGATCACCCAGATGCGCATCGCTATCCTGAGCAGATTCCATACTGCAATCGCAATGTGGATTCCCAGGAGAAGAGGGGTCTGTTCGTAAAATATGACCAATTGGGTTACCGCACCCGCGACATGAATCGCATGGATTTCAAAATTGACCATTACATCCCTCTTTGCATGGGTGGCAGCAACGACGAAGAGAACTTGTGGCCGCAACACAAGTCTATCTACAACGTCACCGATCCTTTGGAACCGGTTCTTTGCCAGAAAATGAAGGATGGCCGTTTGCTTCAGGTGAAAGCGGTCGAGTATATCAAGTATGCGAAGAAACACTTAGATGAAGTTCCTCGCATCTTGAGCGAAGTGAATAAATTGTAATTATAAGCCTTAGGACCCATTATCATTTTCTTTGTCACAAACTGGGGGGATGTTCCCTAATGGTCTGTGAACGGAGTAATGTAATATGGAAATGGATCTACAGCTCATTGGCATGACGTGCGTCAATTGTGCGGCGAAAATTGAAAAGTCGCTGAACGAGTTGGACGGCGTACAAGCAACGGTTAATTTCGCCACAGAGAAAGCCCACATTTTATTTACGCCCGAGAGTGAGGTCCAGGTTGAGGATCTCATCAAGGCCGTCCAAGGCGTGGGCTATCAGGCGTTTCCGCTCAACTCCGAAGTGGATGTGGCTCGAGCAAAAGAAGAGGCCGCTGCCGAGTACCGCCGTGATTTGAGGCATTTTTTAATTTCAGCCATGTTGACCGCTCCATTTTTGGTGGAGATGTTTGCCATGTTCACCGGCGGGCACCACGAACTGCTGCCGCGTTGGTTGCAGCTAGTTCTGGCTACGCCTGTGCAGTTCTGGATTGGCTATCGATTCTATCGTGGATCTTTCTATGCCCTTCGTGCGAAAAGCGCGAACATGGATGTCCTTGTGGCTCTTGGCACTTCCATGGCGTATCTGCTCAGCGCGATCGTGACGTTACGTGGGTGGTCTGAGCAGCACGTGTATTTTGAAGCAAGCACCGCCGTCATTACTTTAATTCTGCTTGGAAAGCTTATGGAGTCGCGTGCGAAGGGGAAGACCTCCGAAGCTGTTGAAAGTCTCATTCGCTTACAGCCGAAGACGGCTTTTGTGGAGGTTGATGGTGAAGTTCGCGAAGTGAGTGTGAGTGACCTTAAGAAAAACGACATTGTCGTTGTGAAAAATGGCGAGTCGATCCCTGTTGATGGGCTGGTGGTCTCTGGGGAGTCTTCCGTAGACGAGTCGATGCTGACTGGCGAAAGTTTGGCGGTGGCCAAGAAACCAGAGGATGCTGTGTATGCCGCGACCTTGAATCTGGAGGGGAGCCTGCGCGTGAAGGCAACCAGCGTCGGCAATCAAACACAGCTTGCGCATATTATTAAAATTGTGACTGCGGCCCAAGGTTCGAAAGCACCGATTCAGAGATTGGCCGATAAGATCTCCGGCATTTTTGTGCCGGTGGTTGTGGCCATTGCGGTCGTCACGTTCTTTGCGACATGGGCGCTGACGCAGGATTTGCAGCTGGCGTTTGTCGCCTCGGTTTCAGTTCTGGTGATCGCGTGCCCTTGTGCTTTGGGACTGGCGACTCCGACTGCGGTGGTGGTCGGGATTGGGAAAGCCGCGCAAGCCGGGATTTTATTCCGTGATGCCAAAGCACTTGAGCTTGCGGAGAAAATCGAAGTTCTCGTTTTAGATAAAACCGGGACCATCACGGAAGGCAAGCCGGTCGTCACGAACTTGCAAATCTTTGCCGACACCTACTCGCGCGAACAAATCCTGCAAATTTCTTTGGATCTTGAGCAGGGCTCCTCGCATCCACTAGCTCATGCCGTCATTGAGGAGGCTCGTCAAGCGGGGCTGCGCCCGCGCCCGGTTCAAGGCTTTTCCGCCCTTCCCGGAAAAGGAGTGCAGGCCACGGTGGACGGTCGGAGCTATTTCTTGGGCCGTGTGGATGAGCGAGCGCCGATGGCACTCACGCTCGATACTCGGGTGCTTGCAAACTTTGAAGTCAAAGACCGCATTCGTGAAAGCTCTAAAGGAGCTATCGCGGAGATTCAGCGTCAAGGCGTGCGTGTCATGATGCTAACAGGAGACAACGAAGCAACAGCCAAAGAGATCGCGGATAAAGCCGGGATCTCTGAGTTTAAGCACGGAGTTCACCCGGTCGATAAGGCCAACGTGATTTTGATGCTGAAAAGAAAAAATCTTCGGGTCGGCATGGTCGGTGACGGGATTAATGATGCTCCGGCGTTGGCGATGGCGGATGTGAGTTTCGCGATGTCCTCAGGAACGGATATTGCGATTGAAACGGCGGACGTGACCTTGATGAAGAATGACTTGCGCTCGGTCGAGTTGGCCATGAGGCTTTCTAAAGTGATTTTGAAAAAGATCCGTCAGAACTTGTTCTTTGCGTTCATTTACAACACGCTCGGTATTCCGCTGGCGGCGGTGGGGCTTTTAAATCCCGTGATCGCGGGGGCGGCGATGGCGATGAGCTCCGTGTCGGTGGTCAGTAACTCGTTGTTGCTAAAGAAAACCAAAATCACTGGGGAAAAGTAATGGCGGTGATCGTGACGGCAGGGGCTCTTTAAGCAAGGACTCCGCCGGTTGACAAATATCCGCGTGGAAGTTTCAGATGGCACTTTGGATGCAATTGATTGCTCGCGGCGAGATCAAGACAATTCCTTTGTCAGTGACTGTAAAATAAGAAAGCATAAAGGCCATAGACAACACGGAGGATGTCATGGCAAATCGACCCCAACAGCCAGCTTATGTTGCTGGTGCCGCCCGCATTCCATTTTTTAAATCAGGAACGAACTACAGAGATGTAAAGACTTCTGAGCTCATGTTAGGCAGTCTCAACCGCCTCGTTACGCGCTATAAACTTCAAGGAAAGCTTCTTGACGAGGTCGCTATTGGTGCCGTCATGAACCGCTCGACGGAGTGGCCGATCGCCCGCGAGGTGATTCTGAGCACCGAGCTGAATCCATGCACGCCAGCCTATTTTTCTCAGCGTGCGTGCGGGACTTCGCTGGATAACTCCGCGCAACTGGCGTTGAAAATCGCCGCCGGCCAAGTGGACGGGGGGATTGCGGCGGGTTTTGATACGAATAGCGATGTGCCGATTCTTTTTCCACGCTCGTTTACCCATAAAATTTTAAACCTTCGTGATGCCCCGAATGCCGGAGCCCGTATCGCCAAAGCTTTGGCATTTGGCTTTAAAGACTTTAAACCAGATACGCCTCGCAATGCGGAGGCGCGCACCGGACTTTCCATGGGGGAACATACCGAGCTCATGGTGAAGGAGTGGAAGATCTCCCGTGAAGATCAAGATAGGCTGGCGCTTTTGAGCCACTTGAATTTGGCAAAAGCCTACGACGAAGGTTTCTTTACGGACCTCGTCTTCGAGTTCCAAGGAAATACCCAGGATGGAATTCTCCGCCGTGATTCAACCATGGAAAAACTTGGAAAACTAAAACCCGCCTTTGATAAAAAATCTGGCCAAGGAACGCTGACTGCGGCAAACAGCAGCCCGCTGACGGATGGGTCGGCGGCGGTGTTGATGTGTTCTGAAAAGGGTTTGAAGGACCTCGGTTTAGAACCTTGGGCGCGTTTCGTTGATTCGCAATCTGCGGCGGTGGACTTCGTTCACGGTGAAGGCCTCTTGATGGCACCGACGGTGGCCGTGCCAAGGATGCTCGCACGTAATGGGCTCAGTTTGCAGGATTTTGATTTTTATGAAATTCATGAGGCTTTCACGGGGCAAGTGCTTTGTACGCTGAAAGCGTGGGAGTCGGATGAGTACTGTCAAAAGCGTCTTGGCTTAGCCAAAGCGCTGGGTTCTATTGACCGCAGCAAGCTCAATATCAAAGGCAGCAGCGTGGCGACCGGTCATCCCTTTGCGGCAACGGGGGCGCGGCTCGTGGGCACGCTCGGCAAGATGCTTAGAGGGACCAAAGGCAAACGTGGCTTGATCTCCGTTTGCACGGCAGGCGGTATGGGAGTGACGGCGATTCTCGAGTCAGTGTAGTTGCGCGATTCTTTCAACACGATTTTTAATATCGCGTTTGATGATGTCGATGTCTTCGTCGGGATGATCGGTCCATAGATAGTCCTGGCGAATTCTATAGAGTTCATGGGCTTGCTCGTCAGAAATGGGAGGAGAGGTCTCCACCAGGCGGTGGAGCTGACTATCCATCTGGCGTTTAAAATCGCCGTATTCCATCTCATTGTCTTCAATCAGGTTATCAATAAATATTTCCCAGCTGTCTTCCACTTGAGACCCCCTCTCAACTAAGATCAAAGCATGGCAAAACTTGACGGTTTTTAC
This sequence comes from Pseudobdellovibrionaceae bacterium, assembly GCA_039810425.1. Classification (GTDB taxonomy): domain Bacteria; phylum Bdellovibrionota; class Bdellovibrionia; order Bdellovibrionales; family Bdellovibrionaceae; genus JACMRP01. The sequence continues at coordinate 51,518 of JBDHWW010000020.1, read as the reverse complement.
GGGCGTTTGTTATTTTCTTCTTAGACACAGGGAGTGGTTGGTTCGGCAATATTGGGGCAAGGCTCACTCTACAAAATTTCCCATAAAAAACCGAAGAAGTGAGTCATCTATGTCATTTGAATCCATCAGCAGTTCTTTTCTCCTTGTTGCCGCCAGTGAAATGGGCGACAAAACGCAGCTCTTGGCCTTCTCGTTAGCAGCACAATATAAAAAACCGGTCCCGATCTTGGCGGGCATTTTCGTGGCGACGATTTTGAACCACGCATTGGCGTCGTGGGGAGGTCATTGGGTCGCGACAACGGTGAGCCCCATGATGATGTCCAATGTTCTGGGAACGCTGTTTGTGGTGTTCGCACTGTGGACGCTCAAGCCAGATAAGGCCGACGAACTGAGCAAGGATTCAAAATACGGACCCTTCTTGATGACGGTATTTTTATTTTTCATGGCGGAGATGGGGGACAAGACCCAATTGGCGACAATAGCTTTGGGGGCTAAATTCAAGTCCGCGTGGGCCGTCACCTTGGGTACGACAATGGGAATGATGTTAACAGATGGTGCTGCAGTTTTCGTGGGAGATCAACTGGCGCATAAAGTGAATATGAAATACATGCGCTGGTTCGCCGCAAGCTTATTTTTGGGATTCGGTCTCTGGATCTTTTGGACAGCCTACGCAGGCTCGCCATAAACCCCGGTTTGGGCCGGGGTTTTAAATGCATCTCTCGTTTTTCGCGAACTAAGAGTGGTGTTTCTTTTTCTTTTTGTTTTTAGCTTTCTTTGAGTCTTTTTTACCCTTTTTGTCTTTCTTTGCAGACTTCTTCGACTCTTTTTTTGCTTTCTTTTTAGACTTCTTCGTTTCGCCAAGTTCAGTCGCCGGAGTTGAAGGCGCTGATGGTTGAGCTACGGAGCCAGGGGAACCTTCATTAGGCAAGCCGTCAAGAGCCGGATCGTTAAGGCTTGGTGCTGCTGGTGGTGCCGCTGCGTCCGGTGGTGGAAAGCTATCCTGAGCGTGCGCGAAAAAAGGCAAAATCAATGCTGCCGTGAGAAGGTACTTGGCAAACTTCATGTCTGAGAATCCTCCAAAAAGGGGTTATTTCTGACTAGCATAAGCAGAAAGTTTCACAAAGTCTCTAGATTAATTTGGCCGCGTCCATTAAAACTAAAGCCTCAATATCCCCGGAGGCCTTATGTCATCCATGTCATCAATAAAAGTCTACGAATACGCCGGTTGCAGCACTTGCAAAAAAGCTCTGAAATACCTCGATGCCCATAAAGTAAAGTATCAGGCCATCCCGATCGCCGAGCAGCCGCCGACCAAAGTCGAGATAAAGGCGATGCTTTCCCATGTGAAGGCAGACGGTGGAGAGATCAAAAAACTCTTCAACACGTCAGGCGTTCTTTATAGAGAAATGAAAATTTCAGAAAAGTTGTCGGGAATGAGCGAAGCGGAAGCTTTGGATCTTTTAGCGAAACATGGCAAGCTCATCAAACGTCCTTTTGTTTTAGGAAAAGATTTTGGCCTCCTGGGATTCAAAGAAGATCAATGGGATAAGCATTTCTAGTGGCGATGTGTTGCAACATAGGGTTCAAAAGAGCGGCGTGGTCGCAGCTTGACGTATTCACGATTGGACACATCTTTACCTTTAGAAAGATCCTTTATAGTGATCCTTTCCACAAAGGAGATGAAAAATGTCCATTCCAACTGGTTTTCTTCCTGTTCTTCCCCTTAAAAATACGGTGATTTATCCCGGAGTGGGACAGGCGCTCAGGATTGGACGTGAGAAGAGCATTCTTGCTCTCAATAAAGCTCACGAGAATCAATCCTGGATTTTAGCCGTCGCACAGAAATCTCCTGATCAGGGGGCGCTTTCGACCGAGGACCTTTGTACCGTCGGGACTCTGTGTAAAGTCGAATCTGTTCGCGGCAATGCCGAAGCCGGATTCCAAGCGATTCTGCGCGGCCACCAACGCATGAAGATCACCGATGTCATCTTAAGGGATCAGTATTTTCAAGCCTTCGCAGAACCACTCGAAGATATCGTTGATATCGACACCGCGACGAGCGAAGCGTTGATGGAAAGCCTCAAGAATCAGTCGCGTCAGATTTTGCGATACGTTCCCAGCAATACCGAACAACTTGATGAAATGATCGAGGGTGTTGAGGATCTCGCATTCTTGTCTTATCTCTGCGCCGCGCACATTGATGTCTCATTGCGTGAGAAGCAAGAATTGCTCGAGAATATTAATTTGAAATCACGGGTGATGGCGCTTCTCGTGCACATGCAGAACTTTAAAGAAAATTTGCAAGTGCAAGCCGAGATCCGCAGCAAAGTGAGTTCAAAACTCGGACAAACTCAGCGCGAACATATTTTGCGCGAGCAGCTTAAAACCATTCGCGAAGAGCTCGGTGAAGAAGAAACGGGCGGAGGCGCTAACGGTGACAAGTACACCCAGCGCATCGAAGAGGCCGGCATGAGCGAAGAGGCGAAGAAGGTCGCCCTCGCGGAAGTGCAGCGCTTAAAAAACATTTCTCCGCAGTCGCCGGAATTCCAGATCATCCAAAACTATCTGGATTTGTTGACCGCACTCCCCTGGAGCAAAGCTTCGCATGAAGACACAATCGACCTCGACAAGGCTCGTGAGATCCTTGATGCCGATCACTATGGCTTGAGTAAAATTAAGAAACGCATTCTGCAATACTTGGCGGTGATGAAGCTTAAAAACAATAACAAAGGAAACATCTTGTTATTTGTCGGTCCACCCGGGGTCGGTAAGACTTCGCTCGGTCAAAGTATCGCAAAGGCCCTGGGACGCCAGTATGTGCGTATTTCCCTGGGCGGGGTCCGGGACGAGGCGGAGGTCCGCGGGCACCGACGCACCTATGTGGGGGCGTTGCCAGGGCGGATTATCAACGGCATGAAAAAAGCCGGCGAAAACAATCCGGTCTTTGTTCTCGACGAAGTGGATAAGCTGGGGCGTGGATTCCAAGGAGATCCGGGGGCGGCCTTGCTCGAGGTTTTGGACCCTGAGCAAAACAATCACTTCCAAGACCACTACTTGGAAGTGGGCTATGATTTATCAAACGTCTTTTTTATCGCTACGGCCAACAGCCTTGAGGGCATTCCGGGTCCGTTGATGGATCGTCTGGAAGTCATCGAGGTCAATGGTTACACGACGGAAGAAAAATTCCACATCGCGAAAAACCATTTGTTGGCAAAACAGTATGCAGAGCATGGCATCCGTCCGGATCAGTTAGAAGTGACCGATGCCGCCCTTCATCACTTAGTTAGCCACTACACCCGCGAGGCTGGCGTGCGTGAATTGCAGCGTAAAATTGCCGCTCTCTGCAGGGCCGCCGCCGAGAAGGTGCTGAAAAACCAAAAGTCCGTGGTGACCATAGATACCACGGATCTTGAAGAGATCTTGGGGCCTGAACGTTACACCTCCGAAGTCGCCGAGAATGCCGCAGCCGCCGGGGTCGTTACGGGGCTTGCTTGGACTCCGATGGGTGGTGATATTTTGTTCATTGAAAGCACGCGCATGCCGGGCAGTGGTCATTTGATGATTACGGGCCAATTGGGCGAAGTGATGAAAGAGTCCGCGCAGATCGCCTTAAGTTTGCTAAGGTCACGGCTTCCTCTGATCAATCCCCTCGTGGATTTCACCAAGCAGGATATCCACATTCACGTGCCTGCGGGAGCGATTCCAAAAGATGGCCCGTCCGCCGGGGTGACCTTGTTGACGAGTCTGGCCTCGTTGTTCTCGCAGCATAAAGTCGATCCGAAACTGGCCATGACCGGTGAGATTACCCTGCGCGGCTCGGTGATGCCGGTGGGGGGGATTAAGGAAAAGGTCCTTGCCGCCCATCGGGCGGGAATTGAAAAGGTCATCCTCGCGAAGAAAAACGAAAAAGACTTGGCCGAAGTTCCGCAGGAAATTCGTAACAGTATGAAGTTTGTCTTTGTAGAGAATGTGAATGAAGTTTTAAAAGCGGCGTTGGATTTGGATGTGGATTTGATGAGTCAGATATTCCTTCAACCAACGGCCCTGATGCAGCCCCCTCAACAAGGGGGCGTGACGAACTAAAGGATTACTTCAGGATGTCTTCCGTGAGTTTGGCAACGCCGCCGTCAGAGGGAGTGCCAAGCCAAATTGCGAAGATCTCCTGAATGAATCCAGCCCCTCCTGAAACAGTGGTGGCTTTGGAGTTGGAGTCCTCATAGGTGATAACTTCAGAGCCATCACCTTTTTTAACGCCATAGATCGACAACATTTTGCCGCTCTTGGCTTCGCCGCCGGTTTTTACGGCGTCTAAGAATTTCTGAATTTCAGGTTTTTTCAAGTCAATCTTGTTGGCTTCAAGCGCTTCTTTAAATGAGGACTGAACTTTTTCGGCATCCACATCGCGCAAAAAGTGGAGTTGGATGAGGGCCGGAGAAGCCTCTGTCACAGTTTTGAGCGCGTCGGACTTTTTAAATTTCGCCGTGTCACCGACAAAGAACTCACCGACATACACGCGCACATTCACCAGGATCACTTTTTTGTTACGAAGGCCCGCTCCGATATAAGATAATTTCTGCCCCTCTTTAGTCAGGCCATTGGTGGAAAGCGTGACGCCCTCAAGCTGGTTGGTCCCGGCTTGAGCAAAGGCACCGGCTGTGAGTAGTGCCATGCTCGTGCCTATAAGGGCAAAATGCTTCATTTTACTGTTCATTTTCAGAGTGAATTCCATAGGTGAGGCCTCCAAAGGTGATGAAACTATTCAATGTTTGCTTGTCCTTGTCAAGACCCGACCTCGGTCGGGGATCTTTAAGCGGTTTTTAATTTAGAAGCCCTTCAAAAAAGCCGAAATGTTGCCAGGGGAGAGTGTCTCGAAAATGTCTGATGAAGCGGTCATTTCGCAAATACCAAAACGCATCGAATTCTTGGTTCTTGCCAAGAATTCCGAGCTATTGTCAATAGTCAGTGACATTGCGGAACATTATGAGTTCCGCTCAGAGATCTGTGCCAGCGTCGAAGACATTCCTCTTGATACCCGCACGGAGAGCTCGCCGTTGATGACTTTGATTGAGCTTGGTGGTGCGGCCAGCATCCAAGAGCGCATGCGGGCCTTGGGGCTTTTGCGCGAGATATTCCCGCGCACTCAAGTCGTCGTTGTGGTGGATGGCCACGAGACGGTTGAGGACTGCGATTTCATGCGTGGTGCCGGTGCACATCATATGATTTTGTTCCAAGAAATACTTGGCAGCGCGAAGTTGTATTACCTTTCGGCGTTGATCATTCAAGGCACGTACTTGCCGGTGCCGGTGACAGACTTGTTTCCCAGCACACAAGTGTCCTTCAATGCGTATCATAAGCTTTCGTTGAATCAGAAATTTCTACCGGTGCTTTTCTCGGGATTTACTTTCAGTGACAAGAAATACCGTAAGCTCGAACCGGCAAAACAAATTTATGTCCGTCGTGAAAATCTGGAAGAGTATCGCAAGTACATCGAAACTTATCATGACTCCTCGGGGACGGCGCTAAAGAAACGCTGCCGTGCCACGATGATGACGCTGATGGGCCTTTACAGTGAGCTGATGCTGTCGTTGTTGCTCGACTCAGAGTTGGTCAAGAAAGAAATTCTGGCGGCGAAGATCGAAGAGTTCGTTGTCGTGGCCCAAGCGCTGGCGGGGTATCTTAACAACTGTCCGGATGTTTGGAACGTGATCGCGCAAGCTTTGGATTTCAAATTCTGTCGATACGAGCGTGGAGTTTACATTCTTGCGTACGCGCTCCAAATCGCGCAAAAGGGGCAGTTGCTGGCAGATATGCGCACGCTGATCATTGCCACTCTGCTTGCGGATATCGGGTTGCTGGATTTGCCGGCGGCGAATTATAAAAATATACTCAAGAAGACGGAGTCGCAGTTAGATGCAAAGGATTTAGAAAAATTCAAATCTCATCCGATGGGTTCGCTCAACCGCGTGATGTTCCGCAACCTGGATGTTTCACAAGAGGTGAAAAGTTGCATTGTTTGTACCCACGAACGCAATGATCAGCAGGGCTTTCCGAACCAGGTGCCGGCAGATCAAATTCCCGTCGAATCTAAGTTGATTTTATTCTCGGAATTGATGGATCGCCGCGTCCGTGCCGCCCTCGAAGACGGGATCATCACTCATGATTTCGTCCGCAAGCAGGTGTGGGAAGAGGAAAAGGTCTCCTTAAAACGTTTTAATGCCGAGTTTTTGGATAAAATTGAAAAAGTCCTGATTGCCTAAGTTTCCGGGAGGCGGTAAATTTCGGCCCTTCGAAACAAGGAGCCAGCAATGTCTTTCAATCCGGAACTTTGGACTGAAATCAAGGAATTCAAATTCAACGACGTCACATATCACCGCGCCAAAGGTCAGGGCACCGTTCGCATTGCTTTGAACCGTCCTGAAGTTCGCAATGCCTTTCGTCCACAAACCGTGGATGAGCTCTACACGGCTTTGGAACATGCGCGCGTGACTCCGGATGTGGGCGTTGTGATCCTCACCGGCAATGGTCCTTCGTCGAAAGACGGCGGCTGGGCATTCTGCTCCGGCGGTGACCAGCGCATCCGCGGTAAAGACGGTTATAAATACGAAAGCTCTGGGAGCGAAGCGATGAACAAGATGGACTTGGCGCGCTTAGGCCGCTTACACATTCTGGAAGTTCAACGCTTAATTCGTTTTATGCCAAAGGTGGTGATGGCGGTCGTACCGGGCTGGGCTGTAGGTGGTGGCCACTCTTTGCACGTGGTTTGCGATTTAACTTTGGCGAGCAAAGAGCACGCGGTCTTTAAACAAACGGATCCAGACGTCGCAAGCTTTGATAGCGGTTATGGGTCCGCATACTTGGCCCGCATGGTCGGACAAAAGCGCGCCCGCGAGATCTTTTTCTTGGGTGCAAACTACACGGCTCAAGAAGCTTTCGACATGGGCATGGTGAACGCCGTGGTGCCACACGCGGAACTTGAGAATGTGGCACTGAAATGGGCGCGCGAGATGAACTCCAAGAGCCCCACCGCGATGCGTATGTTGAAATACGGCTTTAATATGATCGACGATGGTCTTGTGGGTCAGCAGCTCTTTGCTGGTGAGGCGACCCGTTTAGCTTACGGCACTGAAGAAGCCAAAGAGGGCCGGGATTCTTTCCTCGAAAAACGCCCGAAGAACTTTTCAAAATTCCCTTGGCAATACTAGCCGGAGAAAACGCGCGCGCCGTGGTTTATTTAGCGGATTGAACGCAAGAACTAGACTTTGTATTCCGATATCTTCCAATAGTTCGGCGGAGTTCACGACATCGAAAACTTACTCTGAATTCACAATAAATTGCACTCATGCAGTATGAATAAGGAGATTTTCGATGCAACATTCCGGTACAACCCATCAGGACAGATCTAAAAAGTTTAAGGCCCCTCTTCATGGTGGGAAGGGGATTCCTGGCTACACCTATGGCACAAAAATAGTTACGAAAAGCCCGGTGTCTTTGAAAGAGCTGGCGCTTTTAAAAAATACCATTCTTTGGACCGATGAGGATGAAAAGTACATTCGCATGTCACGTGAAGTGCTTGAGGATCAAACCGATGACATTCTTGATGTCTGGTATAGCTTCATTCAAGTAGAGCCGCAGCTCGCCATTTTCTTTAGCCACAAGAACGATCATCGCTTGAATAAAGATTATATGGATTCGGTCCGTCTGCGATTTAAACAGTGGATCTTAGACACGGCCGATGCGAACTACGATCAGCAGTGGCTGAACTATCAGCATGAAATAGCGCTAAGACATCTTACAAGAAAAAACCAAACCGACGATGCGGACTCTGTCGAGAAAATAAGCTTCCGCTATATTTTAGCGCTGGTTTATCCGCTGACGGCGACTTTGAAACCATTCCTGGCAAAAAGACAAACCCACAATGCGGAAGATGTTGAATGCATGTATCAGGCGTGGATCAAGTCCGTGCTCTTGCAGGTTTGCCTCTGGAGCCAACCTTACGTTAAAGAGGGGGATTTCTGATATGAAAGCCTTCGTGTTGGATAAAGCCGGTGATCGTGGGAGTCTGCATATCGAGGACCTGCCGATACCAGAGCCAAAGTCCGATGAGGTGCGGGTGCGCATTCATTCGGTGGGGCTCAACCCCGTGGACTATAAAGCTGCGGATTGGGGGCACGTCGCCTGGAGTTATCCACACACGCTCGGGGCTGATGGCGCCGGAGTTGTGGATAAAGTTGGCGCGGATGTTAAAGACCTTAAAGTTGGCGACCGTGTGTACGGGCTTTTTGATATCGCCCGTCCAGGGAGTTTTGCCGAGTACGCTGTGACTTCCGCCAGTGCTCTTGCGTTGATGCCGGCAAAGAGTTCGTTTGAAGAAGCGGCGGCAATTCCTGTCGCGGGTTGGACGGCTTATCAAGTTTTTAACCGCAAATTGAATTTACGCGAGGGCCAGAAAGTATTAATCCATGCAGGTTCAGGGGGCGTCGGCAGTTTTGCCATCCAATTTGCGCGACGCCAAGGCCTTCGTGTCATCACCACCTGCTCAAAGGACAATTTTTCATTCGTGCGTGATTTGGGAGCCGAGTTTGTAATCAACTACCACGATGAAAATATTTTTGAGAAGATCATGGATTACACCAATGGGCGGGGCGTGAGCCTCGTGCTGGACACTCTCGGAGGGCCTCAGGTCGCCGAGAACTTCAAATTGCTGGGTTTCGCGGGTCACTTCGTGGGGCTTGTGGACGTGCCGGATGTATCAAATATTCCGCTCTTTGAAAAGGCGTTGAGTGTTCAAATGGTTTTTTTAGCTGGTGCTTTCACTCTGGGGTCTCACGACGACAAGAAAGATCTTGGCGTGATCGGTGCTGAAATTTCAAAACTGATTGAAGATAAAAAAGTCTTTTCAACACTGACTGAAATTCTGCCGTTTGAGAACATTCCTTTAGGCTTGGAGCGCTTGGCCGCCCACCGAGTGCGCGGCAAGCTCGTCGCTAAAGTCGCGGATTTCATGTGATTATTTGACTCATCTTGACAAAGGAGCTGGCGGTCTCAATGTTTATCGACCAGGAGGCCGTTTGGACCCGTTTGCAGTGCCATCGTCAACTTATGTTTTGCGGGAGACTCTTCTAAGCCGAAAGCCCAACCCGCTAGCGCCCGTCGCTATGGCGTTCACGACTCTCATCGTTGTTCTTTTAAGTATTGCCGCTTGGACGAACTTCGCGGGTGCCGAAGAATGGATGAGCGCCAGCCGCGAGGCCGTTTTTAGCAAGCACCAATACTGGAAAGCCTGGACGAGCCTATTTGTTCATGGTGACGGCAAGCACTTACTCAGCAATTCATTTTTATTTTTTATCTTGGGAACATTTTTGACGGGGTATTTCGGTATCGCGCGCGTGCTTGTGGCGGCCTTCGCCTTTGGCGGGATAATCAATCTCTACGTCCTTCACGGAATGCCGATGGAGGTTCGCCTGATCGGTCTTTCTGGAGTGGTCTTCTGGATGGGGGGGGCGTGGCTGATTTTGTATTTTATGATTGATCGTAAACGCACCCTGATGCACAGGTTCCTCAGGGCAATGGGTGTGGGGTTGTTACTTTTTATGCCCGCTGAGGCGTTTGACCCGTCGATCAGTTACAAGAGTCATTTCGTGGGCTTTGTTTTGGGCGTCAGCGCAGGGCTTTTACATTTTTACTTTAATAAAAAGTCCCTGCGAGAGGCCGAGAGCTACGAGGCCGCGCCGATCGAAGACGAAAGCGCGGCGATCTTTTAGGAAGGGTGGATTAACGTCTTTCAAGAGCCGCCACTTGCTTGCGCAAGCGCTGGCCTTCAGAAGTCAACTTCGTGCGCTTTGAACGTAGGCTGTCTTTCTTTTTCTTTTCAAGGGCAATGGATCGTTTCATTTGCTCAATGCGGTTTTTCAACTTTACATTGTCTCTTTCGATTTCGCGAAGGCCATTCAATGTTTCAGTCGTTTTTTGCTTGGCTTGAGACAATTGCTGTTCAGTCAACTCTACTTTCGCTTTTACTTGAGAGTGGCTGTGCTCCGCTTTTTTCTTCTCGTTATTGGCTTGAGCCAACCGGTTTTGAGCGTCGGCTTTTTGGGTTTGTTTCAACTGAAGGCGTTTTGTCGCCAACTCCGCATTCAAACGAGCGCGGTCCGCTTCTTTGGTAAGACTGCGCCGTTGGCGCTCGAGGTCTTTGATCTCGCTGTGAAGCTTATTAATTTCGTTAACAGTTTGCTTTTCAGCGGCCTGATACTCTTCGTTATCAAGGGCTACAACTTCAGACTCCAGGTGCAAAGTCGCTTTTTGCTGGTTCATAGAGTTCATTGTGTTGTTCAACTCAGTCGAAAGAGCCGGGTCGCTCTCAGTGCTCCAGGCGTTCAAACTCACAAGAACCACAGTGGCTGCAAGTGTCGATTTAAGCAGGTTCATTCCCATAAGTCCTCCCAAGGGTATTTTTACCAACACCTGGAATATAGCAATCCCAGTACCAAACCTAAGAGGCTCTTAAGGGCGAGTACAAGCAATCGACCATGAAGTTTCTTCCGAAAAGTGACTAGATTCGCGACAACTCGGGTGCTATGCTTTCGCTTATGACTATGACCGTTTTTTATGGCGTTTTATTCCTTTTGGGCCTCGTTTTTATTTTCTTTCGACCCCTCGCTAAACTTTTCGGCATTCAGCCTTATTGGGAGATCGGGGCGGGGGCTTTGTTCACCATCATATTCGCTTTTCATTTAACCTCCCTTTTTGTGATGAAACCTGCCATGGAAGAAGAACTGGCCAAGCGACCTTGTGGAGAGAGCAGCCCCCAGGGCCGCTGTTACAAACTTGAAAAAGCACTCTGTGAAACGGCTTGGCAGGGGGCTGAGGCCCAATGTAAGGCGGAGCTTGCGCAATTCATCAAGGAGCATCCCTCGGGCTTGATTGGGCCGGCGCTCAATCGCTGCCGGGCGCGTAAGATGGACCAGGTGTTAAAGTTCAACCGGGCCAATACGGAGTCTGATTACTGCCGGGCTTATTTTGAGGTTATTCAAGGAAAGTAGTTTTATATATGGATTTACTGGAAAAGGCGAGCAATCCATTTAAGCTAAATCAAGCTCAATGAAATTCAGGCTCAACGCCTCGACCTCGACCTTATTTGTAAAAACGGATCTCGCCGCCAGTCGGGTGGAGGGATACACTTAAAGGTATATGAAAATGACTCCGCAGCTTCGCGCTCTTCTTACCGTCTATAAGACCACTCTGACTCCTGAAGAATTCGCAAGTTTTGAATGCGAAGTGGATCGCTTACTGAATCACTATCACGACCTTCTTGCGACCTACCGTCCGGGAGCTGAGCGTGCCACCGTCACGCATGAGCTTATCGAAGAACAAATTGCCCTGAGTTCACATATCAAAACGACCTGTCAGAGAGGCTGCAGCGCGTGTTGCCACCTCGAGGTGGAAATCAGTGAAGACGATGCGGATCGTTTGGCGCGCTCGCTCTTGCAGCAGGGAATTGAGATTGATGAAGAGCGTTTGCAAACGCAGGCCAGGCGCGAGCGCTTGGATCCTCAGTGGGCACAAGGAGCGGTGAAATCGAATCGCTGCGTGCTTCTCGGTGACGACAATGCCTGTCGCAACTACGAGAATCGCCCTGGGGTTTGCCGTAAGCACTCTGTGGTCACTCCCGTGTCTGAATGTGAGACACTCGGAGGCAATCCTGTCCCACGTTTGATCCCGCTGAATGAAATCATCATCAGCTCGGCGATCAGCCAAGTGGGAAACCAGTTCGGCGCGCTCCCAAAGATGCTGGCTGCGGCTTTGACACGTTTGCGGGATGTGCAAAAGATCCACAATATGGATTTCAACGATGGCGCGGAATCGAATATAAGCCCTTGCGCCGCAGACCCCGGTCTTGAAAAGGCGCCTTAAATCCCCAAAATTCCCGCTTTGCTACGACGAAGTCTTTTACGGCCCTCGTATTATTGGACGCAGGCTCAAGCTGAGAGCCAACAGGATCGTTCCGGGGCCGGAGGTGGGGTCTCACGGAACTTGCATAGTTTATATGTTAGTTAGGCGGGGGAATCATATGAAAATCAACTTTGGTAAAATAGCACTCGGAGTGACGTTTTTCTCGTTGGTTCTCGTTTTCCAAAACTGCTCTAATGCAAAGTTCACAACAGATTTGGACGCCAATGCGTTGAATGGGGTCACGGGCGATAATAACGGTGGGGATGATTCCACGTGCCGGCCAACGACAGTGAGTTCGAGCAAAATCGTGAAAGTCCTTTTTATCGTTGATACCTCAGGCTCCAACGCCGGCGAAGGGGGCGCGGTAGCAACAGATCCCCAAAAGAAATGGCGTTCAGCAACACTCAGCAATTTCATCAGCGCGTATCAAGGCCGCGGCAATTTCTACTTCGGTATGATCTCTTTTCAAGGTGTTTCCGCAAACGCTCAAATTAAAGTGGGCAACGATGGGGTGTTCTCGCAAGATATGTCTGTCGTGAACTCTGGTTATAACAGTTTTATGAATACCGCAGATAGCGGCAATACCCCGTATAAGGCCGCTTTGAATATGGCAAGGAACATTATCAGCGCCGACCTTACGGCGAACATGGCCCAACAAGCAGCCTATGTGGTGGTGGTGGTCTCGGACGGCCAAGCGACGGACTACAGAACCCCGGACGATGTGATTCCGGATGCTTCTTCGATCCGCGCTTTGGCGCCAGGCCAAGTGAGCCTCAATACGGTTTATTATTACTCTCAATCTTTCGTTGAATCGCAGACGAAGTACCTGAGAAATATTTCTTCCGTGGGCGGCGGTGAGTTCCTCACGGCGAACTCAAACCAAACACTTAAGATAGATGACGTAATCCAAGTGCCAGGCGTGAGCTGCCACACTCTTTAACCCGCTGGATTTTTTATAGCGGACCCCTTCGCGCAAAAGCTTTAACCCGATTGATCCCACCGTCCGGAAAAGCCGTAAGCTTTATTTGGGTGATTTTTTCCGCCAGCGAAAGGTCCATCGTGAATTTATTTGCCGCGTAGGCTTTCACATTGGTGCGGGGAACAAGGGGCATCCAGGCGCCGGCGGCCAGGCCTTCGACGGACACTTCTAACGGATTGTTATTCACAAAGTACGTAAAATCGAGTTCCAAACGATGAATTGCCGCGGGTCTTGCAAGCTCAATGACGATTTCCTCAAAGTGCCCCTCGTCACGGCTGCGAGCCGACTCCATCCCGTCAAACATATGAAGTGGAGGGTAGGGTGAAATCACCTGAGCCGCGGGGCCAAAGTGCTCGTTCGTCGCTTTCACGACCTTTGCACCATAGGCAAGACTCGCAACATCGACCTCATCCCCAGCGGCCTGCCAGTTCGCGGCGAGCTCCTTGGCGCTGGCATCATACTTCGGCGCCAGTGAGCGCTGAGTTTTGGGGATTTCATCCGTAAAAACCTCGCTCTTTGCGCGCTCCGGTGAATCGTACTTGGATTTTTCCGTTTCAGGCAAAGACTCGTCATAAAGTCCCAGACGTGAAATACCCCCATCGGGATAGAGAGACATCTTGATCTGGCGGAATTTCGCCACACCCGTTGACGTTGTCATCCGCTTCAGTGCATGGCCTTCAAGAGCCGTCTTTGGAATGAGTTCCTGCCATGCTTTTGTGTCGTCGTTCAAGCCCTCAAGCTTTGTAAACTGGGCCTGATTGCCGAGATGGTACTTGGTGGAAACGGCGACATAGTGGATCGCTGCAGGTTTCTTCAATTCAAAAACCAACTCATCGCAGGTTTTTTGGTTGTGCCGGACGGTTTCCCAGCTGTCCATGATCTTACCTTGGCGGCCAAAGAGTTTCGGGTCAAATAACGGCAGATGGTCCGATAGCAGATTCGCCGCGCGGGCAAAGCCTTGATTCGTTGTTTCGATAATCTTTGCACCCATCGCAAAATTGTATTTCGCCAATGGATCAAGAGGACCCTTTTCGATGATCTCTTCCGGCAAATCGGATTCGAAGGCATCGAAAATCAAATCACGATAGCCGATGTTGACGATCTGCTCTTGTGGAATTTCTGAACTGACGAAAGTTTTCTTAAAGCGGCGGTAGTCAATGCCCGCGATATTGAATTCTTTCAGCAGAGCTTGCGCAACTTCGGAGATGAAAAGCACGCCGTTGAGTTCGGCATTGCAAAGAACCGTAAAGCCCTGGCCTTTGGCAGGACCGTCATAGCAATGGGCAAACAAGCAACGATAGCCATCGTTGGCTCCCTGATGGATCGCGAGGCGATTCGGTCCGGCTTCCGCGGTAAAGATGCCGAGGCCCATTTTCGTGCCCATGAACTTACGGCAGCCTTTATCTGTTCCATACAGCATCCGCATCGCCGTATCATGCGAGATCGGCCCAAAGCCTTTCACGCCATGAAACGCCTTTGTGAGGGCGGTTAAGAATTCTTCGATGGCGTGAGCTGTCCCCATCGCGCCCGCGGCAAAAGCGGGGAAGAGCTTGCGGCCTCCTGGGATTTCAACTCCCGCAACATCATAGGCCGTTGCGTATTGTACTCCCGGCAGATTTTTTTGCTCAAATGAAAAGTCTGTCAGTCCCAATTGATCCAAAAACGGACGAGTGAGGTCTTGAATACGTTTTCCCTCCAGCGCCTCAATAAGGTGTTCCAGCACTAAAAAGCCTGCACCCGAGTATTGGAATTTCGTGCCCGGTTCGTTGATAACCCCGACAGAGCCTTCAACAAGTTCCTTGAGATTTTGCATCGGTTCGTTTGCCGGAGTGCCGATCACATAATGCATGTTCAGGGCGGCGTGACTCATCAAGTGAGCCAACGTGACTTGGTCCGCCCATTCGGGATGTTGCCGGTTGAGGGATTTTAACCTAAAGCCCGAGGAGCTTTTTGCGAAGAGCGCGTTGACGGGGGTAGTGAGCGGAATACCTTTTTTGCGGAAGTATTCCATCGCATAGCAACTGCCGAGGGTTTTACTCAGCGAGGCGACTTCAAACCAGGTCCCCGTCGTGGCCTGGCCGAAGGCCAGATCTTGTAAAAGACCTTCGCCGGTTGAAATTGAAACCTGGGCGGCGTTGACGTTGTGGCGCTTCAGCGCCTCGGTGATAAAATCTTGCAGCTGATTCATGGGATGAGCGGTGAGGCGCTTTTTGGTGATTTCCCAAAGCGCTGCGCGCGCATGGTCCATTTCAGCCGCCAGCGAGTTGTTCCTGCGATTTTGCAGCGCCGTCAATAGTTCCTTGCCGGATTTTCCCTGGGCTGAAATCAAAAACTTCATGCCGAACTTCTCGCGGTAGGCTTTCCCCTGAACCAGCAGCTCTTCTTGGAGCGCTTTATCTTCTTGATGAACGAGGGCCTGTTCTTTCGAGGCCATGGCATCGAGAGTTTTCTTGGCTTCGCCAATATCCCCATGGAAGCTTGCGGCTTCTAGAATCTGAGCCATATCAAACTGGCGGATCAACTTTTCAGTTTGCGCAAGATCCACCGTCAAGTTCTTTGCCATTTCGGTGGCAAAAGCGAGGCTCCCACACATCGAGAAGTAATAATTAAAGCGCGTAACATATGGTTTAATCGCGTACTTCACAGGATCGATCTTCGTCACTGCTTGCCAAGGGTCCTGCGAGTGGCGGATGGAATCTAAAGTAAATGGCAAAAGTAATTCAGAGGCGAACTCCACCGGATGATCGCTGGTCATCAAGTGAAGCATCAGATTCATGGCCACCGGGTACCATTTTTCCGTGCGTTCATTCCATTTCACTTGAACGATCTTTTTTCCGTTTGAAAGATCCTTACGGATAAAGTGCAGTTCCTCGTGGGCGATTTTTAAAAAGTTGCCGATACTAAAGCGGCCATGGTGAAGTTCATGCCAGACTTCCCAACGTGATCGCTCGGCCGTGGCCAGGTCGTCCATCACGCGCGCGGGGATTCCTTCGATCTGCGTTGGCAGGGCGACGCAGCCATTTCCGGAAAGCCAGTCGGTCAGATACTGAAGCGATTGGAAGATGTTGTAACGGATTTCTTCCGGGTGATTGTTCGCGATATAAGTCGATTCCTTAATGTCGGCAACAATCAGTGAGCGGGCATAAAGGGGGTCCGTAATATCAAGGCCCTGGATGTCTGGACCGAAAACGAAATCCAAAATCTCTTTGTGATACTTTGGCTCGAGCAAAGACTTAATCATCATCTCGAGTTTGCTTGAATCGCCTGAGGCATGAAACTTCCACGCTTCAATCAGGGCAAGGCCTAAGCGCACAAAATCCGGGTGGGCGACCCAGAAACCCGAGAGCTGACGTTTCATCTGTGTGATGACGTCTTTGATGAAGCCCTTCATGGTGATCTGAAAAGAGGGATTCGTGAGGTCGGTGTCGATGGGAAGAATGCCGTACATGCCACCGATCTTAATCCCACCGCGCGGACCCACGACATTGGCAAGAAGATCATGCGAGCCTTTAATGTATTTAATCACGATGTTCGGATCGGCCTTCACCGGGATGCGATAGTTCGCATCCTCTTTAAAGAGTCTTGCGGTAGATCCCAAGTAGTCATGCCACCCGAGGGAAGCGCCGGCAAAGTACGGATAGAGTTCATCCATGATTTCGTTCACGCGGAAAACCGCGCGTGGATTTTCAAGCACGATCAACAAGCGGACCGTACCAACCTGATAGGCCGGGTGGAGTTTTGCGATCATTTTCTCTGCGGTCTCAATCAGGAGGCGGATGTAGCGGGCTTCTTCTTCGGTTTCGAGTTTGGGTACATAGAATGCCAAAGCTTCCGGGTTTTGCCAGTGTTCAAAGAGGTGCAACGCAAAATCATACATATGCAAGGGCAAGGGGTTGTTTTTGTAGTAGAGGAACAAGCACGGCATCGCCAGCCCCGGAAATCGTTTCACCGGCAGTGAAAGATGCTCTTTTTCGAGTTGGTATTCTTTATGCGATTTTGGATCGACGAAGTGAAGGTTTTTGTTAAAGCATCCGGTGAGGTTTTCGCCGGCCGAAATCAAATCGCGGCGCAGGGGCGTTTTGGAGTCCTCGTCGTCAGCACCCCATTTGGCCTCACTGGTGTGAGTTTTTAAAAGCTCCGCCACCACTGCGGGTTCAGCGTGGAGCTTGCGGTGGTAGGCATTCATCGCGTTGATTGAAAGTTTGGCATCATCGGGTGGACCGAACAACGTCACATGGTTGCCTTGCAAGAATTTCGGAATCTCAGCGACCGGCTTTCCGCCGCCGGGCTTGCAGTAAAAATCATTTTTAGGGCCCATGACGATACGCCCCCCGGCATCTTCTTGGCCGAGAACCGTATGATAGCGCGGATCAAGGAAATCAATGCCTAACGACTTATTGAGCTCATAGCAGGCTTTGGTACGCTCATCGATAAACTTGCGATCGACAATCCGCTGTTCAAGAACTTTTTGCAGTTCCGGCTTTACCGCATCGTAAAGTTCACACAAAAACTTCAAGGACTCGGGGCTTTCAAGGCCCCCCATGCTGCCGACTTGTTGCAGTTCCGGATTGCCGGGAACAGGCTTTAATTCCGGCTGCAAGTAATTCAAAAGATTTTCAGAGGCATAGTCCAGATAGTAGGGGATTTCTCGTTGAGACATAACGGCCGCCGCCTTAACTTCCGCGATAGGTGGAGTATCCAAAGGGGTTTAACAAGAGAGGCACGTGATACTTACGACTCACATCCGAGATTTTAAAAATCACCGGCGTGTTCATAAAAAAGCTCTCGCGGCCGGATTTTTTAAAGTAGTCCCCGGTATCAAAAACAATCTGATAAGTGCCGATGACTTTTTCACAGTCAAAAACGAAACGGCCGTCTGAATCCGTGACGCCCTTGCCAAGGTCTTTCCAGGCGTCGCCGTCTTTTCTTTTCAAAGAAACCGCAACATCCGCCGCAGGACTGCCGATGCTGGTGTCAAGAATGTGAGTGCTGATCATGGCTTAGTCCTTTTTCTTAAATTCAAATTCTTCCTTGGTCGTGTCGTTGGCTTTGATATCGATTTCTTTGGTTTGAGTGCCAAAGACCTCATGCCACGCCTCTAGCGTGTAATGCCCCGGCGGCAGGTTTTTAATCACAAACTCGCCACGGTCGTTAGATACGCTGTAGAACGGGTGGTCCATCACGGCGACATAGGCATTCATCCATGGGTGAACACTGCACTTGGTTTGCACGAATATCTCTGGCTTCTGGAAGATTTTGGTGAAGCGGTCATTTTTATTCGGCATTGAAATGTTGAACACTTCGTTGCTGGTTGTGATAGAACGCACGTTGTGGAAAAGCGCATCGCTATTGATGAACTCCACTTTTTGCCCCACGCGGGCTGCGGTCACGCGTGGTTCGTACTGACAGCCCACTTGGTCGACGATGACGGGCTCCGCCGGTACGTCCGTATAAGTTTTGGCGTCAAGGCCTTTTACCACACGCACGAGAACGTTTTTGAGCTTACCATTTTTAATAAGAATCTCATTTGAATAGGCGTCGCCGTTGTAATGAGAGGCGCATGCAAACGGCAAAAGAAGTTTTTCCGTTTGAGGAGCGTCGCCATTAAAGCTGACAACCCCCATCACCCCCCCTGTGCCCTCCGCAACGGCCGTGACGGCTGCGGTTTTAGGCGAAGGAGCCTCGTGATGCGCTTCTTGAGCGGCGGCCGTGCTGCCGGTGTTCTCGCGTGTAAACACGACAACTCCAAGAATGAGGCAGAGACCGATGGCGGCAAAAGCTCTTGAGCGCGCCGGGTTTTTCAAACGCACCACAAAGAATTCACGAATCGCGGCCCCTGCGGCACTGATCAAAAGTAAAATGAGCCAGTTCCACTGATTGCCATAGGTTTGTGAAAAGTGGTTGCTGAGCATCAGGAAAATCACAGGCAGGGTGAAGTAAGTATTATGGGTTGAACGGTTCTTCGCGTTCTGACCCCAGTCTGGATGGACCGGTTCGCCCTTCTTTGCGGCCTCGACCATTTTCACTTGGCGGGGAATGATCCGGAGAAACACATTGGCCGTCATCCAAGTGCCGAGCATCGCGCCGATATGAATATAAGCCGCACGGCCGCTCAAGGTATGGCAAAGGAAATAAGCCATTCCGGCAAGCCAGAGAATTGTCAAAATGTGGCCGATGACGGGCTTTTGTTTGGTGAGTTTTGATTCCCACAGGAAGTCATAAAAGAACCAGGAAACTAAAATCGAGCCAACACCAATGCCGACGGCTTGCCAGTACGTGATTCCTGAAACGCTGTTGTCGAGTAAGAACGTGCCGCTACCGGTGTAGAAAATAGCGATGAGCAAAAAGATTCCGCTCATCCAAGTCCAATAAGACTCCCACTTAAACCAGTGAAGCTCTTCGGGGACTTTGGTGGGGCCCATCAAAAGTTTTTCGACATGATAGAAGCCACCCCCGTGAACCATCCACAGATCACCCACGTGGCCGGCGTTTTTGGAATTGGGATTTGGCGTGAATGTGCGGTCAAGCCACATAAAGAAAATCGAGGTGCCAATCCACGTGATACCAACGATGATGTGCAACCAACGGGCTAATAACAGGGTCCATTCAAAATATTCTTGATTCATAGGCGAAAATTAGAGCACTTAGTCCGCCAAAAACCAACTTATTTCAACTGTGGAGGGCGTCAGTTCAAGCTTCTTAAGGCGGCCTTTGGGGTCTCGAGATTTTTGGCGACCTGTTCCAAACCTAAGGTGGTTTTGACGGCGCCTGCTTATTTTTTCTCATTCACGGAAGAGACACCGCGATTTTTCGCGGCCGTCGGCTGAGCGGCCAGAACCTGTCTTGAAATTTCCAAAATACTGTCGGCGTAATCGCGGCTATTGTTGTACTTCATCAAAGCCTCGACGTGGGAATCGGGGTTTGCGCTCTTCCAGCCACTGCGATGCAAGTAATAAGCGACGCTCATGATCGCATCCGGAGCTTCCGCCAGCTTTACGACAGTGCCGGGTTTAGCGGGCTTTGCGTACTCCATGTAGCTCGACGGAATAAACTGCGATAGGCCAAAGGCCCCGGCGTAGGAACCCCGCAGAGTGGTGATGTCGAGATGCTTCTTTTTACGAATACCGGCCATGGCGAGAACCTGCTCCCGCGCCCAAGCGGCTTTTTTCTTGGTTCTTTCGGCCATGAGCTTACGCAGCTCTTTCTTCGTAAAGCGCTGTTCTTTTTTATTTTTCTCAAACGCTAGTTTCGTGAGGAGCACGCGGTTTTTTTTCAAGTCCGCTTGCAGGAGGTGCAAGTACACGCTGTTGATGTGGAACTTCCCCAGGTTATCGCCGTGGCGGGTTTCAATCCACAGCAGAGCTGAAATCACATTGCCGGGCACACCGTATTTTTGTTCGGCTAAATCAAACGCCGGCTGATTTTTCCGCACAAAACTTTGTGTTTCGCGCACGGCCTCGGCATTCACGCGGTTCATGTGTTCGCCGGCCGGGCGCAGGAAACCGAGCAAGTTCAACGTGACGGTCGAGTCAAAGCTCGCCGGCTCATAATATTTCATTGATTCCGCAATATAGCTTTTTGAAAGACCCATACGCTTGAGTTCTTTTCCCACCCAGACGGCATCGGCTTGCAGCGGTGATTTAGATTTGTGTTTTGTCTTAGCAAAGGCGGGCCAACCAAGGCTCAAAAAGACAAGGAAATGCAGAAAAAACTTCATTTATACATCTTAAAACAACTGCCCGGGAAAGCCGGGTCCAGGGTGGACAAACGGTTCCTTGGTCGTGAGCCATAAGGCAAATATAACGCAAACCTGGATAAACGTCGTCAGACCTTTCAGAGGAAAAAATCTGAAAAAAAAGGCCGGTTTCCTATTCGTTTTTACGCGATCGGCAAATATGCAACGATGCATTATTTGAAGAAAACATCACGGGGTTTTCAGGATCTTTAAATAAATAGGCGGAGTTTAGATGCATTTCTAAAGAATTTTACATGTGTGAAGAAATCGTCATTACTTTTTAACGTGTCCTCCATGTTAGCCATAGAAAAATATAAAAACTTCAAGGGGGATCGGATTTCATGGAAAAACCATCAGTGAGGTCTTCACAAAATGGCGAGCTCAAAAAATCTAAGCTTGGCAAAAGTCAAAAGGCGAGTGTTGCAAAGTCCAAAAAACTCAACGCCCCTCCCATGGCGAACACGCCTTTTTATCGCGAAATTCCCAAAGGCGATTTCCCTTTGAATACGGCTCATGAACAGCTTCGGCAGCTGCTTTTTACGGTAAAGGCGGTTCGTCGAGGCGAGTTCAATGTGCGCATGCCGCAGCTTCACGAGGGCATCATCGCCGAGATCGGTGAAGTTCTTAACGATATTATTGAAATGAATGAAAGCATGGCGAATGAATTTTCGCGCGTGCGAAACACCGTGGGCCAAGAAGGTAAGATGTCGGAACGTGTTTCCATGGGAACTGTTCGCGGAGCCTGGGCGACGAGTGTCGACTCTGTGAACTTGCTCATCGGGGACCTGGTGCAGCCGACAACCGAGGTCGCGCGGGTCATCACCCACGTTGCGAAAGGGGACTTGTCACAAAAGATGTCCTTGGAAATTGATGGCCGAACCGTAAAAGGGGAATTCCTCCGTATCGGTACAACGGTCAATGCCATGGTGGATCAACTGAATTCGTTTGCCTCTGAAGTAACGCGTGTTGCGAAAGAGGTGGGCACCGAGGGAAAACTCGGTGGCCAGGCCGACGTAAAAGGTGCGTCTGGTATCTGGAGAGATTTGACTGATAACGTAAACATCCTTGCTGGAAACTTGACGGATCAAGTACGTAATATCGCAAAAGTGACGACCGCCGTTGCCAAGGGGGATTTGTCACAAAAAATCACGGTGGATGCCAAAGGTGAGATCTTTGAACTCAAGAACACCATCAACGTCATGGTGGATCAGTTGTCTTCCTTCGCCGCCGAGGTGACTCGTGTGGCGAAGGAAGTGGGTACCGAAGGCCGTCTCGGCGGTCAGGCCGACGTAAAAGGCGTATCGGGTACGTGGAAGGATTTGACCGACAACGTAAATGGTCTGGCGAATAATTTGACCGCTCAGGTTCGTAACATCGCCAAAGTAACGACGGCGGTGGCAAAAGGCGATCTTTCACAAAAAATCACCGTTGATGCCCGCGGCGAAATCTCTGAATTAAAAAATACCATTAATGTCATGGTGGACCAGTTGAATTCCTTTGCCTCTGAAGTCACTCGCGTAGCGAAGGAAGTGGGTACCGAGGGTAAGCTCGGTGGCCAGGCCGACGTAAAGGGTGTGTCTGGAACTTGGAAGGATCTCACTGATAATGTGAATGGTCTTGCCGGTAACCTGACCGCCCAGGTTCGTAACATCGCCAAAGTAACCACGGCCGTCGCCAACGGGGACTTGTCACAAAAGATCACGGTGGATGCGAAAGGTGAAATCCTTGAGCTCAAAGATACCATTAACACCATGGTGGACACCCTCCGAAGTTTCGCTGCTGAAGTCACTCGTATGGCGAAGGAAGTGGGTACCGAGGGTAAGCTCGGTGGCCAGGCCGATGTAAAGGGTGTGTCTGGAACTTGGAAGGATCTGACCGACAACGTCAACGCGATGGCATCAAATCTGACGGTTCAGCTCCGTGACGTGTCTAAAGTGGCGACCTCTATTGCGAACGGCGATCTTGGACAAAAAATCACGGTTGAAGCAAAGGGTGAAATCCTGCAGATCAAGGATGTTATCAACAAGATGGTCGACCAGCTGTCGTCTTTTGCCTCTGAAGTCACTCGTGTGGCGAAGGAAGTAGGCACGGAAGGAAAGCTGGGCGGACAGGCGGAAGTAAAAGGGGTGTCTGGGACTTGGAAAGATCTCACTGATAATGTGAATGGTCTTGCCGGCAACCTGACCGCGCAAGTCCGTAACATCGCCAAAGTAACGACGGCGGTGGCAAAAGGCGATCTTTCACAAAAAATCACGGTGGATGCCAAAGGCGAGATCTTCGAACTCAAGAACACCATTAACGTCATGGTGGATCAGCTGAACTCGTTTGCAGCCGAAGTGACTCGCGTGGCGAAAGAAGTAGGGACCGAAGGCCGACTCGGCGGACAGGCGGAAGTAAAAGGGGTGTCTGGGACTTGGAAAGATCTCACTGATAATGTGAATGGTCTTGCCGGCAACCTGACCGCGCAAGTCCGTAACATCGCCAAAGTAACGACGGCGGTGGCAAAAGGCGATCTTTCACAAAAAATCACGGTGGACGCGAAAGGTGAAATCCTCGAGCTCAAAGATACCATTAACACCATGGTGGACACGCTCAGAAGCTTTGCTGCTGAAGTGACTCGTGTGGCGAAAGAAGTAGGCACCGAAGGCCGTCTTGGGGGTCAGGCCGATGTAAAAGGTGTTGCTGGAACCTGGAAAGATTTGACCGACAACGTAAATGGTCTGGCGAATAATTTAACCACTCAAGTCCGTAACATCGCCAAAGTAACGACGGCGGTGGCAAAAGGCGATCTTTCACAAAAAATCACCGTCGATGCCCGCGGCGAAATCCTGGAGCTGAAAGACACCATCAATACGATGGTGGATCAGTTGAACTCCTTCGCCTCCGAGGTGACTCGCGTGGCGAAAGAGGTCGGAACGGAAGGAAAGCTCGGAGGCCAAGCGGAAGTAAAAGGGGTCTCCGGGACTTGGAAAGATTTGACTGACAACGTGAACGTGATGGCTTC
This sequence comes from Pseudobdellovibrionaceae bacterium, assembly GCA_039810425.1. GTDB lineage: Bacteria > Bdellovibrionota > Bdellovibrionia > Bdellovibrionales > Bdellovibrionaceae > JACMRP01. The sequence continues at coordinate 27,851 of JBDHWW010000020.1, read as the reverse complement.
GAACCTGACGGTTCAGCTCCGTGACGTTTCTAAAGTAGCAACGGCGATTGCCTCTGGCGATTTGGGACAAAAGATCACCGTCGATGCGCGCGGTGAAATCCTGCAAATCAAAGATGTTATCAACAAGATGGTCGACCAGCTCTCATCTTTTGCTTCCGAGGTGACTCGCGTGGCGAAAGAGGTTGGAACGGAAGGAAAGCTCGGAGGCCAAGCGGAAGTGCGCGGGGTTTCCGGGACCTGGAAAGACTTGACCGACAACGTGAACTTCATGGCCTCCAACCTCACAAAGCAAGTGCGTGGTATCGTGAAGGTCGTCACGGCGGTCGCCAACGGCGATTTGAATCAAAAATTCGTTCTTGAGGCCAAAGGGGAAGTGGCCGCTCTTGCGGAAACCATCAATTCAATGACCGACACTCTCAGAATTTTTGCCGACCAGGTCACCACCGTGGCTCGTGAAGTGGGTATCGAAGGGAAGCTCGGCGCACAGGCGCGCGTTCCTGGGGTTGCGGGGACTTGGAAAGACTTAACCGACAACGTTAATTTTATGGCCTCAAACTTGACCACTCAAGTGCGCGGTATCGTGAAGGTCGTCACGGCGGTCGCCAACGGGGACTTGAATCAAAAATTCGTGCTTGAAGCCAAAGGGGAAGTGGCCGCTCTTGCGGAAACCATCAATTCAATGACGGATACTCTGAGAACCTTCTCGGATCAGGTTACGACCGTGGCCCGCGAAGTGGGTATCGAAGGGAAGCTGGGGGGCCAGGCAAAAGTTCCTGGAGCAGCGGGAACCTGGAAAGATTTGACCGACAATGTGAACCAGCTTGCGGGCAACTTGACGGCTCAAGTCCGTGCGATCGCCGAAGTGTCCACCGCGGTCACAAAGGGTGACTTGACCCGTTCCATCACCGTTGAAGCCCAAGGCGAAGTTGCCGCCCTTTCAGAGAATATCAACTTCATGATCGGCAACTTAAAAGATACGACTCAGAAAAATACGGAGCAAGACTGGTTAAAAACCAATCTCGCGAAGTTCTCAAGTATGATGCAGGGTCAGCGTTCAGTCACTGCGGTGGCGCAGTTGATTATGTCGGAGCTGACACCGCTCGTGGATGCCCATCAAGGAACATTCTTCATGCTTGAAACAGAGTCCGATGAGCAACAAAGCTTGAATCTGATTGCAAGCTACGCGTTCACCGAACGCAAAAACGTTTCGAACCGCTATCGTTTGAAAGAAGGTCTGGTGGGCCAGTGCGCGTTTGAGAAAAAACGCATTCTTTTGACTCATTCTCCAGAAGACTACGTGGTGATCAGCTCAAGCCTTCACGACGAAAAACCACGCAACGTGATCGTGTTGCCGGTGCTCTTTGAAGGTGAGCTCAAAGCCGTGATCGAATTGGCTTCAACTCGCACGTTCTCCCAGAACTATATCAACTTCTTAGACCAACTGATGGATTCCATCGGGGTTATCCTGAACATGATCTCGTCAAGCATGAGAACGGAAGAACTTCTGCAAGAGTTGAAGCGTTCCAATGCCGAACTGGAAGCTCAGGCGAAAGAACTCGAAGACAAAGCAAAGCTCCTCGAGGTCAAAAACCAAGAGGTGGAGCTGGCGTCGCGCTCCCTGGAAGAGAAAGCCGAACAGCTGTCACTTATTTCGAAATACAAATCGGAGTTCTTGGCGAACATGTCGCATGAACTTCGTACGCCGCTGAATAGCTTGCTCATTCTTTCTAAAACGTTGGCTGAAAACCGCGACAAGAACCTCAGCAGCGAGCAAGTGAAGTTCGCAAGCACGGTTCACTCGGCAGGTCAGGACTTGTTGGCGCTGATCAACGAAATCCTCGATCTTTCCAAGGTCGAAGCCGGAAAAATGCCGGTCAATCCGAAGGCGGTGGAACTCGAAAGCGTGCTCGAGTACCTCGAGCAGACCTTCCGTCCTGTGGCCGAACACAAGACGTTGGAGTTTAAGGTTGAAATGGGGGCGCACTTGCCGAAAGCGATGTTCACCGATGAAAACCGTTTGCAGCAGATCCTTAAAAACTTGCTATCCAATGCCTTTAAGTTCACCGAGAGAGGCAGCGTGAAGCTTGAGATTGGTTTGGCGGATAAAAAGCACGCTGAAGAGCTCGGACTGAAAGGTAAGAACACGTTTATGTTCCGTGTGACAGATACCGGTATCGGTATCGCTCCCGAGAAGCAGAAACTGATTTTCGAAGCATTCCAGCAAGCCGATGGTACAACCAGCCGTAAATACGGTGGGACGGGTTTGGGTCTTACGATCAGCCGCGAAATCGCTCGTCTTTTGGGCGGTATTATTGAGGTTGAGTCTGAGCCGAGCCACGGTAGCCGTTTCACCCTTTATTTGCCGCAGAAGTATGTGGGCGATGTCTTGGGCATGCTTGAAGCAACCGAGGCGCCGCGTGAGGTGGAGTCCCTTCCCGTGGATGCGGATTTTACGGGTAAAAAAATTCTCGTTGTCGATGACGACGTTCGTAACGTCTTTGCACTGACAAGCATTTTAAAAATGCGCGGCATGAACGTGATCTATGCTGAGAACGGGAAGCAAGGTATTGCGGTCCTTAAGGAAAACCCGGACACCGACCTTGTTTTGATGGATACGATGATGCCGGAGATGGATGGAATTGAGGCCACTCGCGGTATTCGTAAGATTCCGGAGTTTGGTCAGCTTCCGATTATCTCGCTCACGGCAAAAGCCATGAAAGGCGACCGTGAGAAATGTTTAGAAGCCGGGGCTTCGGACTACGTGACAAAGCCAGTGGATGAAAGTCATTTGTTGGCGGTGATGTACTCGCGGTTTAAGAAGGAAAAATAGGAAGTATGCGACATCCTCCAGTTGATATTCTTATCGTTGACGACCGGTTAGATGGATTCATTGCTTTAGAAGCTGTTTTAAACCTGCCAAACGTCAACTTGATTCGGGCGCAGTCAGGATTGGAAGCCCTGCGCCTTTTGGATCAGCATGATTTTGGCGTGATCCTCCTGGATGTTCAGATGCCGGAGATGGACGGTTTTGAAACCGCCCGTCGTATTCGGCAAAATGAGCAATACCGTCATACGCCGATCATCTTCGTGACGGCGATCAACAAGGATGACATGCATATTTACCGCGGCTATGAAGTCGGCGCGGTGGACTATATCTTTAAACCGTTTGAACCGCAGATTTTGCGTTCTAAAGTGAGCTTTTTTGTCGAATTCTATTTTAAGAAACGGCAGTTGCAAGAGCAGAATGAAATGATCCGCCAAACCGAGCGACAGGCCCGGTTTCTGCAGCTTGCGCAGTTTGAAATGGAAACGTTGAAGCGTTATCGCAATCTTGCCGATGCGGTTCCGGTAATGATCTGGAAATCGAAAGTCGATGGGACTTTGGATTACTTCAATAGGCTATGGACCAGCTATACGGGGTTGACCCAAGAACAAAGCGTGGGCTCAGGATGGCAGGATGCGATTCATCCCCAGGATTTGCGGATCTTCCTGAAAGCATGGCTTGATTCGATGAACAGCGGAACTCCGTTTGAGATCGAGATCCGCGTGCGCCGCCACGATGGTGAGTTTCGCTGGCACACGGTCCGCGAAGTGCCTGAGTTTGACATCTTTGACAAAGTGACATCGTGGATCGGCACGAGCATGGACATCCACGATAGAAAAATCGCCGAGGACGAGATCTTCGATGCAAAGCAAGCCGCTGTCGCCGCAAGTGTCGCAAAGACGCAGTTTTTGGCAAATATGAGCCATGAAATCCGCACGCCGCTGGGGGCGATGCTGGGCTTTGCGGAGTTGATGCTGAATTCTGATGTTTCCGCTGAGGAGCGCACGCAGAACCTCACGACCATCATGCGCAGCGGTCAACAGTTACTTAGAATTATCGACGAAATTCTGGATATTTCAAAAGTCGAAGCGGGCCGCTTGGACATTGAAAATATCGAAGTGAATCTCGCTTCGCTCTTGCGCGATCTACACACGCTGATGCTGGTGAAGGCGCAGGCCAAAGGCGTGGGTCTTGAATTTAACTTTAAAACCAAGATTCCTCAGAAAGTGATCACGGATCCAACGCGTCTTCGCCAGATTTTATTGAATATGATCAGTAATGCGGTCAAGTTTACGGAAAAAGGCAAAGTGGTGCTCGAAGCCGCTTGGAGCGGCAATCGGCTTTCCTTCCGCATTAAAGACACGGGGGTGGGTATTGATCGCCAGTTGGCGGAAAAACTCTTTCATCCGTTTGTGCAGGTCGATAGTTCGACCACGCGCCGTTTTGGCGGCACCGGGTTGGGCTTGGCGCTTTCACGCAAACTTGCCGAAGCGTTGGGCGGAAACGTCTCGCTTGAAAGCAGTCACTCCGGCGAGGGAAGTTGCTTCTTGATCGAAGTCAACGGCACGCCGGCCGGGGCCGTTCCGTATTTTGATTCACTCGAAAAAGAAATTGTTGAGATCAGACAGGACTTCCCGGCTATGAACGACAGTAGTGCACTTCAGGGCATTAAAGTTCTCCTTGTTGAGGATGCGCCCATCAATCAAATTCTTATTAGCCGCTTCCTGACCGGGGCGGGCGCTCAGGTGGAAGTCGCTAACAACGGCGTTGAGGGAGTTGAAAAAGCACTGAACGGCACGTACGGCATTATCCTGATGGATATTCAAATGCCCGAGATGGACGGTTACGAAGCAACGACGACACTTCGAGGTAAAGGCTACGAGGGGCCGATCATCGCATTGACGGCGCACGCGCTGAAGGAAGACCGGGACCGTTGCCTGGCGGCCGGTTGTTCAGATCATTTAACCAAGCCGATAGATCGCCGCCTCTTGATTTCACAGATCTCAAACCTGGCCGCGCACTGAACCTTGATCTCAGCGGAATAGTTATTTTTTGTGCATGTTCTTGCTGACAATCGCAATCACAATCATCAAAAACGCCAAGAGACGGATCAGATAGATCCAACTCGTTGACTCCGGCAGTGGTACGAGGTCGGAATCGAAAACTCCTTGGACGAAAAGGGCCACGACACGCTCGATGGACAGCAGACCACAGGCAATCGCAAAGAACGCAAAGAAGCGATCTTGAGCGGCTCTCCAGAGTTTCACAAAGAATAAACCAGAGGCGGCAAAGGTCGCCATGCTGATGCCGGCAAGAAAGAGTGTATAGTTCATACTCATCATGTCAGCTCCCAAATAAGTCCGTAAAGGAGGGTTGCGCCCGATAAGGTGCCTAAGACGTTCCGCCAGAAGGGCCCATGAAGATCCATGTTGGGGAGCATCGCCAGATCGACGTACAGGAAAATATTATTGCAGGCCATTAGCGCAAAGCTCAGCGCCGTCCAAAGTAAGAGTTTGTTCGCGCTCTTGCGATAGCCGCGGAATAGCAGCAGCGTGCAAAGTATACTCATGACGGCACATAACAGATAAACGGTTTCAGCCACTGGAGTCTCCTTTGTTTGGTTTAGCCGGGGAAAGGCGGAAAGCTTCCGCTAAATCCCGACTCTTCTTCATCGGCGAAAAAATCATTTCAAGAATTTTATAGCGATGAACTTTGTAAATATCAGCCAGACTGTGAATCGTCTGATTAAGATCCGCGTCCTCCAAAAAGAAGGAGAAGTGGGACTCTTCGTTTTTAATAATAAGACCTTGCGCGAGAAGCAGGCTGATACGCTTTTCGACGGAATTGAGATTCGAACGCAGGAGTCCGCTCAGTTCCGCCAGGGACCAGCTTTTTTTTGAGTCCGATTCGAGGAGGAGCAAAATCTCCAATTGCTCCACCGAATCGATGTACTCAAAAACAAAATCTCTTACCGTCTTCGGTATATCGTTGTCAGGCATAGTGTCAGACTACAGTCTTGAGATACTCAAGACCAGTGACAAATTCAGGATATTGCGCAAGGTTTCAACGTCGGAGTTATCTTTTTTAACCACTAGAATTTTGACGCCCTCTGGGGTTTTCGTTTCCACATCACCAATTTTCGCGGGCTGCTTTTGCGTTGTTTTTGCCACCTTGGCAGGGTGTTGCATGACTCGGTATTTCTCAAATGGGCCCATTTTTTGAGCATCTTTTGATTGGGCTTGAATTTTCGCATGATTGTCGACTTTAATAGGCAGCTCTTTAAGGAGAAACTTATGCGCTTTACCGCTGCTATTCTAGGCATTTTCGTGGGTCTCACGGCATTCACAAATATCGCTTCGGCGAAGGAACTTGTGAACCGCCTCGGGATCGGTGTCAAAAACGATACTTCCATCTCCATTCCCGCCTTGTCGGTGAAGTACTGGCCAACGACGGAAATCGGTCTGACAGGTGGCTTGGCGATTGACACGGAGAAGGACTACTCTCGTTTCGCCTTAAGCGGTGGTGTGCAGCGTATTGTTTTCAAAGAAGACAATATGAACTTCACCATGGGTGGCGAACTCGGTTTGATCAACCGTGAAGTGGCGGGTGATAAACAATCGGGTTTCTACTTGAGCGGTCTTTTCGGTGCGGAGTTTTTCTTTGCCGGTCTTGAGAATTTAAGTCTTAGTTTCCAAGGGGGCGTGGGCGTCGTGTCCTTGAAGGACGTTCGCTTCAGAACCGTCGGCGACACGCCAATGCAAGCTGCTGTGACCTTCTATTTTTAAAAAGTTTTCTAAAAGGATTTGAATCATGAAAAAAATTATTTCTACAGACAATGCTCCTCAGGCGATTGGCCCCTACTCCCAAGCGGTGCAAATGGACTCTTTCTTGTTCTGCTCGGGCCAAATTTCTATTGATCCAAAAACAAATGAAGTTTTCACTGGCGATATCAAAACTCAAACTGAGATGGTCATCAAAAACATCGAGGGCGTTTTGAAAGCGGCGGATATGAATTTCAGCAATGTTGTCAAGACGACCATTTTTTTGACCAATATGTCTGATTTCGCGACCGTGAATGAAATCTATGGCAAATCATTTGCGACAAACCCACCAGCCCGTTCAACGGTGGCCGTGGCCGCGTTGCCAAAGGGTGTGAACGTGGAAATAGAAGTCCTGGCTCATCGCTAGGAGGTTCCATGCAGCCGCCAGAAGCACCAAAGCCCAAACCTCTTTTTCGCAAAAGAACTTTTTGGGCCTTGCTCATCCTGGCTCTGGCGGTGGCCTTTCGTTTCAATGCGGAATACCGCGGTGTCATCGGCGAGCCGGTGGTGAACTGGAAAAAATCCCAGAATGCCGATTGCGCCGTTGTATTGACGGGCGGTGCGGGCCGGGTCCGTGAGGGTTTTGATCTCCTCGCAAATCAAAATGTAAAAAAACTCATTATCTCGGGTGTGAATCCGAACTCGCGTCTGCGGGAAATCATGCCGGTGTGGAGTTTTTATGGAAACCTCAAGGAAGATGACGTCGTCATTGAAAAACGTTCTGAAACCACTTACGGCAATGCTCAGCAGAGTTTGAGTATCGTTGAAGCGCTTCGTTGCCGCGATATTGTTTTGGTCACCTCCCGGCCCCATATGCACCGCGCGTACAAGACCTTTAGAGGGGCCTTTCCGGAGAATATTGAGATCTTTAAACATGCAGTTGTTTCAGGTCGCTACGAGGTCGGTTTTGCCGAGGCGGGGTTTGAAGCACTAAAATCACTTTTTTATTCCCTGTGGGCTTACTAAAGGACCTAGGTCCGTGTGTTTTTTTTAAAGCTAATCCGATAGAAAAGCATGGGAAGTTTATGGGCGGAGATTGATGCCAGAGTGTGTGCTCTTGGCCAGTTCGTAACAAAAAATATCGAGTACACTTTGCGTGTCTTGTTGATGGTTTATCTGTCAATGAGAGCCGCTGTTCTTGACCAAGCTCAAGGCTTCCGCACTATTGTGAGCGTGATCTCCGCGCAAATATATTTCACAGGTTGGCAGGCTTTGCCGCTGGTTTCCGTGATGGCCCTGGCTACCGGCAGCGTCGTTGTTCTTCAATCCATGGCGAATTTAAGCTTGCTGGGGGGAACCCAAATGATCGGGAACTTCCTCATCGTGATAATCGTCCGCGAGGCAGGTCCCTTGCTCGTCGCCCTCGTTGTTATTGCACGCTCCGGAACGGCGGTGGCGAGTGAAATTGGCAACATGCGTGCCAACCGCGAGATCGAGGCGTTAGAGAGCATGGGGATCAATCCGCTGAGTTTCATCGTCTTCCCGCGGGTGTTAGGGGGAGTGATCAGTGTGGTGTGCCTGGCATTTTACTTTAATATTTTGTCTTTGATCGGCGGATTCTTTATCACCAAGTTTCTTCAGGACATGCCGTTTTCTTTCTACCTTGATTCATTGATGAGGGGTTTTGCAAAAGAAGACGTCTTCATCTTTTTTGCCAAGAACAGTTTCAGTGGCATGATTATTTTCGTCGTATCCTGTTATCAGGGCCTGTCGGTGAAAAAGAGTCCGCATGAAGTCCCCCAGGTCACGACCCAAGCTGTGGTGAACAGCGTGATCTATGTGATTGTCTTCAACCTGACGGTGACGACGTTGTTCTATTTGAACCAGCTGCAGAATTTAGGAGTTGTCTAATGGCGAACGAGGGTCGTATCGGAAAAGTCGATAGCATGAAGTTTGAACACGTGACATTTTCGCACGAAGGGCAGTCTCCACTTTTGCAAAATGCGGATTTCGAATTCCCAATGAATGAAGTCGTGTGGGTGAAGGGAACTGAAGGCCACGGCAAGTCGACGTTGCTCCAGATTCTGGCGGGCTTGCTGGTGCCGCAATCAGGCTTTTTCTATGTCAACGACCAAAATGTTCTTGAAATGTCTTTTGAAGAATTCCTGCCGTATCGTTTGGCGATCGGCTACACGTTTGACTACGGTGGCCTGATCAGCAACCGCACGGTGTATGATAATTTGATGCTGCCACTGGCCTATCACAAGATCATTCCAATGAACGAGGCAAAAGCCCGTGTTGAGGGCATCATTAAAACTTTTGAAATTGAGAAATTCGCCCATGAAAGACCGGCGCACATCCCTGGCCGGGTGAGAAAGCTTGCATGTTTGCTTCGTGCTCTTGTGATGGAGCCGCAGGTTTTAGTCATGGATGATCCTTCCGTAGGCTTGGGCCAGGATACGCTCTATACGTTTGTCGACTATATCCACAAAATGCGTGGGGAGGGGCACTTGAAACATATCTTCATGAGCTCTTACGATGAAAAATACATGAGTCTTTTTAACTATCAAGTCATCCATCTCGATGATGGTCAGATCTATCAGCAGGCAGTGGATCACGAAAAAAAGGTGGTTCATCTATGAAACACAAGTTCAACAGGTATGAACGAGTGGCCGGGATCTTTGTGCTGGCGGCCGTCTTGGGCGTGTTGCTCACAGCTTTGAGTGTGGCTGTCAGGCAGGGCTGGTTTTCAACAAAGAGCTACTACTCAACGACGTTTGAAGTCGCTGATGGGGTTCATCCGGGGACGATCGTTCAGATGGCGGGTCTGCGGGCCGGTGCGGTTGAAGATGTCGAGCTTCAAGCAGACAATAAAATCAAAGTCAGTTTTTACGTGCTGGACAAATTCCAGCCGCGCATCCGTCGTGACAGTACGACGTCGTTGATCCGCCCATTCATCATCGGTGATCGCGTGCTTGAAGTGACAGTGGGTTCAGAATTTTCCCCGGAGATGCCTCAGCATCAGTCTTTGGCTTCGGCGGAGACGATGGATATCATGACGCTCTTGAGCGGCAAGGCGCTCGGCAGTCATTTGACGAAGCTAAGCACAACGCTGGAAAACCTCGCTCACATGGTAGAGGCTTTGACAAGCAAGGACCGGACGCAATCTTTGGTGCGTATCTTTGACCGCTTGGATCCGCTTTTGGCAAATATTGAAATCATGGCAAACGAAATGACGAAGCTGAGCCGCCAAGCGACTCACAAAGGCAACTTGCAAAACGTGGTTGGTAACTTGGCGGTAACGACGCAAGAGTTGAATAACATCTTGCCGGAACTGAACCGGGCAAATCCCGAGTTAGCGAAAGACGTTGCAGAGATGAGCAAAAACTTGGCGGGGCTAACTAAAGACTTCCGAGTGTTGGGACCGGCATTGAATGCCATCGGACCGGAGCTTCCCCAGGCGACGAAGCGCGCCGTTGAAGCATTGAATGAAACTGTGGTGATGCTCAAAGCCATGCAGAAGAGTCTCCTTATCCGCGGCAGCGTTCAAGAAGTCCGCGACGAGGAGGCCGCCGCAGCCGCCAAGGAAGCGGCCAAAGATCGCAAGCCCGCTTCTCCGGAAGCAAAGTAATTGAGTGGCCTTTGGGAAGAAAGCCGGCACGGACTTTCGGAAAGGCCGCCGGTTGTTTTCTCATTCGTGCAAAAAAGCGCTTGGGAACGTAAAAAACGGTCCGGGGCGTAAAAACTCCTGCTGCGCACCCAATTGTTGCAGACGGTCGTTTCACTTTAGTTGAAAAGACATCTCTTTGACCTCAGAATAAGGCCGATGCTCGTACGGGATTTCTTCAGTCATTTCATTTTCTCAAAACGCGCCGGAGCGCTGGTAAAACGCCTTGCGTGGCTCTCCGTGGGAGCGATTGCCCTGAGTGTGACTGCCTTTCTGATCGTGCTGTTTGTTATGAATGGGATGAATGCAAGCATCCATAAGCGCATTCTCGCGCTGGAACCGCATCTGTATATCACAGTGAATGGCGTGAACCGTGGATCGACGCTGGAGTTACATCCGGTTTTTCAACGTCTTAAAGAAAATCCTCTGAATAAAGCCTATGTCTATGAAACTCAGGATGTGATTTTACGCACGATGGATGGTCAGTTCCATGGCGCCATCGCCCGCGGAGTCAGTGCCGAGAGCTTAAAGTTCATGGTCGAACAAATTCACCAGATGGAAGAGAAAAAACATCACGAAAATGTTCAGTTCTGGCGGCCTGAAGAGCTTCCCGGCAAAGGAGAGGTGGTCGTCGGTGTCGACCTTGCACGGTCCCTCGGGGTGTTTGAAGGGGACTTCCTGACAGTGGTTCCGCCAGAGGGCTTGTTGCTTCCCCCGGGCGAGTCTCCGAAATTTGAAAAAGTCCGCGTCAGTAAAATCATTTCGACGAATTTGGCCGATCTCGATTCACAGTTTGTGTTTTATCAAAGAAATATGACTCTCAACACACTGGCAGGAGCGGCGAGCCGCAAAGTCGGCATTGAGGTATGGACTCCAGAAGGTAAGGACTTGGACGACCTTAAAAAAGAGGTCGAGAAGTTCTCGGATGTGATTGCTGAGACCTGGATGGACCGGAACTCTGTTTTGTTTTTTGCACTTCGCTTAGAGAAAGTCATTATCGGCGTTTTTTTGGGGCTCGCGGGCCTGATCGCGGCCAGCTCCATCTTGTCGGTTTTGGCGCTTCTGATGTCGCAGAAGAAACGCGATATCGCGATTCTTAAAACTCTGGGGCTTTCGAATCAGCGCACGGTGAAGATTTTTACCCAAATGGGGATGATGCTTGCGGCGTTTGGTTTGATTCCGGGCCTGATCTTTGGCACGGGGATTAGTTATTATATCGAAAAAAATCCGGTGAACATTCTGCCGGATATCTATTATGACTCTCAGATTCCGGCCCTTGTCGACCCGTGGCTGATTTGGGGGGTCTTCATTGTCGGCTTCTTTGTTTGCTTAGGAGGCGCTTGGTATCCAGCGCGCACGTCAAGTGAAATCGAGCCTGCCCAGGCGCTGAGAATCAAGAACTAATCTTGTGAAGACTGCCGACCGAGTTCTTCGCGAGCAGGTAGCGCCCCTGGCGAGGGCAAAGCCCTTTGGGGGCCTCGAACTGCTAAACTGAAACCTGGAAGTCGCGAAGCGCGTCTGTGAGTGATGTCTTCAAATCCGTGCTGGGTTTGCGCTGGCCGATGATGAGCGCGCACGGTGTGCCGTATTCTCCGGCCGGGAATTTCTTCATCACCGTGCCGGGGATGACCACGGAGTTTTTAGGAACGCGGCCGTTATACATCACTTCCTTGGGCCCTGTCACGTCGATGATTTTTGTCGAAGCGGTGATGGTCACACCGGCTCCGAGAACCGCACCTTCTTCGATCACCGCACCTTCAACCACGATGCAGCGACTGCCAATAAACGCATTGTCTTCAACGATCGCTGGTGAAGCTTGGATAGGCTCTAAAACTCCGCCGATCCCCACGCCCCCAGAGAGGTGAACATTTTTACCGATCTGGGCGCAACTTCCCACTGTTGCCCAGGTGTCGACCATAGTGCCCGAGCCCACGAAGGCGCCGATATTCACGTAAGACGGCATCAAGATCGCGCCGCTTTCAATAAAGCTTCCACGGCGGGCCAGCGCATGTGGAACCGCACGAACACCTTCGTTGCCGGTCCAGTGTTTCACGGGGATTTTGTCAAAGTAATTAAAATCACCGGCCTTCATCAAAGACATTTTCATCAAGCGGAAATAAAGCAAAATGCCTTTTTTGATCCACTCGTTAGTGATCCAGCCGGTGGCGCTTTTTTCGCAGACCCGCAAAGTGCCGTTATCAAGGCCTGCGATGGTTTGTTCGATGGCACTTTTCTTTTCCGTGGAAAGATCATCGATCTTGCTGCCGGCTTGAACTTCGTCCCAGATGGATTGGATAGAGATCGCTAGTGACATGCTTATTTCCTTTTCTCAGTTTCTTTCAAAGCTTCCAAAATCGCCGGCACATGGATTTTTAAAATCTCGGCGTGATCCTGGCCGCGCTCGATTTCGTAGGTCAGCGTCGGGGATTGGCGCTCAAGACCCGCATAGGTGCCCAAGCAGCCTGGAGTCGGATAGCCAATGTCGTCGTCGATTTTGTAACCCGTGTGTTTGGCCAAAACTTCGGCCTCAGCCCGGCAGTCGCCATTGACGTTCAGTACTGGGTGCCAAGAGTGCAGAGACAAAATCCACTTTGGTTTTTTCTCGTTAATGTATTCCATCAGCGCCTGATTTTCAGGCTCGCTTCCGGCCGAGGGCCCTGGATGGTATCGCGGAGTCTTTACTTCAGGCGACCAGTCCTTGGTGGTGAGGTTTCGGTTGAGATCGACTCCGCGCGCATTGCCGCGGGTTTTGTTCAAAACGCCCTCGATGTTGAATTGCGGAACCAAAACCAGGTTCAAATGATAGGGGAAAGAGGTCATAAATTTGTGGAGCAGGGCTTGAGCGGCTAAAACACCTTCGACCTCATCGCCATGAACGCCACCGAGGATCAGAACCTCGGGACCTGAATTGCGGAATTCATAGGCTATGATGGGTAGTCCCAAAGAGCTATATCCAAAAACAGATGTTTGCATACGACCTCACCGTCCCGTTAAGCTTGAAAATCAGGGCCGAAAATCAAGGCCCTTATAGAACCTCATGAGGGTGAGAGATGTCAAAAGCGAAGTTGTATTTGCAATATGAGAATCACAAATTGGTGCTAGGACCCCAAAAGAAGTCGCTAGAACCCCTCACGAAGAACTACGAAAAGCCTGTTTACGCTTATGACCTCGAGATTCTGAAAGAACGCGCAAGCCTATTGCAAAAAGCCTTGCCAGGTGTACAGGTGTACTATGCGATGAAAGCGAATTTTCATCCTCAGGTTTTACGCGGTCTTCACAAGATGGGAATTGGGGTGGATGTGGTCAGTGGCGGTGAAATCCACACGGCGATGGAGGCCGGTTTTAAAGCCGGTGAAATGATCTATAGCGGTGTCGGAAAGACGGTGAAAGAAGTCCGTCAGGCGCTGGAGTTGGGCATCCGTCAACTCAACGTCGAAAGCATTTCTGAACTTCGCCGGATTGCGCAGATCGCGCGTGAGATGAGGAAAAAAGCCCGCGTGGTGTTTCGCTTAAATCCCGATGTGAGTATTGAAACTCATCCGTACATCGCAACGGGCTTGCATAATAATAAATTCGGCATGGCATTGACGGATTGGCCACAGCTTAAAGAAATTCTACAAGCCAACGCTGACTTCGTGGATTTCCGCGGGATGAGCTTGCACTTGGGCTCGCAGATGCACAATCTGTCGGGCTTCCGAGACGCTTTGCAATTGCTTCGTCCCGTGTATGAAGAGCTGCAAAAAGAATTTCCGTCTGTCGATACCTTCGATATCGGCGGTGGTCTGGGGATCTACTACGAAGAGCAAGAGCTTGAAGCCGAAGAAAAGTTATTAAACGAATACGCCGCGATTGTTTTTGATGTGCTGAAAGGCCTGAAAGCTAAAATCCAAACCGAGCCGGGCCGTTGGCTGGTGGCCCATGCGGGTGTGTTGCTGACGCAAGTGCAGTATCTAAAGCAAACCCCGGTCAAGAACTTCATGATCGTTGATACAGGCATGCATCACCTGATGCGCCCGACACTGTACGGGGCCCATCACCGCGTCTGGACTTTGAAAGAGGGCCAAGGGGTGGCAAAAAAATATGATGTCGTAGGACCGATTTGTGAATCCGGCGACTTTCTGGCGATAGATCGTACATTGCCAGAAATTCAAGAGGGCGACTTTGTCGTGATTGCTGATGTCGGTGCTTATGGTTTTGTGATGCGATCTGATTACAACTTGCAAGATCCACCGGCCGAGGTGGTGCTGTGAGATATTTACTGGCGCTTTGCTGTTTTATGCTCGGTTGTGCAGGGTTAGGAACAGAGCCTCAAAACGCGACCGAAGTGGAACGTGGTTCTGACGGCGAGATCGCGGCGGCCACGGAGGCCTCGATGAAACCAGGCCTTTTTAAAGCGCCGGGGGACCACGCACCAGAAGAGATCTATGCAAAGCTTCAGACGATTGCCATAGCGGGCGCAAAGACGCAGGCGTTTCCAAAAACGGGGACTGAGTTTAACTTTCAATTGCCGACGGATAAACCGCCGACAGATCAAAGCAAAGAATGGATTTGGTCCCGTGTGCAGGTTTTTTACAAAGCCCAAAAGACCGTCGACCAAATCACGCTGATCACGCAGAACTGCAATGTGAAGTTGGAGAACCTGGATCAAGCGGCTTTGGGAAAGCGCTTGCAATCTTTGGTGGGGTTGGTCTCGAAAACACTCTTTGGCATGCCTTTTCAGCTCTCAGATAAGTACTTTGTGGAAAGTGGTGACTGGAGCGGGCAGATGCGCATCCCGATCCGCCAGGAGTATCTGGCGGTCGTTGACATGCGGATGATCCGCGGCCTTTACAAGTGCGATGGCCACGGCGGCTATGGCTACCGCTACGACTTTTTTATGAAATAGAAGTAAGCTCCCGCAGAGTGACACCATTCTTTTTTGGTGCGCCATTTCGCCGATTCCGGAGGCGGCTGGACCCGTGGCTTAAATCCAGTTTGTGGGCGCCACTTTTGACAGTGCCGAGAAACAGGACAGCCTTAAAGAATACTTATACCTTCCTTATTATCCCTGTTCCTCATTTCGTCCGCAAACGCAGCCACGAACGTCTGCCAAGACGTCCGCTAGTTCTACCAGATTTTTACCCGCTCTTTATCCGGCAGATTCATGGCATCCCCGGCTTTGCAGCCAAAGGCTTCAGCAAAGGCCGCTTGGTGCTTCACTTGTTCGTTGATGCGCGCCCAGCCCATGGCATGGGGATCCGTCTTCATCATGAGCTTTTCATAATCAGGACGTGTCACCGCACACCAAGTTCTGGCATACGCCACGAAAAATTTTTGCTGTTCTTCTTTGGTTGGCTTTTCTGTCGGGAAGGCCGCACTATAGGAGAAGGTCAGGCCTACAAGGTCGGCGACGTTTTCACCTAAAGTCAGTTTGCCATCATGGCCGGCCTTGTTAAAGAACTCCACCAGGCGTTCCGAGCGCTTGTTGAATTCTTGCAAATCCTTCATCGGCATCCATGGATTCAGCTTGCCGCTGTCATCGTACTTAGAGCCGTTGTCATCAATACTGTGACCGAGTTCGTGCCCCATGACCGTGCCGATCGCGCCCAAGTTTTCGTAAATAGTCTGCTTTGAATCAAAGAACGGGTATTGCAAAATCCCGATAGGGACGACGAATTTATTTTCATTTTGGCTATAGTACGCATTCACCGTGAGCGGGCCCATGCCCCAAGCGTCTTGATTCACAGGGCCTTGTGCTTCCGTCAGCATCTTTTTCCATCGCAGTTCATTGAACTGATGTTGGTTGGCCATTTTGTCGGTTTCTGAATACTTGCCGACAAGATTAAAATCCCATTCGCGGTCATTGTGCGGTTTTACGAGTTGTAACCGAGCTGTCTTGATTTTCTCAGCGGCGTGTTTCTTGGCGTCTTTGGAAAGCCAGTCGTTGTTGGCAAGACCGCGCAAAATACTTTCGCGGATCCGTTGACCCATCTCTTGCACCTGAGCTTCATCAAAATTCGGAAAGAGTTGTTCAAGCAACGTCGCGTCCAGCTCCTTGGTGAAGGCACTCATCGACCTCCTGGTACAGCGCTCTTGGCGTTCCGAGCGCTTAACAGGGCCTCCGAAGTAATTCTTTTCGAAATCAAAATTTTGGGTAAAGTACTTTTTGTAACCGTCATCCAAAACATCATCGAGGTTTTTCAATAAATACAAATCCCGCCACACTTCGGCCGGGTATTTGTTTAAGTTTGCATTCACAAACTCCAAAGACTCCGGAACCGGAGTGTTCACGAGCATCGTTGCCGGAAAGTTTTTGAAAATCATTTCCGCCTTTAGGTTTGGGTACTTCTTTAAGAACTCTTCCTGGGTTTGAACACGTTTTTCACTCCAGCGCTGGCGGCGAACCGCCGCCTTCGGGTAGGTTTGAATAAAGTCTTTTTCAAAGGTGACAATGGCTTCGGCTTTATTCTGCGCCTGAGCGGTGGTGAGTTTGCGGCCATAAACCGTTTTGAAGAACTCCGACAGGAGTTTTTCGTAGTCTTTTACGAGCCCGGCGTTTTCATAGTACTTGTGGTCCTGAAGGCGCATAAAATTCGCGCCCACAATCGCATCGTATTTGTGCGGATCGTCCAGGTTCGCGCCGGCCCAGACGTAGATGAACTTGTCAAAGGACGTCGGTATCTTCTCATTTGAGAAGGCCATGACAGCCGCTGAATCTTTTAAAGCCGAAACAGCTTTGACGGTGCGAACGACTTCTTTCTTTTCAGCCATTGCCGAGGCGCGCTCATTCATACACGCCAGATAGAAACCACGAATCTGTGCAGCGCGCGGATCGAGCTTCTTCTTTTTGCCGATCTCGTTCATGTATTGCTTTTTACTTTCAAGCAATCTTTCGCGCGAATCGCTGAACGAGAACATATGATTGCTGCGGTCTTCGCGAAGTTTAAACGAGTTTTCGACTTTCGAACAAACATAGCCATGGAAGTCCTGACAAGGGTTGATGTCGGTGTTCAATGGAAATTCGCGCTTTGCGGGAATTTCCGACGAAGCGACGGGATCTTTTGTCCAGGCGTCTTTGGCCGCAAAGGAAGTTGAAAGAATAAAGGGCGTCAGAAGACATGCAATTTTAGCGGTATTTTTCATAGTCCCATCAGCATAGCAAACCGTCCTTTGATGTCCATGTAAACGCAGGGCGACGAATCACTTCTTTGGTCGCGTAGACCCCAAGGGCTTCGCGCTGGAAAATAGAAATTGGAGAGAGAAATCGGTTTTGGAGGGCGCATGATTCGCAATTTGGTTTTTGGTTTATTGGTCGTCAGTTTTGGATGCGCTTCGACCTTGCGCAAACCCTCGTCGGTGGATTCTGGAGTCATCCGAGAGGACATGAATCAATTTCTTGCTGAAGTGACCTCGCCAAACTATGACCGCAATACATGCTCAGGCACGCTCGCTTCATTGCAACAAAATTTGCGCAACATCGATTGGAATGCGTATACCAACGCCGACCTGAAAGCGCATGCGATGGATACGATCAATAGTTTCTGGCAGCTTCGCTTGAGTATCCACAGAAAACTCCCTGATGTGAAGAGAGACTGCGTGATCCTTGCTCGCGATGTGTTTCATAAGCTTCGCGATGGCGAAGACTATCTTGGCGATTTCGCTTACTCGGTAAAACAAGAAAACCCGGCGAAACTTGATTTCCAAAAGCAACCTGTGCCGATCTACGACCGCAAAGCTTATCCGCCGTATTTTGTGCGCCCGGATTTAGATGATCCTCAGTTCAAATTCCAGGCCGGCGATTTGATGCTGGCCCGCGGAGTTTCTTTCATCAGCGCGATCATCTCGCAAATCAGTGACAACCGTTCACACTTCAGCCACGTGGTGTTTGTCGACGTTAATGCAAAAACACAAAAAGTCGGGACGGTGGAATCCTATGTGGGGGTCGGCGTCGCTCACTACGATATTGATTTTGCGCTTAAGAATGAAAATGCGCGGTTGCTGGTGTTACGGCCCAAGGACGCAACAATGGGGCAGAAGGCCACGGACTTTGCCAACAAAGCGGCGCGGGATAAAATTAGTTACGACTACAGCATGAATTTCGCGGACTACTCAAAGATGTCATGCGTGGAGCTGGCCATTTACGCTTACGATAAGGCCTCACTGGGGCAGGTCAAGGTTCCGATGAACCCGGCGAATCTGACTCTGGACAACCCGGATTTTCTCAATAAGATGAATCTGAAAAAAGGCCATATCATTACACCAGATGATTTGGAGACTGATCCAAATTTTGACTTGGTACTGGATTGGAAGGACTATCGTCTTTTGCGTGACTCACGCCACAAGGATGCGATTCTGTCAGAGCTCATGCGCTGGATGAGTGATTTGCATTACAATTTCCACGACACGCTGAAATCCACGGCCGCGAAATACCTGGTTCAACCAAGCCGCAAAACCCCGTTGTGGCCGCTGGTACGCCTGGTGACCGGGGCCCCAAATATCGACAAAGAGATCCCGGCAAAAACTTTGGGTGTCATGACAGTCCTGAACAGCGTGGCTGAGGACCTTTTGGAAGAGATTCGCAAACAAGACGAAGTCTATTTCCAAAAGCATCAGCGTCCGATGACCAACGCCCAATTGCGTGAAACCCTCGAACGAATCCGTCAAGAAGACGCCAGAAAGTACGCGGCCGGAGAAAAATCTCTTATTCACAGAGCCCTTCATCCATAAAGGGGCGCGTCAAAAGGTCATCAATGCTGGACCTAGACCTGCGAATTCATTTATTTTTGAGGTTTGGTGAACTGGAGGACTCAATGAAAATAAATGTGCTGCGGGCATTGCTTGTCCCATGGTTTCTGCTGTTTATAGTGATTATTGCAGCCATCGTCAGTGACGGGATGAGCTTTCACTTTCAGCATAAATATGCAACCTACGTTTGGTACGGTCTTTGGGTGGGTGTTGCGGCTTGCCTCTATGCGAACTTCGCGACTCTCAGTAAAGCTGGAATTTGGATTGCCCATTCACTGCCGAGCGCTTTGAAAAGATCTCCATGGGGTTGGTTGCTGCGCGCAGTTTTAGCGGCGGGAGTGGCCTTTGGTTTCTATATGGCCGGCCAAGCTCCTTGGGCTCCGGTGGTCTGGCATGGCGCTGTCGTTCCCGGCATCAGCACAATTTGTTTGTTCATCATCGTTCGTAGCATCATGGGGCCGATTCTGGTGTGGTGCTCGCGGGTGGCGTTTAGCCGGTTTTCTGCGTTCTTATTGAGCATTCCGGTGTTTGCCTTGGTTCCCATCACGGCGATCTTTCTGGGTAACATGGTTTTTAATGCTTACGTCGCGAGTCGGCCAGAGTTCGTGATGGTTCCACAGGTGAAAGCGGTCGGCGAAAGCGAAGTCGCTAAAGAGCCACCGGTGGAGGAAGAAGCCCTTAAGACCGAAGTTGCCGCTAAGAGCGAACTCGCAATTCAGTTTCAAGAGGCAGTGAAGTCCGGCAAACCTTGCCAGGAGCAGAGCAAAGAAGTTCAAACAAACCTCGTTCCAACTGGCCCCGAAGACACGGTCTACTGGGCGATTGCGGCGATGAAGTGTATTGAGATCAAATCCGTTGTGGGTTTGCCGAAATTGGCAAAAATCATGACCGATCATCCGAGCGCACCAGTGCGTGCGGCTGCGGTTCGCGCCATGATGAAGTTCCCGCGTGACGATGTGAAGCGCATTGGCTACTTGCTCGTAAAAAGAATCTCGGAAAAAGAGCCAGTCGAAGTGATCGAGGCTGCGGCGATCGTATTGCCCAAGTTGGGTGAGGACGAAGCTAAGTGGACGATGAAGCGGCTGACGGGTCTATTAGATAACGATAAGACAAGCGCGGTGGCTTCGCGCGTACTGGTAAAAAAGTTAAAACGCGAGGACCTTGTGGCTGAGTACGTATCTGCGAACCTCGGGCATAGTTCTCCGTCAAGCCGACGCGCGATCAGTATGATCTGCTCACTGCCGAAGGAGAGCCGAAAAATGGCTGAGCCGCATATCGAAAGCGTTGTGGCCGCGATTAAAACCGGTGATCAAAACGACCCGGCGATTGATGCGCTGGAGTGTTTAGGTCATCCGGGCTTCCTGGCCATCCGCCAAGAGGTCACAGAGCCTAAACGCCTCATTAAACCGGTGGCGACCCGCGCCCTGGCGGAAATGGATGTGAAATCCGAAGAGCCTGATGCGGCTCTTGAAACGGCGACTCAATGCGCACGTGATAAAGATTCTGAAGTGCGGAAGTGGTGCAGCCAGACTCTTGGCAAGATCGGTGCCCCGGCTTTGCCACAGATTCTCGACTTGCTGAGATCTAGCGACAAGGACCTGAAAGAGGCCGGCACAAATGCTTTAAATTTCTTCAAAGATCCCATTGCGAAACAAGAGTTGGTGAAAGTCCGCGCGGAAAACTCAGGATGGATGGCGAATCAGAAGAAGCTGCAAATCGCTCAGGCGGTTGATAAGGCCCTTGAAAAAATCGTCAGCGAAGAAAATCAAAATCAAGAGACGAAGTAAGCCAGGCGGGTGTGGCTAGTGGCCAAAATCAAGAAGGTGATGGTCTTCTCAGGGACAGAAATCCAAACGGATGAACGTCGTTCTGGCACTTGCAATATCGACTCAGGTGGTCCCGCGTTTGTTCAAGTCAATGGTGAATTACGCGCTCTTCTCAAGGGCCTTGCCGGGAGCATATTCGCTCTGGTCAAAGGCCTCGACGAGATCATTGAGGTAGTTTTGGGCATTGTACTTTGCCACTGCCTCTGTGGCGGTCTTCGGGATGTGCATATGGGTCACTCCCTGCTGTTTCAGGCGATTGAGCTGCTTTTGATAGAAGACGCTGCCCTGGGGCGTGTAAAGCACATATTTTTTATTAGTGGCTAAATAAAGATACAAATCGAAATTCACCTCACGATCACCTTTAAGATCTTTGAGGTGAATCGTTGCCATGTCCTTGTGAACGGAGTTTTCCAGTGTCACATAAACCGGGCGGCGAGGGAAGAAGGCAATTGCCACCTCATCGCCTTTATGCACGGATGTTCTTAGGAAGTCCGCGTACTCAAGCGCCCAAGGCTCAAATGCCACAGGTTTTAGTGTAATATCCAGGGCCTCGCTCTCGGTGAGATGCTCGCCGTTGTCTTTGAGGTATTTAAAAAGTTTTTTCTTCACACCTGCGAGGAACTCATCACTAATGTGCTCGTTGTGGCCCATGGCTGTCACCAGATAACCGGAAAAGCGTTCGGATTCGACGATGATGCAGCCGGAGTGGATGGTCTCTTCCACTGGATGCTCTATGATACCGTCCTGGAACTCGACGTTTTCAAGCAGTGACATTTGTGAACCGCGCGCAATAATCGTATCCAGCGCATCGCTGCGTTTTTTTCTTTGTGAGAAATGGCGCTGCTGGAACTCTGGATCTTTGCGGTGCTCGCTGCGGATGCGGCCTTCGATCTCGTTAAAGTTTTGGTCTTTTGCCGTCACGGAGCCAAAACCGCGGGAACGGCCTTTGCCTTTAACAAACACGCCGGTGGACTCTATACGGGGATCTTCATGCGGCGGACGATAGAGCAGGGACTCGACCGCGTCGGGCTTGATCGTCAGCAAACTCCGAGTTTGCAGATCGCGCAAGTATTTCGTGATCGTGCGTTCCACCGCAGGGCCGGTCACCGGTGCATAGATTTTGTATTCGCAGTCCGCGGCGTTCAGACGGTTGTATGACAAAGTGGAAGTGTTTTCGGAGTAGCACATCACCACCGTTGAAAACTTATGGCGGATCAACTGCGGCAAAAGAGAGGTTTTTTTATTCGGATGATCAACGCTGAGAAGAACGTATGTAAATTTTTGTTCGACGAGCTTAAGGAGGGCCTCTTTTACATCGGTCGTTGTAAAAAGTCTCCAGCCACGGTTGCGCAAGAAAACTTCCGTCGCTGCCAAACTATAAGTTTGCGCCTTTAAAATCAGCATAGTTTTGGAAGACTCAACCCTGACGTGGTCCATATACGCTTACTTACGGCATAAGCCGCTGATTTTTAAAGCCAATGAGCTTCCCCAACGTCTGTAAATCGAACATTTCTTTCTATACCATCGCCACAGGCTCCAAAACCGGCCTCTTGGCCCTCGTCAGATATGTCTTTAGTCTATAAATGGCGCGTGACTTCGAGGTCCAGATTGTGCATTCTACCGGATGGCCAAAACAGGGGCCTGAAGGGCTTAAATTGTTTCTGATTCCCATGACTTTGCAAAATGTTTCCCACTTGAAGGATCCGAGCGAACGGGTGCCCTTGGGCGAGCGCATGCCCTATGAAGAGGCGCTAAAACTCATCGCGAGCGGCGCCCTCGAGGGTTATGAGCTCAAAAGTGTTGAGCCGGGAATCATGTCCCTGATTTTTTTCTGGAACACTGAACGCAAGGTCACCGTCCGGATTGTCGAAGAAAAGCCCCAGGGGATTTTGAATTTTTCCTGCTCTCATTGCACCGAAAATGGCCGTTCCGCCGCGACTTGCCCGCATCAGTGGGCGAGCTTTATTCTTTTATGGCAAGTCACCACGATGGAAGCCGAAGACCTTCAGCATCCGGATCTTAAACATCTCGCCGAGGAAATCAAAGGGCCGGAATTTCTCGGCGCGTTTGATAATCCCCGGTATAACGATCCGGCCACCGTGGGTGTGCTGCTGGAGTCTTTGAGTCTGGTTCTTGATGAAACGCCACTCTTAAAAGGCCCGGCCCTTGGCGCATTGCTGGATGAGAATTTTGCCAAGTACAAACTGATCGAAGTCGAAAAAGGCAAAGAGATTCTTTCGCCTCGCCTGTGGAATTTGCCCGAGGTCTTCCGGAAAAAACTCACCGCCTATTCGGAACACTACTTTAATGAAGTGAATAAACAAAACCGCATGGCGGATATGATCCGCTACAATTTTAGCAATGGTCAGCAAATCAGCGCGCGCGAGATCCTGCGCCATCCTTTGCAGCGTATGGTCCCTGGCGAATTATTGCCGCAGACGAAACTTCCAACATCGGTGTTTGTGAAATGGCCGCTGATTCAGCAAGCCGGCGCGGGTTTCATCAGCCAAGCATTGCATGAACTGGAAGAGATCATGCAGGCATTGCTTGCGAATGTTGTGAGTTATCATAACCGTCGCAAGATAGGCCTTTATTTACAGACAAAGAGCCCCGCTTATAAAGCCATGAAGATTCAGGCGGTGGAGTTTGATCCGGTCAACGAAGTCGACTGGCGCGTGGATTTCCGCGAGCGCAAAGAGCTCGAAGCGGAATTTAAGCTCATGAGCTTCCGCAAGCGGCCCTTGAATTTTTATGAATCGTTTGCCGTGGAACCTGTTGACGGCGTGGTCCTTGTGCATCCGTGGATGCGTGAACTTAGCCAGTTGCAAGAGACACTTTCGGGGATTTCTGAAGATCTCTGGTTGACGGAACGTCAGATGCCGACGGTGGACTTGACTGGCGAACTGGAAGTAAAAACCTTGCTGCGCTATTTGCGCACACGCGCGATTCCAGTCAAGGTCGAGGGCGAAAGCCGCACGCTCCAGCCGCATCAGAGTTTGACGGAAATCCGTTTGCAGGAAAACGGCAGTTTCTATATCCAGCATCAAGCGCGGGTAAATGGACAAAAGGACCTTGTGCGCCGGGGTTGGTCCACGAAGACAGTTTTGTATTTACAAGCTTTGTCGCAGGGCCTGCCTTATTTATTGAACGTGGACGCCAAAGACCTTGCCACGCGCATTCGGACAAAACGTGAGTGGGACATGAAGATGCTCAAACACCTGGGTATTCTTCAGTACGTTTTGCTGGAAACCCTGTCTTTGCATTTCGAAGGTCATCTGACGGACGGCTCGGTGGTGAAAAAAGACGCTCTGTTTTTTTTCCTGCATCCGCGGGTGCAGAGCTTACTAATCGCCGGCCAAGGTGGGGTGTTTGTTAAAGACCTCGCGTTGACGGAGCTTTGCTCGCGCCCGGTGCTTGCATGTTTTGAAGATTTCGTGCAACTGACGTTTAAAGCGTTGCACAACAGCGAAGCATTTTACTCGGAATATGGCGAAGTCGTTCTTGAAGGGGTGATGGAGCGCGAGTTCCGCCTGCTTTATGAAATTTTGAAAAAAATGGCGCTCGTGACTGGAGGGGAAGTTTTTAAAAAATCCCGGACTTCGTTGCTTTCTAAGATTTCCAATCAAGAATCCGGCAAAGGTCAGGCGTGGAGCGACGCGAGTTTTCACTTTCCTGTGGCGGAGGGGGAAAAGAAGGCGGGCGGCGGCGTGCATACGGCGCTGGAGGCTTTACAGGCGGTGATTCCCCATGGCTACCGAATTTACTATAAGGACCAACCGTTACAGGAGTTGCAGGACGATGAGTTCCATGTCGACTTCCTGTTGCAGGTTGAGGGTGAGCAAAAGAATTTTAACTGGTTTGAGTTGAATCCGAAATTTTTTCTGCGTGGCGAAG
Organism: Pseudobdellovibrionaceae bacterium; assembly: GCA_039810425.1. Taxonomy (GTDB): domain Bacteria; phylum Bdellovibrionota; class Bdellovibrionia; order Bdellovibrionales; family Bdellovibrionaceae; genus JACMRP01. The sequence goes on along the minus strand of JBDHWW010000020.1, from coordinate 3,155 downwards.
AGGTGGATCCAGACAAGTTCCTGAGCCTTGGCTCTGGCGGCGTGATTGAATACGAAGGCAAGCTTTTCCTGGTGCCGCAAAAACAGATGCCATCGTTGCGCCGCCTTGAAAACTTCTGGCAGAAGCTGCAAAAAGGCAAAGCAGAAAATACCAAACGTAAAGCCGACGATAAGGTCTATCACCTGCCTCGTCATCAGACTTTGGAACTGCTGGCCCTTCGGGCGTCGGGCGTGGGCATGCGCGGTGATGAGGAGTGGGATAAGCTTTGTAAATTCTATGACAATCTGGGCGGTGCAAGCCGGCTGTTAACTTTGCCGCCTTCGATGAAGGCAGAGCTAAAACCATACCAAGCGCGTGGCGTTTTATGGCTGCAGGATCTTTATCAGCTCCGTTTAGGGGCGCTTCTTGCTGATGACATGGGGCTTGGAAAGACTTTACAGGCGCTCGCGTTCCTCGATGATCTTCGCGAAAAAGGCGAGATGGGGCAGGTGCTGATTGTGGTGCCTTCGTCGCTGATTTTTAACTGGCAATCGGAAGTGGAAAAGTTCACGCCGGAAATTCCTCTTGAAGTATTTTCGAATAAGGAAATGGGCCGTATCGGCCGCCGCCTTGAACACAAAGAACAAGTCGTGGTGATCACGACCTATGGTCTTTTGATGGAGCATGAGAATTTCTTAAACCAGTATAAGTGGAAAGTTCTTATCTTCGATGAAGCCCAAAACTTAAAAAATATCACGACAAAACGCACAAGCAGCGCGCGCGCGCTCACGGCGCAGTTCAAAATTTGCCTGACCGGAACACCCATGGAAAATCATTATGGCGAGTTCTATTCTTTGGTGGATCTGCTCGTGCCGGGAAGCCTTGGTAAGATTGATGACTTCCGCCGCCAGTTCGTCAATAGCGAAATGGTGACCCGCGAAGAGATGGATGATTTAAAACTCAAAATTAAACCGCTCCTGCTTCGCCGAACGAAAAAAGAAATTCTTGATCAGTTGCCGGAGAAACAAGAAACCAAAGTCAGTATCGCCTTTGAAGAACGGCAAAAATCGATTTATCGGGATATCGCGCTTTCATACAATCAGCGGGTGCAAGAAACCATGGCCGCTCAGGGGGAAGCGAGCGTGCAGCTACAAATGCTGACGGCGCTTTTGCGTTTGCGCCAAGCGTGTTCGGATCCGGCGGCGTTGCCGAATGTGAAATACGAAAAAGTGCCGCCGAAGCTCGAAACGCTGATGGATTCAGTGGCAGAGATCGTAGAGTCCGGCGAAAGTGCTTTGGTGTTTACCCAGTTCTTGCAAACGCTGGAGCGGACCGTGGGCCTTTTGAAGGCTGCGGGCATTCCAGTGTTTTCCCTGCACGGGGGGATTCCGACCAAACAGCGCCAGACCCTCTTGCAACAGTTTAATAACACTGCGGGCGGGGCGGTGCTTGTAATGACGCTTAAAACAGGCGGTGTGGGCTTAAACCTCACGAAAGCAAGCTACGTTTTCCATTTGGAGCCATGGTGGAATCCGTCGGTTGAAAATCAAGCGACAGACCGCGCGCACCGTATTGGCCAGAACAAAGCGGTCCAGGTATTTAGATACATCATGCATGAATCGCTGGAAGAAAAGATCGAGCTCTTGAAGGACCGCAAAGATCGCAAGTTCCAGGTTCTGTTCACTAACACCGAAAAAGAAACCGAAGTCGGCCCAGGCAGCAACGCCCTCAGCAAGGCGGACTTCGACCTCTTGCTCGGCTTGAAATAGGCAGGCGTCCTTCGGCCCGGCGCGAATTATTATATTGCCCTCGAATGAAGGAATCATCGTCTCCACTTTTTGATTGCCATGATTCGACTGCGACAAAACGAAAGTACGGAAGAACCACGCATGGGGGATCAGAATCCAAAGGCAAAAGAAATGGATTCATCTCGCTTCGATTCAAATACCGGGAGGGCACCGCCTAACCGCCGAGTCGCACGGAATCACGCGTGGGTGGGGTTACGCGGTCCGATAGGGGGTGGGGTGGTTTTGCAACTTCGCTTCTTGCCTGGCTTTAGTAAACGGTGCTAAGCTGCTGAAATGAAAAATAAAACCGTAAAAATTGGATCCCTTGAAGTTGCGAATGATAAACCTTTTGTGTTGTTTGCTGGGATGAATGTTTTGGAGTCGCGCGATCTGGCGATGCAGGTCTGCGAGCATTTCGTGAAGGTGACTGAAAAGCTCAAGATTCCCTACGTGTTTAAATCCTCTTTCGATAAGGCCAATCGCTCTTCGATTCATTCTTACCGCGGCCCTGGATTGGAAAAGGGTCTTAAGATTTTTGCCGAGCTCAAGAAAACCTTTAACGTCAACGTGATCACCGATGTTCATGAAATCCATCAGGTGAAGCCTGTGGCGGAAGTGGCCGATGTGCTTCAGCTTCCGGCCTTCCTCGCCCGGCAAACGGACCTGGTAGAAGCCATGGCTCGGACCGGTCACGTGATCAATGTGAAAAAGCCCCAGTTCCTAAGCCCCAGCCAAATGGGCAACATCGTTGAAAAGATCGAAGAGTGCGGCAACGACAAAGTAATTTTGTGTGAGCGCGGTTCCGATTTCGGTTACGACAATCTCGTCGTCGACATGCTGGGCTTTACAGTGATGAAGAAAGTTTCGCGCGGAGCGCCGGTCATCCTCGATGCCACCCACGCATTGCAATTCCGTGATCCGGGTGGAGCCGCCTCGGCCGGCCGCCGGGCTCAGGTGGCGGAGCTTTCCCGCGCGGGTCTTGGTGTGGGGCTTGCCGGATTGTTTATTGAAGCGCATCCCAACCCAAACGAAGCAAAATGCGATGGCCCTTCTGCGCTGCCATTGTCGAAAGTGGAACCGTTTCTTCGGCAGATGAAGGCCCTTGATGACCTGGTCAAATCCTTTCCGGAGTTGAATACCGAGGCATAGTTTTTTCGCCGGCTTTGATTTCCTCCCGTTAGAAACTGGACTTAAGTGCTAAAGCTTGCGTACAGATAATAAAGCGACGGGAGGCCTCATGAAACTCATCGGTTACCTCTGCGTTTATTAGAAGGGCTGTTTTGTGCCAAGCGGGCGGGGATCTTTGGTGGAAAATACAGAGTTTTTTATTGCCGCAAAGTCACTGCAAACAGACATCCTGTCTGTTGAGGGCTCTCCCCTCAAACTCCC
>JBDHWW010000019.1:0-63515 GCA_039810425.1 Pseudobdellovibrionaceae bacterium | reverse complement strand
TGAGGGGAGAGCCCTCAACAGACAGGATGTCTGTTTGCAGTGACTCTGCGGCAATAAAAAACTCCGCATTCTCCACCAAAGCCTTGATTTCACGTCGACACACTATCACCAAGCACTCGCAGAAACGAGTACAAGATAGATCGCCCGAAGAACAGGTTCCGCGAAGACCCCCGCGCCCAAAAATGTAACCTCAGTGCCGTGAATAGGTGGGGGGGTGGTGTTTTTAGAATGGATCATACACTGGAAAGAGTTTTCACAAGGCGAAAGAGATAAGGTTTTCGGGTTGTTAACGGGGGCATTTTCGCAGGGCTGTCTGATAGTTTGACAGCGCTGATTGCGGCATAAGCGTTGCAACTGTCGAAGCCACTATGAAAAGACGAGCGGGACGTGACAACATATTTTTCAATTTCTGGGCAACAAATCAAATGACAACGGCCCTTGTCGTGGGAAGCCTTGTGCTTTCCGCCTGCCAAGGGGGCGGCTATAATATGAACACGGACGAGGCGCTTCGTCCGCCGACGTCTTCAAACCCCAAGGTTGCGAACGATTTGCAAAAGCTGAAAAACCCGCAACCGTTGCCGTCTTCCCGGTTCGAAACTCCGATGGAGCGTGACAGTTTCATAAATGACTTAACAGAACAAAACCCAATTTACAGTGACGAGGAGATTGCCCAAGATGCCGAAGATCAATATCAAAAACAGCTCGAAGACCAACGCGAAGAAAAGAAAAAGCATGAGCACCAGAAGTCGGGCAGTCAGCCGAGCGACCAGCAAGAGCCCGGTGAGCGGCCTGAACCTGCAAGGCCTGATCAAAATGCTCATGACCCTGGTGACCAGCCTGAGAAACCGTCTCAGCCTGTAGCTCCAGCGCTGGAGCCACAGCAGCCGGCTCCGGAAATGAACAAGCCGGAGGTGGAGAAATCACCCGAGTTGAAACCGGAGGTTGCGCAAAAATCGGAGACACCGGCAAAGCCAGCAACTCCGGCAAAGCCAGCGACCTCGCAAAAGCCGGAGAGCGCGGTGACGCCGGCATCTTCCAAAACGGGTGATTTCTGCGGGCGAATCAAAGTTGTTGGCGGCAAAGGTGAAGTGGACTTGAAGGAGCTTTACAACGATGATTCCCAATTGGCGAAGTCGATGCCAACGGCTGAACTTGAGAATTTACGTTCAGAGGACAAGAAAAATCGCTTTGTCTGCGCCTTGCTACCGATTGCCATTCGCATGGAGGAAGTCGTTTATAAACAGCGCAGGGCGATTCTGCGTCTTGAGAAAAAACAGAAGGATCATGTCGAGTTGACTTCAGACGATGAAAAATGGCTCATCGACATTAAGAAGGAATACAACCTGACAGAAAAAGCAAGCTACGCGGACCTCTTAGCTCGTGTGGATATCATTCCCTTGCCTTTGTTGCTGACGATGGCCGCCCTTGAAAGCGGCTGGGGCACTAGCAAGATGGCAAGAAAATTAAATAATCTTTTTGGCATGCATGGCAACGCTAAGACTCAGCCGTGTGAGTCCGTAAACGGCGGTGTATGCGTAAGAAAATTTGCCTCCCTCAGTGAGGGGGTGGCGGCCTATATCCAATTGCTAAACCGGGGCCCTTACCAGCAGTTCCGTGATGTGCGTGCAAAAATGCGCGCCGAAGGCAAGGCGTTGGATAGCGAAGTCTTGGTAGTGGCACTGGCTCGCACCTACAACGAAAATCCTTCTAAATACGTGAAGGATATCCGCACGATTATGAGCCGGGACAACAACTTCGGGCAATTTGTCTTTAATGAAGGCCGGGTTGATACCACTCAGAAATAGGTTTGCGGAGTTTGTAAACTCAAAGCGGACCCATTCTTTAACCTTTTGAGCGGCATCAAAATTTGATATTTTATCCAAAAAATTAGCTAAAATATGTCATTTGGTATCGTATTTCGATGCCTTTAAGAACCTCCTTGTGGGGGGGCGCCTTTTGGTGCATTTTCTATTTCAAGAGCTGTTGGCTCTGAAGGAGAAAAGACCATGAGACACTTCACAAACCTGCTTCAAAGATTCTTTAGTTTGAATGCAGCGACGGATATCGCCGTGCTTGAACGAGAATTTTCGGTGCCTACGGTGCGCCGGTCGCGCGAGGGCTACAATGGCAATCACCTTTCGTCTTTGCTAAGATATTAGGGCGCCCGCTGTGAAAGGCTTCAAGTCGCAAAAAATCAAAACCGTTATCAAAGAGCTTCTGAAAAAGAAAAGCATCACCTACGAAGATCTTGCAGAGCAACTGGAGTGCTCCGTCCCGACGATCAAGCGAATCCTCGGCCCCGAGGAGTTGACGTTAAACCGCTTGCTGCAACTTTGTGAGATTGTCGATATCGACCTTGCAGAACTCGAAGCTATGATAGGCGCTGGTGAGGTCCGCGAAGTGCATTTTACTCCGGAGCAAGAGACCTTTCTGGCAAAGAACCGTAGCTTTTTTGCTTACCTCATGCAGCTCTTTAGCGGCGGGACGCCAAAGCAAATTGCCGAAAAGTTCGGACTGACCCAGCGATCCACTGACAAGTACCTCATCGGGCTTGAGAAGCAGGGGCTGATTCGCGTCACGGGCAAACAAAAAGTGAAGCCGAATTTTAAAGGCATTCCAACTCTCGGTAGCGGCGTTCTAGGAGATATTTATTACGAGAACGCTATCAGGAACTCTGGTGAGTTTTTTCTCGAACTTGTACGCGAAGGATTTCGTAAGAAGGGGGATGATGGGGCGAAAGAAAAAGTGTCGGCCAAGTTTGGCGTTCAGTCGTGCAAAATCAGCCGCGCGTCCTATAAAGCCTGGATCGAAGAACAAGAGAAGGCCATGCGTAACTTAGAGAAGCTCGCAAGTTTTGAAGAGAAAACCAAGGATGAGGGCGAGCTCATGACTGCGGTCATCATTCAGGCCAATACCATCGTTGAGAACGACTATAAGGGCCTGGAACTGCTTGAAAAAACGATGGGAGAGGTAACGAACATTTAGTTATTTTGTGGCGTCACGTCAGGGAGTGTTACGTAATAGTATAAATGCTCTTTTTCGCTGGCAAATATAAGGCGGTATAATACACTTTTTGTTTTCCCACAGTGAAAATAAAGAGGTTCGTATGAGCGTGAAGATTCCAGGGGCCCCCATTCAAGTTGAAAACTTCGTGAATGGGAAATTTCAAAACGCATCGGGCGCCGCGATGACGGTTCTGAGCCCTTACAACGGCAAAGTCATCGGAGAGATGAAGGCCACCACGGCGGCCGAAGTTGATACGGCCGCGAAAGCCGCCAAAAAAGCGCAAGCCGAGTGGGCGAATGTGCCACTCAAAGAACGCACGAAAGTGATGTTCAACTTCCGCCAGGTCTTGATGCGCGATCTTGATGAAATCTCTCACGTGAAAAGCTCTGAGTCAGGAAAAAGTTTTGCTGAAGGCAAAGCCGGGCTGATGAAAGGGATCGAAGTTCTGGAGTTTGCGATTGCGCTTCAGAATATGGATCTTGGTGGCAAGGCGGAGGTGTCTCGTGGGGTTTCGTGCGAATACCGCCGTGAACCTTTGGGGGTGGTTGCGAATATCACTCCGTTCAACTTTCCGGCGATGGTGCCGATGTGGACGATTCCTATTGCATTGACTTTGGGAAATGCCTACATCTGGAAACCCTCTGAAAAAACGCCTCTCACCTCTCTGCGAATTGCGGCCGCTCTAAAAGAAGCGGGACTGCCGGACGGTTTGTTCCAAGTTCTGCAAGGCGGTCGCGAAACCGTGGAAGCCATCATTGATCACAAAGATGTCAAGGCTATTGGCTTTGTCGGATCGACGGCCGTCGCAAAAGCCGTTTATGAGCGTGGCACTCGTCAAGGCAAGCGTGTGCTGGCTTTAGGTGGCGCAAAAAATCATATTGTTCTTTTGCCGGATGCAAATCCGGAACTTTCCGGCATGGGGATTAGCGATTCCTTCACGGGATGCGCGGGTCAGCGTTGTATGGCGGCAGCCGTCTTGCTGGCCGTCGGGGACGTCGATAAGCACATCGCTAAAATCGTTGAGCGCGCGCAGTCTTTGGTTTTAGGCGAAGACATGGGAGCCATCATCACCAAATCTCAAGTGGAGTTCTTGAGTCAGGCCATTGGCAATGCCGAGAAGAAGGGCGCAAAAATCCTTTTGGACGGCAGGAAGGCGAAACCACCTGCGGGGCTCGAGGGTGGGAACTGGATCGGTCCCACCGTCATCGACAATGTCACTCCGGGGAGCGAGGCCGCGACGCTGGAACTTTTCGGTCCGGTTCTGAGCATTGTTCGTTGCAAAGATATTTCCCACGCCATGGAAATCGAAAACAGTGTCGAGTACGGTAATGCCTGTTCGGTGTTTACTTCCAGCGGAAATCTGGCTGAGAAAGTCATTCGTCAGGCCTCCACGGGAATGGTGGGGGTCAATGTCGGCGTTCCAGTGCCGCGCGAGCCATTCTCGTTCGGTGGGGTGAATGCCTCCAAGTTTGGTCACGGGGATATCACCGGCCACCACTCGTTGGATTTCTGGAGCAATATTAAAAAAGTCACTGTTAAATGGGAAAAACAAGACGACAACAACTGGATGTCGTAAGAGGTTCATTTATGAGCGAGATGAAAAGATCAGCACACGTTATTCTGACGTCACATTCGCAACATGTTTTCAAAGACAGCTTGCCAATCCATTGGGGGGCGAAAAATCCCACGGAGCGCGGACCGATTATCGGCTCTTTGACGGACACGAAAAAACGCAACGCCATCGGTACGCACAGTGGAAGCTATGCGGTCTATCGCGCTCTTTCGATTGCTCAAGGGAAGTACTCAACTCGTCATAAGCCGGACTTGAATAACACCGAGAGCCCGGTCAAAGTCGGTCCCTTCCCTTCATGGTCTGACCCGGATAAAATGGTTTCGATCGATCCATGGGGCTTGGATGTGCCAATTCATTTTAAAAAATTCTATGACGAGGGCTATGATGTTCGCCCGACGATTGCGGTGACTCAGGCGCATTTGCAAATTCCTGAGATTCACGAAGCCATTGATGCCGGACGTTTGAAGGTGGACGGGAAAATTATTAAAGAAAATCGCGACATCCGCGTCACGAAGGTGGCGCTGGAGCCCGTGTGGTATTTGCCGGGGATTGCAAAACGCCTTGGCGTCGATGAAGGGGAGCTTCGTAAGATCCTGTTCCAAGAAACCGGCGGGATGTTTCCTGAGCTGGTGACTCGTCCGGATATCAAAGTCATGCTTCCGCCAATTGGCAGCACGACCGTTTATATTTTCGGTGACCTCCAAGATCTTTCAAAACCAGAAGTGGAACTCACGTGCCGGGTGCATGATGAGTGCAATGGTTCTGACGTGTTTGGTTCGGATATCTGCACGTGCCGCCCTTATTTGATTTACGGTATTGAAGATGCGGCAAGAACGGCTCAGCGCGGAGGTGTGGGATTCATCGCTTACTATCGTAAGGAGGGCCGTGCGCTGGGTGAGGTGACGAAGTTCTTGGTTTACAACGCCCGCAAACGTCAAAAAGGCGGGGACTCGGCTGCGACCTACTTTCACCGTACCGAATGTGTGGCGGGAGTTGAAGATGCTCGTTTCCAAGAGTTGATGCCGGATATCCTCCACTTTTTTGGTATTACGAAGATTCATAACCTGCACTCAATGTCGAATATGAAATACGACGCCATCGTGAAGAGCGGAATTGAAGTCGTGAACCGCATTTCCATTCCGTCCGAGCTGATTCCAGCCGATGCCCAAGTAGAAATCGAAGCCAAGAAGGCGGCGGGCTATTTCAACCCTGGCGAAAAGAAAAATGCCGAGCAGCTCGATAAAGTTAAAGGAAGGCCGATTGATGAGTAATTCTTATACTGAAAAAGATTTGGATTTTCTTTTGTCACCTGTGGCGATCCGTCAAAGCGCTGAGAAGATTTTAGAGCTTACGCAAAAAGGCGAGACGCATTTTAGTTATCATCCCGAGAAACTGATGCCCGTGGTGGACTACGTTGTTGAAGTGATCCGTGAAAACTATCCGGCTTTGAATATTCCCTTTCATTCCCGCTGGGGACACTTCCGCGTGGGAGGAGTGGACCGCGTTCAGGCCTTGGAAGCTAAAATGTCTGGCCTGGATGCGGTGGAAAAAGCCCGCACGAAGCTGGATTTGGTTATCACTTCGGCTTTGCTCGATGCCGGGGCCGGCAATGTCTGGGCTTATCGGGAAAAAAGCACGGGTAAAACCTTCGGCCGCTCTGAAGGTTTGGGCGTCGCGAGTTTTTACCTTTTTATGGAAGGCGCACTCTCTGGCGACGGTGCTCATCCGTTGAGGGCGACGGAGAGGGGCTTGCAAAATTTGACGGTTGAAAAGCTTTCGAGTGCATTCCAAGCCACGGCGGAAAACCCGTTGATCGGTGTCGAAGGGCGTCTGTCTTTGCTGCGCAATTTGGGAAAGACTATCGAGGCGAAGAAAGAGATTTTCCCTGGGGGGCGTCCAGGCAGCATGCTTGATTACTTGCAAAAACGTCATGGCAAAAAGCTGACTGGCCCGCAGGTTTTGCGGGCCGTGCTCGATGGCTTGGGCGAAATCTGGCCGGGACGCGTGCGCGTGGCGGGTGTGAACTTGGGTGATATTTGGAATTACTCGAAAGTGCCAGGGGGCTTGGCGGCCTTTCATAAGCTTTCGCAGTGGATGACGTATTCACTTATGGAGCCCATCGCTGAAGCTGGTTTTGAAGTCACGGATGTCGAAAAACTGACAGGACTTGCGGAGTACCGCAACGGTGGATTGCTGATTGATCGTGGCTTGATCACGTTGCGTGATCCCGGAATGGCCGTTTTGAACCACCGTCCTGATTCGGAGCTGATTATTGAATGGCGGGGGCTGACGATTTCGCTGCTGGACCGTATTGGCGCTGAAGTGCAGAGAAAATTGGGCAAATCGCCTTCGGAATTTCCTCTTGCGAAAGTTTTGGAGGGTGGTACTTGGTGGGCCGGCCGTAAAGCGGCGAAAGCTTTGCGCGCGGACTCTTCGCCACCGCTTAAAATTGAAAGCGATGGAACTGTTTTTTAAAGTTTGTGGAAGCCGACAGGGCGACGGGCCCAAGACCCGCAACGCAATTAGAAAAAGAGAAACGACTATGAATAAAAATATCAAGGTGATTACAAACCCGCTTTTAAAGCATAAACTCGGATACCTCCGTGATAAAAATACGTACTCTCAGGACTTCCGCGAGATCGTGAAAGAGATTTCCAAAATCCTCGTCTATGAAGCGATGAAAGATTGGACCCAACTTGAGCAAATCGCGGTTGAAACGCCGATCGCAAAAACGACGGTGGAAAGAATTACCCAGCCGCCGGTGGTGGTGTCAATCATGCGTGCGGGGAATGGGATGCTCGACGCCGCTTTGTCGATGATTCCCTTTGCCAGCACGGGCTTTATAGGTATTTACCGTGATAAGTTCATCCACAACACCGTGGAGTACTATTTCAAAATGCCGAAGGACATCGCTGGCCGCGAGGTCCTGTTGTGTGATCCTTTGATCGCGACGGCCGATACGATTATTGCCGCGATTGACCGCCTTAAAAACTACGGCGCGGGCAAAGTAAAAGTAATCAGCATTTTGGCGAGTAAAATCGGTCTGGAAAAGGTTCAATACTTTCATCCTGACGTCGAAGTCTATACGGTCAACATTGAAAATGAGATAAACGAAAGTGGTTATCTGGTGCCCGGCCTCGGTGATGCCGGGGATCGTTTATTTCAAACCAAGTAGGTGACTGCATGATGAGACCTCATATTATCGGTGTCGCGGGAGGAAGTGGGTCAGGTAAGACCCATTTCGCAAAAGAGCTGCAAAGGACTCTTGGCGATGAGCATTGTATGATTCTTTATCAAGACAACTACTATATCGATCAATCGGCAAAGTTCGATGGTGATGGTGGTTCGGTGAATTTCGACCACCCGGATTCCTTGGATTTTCCCCTGATGGCAAAGGGCTTGCGCCAACTAAAAACAGGCGCAACCATCAATGTTCCTATCTATGATTTTGTGACCCATTCCCGCAGAAAAGAAGTTCTCGTGAGCCCTCCGAAGCCGGTGATTCTGGTGGACGGCATCTTGATCCTTCACTCCACCGATGTGCGCGCGGTATTGGATGAGGCGGTCTTTTTTGACACCCCCGAGGCACTCCGCTTTAGCCGCCGCCTCGAGCGCGACGTGCATGAGCGTGGACGCACTGCTGACGGGGTTAAGAGGCAGTTTGAGCTTCAGGTGCGTCCGATGCATAACCAGTTCGTCGAGCCTTCTAAATGGCATGCTCAGACGATTATCAAGGACCTCGGCGAATATGGAGAGGCTCTTAAGGCCTTTGCCAAGCGCTTGGCTAGACCTTAGGTCGGTTGTCAGTATCCCATTTTGGGATTTTCCCTAGGTCCTTCAAAAACTCGATGTTATTCTGAAATCACTGACATGTGACCTCAGGAGGCATTTGTGAAACTATTGGCAGCAGCATTACTCACGTTTGTTTGTGCAATCTCTGGATCTGCGATGGCTGGCTACTCAAAGAAGGCTAAGGCCGCAGCAGCGACAAAAGAATGCGCTGATGGTTACAAAAAAGGTAAAGACGGCAAGTGCGGTGTGAATGGTGCTAAAGTGAAAGCCAACGTTTCTACGACAGTGGCAGCACCAAATTCTGTGCGCAGTGGTTCAATGGAAAACCCAAATTCACGCGCTCCAGCTTCTGTGATCGAAAACAACACGCACTAAGATAAATTTTGACAATAAAGATGAAAAGCCAAGGGAAACCTTGGCTTTTTTTATTTGGCGAAACTGATTTATAGCAGCGGGGCGCTCGCTCCTGGTGCTTATAGCAACCAAGCGCGGCCTTCCCCCCTCCGTAGGTTCAAAAGTATCCGTATGAACCCGTCTGCTCCTACTTAGGATTCCAAATTCCGGGTTCCGATGCAAGGCCGTTGCATGGAAGTTTCCGTCATTGGATTTTTGCGCGTAGATGGCATAAGGCGGAGCTTAAGAAGCAAGTTCCAAAGCTGTTGGTTCAGTCCTATGGAAGCAGCTAGTAAGATATAAAAACTGGCTGTGCCAAGGAAGGTCTTGAGAATAAAGGACTCGCCATCTGCCATTGCGAAGTTCATCCAGGTAAAGGCAAAGGCGCGAAGAATGTAATACAAAAACCAGATAGCGGTGACGAAGTGGAAAAAGAAAGTTTTGTCAGGCGTCTTTTCTTTCGTAATACGGCCCTGATTTTCTGCAAGCTCTTCGACGATGGTTTTCTCGCGGAATAACGATAAACCAAATAATCCAGCCATCATGAGATTCATCACTGCAGATTCGAGCTTCATAAAGAAGTCATTGGTGAGCCACAGATCGAGAACTCCAAATAGTAAAACTACGGCAAGGGAAAAGAGCATAAACGGTGAGATGGTTCTTCTGCGAATTTTCAGCCAAAGGATCTCGCCAATGGCGTAAGCCATAGAGACCCCTATTGCCCATTGCAGGCCCAAGAAATACTTGGTTGCCTGGAATAGAATTAGAACGCCAAAGTTAATAAGGACCCAGCGGAGCACTTTCATAGCCTCTAGATAGCATGTTTTTAGCTCTGAAAACAATAGTTAGGCGTTTGAAGCGGCCTGTATGGCGTCAATAGTTTTGACAGTCGGGAAGAGGTTTCATTCGCGCTCTCGAGTGACAGAGATTGCTGTGGTTTTGTGTTATACATGAGCGCTATGAAATGGGTGGTACTTTTCCTTGCAGCTTGGGTGATTTCTATGGGGACTATGGCGGTGGCTTTAGCTTACACGCCGGACCAGTATGCCTCACAGGTGTTGCAGAAAGATCTCCCGCGCAGTCTGCGTTGGTTCGGTAAAATCACTGAGGCCCAGCAGATGAGCCAAGCGGAAGTTTACAATCTCTATCAAAGCACTCTTCCAGAAACGCAAGTGAACAAGCAACTCGGGATCTCTGTGAAGGGCTCTGTGGAGCGCATGGTTTTGCTTTTGGATGGCGCCCGTTACTTTGAACAAGTGCAAAGAGCTCCGCTTGATTATCAGAACAAAAAAGAAATCGTGATGCGCGTTCTTCAGGCGACCAAAGATGAAATGGATCGCTTTCAGTACGGTGAAGATCCTCAAGTTCTTTTGGATGAGTGGAAGTCTTTGGGCGTGACCGACATTGCGAAGTTTACAGCGGACCTTGTTGAGACCTTTACTGAAACTCAAAAGCTGCTCAATTCGCCAGTGATTGCTCCCGTAGAGCAAAGAGTCGATGCTCAGCAGGTGCTTTCGGGGGATGAGTCGGCCTCGGGGGTTGAAATGGTGACGACAGACCCCGCTGCGACGACGGAGGTTGTGACGCCCACTCCTTCACCAACTCCGGCACCAAAAGTTGCAGTGGCTGCGATTCCAGTTTCGACTCCGGCTGAGGTGATTGCGCCAACGCCGACTCCGATCCCGGATTCTTTTGAAAATCAAAGATTCAGTTCTTATGTGCAAAGTGCCGAGGCGGGAAAAATCGCCGGCGAGTGCCAAAATGCGATTCTGTGGAAGACCGACCAAGCAGAGTCCTGCCAAAGCGATGACACTCTTGAATGTGACCGCAGTTATGCGCGTCAGTGCAAAAAGCTTCAATAAGCCTAGAAAATCCTCTAGAGTCATAGAACATCGGGAGGGTTTATGGCGGACGGAAAATCCATTGAAACATCTTTTACTCGTTTGATGGGGATTCAGAATCCGATCATTGCCGCACCTATGTTTTTGGTGAGTAATGAAGACCTCGTTGTCGCAGCCAGCGAAGCCGGTGGTGTCGGAACAGTCCCGTCTCTCAATTATCGTCCGCCAGAAAAATTCAAAGAAGCCATCGAGAGTATTAAAAAACGCACGAAGAAACCTGTCGGTATCAATATCATCGTTAATAAAAGTAATAACCGTGCTGAAGGCGATTTGAAGATTGCCCTTGATGCAGGCGTGGATCTTTTCATTACGTCACTCGGAAGCCCCAAACATGTGATCGAAGAAGCGCACAAAAACGGCGCGAAGGTTCTTTGTGACGTGACGAACTTAGAGTTTGCTAAGAAAGTTCAAGATCTCGGCGCGGATGGTGTGATCGCGGTGGGGGCCGGAGCCGGTGGCCATGCGGGACCGATTTCGCCCTTGGTGTTAGTGCCATGGTTGAAAACCCAGTTGCAGATTCCGATCATTGCGGCGGGTGGTATTTCACACGGCTCGCAAATCGCAGCTTGTCTTGCGTTGGGTGCGGCGGGTGTGAGTATCGGAACGCGCTTTATCGCTTCTAAAGAGGCGACTGTTGATGCTTCCTACAAAAACGCAGTTGTGAGTTCGACACCTGAAGATATCGTGATGACAACACGTGTGTCGGGGACTCCGGCGGCGGTGATTAACACGGACTACGTGAAAAAACTTGGCACGGACTTGCCGTGGATTTTGAAGACATTGAAAGACAATCCTGCGACGAAGAAATACGTCGTTCCTTTGATTCATCTTATGGGCATGAAATCACTCGAAGAGTCTGCGAACAAACCATCTTGGAAAACGGTTTGGAGTGCAGGGCAATCCGTGGGGCTTGTTGATGACATTCTGACGACGGCTGAGATCTATCAAAAGCTGATCAGTGAATACCAAGCAGCTAAGGCAAGCCTGCCTTAGCTTTCTAAAATCGCTCGGACCATCTGCTTGAGGTCCTTTTTGAGTGATTCAGACTCAAAAGGGAAGTGCTCAGTGATAATGGATCCATCGAGGACTCCCATCACGGAGTTCATCAAAATAAAGGCCTTCTGTTCAGCCCACACTGGATCTTTCTGATATTTCTCTACCAATGTTTTTTGCAAAAGCAGAGTGGCTTGAAAGCGATGTTGAAAAAGACTGTCCATGCGCCCACTTTCCGGAGCGAGTATAAAAATCTGACGTAAAAATGCGCGTTTACTCCAAAAGTGGTCATCAATAAACTCAAAACTCTGATCAATCAGCTCTGGCAATGTCAGTTGCGGTTGGTTCAAAAGCTCTTCGAGGGCATTCAGAGTTTTTTCTAAGCGACGGTCAATCAGTGCAATCGCGATTGATTTTTTATCTGGAAAATAATCATAGACTGAACCAATGCCAACGCCGGCAGTGTCTGCGATTCGATTGGTCGTGGTGGATTGCAGGGTTTTTTCCGAAAGAATCCGAGTCGCAGCCTCAAGAATGGCATCGACAACATCCTGTGAACGTTTTTGTTTTGGCTGTTTTTTCAATGGTTTAGATTCCATTTTCGCCGCCTTTTTTCAATCCCGAAGTCCGTCTTTTTCGCCGAGTTTCGAAGGGGATCCTAGATTGGTATTATCTTGGTCATTGGCACTTGCCAATCAAATACTGTGGGGATGTAGCTATGACCGCGTTAGAGATGACGTCGCGTAAATTTTATTCTGTAAAAGCCAAATATCACTTCCTGAGATTCATGCAGGACCCGACCAAGACGGAAGATATTTTCCATATGACGAAGGCCTATCAAAAGTCGTCTGAGCCGGAAAGGGTGGAAGCGCTTTTAAAACCGTTGCTGAGTATTCCTGAGCTGCGAAAAGCTTACGAGACGCGCTACTGGTATCAAGTCCCTGCGCTCGAGGAACTGAATCAGTATCCTGCGGGAAGTTTCGGTAAAGCGGCCGCAGACTTCTTTAATCAAGGTGGACTGGATATCGATTTCTATCCAGAGCCGGATTTTTCAAGTGCTGAGAGTTATTTTACTTCGCGTGTTTATCAGGCACATGATTTTTGGCATGTACTGACGGGTTACGACACCTCTTTAGAAGGGGAAATCGCGATTCAGGCGTTTATGACAGGGCAGAACTGCATGCCACTGAGTGTGGTTATCATTGCCGGAGCATTGACCCACTTTATTGAAAATCATCCGGAGAAGGCGACCTCTATTATGCGCACGATCACCGAAGCATTCCACCTCGGAGAGCGGTCGAAAAATCTGATGGCTGTGCCCGTATTAGAAAGGCTTAAAGAACCTTTAGAACAAGTTCGCCGTGATTTGCTAGGATTTGATGGAGCGGTTCTTCACGGACAGAGTTAGCTCATAGGTCGCCACTTTCTCAGTTTCACTCGTCGAAGGAACCGTTGAGTGGGCTTTGAAAGTTCCTTCGAGGCGCTCGCCGGTCTTTGTGGCCTTTTCAATCAACGCACGGACTTTGTCGGCTTCATCGCAAATAAAGTGGACGTCACCATCACAGCGTTTGAGAAAGTTCGCTTTAAAGTCTTTAAAGATAAAATCAATGCGCTGACCGCTTTCGTAGATGGACGCCACCGCCGTGATCGCAATGGAAAGCTCGGCACCGATCCCAAGGGCGCCAAAGTACATGACGTTAAGGTGGTTCTTGGTGCGGCGGCGGAGTTTGATTTTAATCACGCTGCGGGTCGGGGAAAGCTCCAGGCATTTCGGGCCGACATAGGCCAGCAGAGGGATTTTAAACAGGCCATAGGCTTTTAAGAACAGATTTGCTTTGAGGCTGCTGATAGGCGCGCGCGTTTCGGACATAAAAAAAGCCCTCCCGAAGGAGAGCTTTCTTAGAAAGGACAACGAAACCAAGAATTAGTCTCTCACTTCTTTTAATGAAGTGTAATTATCTTGGAGTTTCTGCTGGCGGTCAACTTCTTTGGTCCAGCGGTTTACTTCAGCCTCGTAGCCTTTTTTCTTGTTTCTCCAGTCGTTTTCGGACGTGGCTAGGGAACGAGTGCGCTGGTCTACCAGAGTGCCTTGTTGTTTGATTTGGTCGCCACGGGAAGCCCAGATCTTCTTTTCTTCATGCACGGAGTTCAATTGAGTTTCGTAATCCGTGATATTCGCATCACGTTTAGCGATGTTCTCTTGAAGTTTCTGAGCCATAGCTTGAAGGTCTTGAAGTTTCTTTTCTTCTTGAGCTTTTTTGTTTTTCTCATCTGCGATCAAGCCTTGGATTTCTTTCTCTTGACTGTCAACTTTGATCATAGACTTCTTATTTTCTTCATAA
Source organism: Pseudobdellovibrionaceae bacterium (assembly GCA_039810425.1). GTDB lineage: Bacteria > Bdellovibrionota > Bdellovibrionia > Bdellovibrionales > Bdellovibrionaceae > JACMRP01. The sequence goes on along the minus strand of JBDHWW010000019.1, from coordinate 49,515 downwards.
GAGGTCTGAACAGTTTTACGTTGTTCATCGACTTGGGATTTCGCTTTTTGGATTTCACTGATGTTTTTCTCCACCGTGCCCAAATTGCGTTTATATTCGCCCAAATTGGCTTTTGAATTATCCACGTTGGATTTGATTTTAGCCAAACCGTCTTTTGCTGTCGTTTCAGCAGAAGCAGTAAGGGCCGCTACTAAAGAGCCGCCCAGCAGGAAGCTCGCGATTAATTTGTTGGATTTCATAACGTTCTTCATGGTCGTCTCCTTTTAATTTTGATCCAAACTAGTTACTTTGTCGTCCTGAGGGCATACATTCTTGAGCGAAGAGCGGTAGTGACCCACTTCGTCCTCCCAGATTTCGCCTTGGAACTTCCAGTTGAGGCTCTTATTAGCTTCCACTTTCAATTCCGGACGTTCTTTCTCTGTGATGTCACCACCCGCCATTTGATAGCGGATGTGTTCACCGGCACCAGAGTAGAGTTCATAAGCAAGGACTTCGTTTTGCTCAAGCACACGGTTCAAGCCACCCGCCAATTGAGTCATACGTGTTTTTAAAGCGTTGCCGGCTTCCATGCGAAGATCCGCTTTTTCTTTCTCCATGCGGGCGATACCCATTTCACGGAGCTTTTTAATCGAAGTACGAGCCTTTTGCGCAATGAACTGCTGAATCTTGAAGCTCATTTGGCGCTTTTCCGCGCTAGCCAAAGCCTCTGTTAAAGAAGCTGATTTCTTGTTATCAATCAGCTTTTTGCGGATGTCGCTGATTTCTTTGCCCGCTTCGCCCGCTTTTTTCATTGTTGATTTTTCGCGGCTAAGCAAGGTCAAAGTCACTTTGTTAAAGCGGGCAATTTCATCTTCTGTCGTATTGATCTCAGTTTGTGGAACTGTGAACGACGGATGGCGGGCCATTTCCACGATGAAGGCACGAGGAATACCATCGACGTCTTTACGATCACTGTTCTTCATCCACGTTTTGATCGTGTCATAGTAATGGAGCGGAGCCTTGTCGTTAGCCGCTTGGTAGGCGGATAGTTTGGTCTTCAATGTGCCAAACTTTTTCTTCATTTCAGTCAATACCTGGATGCCGTCGCCATATTGGCAAAGATTCAAGTAACCCACAGTGCGAACGGTGTAAGATTCCGGGGCAAACGCGTTTTTGAAGAAGTCTGTGTGCAACGAGAACATGTTGCCGGAAGCACCTTCATAGTCTTCAGCCATGATTTGTGTCCACGCTTGTTCAGTCATCGCTTGCAACCACATCGGGTTTGTTTTGTCGACTTTCAAGTAAGCCTGGAACGAGTCTTTATAGGCCCCTTTTTGGAAATACATACGGCCGAGAGTTAAAGCGCCAACGTTGCGGATGGTGCTCTTTCTGTCGCCATCAGTGATTTCCATCAAGCGGTTTAAGGTCATGATCGCATCATCCACTTTGCCTTGGCGGTAGAGTGACAGGGCGTTAATCATGGTGGCTTCAGGATAGTATGTAGATTTATCAGCAATGAATATTAATGCATCTTCAACCTGGCCCAATTGACCCGCTTCAAGATAGTACTTGGCACGATACATTTGGTAAGTTTCATTCTGCGTCGTATCGATATCGTACTTTGTGATCAAAGGGTCGATGTACTTGATGTCAGATACTTTGAGGATGCTGATATTGTCCACGAGGTCGTGAACAGCCTTTTCCTGCCATTCTTTGCTCTTCGCATCGGTCGCAACTTTGATCATACCCATACGGAATTCGGAGTTGATGCCTAGACCCTTCGCGGTCAAGGCATAGTTATACCACGCTTCTGTACGATACTCAGGGTCTTCCATCAACTCAGAGAAGAGGCCCAAAGCCAATTCGTAGTTTTTTTGGTATTCAAGGAAGATCAAAGCTTGAAGCATTTTGTAGTCATTAGGTTTCATCTCGATCATTGGTTGCAATGCAGGTTTTGCTTCCACTGTTTCAAGATTAGGCTCGCCAACTTCGTTCAAAACATTGAGTTCTGGAACGTTCGCGATAGCATTTTTTCCAGTGACGGACTTAGCTCCTTGGGCGGGAATGATTTTGCCGTAGTCTATTGGAAACTGCATCACCGGGGCCGCGGTTTTTCTGGAAACAGGGGCGAGATTCACCTGTGCTGCTTCTGGAAGATTCAAGGTCTTGATATTGGCAGTGACTTCTTTTTCAGCGCCAATGCTCAAACGAGGAACTTCGTTCGTCTTTTTTGCTTTAACGAGGTTGTAAGCAGGGACATTGCTACTCTTCATGTACGTTTTTGCTTTTTGCGCGTGAGCGGTAGTCCCTGCAGACACGCTCGCGGCCACTAAAGCCAGTACCAATTTATTTGTCTTCATAAGTCCCCCTAAAGCAGCTCAGCAATTTGAAATAACGTTTACAGCTACCTAGAATCTTTAGAACCAGTAAGTTATGCCTAACAAAAGTGAAGTATCGTTTGTCATCTTAGTGCCAAGATCACGGGCTCCAGAGTAACCATGCAATGGGTCACTTGGAGTGTAGTACTTCATACGTTTTTCATTCGCCCATGTGTTTGAGAGGTCGGCTCTCAAGGCAAAGTGCTCAGAGAAGAAGATCTGTTGAAATACCGAGATCTTCGCCACAGCTGAGTTCTCGCTCAACTCGCCCTCTTTTTGATTAATAACGTAAGCCAAAGTACCGGCACCGAGCGAGAAGCCCATGTCGAAGTAAATGATTGAAGTATCCATGAAGCTCATTTTCGCGTAGAACGGAACAAGCGTCACGGAAGCGATCATCGAAGATTTAAACACGTTGTGGTCGGGATAAGTTCCGTATTGGTTTTGGAACTGTGAAGTCGCATCATTGTCGTGCAGGCTGCCGGATTTGTAGTCGACATCGATACCCCAGCGCTCGTTGAAAAAATAACCGAAGGTAGCACCATAGATATTGCCTGAAGAGAATGGGTCATTGAATGGAACACCGCCGTTAGCGCTCAAGAAAAAGCGGCCGGCTTTGGTATAACGACGGTTTTGCACGACGGCGAAGTCGTCGTCTTTTGCGGACCAATATTTTTGCTCAAGCTTTTTAATATCAAGCTTGTCACTGCCAGAGTTAGTTGGCGCGGCTGCCTTAGGCGCAGCAGGGGCGGTCGTTTGGGCGTATGCTAAGGAACTCCCTAATAGCATCAACGTGAGCGTGAGAGTTTTCATGATTTTAGTTCCTCCGTCTTAGTTAGTACTCTTGAATAAGAATGGATAAGTGACGAGCACTTTCGTCCCTCCGGCAGGGGCAGGGAACTTCCATTTAGCGACCTTATTCAAGATACATCCTTCGACGGTCGCATTTTTAAGTGTGGTATCACCAATGGCCTGTGTTTCTACCGATCCAGTTCCAGCAATAGTAAATTTAACAGCAACTTTACCAAACAGGTCAGGGTGAGCGCTGAGTTGGCGTTCATAGCAGTACAAAATTTGGCCCAATTGGGACTTGATGTACTGAGCGATCACTTCACGGTCCAAACCGCCGACAATTTCACTTTCCTCTTCAATCAAACCAACGCCACCGTTACCCGTGTTACCGGCACCGAGGCCGCCGATACCGGCCGTGTTCTTACCACCGCCACGGCCCGCAGTAGAAATCATCACACCTTGGGCGGTAGAATCCGTGCCGTAGTCACGGCCGGAACGGTCGATGTTGCCAACAGCCGCCAGGGCACGGCCACCAACGCCGGCACCTGCTTTCACGCCGTTAGAAACAATCACGTTTCCACTTTTCGCTGCTTGAGCGGAGACTTTGCCGATTAAACGGGAAAGGCGCGGGTCAGAAACTGCTTTCAACATGTTCGCGATTTTGCCGTTACCAGCAGCTGCGCTGGCAACCTTTTGCTCTTTAGGAGCTGCGGGAGCTTGCTGAGGTTGTACCGGTTTTGCCTGGGCAACTTTTTTCATTTTATCTGTTTTAACAATGACTTTTTGTGCAGGAGGAGGAATGACGACCTGGGTAACCTCTTCCTTTTTCGGAGACATCAAAGTCAGGCCACCGATCATCAAAGCCGCAAGGCCGACGATCAAGAGGCCTTTTTTACTATCGCCATCAACCATTTGGGACGCGGTGATGCGATTCATCGCCTCTTCTGCTGTCAAGTAAACGGTTTTTTGGCGGACAATGTATTGATCCAAAGTGTATTGAATCCAAGAAGATGAGTCTTTTGAAGGAATAACTTTTTTGGTGACGGCCATTTCGGGAATAAAGCTCTGACCCATTGGAACTACGCGGGTCTCAATGACCTTATCTTGCAACTTTACGAGAAAGAGCTGATAAGGTTTTTTAGTGCCGTCATTTTCGTGGGAAGCTCTTTCAAGGCGTTGATACAGGTTTGCCTCTCTCAACACGGGGGTTAAGTGCAGAGTAGAGTCGGCGATCTCGAGAGTCTTTTCCCCATCAATCGCGATTTCACATGAGTCCAAGGATGCCACGGCATCGATGTTCATGTCGATATACCACCATTTGCCGTCCCGGCACTCGAAAGTCCCTTGCATGCCCTGTGAAGTAGGGGAGATGGAGATCACATCAGCGAGTCTTGATCCACCAAAAGTGTAGACTGGCTGTGACGAACGAAGCTTCCAAGTCTTGGTCGTTCCGTTCTTAAGACGTTGTTTGACGATTAAAGTGTTGTTCATACGTACCCCGTAAAGTCTTAAATCTCTAGTCAATGCGTGGTTGACTAAGCTATCTCAGGTAAAGGCTCGATTCGCGGATGCGGCTATCCATATCTTTTTGGATATCGTACAGCGGAAGGAATTTAATCCCTTTCTTCTGTACTAGGTAGGCGCCATCAGGATTACGAATCGTGCCTTTGAGGTTCATTTCACCGAAATTAACCTCTTGGACTTTACGAGTAACCTTTTGCTTCGCCTCTGCCGTCGTAACCATTCCTAAACCAACAATTAATCCTACGATTAATGTTTTCAACTGTTCCTCCATAACAAGTCTTCGGAATTACTAGCAGAGCGACTCAATTATTAGATCAACGTACTATTTAAATTTTTGGCCCGCAGGCCACTTACTCTTTTTCGAGGGACGTTACCTTACCTTGGTTTGGAATCTGTCCCTTCAGGATTGTTAATTTTTTACCAACCCATTCTTTTAAATCTGGTTTCGATGTGACTTTAGCAACTCTTTCGTACACTTGCTTAGCCGTACCAATATCAGATGACTTATAAACTTCAATCAAGTGGGCCTGTTGCAACATGATGTCTATATTGTCTTTTTTCTTAACGGACAATTCAGTAATTAACTGAATACCTTTCTCCGCCTCTCCTCGTTGGGCCCACGCCTCACTGAACAAAGGTCCTATATTGTAAGTATACACCTGGTCCTGAGTCAGCCGCGAGAAATTCTCTGTAGAAGTGATGTAATCTTTTTCAGTGTATGCTTTTACGGCAGCGAAAGTTGAGATTTCTGACGAACCTATGTTCATGTCTACAACTTTGGCAAAAAACGGAATCGCCGCATTGATATCTTCGAGCTCATACATGAGACGGCCCTTCTGATACAAGACCAAGGCGTTCTCACTTTGAGTCTTCAGGAGTTCATCAATGAGCCACGCGGCCTTTTCACGTTGTTCACGGGCATCCGAAGCCAAGCTTAAATAATAAAGCCCTAATGACCGCGTATCTTTGAATTTAGCTAGTTCCAGAGCGAGCTTCTCGGTTATGTCGTATTGTTTTGAGACATAGCAGTTGTTTGCCATATCCAGGATAGATTGGATCTTCGCATCTTTCGTCGTGAAAGTACGAGAGCAAACTTTCGCCTGGCTTTTTTGAACACGTGCGGGACTCAAATCAGTCTTCGCGGTCAAGTACGCTTCAAACTGATTTGCTGGAGGGTAGGAAACCGAAGGGGTGATCGTACCTTCCGGGCTCATCTCTGAATAGTCGCGGTCCTTGCTGTCAGTGGTAGCGCGAACAACAACCAATGTTTTCAGGCGTGTTTCATTTTCGGTTTTTTTGCCTTGAATAGGAGTGACGATCTTAGCGAGCTCGCCCTTCAAAGTGTCTTTTTCAGCAGGGGTCAAGCCACCAGGGAGTGGGATGTTTTGCAAAGCATCGATGTAGTTTGCGTAGCAGCGGTCCAGGCCCGCCAAAGCCTTCCGAACGACTTTTTCGTCTTTAGAAAGGGAAAGCACATTCAAATAAGCTTGTTGGGCTTTATCGAGTTTTTCGGTTTTAAGGCCAAGAACCATGGCAAACTTATCCATTTTAGCTTTCACGCTTTGCTGAACCAATTCAGATTCCAAAACCTGGGCTTGGATCAGGCGTGCGGGTGCTTTTTCCTCGCCAGAGATACCGCGTGCCATGATCTTTTTAGCGGCGTCGAAAGCCGCTGTTTTCTTGCCGGTGCTATAGAGTTTCTCCGCGCGCTCCAAAAGGATTTGCGTCGCATAAGGCTCCATATTGATAGCCAAGATCTTTTCTTGGAGATTCTGGTATTCCGGATGGTTCGTTTTGCCACCGTAAGTCGCCATGATTTTTAAAATCAAGCGCGCTTGGTTCTTTTTGTCCGCGTCCTTCATCAATGTCACATAGATGTCGCGGGATTCTTTGATGCGGCCCTCAAGACGGAGAAAGTCCGCCGCCAATTCGATATTGGCTTTAGCCGTCTTCTTGTCCATATCAGCGATCATTCTCAAAGTCTCAGCCGCTTTGGTGAGCTGGCCAATTTCAGCATAAGAGCGTGCCGCATCCTTCAAGCCATCCAAAGTCTTTTTATCTGTAGGATATTTTTTCGCGTACTGAAGGCTCAATTCCGCCGCTTCAAACTGGCGGCCATTGGCATAGAGCAAGCTTAGAGCTTGCCACAAAGCATCTTTAGCCATTGGAGAGGTCTCATGTTCTTTGGCGAAGTCAATCAATTTACGAGCCGCCACAATGGGGTCAGCTCCTTTAGCAACTTCTTGAATTTCCGCAAAGCTAGATTCTTCCATGATTTTGTTCATCGATTTCTTACGGTCATCGTTGGCACCGGAAGCAATGATTTTCTTAGAAAGCTTTTGCAAGCCCGCATAGTCTTTCTTCATGTTGAGCATATCAAGCATCAAGTCTTCGGCTTTTTTCTTCAATTCCAGATCTTTGTTGGAGCCGGCGATTTGGCTCAACCATTTTTCAGCCTCTGGAAAGTTGTTTTCCTCATACGCGATGTGGCCCATCTTAAAGCGGACATTCAAAGCGTATTTGCCGTTTGGATGCTTCATTAAATAGTTTGTCGCAAGTTCTTTGCGTAAAGTATCCTTGGCAGGATCTTTTCCTTTGGATTTCTCCATAGATTTTTCGATCGCATAAAGCGCGCCGTAGTTGGCATCGTGCTGAAGAGTGGGCTCTTGGGCGCGGTCGCCGACGAATTTGTATTCTTGGCTGGCCTCATCGTACTTGCCCAATTGGAAGAGGAGTTCCGCCAGGGCAAAGTGGGTTTTCACATCCGGTTTTGCCAGGTCTTCGTTCTCGAGGATCAAACGGAAAGATTTTTGGGTCAAGTCTGAGAACGCAATGTTTTGCTTGTTCTTCATCCAAATTTCCCACCATTTTTTAGCTATCTCTAATGAGTTGTGGCGGAAATCCTTGTCGCAGTACTCAGCGGCATCCTCTGGCTTCTGAGTTGATCTCCACGCGGAGTTTGGCTTGCAGAGGCCACTTGCCGCTTGAAGATGGCCGATCACTTTATCGCGTTGTTTGAGATCTTCATAGGCGTCGACAAGGTAAAGGTTTGCTTTTACCAAGTAAGGGTTTGAAGGATTCTTATCGATAAACTCACCCAGAAAGATTCCCATTTCCTTTTGACGGCTATGAGATTCATAGAGTTTTGCCAGGTCAATCATCGAGGGACCGAGCTCGTTATTCTGAGTGATTTTTTCGAAGAAAGCATAAAGTTTGTCAGCAGGGTAGGCGTCACCGACGAAGATCGTCAAGTCACGCAAAGCCTCTTTGCGCAGGTTATGACGGTTCGTTGGAACTTCGCCGTCTTGGAGTGGTGGGTTTGTTTTGACCACCATCAAAAGACGCTTAATGCCGTTATCTGAGTCTTTCAAATTGTAGTAGGCCCAAGCGGCCTTATACAAACCGTAAGAATAAACGCGGGATTTCGGCATTCTTTCAATTTTAAGAAACTGTTCCAGCGCCGGCTGGAATTTACCTTGATCATACAAGAGCTCTCCGAGCGCCAAAGTACCGTCGGCAATCAGCGGAGATTTAGGAAACTTATCCACCAAGCGGTTAAAGAGCACAGAAGCCTCTGTGCCCTTGCCAATTTGTTGGTGCGCAAACGCATTATTGAAGAGTACCGCATCCATATCGCGGAAGTTGGGATGGTCTTTTTCCAAGCGAGTATAAATGGAGATAGCGCGTTTCACCGCGTCTGCGCCATGTTCGTTCGGAATTGGGAATGAACTTTTCTGCAGAACAGGGTTGTTCGCGTTCATGTCAAAGAAGCGGCCGGATTTGGATCTACGCATGTAAAGCTCGGCAAGGCGGTACAAGAGGTCCGCATTCTCCGGGCTGCCTGGCTTTTTACTTTTAATAAGCTTTTGCAGGGAATCGATCGCTTTGTTTTCTGAACGAGTGATGAGAATCTCTGAGGTCAAAGCTTTTTTGTCATTTTCAGTTTCGCTGCCGCCACTGCCAATGCGAACCTCAGGAAGAAGACCTTTGCCTTCATCCTTTTTCGCGAATGCTGGCTGCGCAACGACCATTGAAGTAAGAAGGATCCAGAACATACGTGAGCTCATAAAAATTCTCCGACTAGTTTCCGACAACAGTCACTAATTTCATCTGCGGAAAACCGGCCATTGAAGCGGTGTACATCACCTTTCTCAATACTGAGTAAGGAAGAGCAGCATCCGCTTGCAACAAAATACGTCCTTCTTTAACGGCTGGGTCATCTTTCAGTTTTTCGTCTTTAGCGATTTTATCGAGTTCGTTGAAAATAGGCATAACGAAGTTGCTGTCATTCGGGTCGATGTCTTTCGCCTCGAAATTGGCATCCTTCATATCTGCAATCTTGGTTTTATCCAACTTCACCAGATCTTTTGAAACGACAAGTTTAATTGACTCCACAGGGTTGGTGGAAGTTGTTGACTGCGGCAATCTTAGGCCCGCCTCGGGAATGAGTTCTACATTCGAAGTTGAGTAAGTTTGCAGAAGGAACACGAGGAGGATCGTGAACATATCCGTCATAGACGTGATGTTCAGACCAAACGAGTTCTTTTGTTTCGGCAGTTCGTATTTACGTCTTGCCATGGCTTAGCCCTCCATCGTATTTGCGAAAGTAACTTCAGGAAACATATAGTCTGTCTGGGTTTCCTTGTTGGTTTGCTTGTCCGTGATTGGGAAGCGAATATTGTTGTCACGGCTGCGGCGGGCTTCGTCCATGACGCGAACGATGTCGTTATAAGGAACGCTGCCATCTGGAGAGAGGTCCACTTTGAAAACTTCCGGGTTTTGCTGTTTTACAGCCACCAGTCGGGTATGAAGTAAAGCAAAGTCATAAGTGCCATCCGCTTTTTTAGGTACCACTTCGCTGCTCTCTTTACCGTCGTTGCGTTTAACGACGATTTTTACGCCCTCTTTCTCTTTCACTTCAATCGAGATATGAGTGGCTTTTTCGTCTTTTTCGTTCTTTTCAATCGCCTGTTGCACCACTTGGGGCAATTGAGTTTCAATTGTCATCATCTGAACGAAAGCCGAAGAAACGAGCAGAACCGGAACGAGTTTTACCATTACGGCAAGCAATGGCGCCAAATCCAATTCGAATTCGTACTCATGATTAATTTTAATTTTCTTACCGCGTCTCATAAATATTCTCCACGTTCGAGAGCCGACTCAGGGGCCGGGACTCCAGCCCAAGGAGTCCCTCCTGTCGAGATTTACCAAAGCTCTAGTTAAGAAGCTTTCACCCCTGAAGAAGGTGGCGTTACAGTCGTTTTAGGGGCCGCAACTTGGTCAGGGAATACAGTTTGACGGTTTAATGTAGGGATGTGTGAACTCGTCAGCAACTCCGTCAACTTAGAGCACTTCTCAGAGATCTGCTCGATCAATTGGTTTTGGCGGGCAGTCAAGAAAGAGAAGAACACCATCGCCGGGATTGCAACGGCAAGACCCAAAGCTGTTGTATACATGGATACCGAGATACCATGGGCCAACAATTGTTGTTTCATTGCCGGATCCGCTTGCGCAACCGCTTGGAACGACAAGATCAGACCGTGGATCGTACCCAAGAGACCGAGCAATGTTGCCACGTTGGCTAACATTGAGAGGTAGTGCAAACGCTTAGTATAGAGGGGTACGTTCTCAGACATCGCGATGTCATGAGCTTGGAAGATGGTTTCGTCATCACGGTCGGCTTTCTCGAGAATTGTTTTGAAAGCGCGAGCCAATGGCTTTGATTCCATTTGCGCGCACATCAAAAGGGCTTCATCGAGTTTCTTGGCCAAAACAAGATTTTGTGTCTTCGCCATGAAGTCATCAACGTTCATGCCGTAAGAGAAGTAAAGCGTCTTAGCGCGCTCGAACACGAGCACCATAGAACCCACGCCAGTAAGAAGGATGATCCAACCTACCACACCTGCATCATTGATAAAGTTTAAAAAGCCCTGCATATACGTTTCCTCCGATTACTTTTTTAATAACATATTCTTAATCTGGTCTTGTCCCGTCTTTTGCACCTGGAGGAAACGAACAGCATAGTGCAACCCGGACTTGACGTTAATTCTTTGCTTAGTGAAGTTCTTTCTAATAACTTCGGCTTTTACGTTAAAACCTGAAGGGTTATTAGTCCCATTCCCGCGGAAATGAATCACGACCTCTTGGCCTGGTAACAGCAGGGGATCGTTTAAAAGCAACAACGCGCCGTTGTCGCTGATTGATGTGCATTTTCCGTCGAAGAAATTGGCATTGTTATGAGCGTAGATGTCGATATCAACATCAATCCGTGGAGAGCCACGTTTGATGAACGCACCCGACAAATGGTCCTGTGTCTGGATGAGACGTGCCAGCCTGTCTTTAGAAAACTCCTGGATATCGCCCAGTAACATCCAACTTTCCATGTGAGGCGCCCATACGTAGTTATAATCGTAGAGCTCACCTGTTTGAATCATGTGAATGAGCGCACTGTACTCGTATGGACCGTACTTCATTTCACCGCGAAGGATGTACCATTCATGATGACTAAAATTTGCTGCCTGCTGCGTGCTCATTTAATTCCCCTTAGTTTTTAACACCTTTTGGATCAAAGTTAATGCGAACGTCTGCGCCTGCGACTGGAACCGCACTTCCGTGGAAGGAAATAGAGATCGCAGAAGCATTGTAGGTCCAACCGTTTGCAGCATCGCTAGGAACGTTTACGCCGTTCACTGTGACGACGATGGTGGACTCGATAGGTTCGCGAGTGAGCTTAAATTCACTTGAAAGGTCCACGATGGCGTCCGCCAACAATTTCAAGCTGTCTGAGAAGTCATTGCAAAGGCTGGTCGCTTTACCACCGCTTGCCGTAGCCAATTGCATATAGCGTTGGCCCAATTTCTGTGCGCCGTTTTGCAACGTATTCAAGCAAGCGTTGTCTACGATGCTGATAGAGTTCACAGAGAAGTTTTTGCTGGCACCAGCCGCTGCCGTGAAGTTTGTGAGGTAATCCATATAGTATTGGATTGAATACATTGTTGGATCATTGTAGTTCGTGTCCATGAAAATGTATGAATTCATTCCATCAGTATTGTCTTTGTGGGAGAAGTCATCTTCGTCAGAAACGATAATAATGGCCAGAAAAGCATCTGGACGGCGGAATGCAGAGTTGCGTGTATCATTCAAAGCCGCTTCGAAGCTGGAGAAAGCCCGCTCGTCTCCTGAACCACCGATACCTTGTTTAATATTTTTCAAGAAAACACTTGAAATGTCCGGAGTGCTTGGGTCGATAACATACACACCAGAGTGAGTTGAACCGGCGCCATCACGGATCAAAGAATAGTTTTTATAATCAAACACCGCTGGCTGGTTGGCTTTGTGGTATGGGGCCAAGTAAGCGTCTGTTGTCGTTACGGCCATACGGAAGTCTGAGCCGGTCGCAACAAACTTACTGATGAATGACGGGAAATTGTTCGCCAGGTTTGTTTGCGAAGTTTCCATAGAACCGGAGTTGTCCACCACCCATAGAATATCAACTTTGCGTGGAGTATAGACCGCGTTTTGCTTATAGCTGGATGAGTCCGCCAACAAAGAGAAAGAGTCTGCAGATTTGCTACAAGCAGTGAAAGTCAAAGCTGCAGCGGCGATTGAGATTTTAGTTAAGCGAGATTTCATAATGAACCTCCAGTTCAAAAGATCTATCGTCTAGATCTTTGGACAGTTTAATAGGCTCTGAGGACAAAATCGAAAAGGTCGGGAAGTGCTTGAAACGACTTGGAGTTTGGTCTGGAAATCTCACTTCGGGATTTGTTAAGATATTGAGTTTATTAGTGAATCTCTAAAAATACAATTTCCAAAAAATTTTTCTGGTGGCGAACTGTTTGACAGTATTTTGGATCTTCCAAAGTCGATCCACAGGAGCGTGAAACGAAAGTTTAATAAAGTGCAAAAACTTCTGACAGCGGAGTCTCGTTGTGGACTTTTCTCATGTCGTAGCAATGAGTTACTAGTGTCCACTTTTTGGCGAAACGGATTGAGAAAGTTAGAAGTTGTTCGTTTTGGTCTGGGTTCGAACATTGATATTTCTTAAAGGATCTTGAATTTGCATGATAGTCCTCTGAGTTTCAGGCACTTTCAGAGGGCCACGATAGAGTTTGCCGCCGGGCTCCGGCCTGAGATGACAGCCTTTGGTGCCGGTCTTCCGGTCATAGATGGGGGGCTTCTGATGGTGAGATGCGTTTGTTTCGGTTGCCAAGTCGATTTTAGACGTTTTTAGAGGTAAAATTAACCGTAATACACACCGATAAATTTGGCAGTACCCATCAGCACCATTCTATGGTTTACTGGCTTCTCAATAGTCCGTTCAGATCGCTCATTAGATTTCCTTTTGTCCTTCGAGAATGGCCCCAAAGCTTTTTAAGGAGGCAAATATGGGAAAAAAACTTTACGTAGGTAACCTTTCATTTTCAATCGATTCAGATCAGTTAGCTGATGTTTTCGCAGAATTCGGCACTGTGGAATCTGCTAACGTCATCACAGACCGTGAAACAGGCCGCAGCAAAGGTTTCGCCTTTGTTGAAATGGCTGCTGACGAAGAAGCTCAAGCGGCAATCACAAAATTGCACGGTTCGGACCTTGGTGGTCGCGCGATGAATGTTTCTGAAGCTAAACCACAAGAAAAGCGCCCGGGTGGCGGTGGTCGTGGTGGTTTCGGCGGCGGCGGACGCGGTGGTCGTTACTAGTGGCTAAGGACGATTTGGTCCAAGTAGAGGGGAAAATTACGGACCTCTCTGCGGGTGGTGTCTACTTCATCGAATTGGAGAATGGCGTTCCTATCAAAGCCCGCCTTTGCGGCAAGATGAAACGCTTCAATATCAAGGTCGTTGTCGGAGACCGCGTGACCGTTGGAGTTTCTCCTTACGATCCCACCCACGGACTCATTACCCACAGACACAAGTTCTAAATGAAAAGAGCGGCTGACAAGCCGCTCTTTTTTTGTCCAAAATTCAGGGGTGGGTGAAGCGGCGATGGTGAAATCTGCAGCGAAACCGGTCCTGCGAACTAGGACTGCTTCGCGATCTGCCAGAATTTTTCTTTATCTTCATTCGAAAGCGCGCCGAATTTTTTCAATACCTCGTCGACTTCCGCCGTCGGCGCTTTATTCGTGCGATATTGTTGAATCATCTTTTCGAATCGACCCAAGAAGCGGGCATTTGCCGTGCGCAATACTTGCTCTGGATCAAGCTCGTAGTGACGTGCCAGCTGCGCAAGAGAAAACAACACATCACCCAGTTCATGCTCAATCTCGCTCATCACGTCGTTATCCATCGCTTCTTGTAATTCTGCGACCTCTTCTTCGACTTTCAGCCACACATCCTGGGGGCCTTCCCAATCAAACTTTAACTTCTTCGTTTTCTCACCAATGGTCATGGCCCGTTGAAGTGCAGGGAGTGCGGACGGAACATTGATCAATGCCGCCTTTTCCCCGCGCGCGGCTTTTTCAGCCTTCTTGATCGCTTCCCAGTTTTTCCAAACCTCATCAATGCCGCTGACACTCACGCCACTGAAAACGTGGGGATGGCGGCGCACGAGTTTTTCAGAGATAGTCACGACCACGTCGTTGAAATTGAAAGAGCCTTCTTCGGCGGCCAGTTGTGCATGCAAGACCACTTGGAAAAGAACATCGCCGAGTTCGTCTTTGAATTTGTGGCTGGAGGAAATAAACGAATCAGAGTTGGTGCCAGATTTCTCTCGGGACACTTCCCTTTCCTCTAGGGCCTCGACCATTTCATAGGTTTCTTCGATGGCGTAACGCGCTAAAGTGCGGTGATTTTGCTCCTTATCCCAAGGGCATCCCCCGGGCCCACGAAGGTCTGCCACGATATCGACCAAAGCTTGAATAGACTCACGATTATCTTTGAGATTTCCTGGACCTTTTGGCATATTGAGAACACCTCGACAAAGAAAGAGATTACCCCAAGAAGTAGCACATAAGCCTGCGGATTTCGACAAAAAATCCGAAAAGCAGTATGATAAATCGGGGGCCAAAAAGCTGATGCCGTTGCATAAATTCGGACCAAAAAAAACAGACGCACCTCATAAACGCGTCAACTACGAAGACCATAGCTTGAAGTTTCTTGAGTGGGCGAGCCACCTTGGCATCGAAAAGACGATCTTCGGTCGAACTCTTTCCGCTGTTTATTTGGAACTCGAGCGCCGTTTTTATATCAAGCGCGTTGCGACGATTTTTTTGTTCTGTTTGGTCCTGTCTTATCTGATCTTTTTCCAACTGGAACTTCCCTATGACTTCCGCGTCGGTGATGTCGCGAAGTACGACGTTGTTTCGCCGTTCAGCTTTGAAATGACCGATGAAGTCACCACTGAAGAGAAACGCCTGCGTGCGGAGCTCACGGTGCCGGTGGTTTATGACTATGACACCTCGGTGTTTGAACGTGTTTCCAGTGGCGTGTACCGGTCCTTCCGCATGCAAAGGGCTTTCTTGCGCGAAGTGCAGTGGCCAAAGAGCCTGAAGGCTCGCGAAGAGGTCATGCGCGATTTTTTCCAGCACAAATCGCAGTTTGAAAAAGAACTCGGAATCGGTGTTTCTGATTTCATGTTCGAGTGGTTGGTGGAAAACCGCTTTCATCCACGCATTGAAAGCGCGGTCGTTCGCAATCTTGAAAACTGGTACGAAAAGAAAATTGCAGAAGCCCCGGATCGGTTTATTCCGAGCAATCAGAACACCGTTGTTGCGCGCATCATTCACAAGAGCAATCTCGGACGGGAGTTCAACCTGCCAAAAAGAGAAATCTTAGATTTGCAGAATCCCGATCACTTCGATGGGGATTTCTCGCGCGGTGCTGAGAAGATGACGGAAAGCGACCGTGCGAACATCTTGTATTTCTCACGGTCGTTGGTTGTGCCGAACTTAACCCTGAATAAGCAAGAAGCGGCCTCGCGCAAACAAATCGCGCGTGAAGCGATTATTCCCGTGAATATCACCATCAAGAAAAACCAGGTGATCGTGCCCCAAGGAAGCGTCGTGCAGCCTTTCCAGATGGCGATGATTCGCCAGATCCAGGCGATCCAGGCAGACCGCCGCGGGAACTTGATGACGTTCTCCTTGGCGCTTTTCCTGACGTTGCTGATTATCGTATTTGCCTCTTACATGCGTCGTTTCACGTTGAATAAGGTCCGTGTCTTCCCGAAGGACTCGATGGTGATGATGCTGATCATTCTGTCGGTGATTTTGATTACGAAGATATACTTGTTTGTGACCGATGCGGCGTTTGCGGCGAAGCTTGGTCACATCCTGACACCGAAGGTGTTTCTCTACGCCGCGCCGATGGCGGCAGCGCCGATGATGATGGGCCTGCTTGTGACTTCGGGAGAGATCGTATGGCTTTTCACCGCGTTCACGGCGTTTTGTGCCGGGATCATGACGGATTTCAGCTTCAACTTTATGCTTGTGACAATGGTCGGCGGTATCGCCGGCGCTCGCGGTGTCTTCATGTGTAAGACCCGGAATGATATTTATTGGGCGGGAATTCGTGCCGGCCTTGTGAATGCGCTTCTTGTCGCCTTTTTGATGACCGTGAGTAAGATCGAGCAAGAAGGTGCCTTGAACGAAGTTTACGTGACGGTTCCAGCGGCTTTCGTCGGCGGGATCTTTAGTGCGCTAGTGACAATGATGATTATTCCGCTCTTGGAATCCGTGTTTAACTACACCACGGATGTCAAACTTCTCGAACTCAGTAACTTGAATCATCCTCTCCTCAAGGAAATGATCGTGAAAGCTCCAGGGACTTATCACCACTCGATGATGGTGGGCTCGATGGTGGAAGCCGCAGCTGAAGAAATCGACGCCAATCCGCTATTGGGTAAGGTGATGTGCTACTACCACGATATCGGAAAAACCGAGCACGCGAATTACTTCATCGAAAATCAAAAGCCCGGCCACAATCCGCATGATCATATTTCGCCGTTCATGAGTAAGACTTTGCTCGTGGCGCACGTGAAAGACGGGGTTGAGCTCGGCATGAAGTTTAAGCTCGGGAAGCCGATCATAGATGGGATCATCCAGCATCACGGAACGACGCTGATTTCGTTTTTCTACAACAAAGCATTGGATCTGAAGAAGCCGGATAACTGCGAAATCTCTGAAGAGGACTTCCGTTACCCGGGGCCAAAACCGCAGTTCCGTGAAGCGGCCCTTTGCATGCTTGCGGACAGCATCGAAGCGGCGGCGAGGTCTTTGGATGAACCGACGCCAACGCGTTTGCAGAATATCGTTCGGAACGTGATTCAAAGAAAGTTTCAGGACGGTCAGCTCGATGAGTGTAATTTGACCTTAAGAGACATTTCGAAGGTCGAAAACGCGTTCGCGCGTATTTTGCTGGGCATCTATCACCAACGTATCGATTATCCACGCGCCGCCGGTGGTGGATTGGGTGATAAGACGTGAAGGTTCTTGTCGTCAACCAAAGCGCCCTGAAAGTTCCGCGCAAGTTCATTCAAGTTTGGTGCGATCAGGTCGAAAAAGAGTTTCTCAAGAAAAAAATCTTCAATAAAGCCACTGCAAAAAAAGAACTGACGGTGGTTTTCCTGGATCCTAAAGAAGCCAAGGCGATGAATAAGCAATTCCGCCACAAAGATTATGCGACGGACGTGCTCAGTTTTGAGAGCCTGGCGCCAGATTCTTTGGGGGAACTTGTGCTCTGCCCCCAGGTTTTGATGAAACAAGCCAAAGAGCACGGCCTCAAAAACCGAGAAGAACTCGGGTACCTGCTGCTTCATGGGGTTTTACATCTTTTGGGGTACGATCATGAGACATCTTCTAAAGATGCTGAAAAAATGTTTGGCATCCAGGACGCAGTCTTTGTTAAACTTCTTGCTAAGAATATCTAGCAAGGGGATCTGTAAATGCTCAAAGCCGTGGCCGAGGGACTGTGGGTGGCGGAGGACTTTTTAAAAGCTCCTGCCGGAATGAAGATGGCGATTCGTTCTACCATTATTGCGCTGGATGCAAACAACCTGATGGTGATTTCTCCGGTTGAGCCGACACCCAAACTTGTTCAAGCCATCAATGACATCGGCATGGTGAAGTACATTGTCGCGCCGAATGGAATGCATCACCTCTATGTGAATAAGTTTGCCGCCAACTTCCCAGAGGCTGAAATCTGGGGCCCTGCGGATCTGCACGCGAAACGCAATGACATTCAGTTCGGCGGAGTTCTCGACACCGGCGAAGTGATGCCTTGGGATCACTTCGTCGAAATGCATTCGCTCAAAGCCCGCGCGCCGATGTTTGAGGAGTTCTTGTTTTTTCACCCAAAAACAAAAACGCTCGTCGTGACGGATATGATGTTTAACTTCCATCACTTTGACAACTGGCTGATGAAGCTGATTGCAAAAATGAATGGCGGTTACAATCGCTTGGCCATGACCCGCATTGGAAAAATGTATTTCAATAATAAAGATTCACTGAAGTCCGCCATCCGCCAGATCCTTGCCTGGAAGCCTGACAATCTGGTTGTCGCGCACGGGGATATCATTCAAGGCGGGGCGGCGGCACAATTGGAGGCCGCCACGGCTCGCATGATTTAATGCCTATAGGGAATTAGCGCCATCACTTCGCGCACTTCTTTCAGTGTTTGAGAGGCCCGTTCGCGGGCTTTGAGGCTTCCTTTCATGCAAATTTCCATCACGTGTTTTGGGTCTTTGGCATATTCTTCGCGACGGCGGCGAATCGGTCCAATAAATTCCTCGAGGATTCCGGTCAGGCGTTGTTTGAGAGCCCCATCCCCGAGACCACCGCGGCGGTAGTGGGCTTTCAACTCTTCAAGTTCTGCTTTATTGGTGTCAAACACATCCAGAAAACTGAAGACCACATTGCCCTCAACTTGGCCAGGGTCCGAGACTTTCAAGTGGTTCGAATCGGTGTACATTTTCTGCACTTTGGATTTGATCAGATCGGCGGCGTCAGAAAGTAAAATCGCGTTACCGCCGGATTTACTCATCTTGGCTTTGCCGTCGATCCCCATCAAGCGGCCGGTGGTGCCGACCATGCTTTTAACTTCTTTGAGGCACGAAGTTTTGTAGAGGTGATTGAATCGGCGGGCGATCTCGTTGGTTTGCTCGATCATCGGGTTTTGATCTTCGCCAACCGGGACGAGGTCGGCTTGGAAGGCCAAAATATCGGCAGCCTGGCTAACCGGGTAAACGAAGAACCCCGCCGGGAGGCTTTCTTCCATGTTCTTTTGTTTAATTTCCTCTTTTACCGTTGGATTGCGCATCAGCCGCGACACGGTGACCAGATTCATGAAGTGCATGCTGAGCTCAAACAACTCCGGAATCTGCGATTGGATAAAGATCGTATTCTTGTCGGGATCCAAGCCCACGGCCAAATAATCCAAAGCGACTTCAAGGATGTTGTCGCGGACTTTTTGCGGGTTATCGAAGTTGTCCGTCAGGGCCTGGGTGTCGGCGATGACGAGGTATTGTTGGTAGTCGTGCTGAAGTTTTACGCGATTGGCGAGGGAGCCCACATAGTGGCCGAGGTGCAAAGCGCCTGTTGGGCGGTCGCCGGTTAAAATCACAGGTTTCATAAGGTTTCCTTTATGGAAATATATTTATGCAAAATTGAAAACGAAATACAAAAGAAAGGAGATTTCGCAAACCGTCATCTTGTGGCCCAAACCCGTGTAACAGGGTCAAAATATTGACTCCGGGGCGGCTCTCGATACACTGGGGGTCTTGCAAGGAACGTCCATGTCAATTGTTACGGAACTATCGGATATTAAAAGAAAACTCGCGGACCTTGAGAAGTTTGGCGACGAGCTTCGGGGGTATCTTTGACCTAGGGAAAAAGCAGAAGCGTTTGGCGGAACTCGCCATGGCCGCAGAAAATCCTGCTATCTGGGAAAAGCCTGCGGAAATGCAGAAGATCAACAAAGAAAAAACCATCTTAGAAAAAGCCGTCGGCGAGTGGAAGTCTTATAGTGGCCGTCTTGATGACGCCAAGGTCTTGCTTGAAATGGCGGTTGAGGGCCAAGACGAAGCCTCTTTTCAGGAGGTAAAAACTGAGATCCTCGCAATTGAAAAAATCGGGCAAGAACTCGAACTCAGTCGTTTGCTCAGCGGCGAAACGGATTCCAACAGCACTTACTTGTCGATCAACTCCGGTGCCGGCGGGACGGAGTCCTGTGATTGGGCCGAGATGCTGATGCGGATGTATACGCGCTATGCGGATCATCACGGTTACCGCGTGGAAATTCTTGATATGACCGAAGGCGAAGGCGCCGGGATTAAATCCTGCACGATGCTGATCGAAGGCCCTTACGCTTACGGTTACCTGAAGGCCGAATCCGGCGTGCATCGTCTGGTGCGTATTTCCCCGTTTGATTCCAATGCCCGCAGGCACACCTCGTTTGCGTCGGTCTTCGTGTGGCCGGAAGTGGACGATGACATCAATATCGAAATCCGTCCTGAGGATTTGAAGGTCGAAACTTTCAGGTCCAGCGGCGCCGGCGGCCAGCACGTCAATAAAACCGATTCGGCGGTGCGCATGTACCATCTGCCGACGGGGATTATCGTCAGTTGCCAAACTCAGCGCAGTCAGATTCAGAACCGTGACAAGGCTTTGAAAATGCTCAAAGCGGCTCTTTATGAAAAAGAGCTTGAAAAACGCAATGCTGAAAAAGACGCGATGAATGCGACGAAGAAAGCCAATGAATGGGGCTCGCAAATCCGGTCGTATGTGATGCATCCTTATCAGCTCGTCAAAGATCACCGCACTGATTTTGAAACCAACCAGGTGGATGACATCATGGATGGTGAGTTGGATGAATTCATAATGTCTTATCTCAAATCAAATTTTGCCAATGCCGCTCCGGCGCCGGCGGTGCCTTAGTGAAGCAACTTGCGTGGATTGCTTACCGCCTGCTGTTTTCAAAACGCACTCTGTTCGGAGGCTCAGCGGTGCTGTCGTTGGTGGGGCTTATTCTCGGCGTCGGTGCGTTGGTAGCTTCGATGGCGGTGATGAGCGGCTTTGAGTCCACTTTGCGCTCGGCGATGGCCGACGTCACGGGGCACGTGCAACTGGTTAAACGCACCACCTTCCAAGAACCATGGCAAGAACTCGAAGCTAAAATTCGCAAATTAGAACCGACACTTGTTTCTTCAGTGCGTTTTCTAAGAACGGAAGCGGTGCTGGCGCATCAGGGAGTGATCCAGGGGGTGATGATCCAGGGGATCGATGAAGAGCGAGCGTCGAGTGTACTGAATTTTTCTTCACGTCTTATGGATGGGCAGCTCGATTTAAAAACGGATGGCTCAGGTAAAACCCCGGTGCTCATCGGTAAGCGGATTGCTCAGCGGGTGGGGCTGAAAATCGGAGATGTTTTCCGCGTGGTGATGCCGATTCCGGATCCGATTGATCCAGGGCGTTTTCAGCGTCGCATTGCCGAGTTTCAAGTGCGCGGCATTTTGGATATGGGAAAAACTGAGTGGAATGAGCGCATGATTATTTCGCCCCTGGCCGCGGCTCAGCAGCTTGTGCAGGTTGGCGATCGTTACAGTGGTTTGCTTTTAAAGTTTCAAGATATCAACTATGCGCGCACGGCGGCCTTTAACATCAGCCAAACTCTGGGTCCGAACTATTGGGTCAGTGATTGGCGCG
Organism: Pseudobdellovibrionaceae bacterium; assembly: GCA_039810425.1. GTDB lineage: Bacteria > Bdellovibrionota > Bdellovibrionia > Bdellovibrionales > Bdellovibrionaceae > JACMRP01. Next base: position 28,206 of record JBDHWW010000019.1, on the reverse strand, counting down.
ATTTAAATGAGAATCTCTTTGAAGCCGTGAAAATTGAGCGCGTGGTGATTTTCTTCGTCGTGCTGATCATTGTCGTGGTGGCGGCCTTTAACGTTTCAAGCACGCTTTTGGTGAACGTGGTTCAGCGCTATGCCGACATCGCGATTTTGAAAGCGCTGGGGCTTCCGCAGAAGAGCATTTTAAAAATATTCAGCGTGCAGGGGCTTCTCATGGGTGGTGTGGGGTTGGGGCTGGGCACCTTGTTCGGTTTGATTTTGTGTCTTGGTTTTACCGTGATTCAAAACTCGCTGGGCCTGCTTTCCGGCTCGGTCTATCGCATTGATTCAATTCAAGTGGAAGTGCGCTTCATCGATTGGCTTTTCATCGCGGTTGCGACGATGGTGATTTGTTTTGTTGCAACATTGGCCCCGGCATTGAGGGGTTCGAAACTCAATCCCGTGGAAGGATTAAAATATGGTTAACCCTGGCTCTCTGACAACCACTCCCGCGCTGATTCGCGCAGATTCCATTGTGAAGTCTTACCCGCAAGGGGATGGCGGAGAGTTGCAAATCCTTCGAGGTCTGTCTTTAGACATTCAAGACGGAGAAGCCATTTGCATTTTAGGTTCTTCGGGGGCGGGGAAGAGCACGTTTTTGCAAATTTTAGGAACGCTCGACCGCCCACAAAGCGGGCAACTTTATTTCCATGATCACAATCTTCTTGAGATGGGTGATGAGGAACTGGCACTTTTTCGCAATGAAAAGATGGGTTTTGTATTTCAGTTCCATCATCTGCTTGCAGAGTTCACAGCCCTTGAGAATGTCATGATCCCGTGCCGTATCGCCGGTGAGTCCGTCCGTGACGCTAAAGGCAAAGCTACTGAATTACTTTATCAAATGGGTCTTGGTCCAAGGATTGAGCACTATCCGTCACAGCTCTCCGGTGGGGAATTGCAGCGTGTCGCTATTGCACGTGCGTTGGTTCGTCGGCCAAAAGTTTTGTTCGCCGATGAGCCGACAGGGAATTTGGACATGCAGAACAGTCAGCGAATTCAAGATCTATTTTTTGAACTCAAGGAGCGTCTGGGGTTGGCCCTTGTTGTGGTCACCCATGATCTTACTTTTGCACAAAAATTCCCCAAAATCCTGCGCATGAAAGATGGGCAATGGCTCTAATGTTTGACAAGACCTAGGTCTTGGGCTACGCTTTCTCATTATTTTTGTAAGTATTCAAAATTTCTAAAGAATTTTGAAGCCTCAAGGTGAAGGAAAAGAACTTTGCGATCACAATCCCAGCATAGAGGTCAGCGTCGATTTCAGCTTCAACAAACACTCCGCGTTCTGCCGTTGATTCTATTGAGCTCACAGCTTGCTTGGGCGCAGGCAAAGCCGGCTGTGGTTAAGAAAACGCGGGCCAAGGTCGCGGCGACAAAATCTACGAAAAAGACCAATGACATTGCGAAAACCCCCGCCCCTCTTACGCGCGAGTTGATGATCAAAAACATCGACGTTGCGGGCATGAGAAAGCTTGAGAAAGATGCAATTCTGAACCGTATTGTCAGTAAGTCTGGTGAAACCTATTCAGACGACAAGCTCCGCGAAGACGTTAAAGCCTTGTTCAAGAGCGGCTACTTCGTGAATGTCGAAGTCGACCGCCAAATCACCGGCAGCGATGTGAATTTGACTTATCGGGTGACCGAGAAGCCTTCGATTGTCGAGATCGTGTACGAAGGCAACTCCGAAGTAAAGAGCGACGACCTTGCTGAAAGCGCCGGGATTAAGGCCTACGAAATTCTCAACATGAGTAAGATCAAAGAAGCAACGGAGAAAATCCAGAAGCTTTACGAAGACAAGGGCTTCTTTCTGGCAAAGATTGACCCCGTGGTTGAAGATGTGAAAAAGGACGAAACTGTCCGCGTTATTTTCAAAATCAAAGAGAACGACAAAGTAAAAGTTAAGAAGATCACAATCCTCGGTGCAAAGAAGCTTTCGGAAAGCACGCTCAAGGGGAATATGATTACCAAAGAGGGCGGCTATTTCTCTTTCATCAGTGGTTCCGGCTCGTACAAGCAAGAAGCTTTTGATCGCGATACCCAAGCGCTGCGCTACGTCTACTACAATCAAGGTTATATCCAGGCAAAGATCGACCGTCCGCAAGTGTATGTGACTCCGGACAAGAAGAGCATCTACATCACCATGCGCGTGGAAGAGGGCGAGCAGTACACGGTTGGTGAAATCGACTTCGGCGGCGACGTTCTTTTTGCGAAAGATGAACTTTTTGAAGTGATCAAACTCACTCCGGGTAAGATATTTGCCTACGATGTTTTGTACAAAGACTTGAGCGATCTTCAGGCGAAATACGGTGATTTGGGCTATGCGTTTGCCAACGTTATTCCGCGCACTCGGATCAATGACAAAGATCTCAAAGTGGATTTGCTCTTTGAATTTGACAAGGGCAATAAAGTTTATCTCGGCCAAATCAATGTGATCGGGAATACGAAAACGCGTGATAAAGTCGTTCGCCGTGAATTGAAAATTCGTGAGGGCGAACTCTACAATGAAACCCGCCGTCGCCAGTCTCTTGAGAACGTGCAGCGTTTGGGCTTCTTTGATGAAGTGAATTTCAAGACTTCAACCTCTCCGGATAAACCGGACATCCTCAACATGGATATCATGGTGAAAGAGCGTAACACCGGTCAGATCCAGTTGGGTGCGGGTTATGGAACGGTGACGGGCTTTACTTTGCAGGGTTCGGTAAACCAGACGAATTTTCTCGGCAAAGGTCAAAATCTTGGGGCGTCGTTGAATATTTCTAATACCGGCAGCTACTACAACTTCACGTTCACGGAACCTTATTTCCGCGACAGCTTGTGGTCCCTAGGGGGCGAGCTCTATCAAAGTTCTGATACGGGCCGTACCACGTACGATGAATTCAGAACGGGTGGCGCTGTCAGCATGGGGCATCCACTCGGTGAGTGGTGGCGGGGGATCCTTCGTTATAAGTTGGATAAGACCAAGCTTCGCGAAGTGGATATCAACGGTGTTTCTCAAACCGATCCGGATGTCTTCCCATTGGAAACGGCAAATGGTTACACCAGCTCTCTGACGACAACATTGCAGTATGATACTCGGAATGACCGCTTCATGACGAGTAAGGGAATCTTGACAAGCGTCTCTTATGAGTACGCGGGCATTGGTGGCGATTTGAAATACCAAAAAGGCACGGGTATTTTCCGTTACTTCCAGAACATCTTTTGGGATGTGGTTTGGAGGAACTCCCTCAGTTACGGGAAAATCGAGAGCTTGGATACTTCGAAGAATCCACCGTTCAATCAATTGTATCTTTTAGGTGGTCCTTACTCTTTGCGCGGCTATCGCCCGTACACGGTGGGTAAGCAGGTCTATTCAAACAAAGCATACAACGATAATATTGCCAAGGGCATGACTCCGGAGCAAGCCGCGGAACAAGCCATGGTTTTCTACGGCGGCCAACAACAATTGATGTACCAAACAGAGTTGCAGTTCCCATTGATCAACGAAGCTAAGATTATGGGTGTGGTGTTTTACGATATCGGTCAAGCCGAGAATACGCTATCCAGCGATCGCTTCTTTGCTGATGTGGGCTTCGGGATTCGTTGGTTCTCGCCCATCGGGCCACTTCGCTTTGAATGGGGCTTCCCATTGAACCGTGACCCTGTATATCATAAGGACACGATGATTTTCGACTTCTCGATCGGTACGCCATTCTAGGGCCGAGGAGCAGGGGCCTGAGGGCGTTGGTTTAAATTTTACAAGCTTAGGGAAAAGTTTTTTAACAACAAGGATTTTGGAGGAATAATGAAGAAACAAGTCGGATTGATCGCAAGTTTGGTGATGGCAGCAAGCCTCGTGCATGCAGCGGAAGCGAAAATCGGTGTTGTAGATATGCAAAAAGCTATTCAAAGTACAGCCGCCGGCAAAAAGGCGAAGACTGAACTTGAAGGTGAATTTAATAAAAAGAAAAAGGAACTTGAGAAAAAAGAAGCTGATTTGAAAAAAATGGGTGAAGACCTTGAAAGAAAAAAATCAGTTTTGTCTGAAGAGGTTTTGAGCAAGAAACAAGCCGAATTTCAAGAAGAAATGATGAAGTACCGTGATGTTGTCGGTAAGAGCCAGCTTGAAATCCAAAAGAAAGAGCGTGATTTGACCGCTCCTATCTTGGAAAAAATGAAGAAAACAATCGAGAAATTAGCTAAAGAAAAAGGCTATTCAATGATCCTTGAGAACAGTCAAATGGTGTTGTTCGCAACCGCGGACTCAGATTTGACTGATGAAGTGGTCAAAGCTTACGAAAAAGAAAAATAGTTTGAATACCGGCGCTCACAAGGCGCCGGCTCACTTTTATGAACAAACTAGATTTGCAAGAATCTAACAAAATCTGAAAGAAACTGAAGAACTGAAAAAACAGAGGAGTGACCGTGAAAATCCATCCTACGAGCGTGGTTTCACCCGATATTGAAATTGGTCCAGATGTTGAAATTGGTCCCTATTGCCTGATCCAGGGTAAGGGGAAAATCGGAAAAGGAACTTTCGTGGAAGGCCATGTCACCTTGGGTTACAAACATGGAGAGATTCTTATTGGAGAAAATAATCATTTTTCTCCGGGAGCCGTGATCGGCGGCCCCCCTCAAGATATTTCATACAAAGGTGAGCAAACCACATTGGTGGTGGGCAACAACAATACCTTCCGGGAGTTCTCGACGGTCAATTTACCGACATCCAAGGGTGAAAAGAAAACCATCATTGGCAATAACTGTTACATCATGGCTTATGCTCACGTCGGTCATGACTGCAAGCTCGGTAATAACGTGATCATGGCTAACAACACGGGCCTTGCCGGTCACTGCGAAATTGAAGACAATGTTGTGATTAGTGCCATGTGTGGTCTGAGTCAGTTTACGCGGGTTGGGCGTGGTGCGTTCATCGGCGGCGGTTCTGTGATCAATAAAGACATTCCTCCTTTTGTTCGGGCCGAAGGCCATTGGGCGGTGGTGCGCGCGACAAATAAAATCGGTCTCATTCGTCGCGGTTCAGGCCGTGAAGAAGTCAATAACATCCATAAAGCGGTTCGCATTATGGTGATGGGCACGGGCACGATTGATGAAAACATCGAGCGCATCCGTACGGAGTGCCAAATGAGCGAAAACCTCGAGCACTTTATTCACTTTATCAAGAGCTCGAAAAAAGGCATCGCGATTTCTCGCGGCCAAGGCCCTAAAGAGGTTTCAGATGAGTAAGCTTCGCGCGGCCGTCGTTGGGGTTGGGTACCTCGGGACATTTCACGCCCAAAAATATACTAAAAACTCTAACGCTCAATTGGTGGGGGTTTGTGATTTTTCCCCGGCGCAAGCTGATAAAGTCGCAGCTGAATTAGGCGTCGCGGCGATCCACAAGGCTCAAGACCTGATTGGGCAAGTAGACTTGGTAACGATTGCGGCCAGTACACAGTCGCACTATGAGCTCGCGAAGCTCTTCTTGCAAAATGGCATTCATGTGAATGTTGAAAAGCCGATCACGGCAACCATTCCCCAGGCGGAAGAGCTTGTGAATTTGGCTCAACAAAAAAATCTCAAACTCGCTGTGGGTCATATCGAAAGATTCAACCCGGCAATTCTTGAGCTTAAAAAACATCTGCAAGAGACGAAAACCGTCGAACTCACGCGGTTGGCGACGTATAAAGCGCGCGGCGCGGATGTGAGTGTTTTGCATGATCTCATGATCCACGACATGGATCTTTTGTTCTGGCTTACGGGAAGCGAAATTGAATCTTACATCGCCTCGGGTTCTAAATTGATTTCAAAAGAATTGGACACGGCGCAAGTGGCGGTGAAAATGAAAAACGGCATTCTCGTTGATATCAATGTGAGCCGAGTTTCCGCGAGCATGCAGCGCTGGATCCGTGTCACTCAGAAGAACAGTATTCTTTTGGCCAACACCGGCAGCATGGAGATGGAAAAGTGCGAGGCGGGCGGTGGTGACACTCCCGTGAAGATCACCCAATGGACGGTGACGAAAGAAGACGCTCTTCAAAAAGAGACGGACGCCTTCATTGATGCGGTGATGAACAACAAATCCACGGCAGTCACAGGTCTCGACGGTTTGAAATCGCTGCAGGCAATTGAAAATATTAAAACCGCGATTGAGGCCAAATTATGAATGAGGTCATGATCGTCGCCGCCGAAGCGTCGAGCGTGACCTATGCTCAGCGTTTGCTCGAGTATTGGCAAAAACAAGGAAAAGAAATCAAAGCTTTTGGCGTAGGCAGCCGCGAGATGGAGGCCCTTGGTTTTGAGCGCATCGGTAAGGCCGAAGAAATGGCCGTCGTTGGTGCGGCGGAAATCATTAGTGCCTACAGCCGTCTTAAAAAAGTTTTTGATGACCTTGTTGCGGCGGCTGCGGCTCGCAGGCCCAAGGTCGTTATCGTAATGGATTATCCGGAATTCAATCTTATGCTGTCTAAAAAAATGCATGCGTTGGGCATCCCGGTGGTTTATTATATTTCCCCGCAGGTGTGGGCTTGGCGTAAAGGCCGGGTTAAAACCATTAAAAAGTATTGCAAAAAAGTATTCGTGCTCTTTCCATTTGAAGTGGCGTTTTATAAAGAGCACGATGTTCCATGTGAATTCGTCGGACATCCCATTCTGGACGAGCTTGATGAGCGTCTCTATGATCCGCACTACCGAAAAACCCATCGCAACCAGTGCGGGATCCGTGACGACGAAATTGTCGTGGGCCTGATGCCCGGCAGCCGCAATCTGGAACTCAAGCAGCATTTTGAAATCCAGCTTGAAGTCGCCCGCCGCCTATCCAAGAAATATCAAAACGTCAAAGTTTTGATTCTGGTCGCGCCGACTTTTGATAAGGAAAAGCTTGAGCCATATCTTGAAAATTTTCGCCTGCCGTACATTGTAATGAAGGACGACCCGGCCCGCATGATTCACCTTGTGGATTACATGCTCGTGGCCTCAGGAACCGCGACTTTGATGGTGGGCCTGCTGCAAAAGCCGATGGTGATCATGTATAAAATGAAGGCCATGACCGGGATTTTTGCAAAACTTTTCATCCGTGGCGTGAAGTTTTTTGGTCTCGTGAATTTGATACTAGGCCGTGAAGTTTGTCCTGAGCGGTGGCAGAGCGGCGCAAATCCCGATACTTTATTTGAATTGATGGATCAGTACCTTCAAGATCCCGCCTACACGCAGAGAATTCGTAACGAGTTGGGTGAGCTTCGGCAATATCTGGGTGATAAGGGCGCGACCCAGCGTGTGGCGGCTTCTCTCGAGGAGTTCTTTCAGTCATGAGCAGCCTAAAACCATTAGGCAATTTATATAAGAGAATTGTCGGTTTTAAGAATTATCTCTACGACAAAGACTACTTCCAGTCGTTGAAGCTGCCGGTGCCGGTTTTAAGCCTTGGCAATCTGACTATGGGCGGAACCGGAAAAACCCCGCTGACGGATTTTTGTTTGAAATACTACCAAAGCCGCCGGATCAAAACCGCGGTCATCAGCCGCAACTACAAGGCGCAAGTCAAAGATGCTGCCGAAGTGGATTTGAAACGCGAACAGGCCGCCGCGTATTTCGGTGACGAACCGGTGTTGCTGGCTGAAAGAAACCCGCAGGTTCATTTTTTTGTTGGCCCATTGAAGTATGAAACGGCGCTGTTTGCGATGGAGAGGTTAAACCCTTCTTTGATCGTGGTCGATGATGGATTTCAGCACCGCAAACTTCATCGTAATGTCGATATCGTGATTTTAGATGCAACGGAAAACCTTGAAAACTACTCCTGCGTTCCGGAAGGGCGAGCTCGCGAGCCTTGGGGGGCTTTGGCCCGCGCCACCGCTTTTGTTGTGACGAAAGTGAATCTCGTGCCGGAAGCGCAAGTCGAAGCGTTGCTTGAAAAGCTTCGACCTTTCGGCAAGCTGATTGTGCCGATGACCTATGAGCTCAGGAGTCTCAGAGCCGTTCATGGGGCTCAGGAAAAGCAGTTAAAAGATCTGCAGGGACGAAAAGTCATGCTGGTTTCAGGGATTGCCCAGCCGGCATCGTTTGAGAAAAGTCTTGAGAGGTTCTCTCTGCAATTTACCGGCCATCTTAAGTACCGCGATCATTATCCGTATAAATCCGAAGACGTTGACATGATTGTGAAGCGCTGGCGCGAGTTGAATTCGCCGGATTTGATTACGACCGAAAAGGATTTTGTGAAATTGAAATCCCTTTGGCCGAAGGAAGTGCCGCTCTGGTACAGCCCTTTAGAGGTTCAAGTTCAGTCCCAAGAGGAAGAATTTTATGAGATTCTTGATCAAGTCCTTCATTAAGTTCCTAAGCTATTTGCTGTTTTTGTTGCCGCGGCCTTTCGTCCGTTGGATCGGCGGGGGCATCGGTTTTCTTTGGGTGGATTTCTTTCGTGTTCGTCGTGACGTGATTTCCGGCAACCTTGATATTGCCTTTCCCGATTGGACCATCGAGAAGAAAAACCGGGTGGGGCGTGAGAGCGTCTACAATATGGGCCGTGGTTTTTTTGAGTTCTTTACGGTGCCGCATTTGAATCAAAAATGGCTGCAAGAGTTTGTCGTTTTTGAGGGCGAGGAAAATCTGCACAAAGCCCTCGAAAAAGGGAAGGGTATTTTAGGCCTAAGCCTTCACCTGGGAAACGGTGATTTGGGCTCTTCCGCGATTGTGATGAAGGGTCAGCCAGTCACGATCATTACCAAGGTTTTTAAAAATCGCTTCTTTAACGATCTGTGGTTTTCGTTCCGCGGAGCCCAGGGGGTGCATTATATCGATGCCCATGGCGATAAAACCAGTTTTGATATTTTGAAAACGCTGAAGCGAAAGGAAATCGTCATTTTCGTTCTCGATCAGTTTATGGGGAAGCCCTACGGGATCGCGACAAAATTCTTTGGCAAAAAAACAGGAACGGCCTATGGCCTTTCGCTGTTTGCAATGCGAACAAAGGCACCGGTGGTCCCGATTTATACCTACGAGGGGGAAGACAAGAAGATGCACGTGGTCTTTGAGCCTGAAATTCCTGTCCAAGATCTGGTGACGGACGACAAAGACGCAAGCACTCTTGCCATGACCCAGCGATTTAATGATAAGATTGAGGAAATCGTCAAAAATCACCCTGAGCAGTGGATGTGGGTGCACCGCCGTTGGAAGGACTTCGAGTGAAACGTTTTGGATATTTCGTAGCATGTTTTCTGCTCGTTTCTTGCTCTTCGGCACCATTGAAGTACGAAAAAGCCAAAGAACTTGAAGTCAATGCGGAGTTCGATAAGGCTGTGAAAGTTGAAGAAGTCGCGTCCGTTGCCACTGCGGGGGGGGCTGCAAAACCCGCGAAGCACGAAGAGGCCCCGGTTGCGGTGCCTCGGGCGACGCCGTCCGAGACCGAGCGCACGATGATTCCGGAAAAGAAAGAAGAAGCGCCGAAGGTCGTGGCAAAGCCGGCAAAGAAAGCTCCGCCAGCGAAATCCAAAAAAGGCAAAAAAGTGGAGGAGCCCGCAGCACCAACTCATCGGCAGCCAGACATCGAAGACGACATTGGTTTTCAAGGCCGCCGTCCGCTCAAAGAGCCTTTCCGCGTCGGCGAAGTGATCACGCACGACGTGAGCTATCTGACTTTCACCGCGGGCTCATTGAAACTCAAGGTGGAGCCGATGGTGAATGTGAACGGCCGCAAAGCTTATAATTTTGTGACTGAGATTACGACGTATCCGGTATATTCCCGTATTTACAGCGTGAATGACCGTGTGGAAACATACGTTGACTATGAAACTCTTGTGCCACGCACTTATGCCTTGCATGTCAAAGAATCCGGTCAGCTTCGGGAAGCACGGATGCTCTTTGATGACAAAACCAGCCGTGCGACTTTCTGGGAAAAGAAAGTGACCGAGAAAAGCGGCGAAGAAGAAAAGAAGCAAGCCTGGGATATTCTTCCCTATTCACAAAACGTTTTTAGCGCCATATTTTACATGCGTAACTTTCAATGGGAACCAGGTAAAGAAATCGCCTTCCGTGTGGCGGATGATGAGCAGAACTTGATCTTTAAAGGCAAGTGCCTCCGCCGGGAAAAAATCGACACTGAGATCGGTGAAAAGGAAGCTCTGGTGATCAAGCCTGAGATTATCCTCAAAGGAAAATTCAAGCCCGTCGGGGACATCTATATCTGGCTCTCGGACGATGAGTCCAAGTATCCGCTTCGTATTGAGGCCAAAATTAAGATCGGAACCCTCGTTTCCGAGGTCACTTCGATCATTCCTGGACATAATTAAGCTCTAGGTCGAGGTCCCAGTCCGCCTGAATCCGTCTACAATGGGTTTATGGTAAGTGCCTGTCGTCATTTCTCCGGTTATAAGCCTTGTGGCAAAAACTCTTTTTGCAATGAATCTTGCCCGCAAAAATCCATTCCAACCTCCCACCTGTTAGTGGTTCATTTGGGCGCGATCGGCGCGGTGGTTCGGGCAACAAGTTTGCTGAAACCCATCAAGCGTAAATTTCCGGGAAGTCATATCACTTGGGTGACGGACGCGCCAAGTGATCAGCTTTTAAAGCATCATCCTTTGGTTGATCGAGTGCTCACGACAAAGACCGACGATATTCTGAGTCTGGCGGCATTGGAGTTCGATGTGGCGTTCGTGATTGATAAATCGTTAAAAGCCGCCGGTATTTTAAAGCACACGACGGTGGATCAAGTTTTTGGTTTTAGGGCCGATTCTCGAGGTGGTGCAATTTTGCCCGCAACGGCCGCGGCGGAAGAGCTCTGGCAATTGGGGCTTGATAATCATCGTAAATTCCATGTGAATCAAAAGCCTGAAACGCAACTGATGGTTGAAGCTTTGGAGCTTGGGCCTTTTGCGCGCGATGAGTACAGCCTTGCGATGACTCTTACGGAAGAGGCCGAAGCGCGTCGCCGTCACAATGAGTGGCGTGAGGATAAGGAGTTCGTACTTGGCCTGAATACCGGCTGCAGTTCGGTGATCCCCTACAAGAAACTCACGGTGGAGTTCCAACGCGAACTAATTCAAACAATTCAAAAAGAATTGAATGTCAGCCTGGTTTTGTTGGGCGGCCCTGAAGATACCGAAAGGAATGCCCAAATAGCGACCGGTTTGTCGGTCATTTCAAGCTCCACCGCTGCGGGCCTTCGAGATGGCCTTGTCAGTGTTGCCGCCTGTGATATGGTGCTGACCGGGGACAGTCTTGGCATGCATATGGCTATTGCGCTGAAAAAACATGTGGTGGCTTGGTTTGGCCCTACATGCGCGCAAGAAATTGATTTATATGAAAGAGGCGAAAAAATCCTGTCGGCGGCGACTTGCGCTCCGTGCTGGAAGAGACTTTGCGATAAACCGACTCTATGCTACGATCAGGTGTCATTAAGAGAGATTATCGGAGCGCTTAAAAGAGGATTTGTTCAGTGTCATTACCAGGTGCAGGTCAACGATCTGCCAATGTTCTCATCCAAACCGCCTTTCTCGGAGATTTGCTCCTAAGTATTCCATTGATGAAAAAAATCAAAGAGCTGTGGCCGGAACAAGAACTTGTTCTCGTCTGCCGCCGCGGCGTGGGTGAGTTCTTTGCAAAGACCGGCCTGGTTAACGAAGTTCTCGAGATCCAAAAAGGCGACGGCGAATCCTATCGGGGTGCTTTAAAAAAACTCCAGCATATGCAAATTGAAAAAATCATTTCTCCGCATGAATCCCTGCGAACCGCGTTTTTTGCATGGAAAATCACGGCCAAAGAAAAGATCTCTTTCGCAAAACCATGGAATGGTCTGTTTTATGGTGTGCGCGTGAAAAAAAATTATCAATTGCCGGACGCGATCCGCCAGCTCAGCATTTTGCAAAATCACGATGCGGATTTAAAATCTAAAGTCGATACCTTCGCGGCGGAAGGAAAGCCTTACGCCGTGGCGGCGGATGGGCTGCTGGCCAAGACGCCTGGGTGGGCTTCTATGAACCTCTGCGGTTTTTATGACAATCAACGCGCGGACATTGAGGTGGCGCTGGCGAAGGCGCATTTGGAAAAAGCCGTCGCTAATAAATCTGTGGCTTTGTTTCCGGGCAGTGTATGGGCCACCAAGCGTTGGAAAGAAGAAGGCTACGTACAGGCTGGTCAAAAACTTTCCGCTCAAGGCGTGCCGGTACTTGTGATGGGCGGCCCTGGCGAAGAGGAGCTTTGTGCCCGCGTCGCAAAGCAGATTCCTGGAGCGCGGGATCTTTGCGCGAAGACATCAATCTACGAGTCGGCTTTGATCTTGTCGCAGCTTGCGGCCGTGATTGGCAATGACAGTGCTTCGATGCATTTGGCGGCAACGAGCGGCGCGCCGTCGGTGGTGATTTTTGGCCCGACAATCCTCGAGTTCGGCTTCCGCCCGTGGCAGGACCATGTGGCCGTGGTTGAAACCCAGGGACTGGCGTGCCGTCCGTGCGGAAAGCATGGGCACAACAAATGCCCTATTGGTACGCATATTTGCATGAAACAGATTTCAAAAGACGAAGTGCTTGAGAAACTTCGGGGAGTTCTTCATGAAGCTTAACTATGTCATTTCTGCTTTTTCAGTTTTGGCTTTGGTGGCGTGTGTGTCGGAAACAAAACCACTCAGCGCGGACGAAGCGAAGCCTTACGTTGCGACGGTGCCATCACCAGCTTCTGCCGAGCAGTCGAGTTCTCATGCGACAGCGGCGGCCCTCAAATCCAAAAAGGACTCAATCCCGGGTCACTTGGTCGTGAAATGCCGTATTGATAAAATGGGCAAGGCTTTTCAGTGCGGCTCAACGATGGTGAAGCTCACAAATGAAATGTCACAGTCAACGGCCGAGACCACCTTTAAAGGTGAACGCACGGTGATTCCGGTGGCCCCCAATGGCTCTTACATGATCGAAGTGTCTACTAAAGGTTGCGATGGCGTGCGCAAGTTCGCCGGTATGACAGGAGGCATGGGCCTAACGGCGAACTTTGAAAACTGCGGCTTTAAGTAGTCAAAACAGACCCCTATAAATGTTGAGGGGGGGGGAGCTGCCCCGGCGGCCCGCCAGGCCGTCAGGTTATCCCATCTTAAAGACAAGGGGTAGAAAAGTCGTTAATCCTCAGCCGTGTATTCTTTAACGTTGATACCGTACTTACGTATTTTTCTGAGGAGCGTGTTCTTAGGAATATTTGCTTGGGCCACCGTTTGGTTGATGCGTCCGTTATTCGCTTTCAGCGCACTGATGATAAAGTCCTTTTCCATCTGGTCTTTGAACGCGTCAAAATCCAGGGGGCCCGAGTAACCAAGCGGTGCCACCCGCAAGGCGTGGTCTTTGCCGCTTTCGCGAATGTTTTCCGGTAAGCTCGTTGCCGTGATTTGGTTCGAGTTCTCAACGATGAAAGAGCGTTCAATCACGTTTTCAAGCTCACGAATATTGCCCGGCCAGCGATAAGATTTTAAAATCTCCAAGGCCTCGGGGCTGATCGCCGTGATTGGGCTTGAGTGCTGTTTTGCAAATTTCTTAATAAAATGCGGGACCAACGCCGGGATGTCATCCGTGCGGTCGCGAAGGGGCGGCAAGAAGATCGGCATCACGTTCAAACGATAGAACAAGTCTTCACGGAAAGAGCCGTCGTCCATCATCTTTTCGAGGTTTCTATTTGTCGCAGCGATAATGCGCGTGTTGGTTTTTACTTCGCGGTTAGAGCCCACCGGGGTGAATTTCTTCTCTTGAAGGACGCGAAGCAATTTCACCTGCATGTCCGGGCGAAGTTCGCCGATCTCATCCAAAAACAAAGTGCCGTTGTTGGCGATCTGAAATTTACCGATTTTACGCTCTACCGCGCCTGTGAAAGCGCCTTTTTCATGGCCGAAGAGCTCGCTCTCCATCAAGTTTTCAGGAATCGCACCGCAGTTAATTGCGGTGAACGGGCCGCTCTTGCGGGGGGAGTTAAAGTGAATTGCGCGGGCGACGAGCTCTTTGCCGGTTCCGTTTTCACCGCGGATCAAAACGGTCGTGTCGACTTTGCAAAGGCGATAGATGAGGTTAAAGACCTCTTTCATTTTTTGTGAGCTGCCAACGAACTCACTCTCGATATCATCATCAAAGATGGGATTTGAAAGTGCCAGGCTTGAAACGAGATCACGGGCTTCAAGGCAGGTGCGGACGATTTCGGTCAGGCGCTGCGGGTTCACTGGTTTTTCAACGTAGTCGTAAGCACCGTCTTTGATCGCGGTGACCGCGTCCTGCAAATTGCTGTGAGCGGTCATCAACACCACGAAGGTGCGTGGATCGTGTTCTTTGATCGCCGCCAGCGCTTCAAGGCCGTTCATTTCCGGCATTTTCACGTCCATCAAAACAAGGTCGAAATTGTGACCACGGACTTTGTCTAAGGCTTCGCGGCCGGTGCTGGCTTCATCAATGACGAACTCGACATCGGGAATCGCGGTTTTGAGAATCGAGATCACCGAACGGCGCAGTTCCGCTTCATCATCCACGATCAGGGTGTTTAAAATATTTGTCATAGGATCACCTCCTGCGGGCTATCGTTTGTATCATCACTTAAGGGCAGGGTAAATGACACTGTGCTGCCTGAGCCCATTTTCGATTCCAGGGTCACTTTACCGCCGTGCAACTCGATAAAGTACTTCACGAGATAGAGCCCCAGGCCGGAACCTTTTGATTTCATATCTTGGTCTTTACCACGGGTGAACTTGCCCCACACGTTATCGAGATCCTCAGGCCGGATTCCTTCGCCATTGTCTTTTACTTTAACAAAAATGGAATCATCGGTTTCATTCGAGAAGATCTCGATCTGACCGTTGCGCGGGGTGTACTTGATCGCGTTGTCGATCAGGTTCACGCAGACTTCTTTAATCAGCGTCGTATCGAATTCGGCAGAGAACATCGGTTCAAGTTCGGTCTGAATGCGAATGTTCTTTTCCGCCGCCAGCGGGCGAAGCTGATGGATGGCTTCTTCGATGACTTCGTTGATATCAGCCACTTCTTTGTGCACTTTAAAGTCGCGTGATTCAACCCGGAGGACTTTCAAAACTGATTGCACGTAGCGGTTGAGTTCATCGCCGCTCGCACGGAGAGAGCGTAAGTCCTCTTGCAGTTCGGGGCTTTCATGCTGGGTCAGCAGGCGATCAACGATGGCTTGGATTTTAGCAATCGGTGTTTTCAAGTCATGGCTGATGAGGCTTACGAAGTTGTTTTTCAACTGCTCAAGCTCTTGCAGGTACTTTTGCTCTTGTTGCAGGTGGAAGTTTAAACGCTCAATGCGATTGGCTTGATAGCCGATGAAGATCACCCACGTTGCCAGTAAAAGAATGGACGGCGAGTAGGCCGGAAGCCAGATATAGAAAGTGTCAAACACCCACGCTGACAGGGCCGCAATCGAAAGGCCGAACCACAGCATGAACACCAGCGCCACTGATTGTGGATACTGTGTGATGAGAAACACCGCGATCAGGGTCAGAGCCGCCATCAAAAGCGCATAAAGCCCGAAGTGCCACTGGATGATCCACTTATTGCCCAGGAGATCGTCCGTAATGTGCGCGAGTGTCTCGGCGCGTGAAAGAGAACCCACTGGCGTGATGTACTGAGGTCCCGAGTTGGTTTCAGCGCCGATCAGGATGATCTTATTTTTGAAAGCGTTCTCGGGGATTTCCTCATTGAGAACTTCCGCCAGAGAGTACTGGGTGAACACGTGGGAGGACCCACGGTAATTGATGGTCACCCCGGTACGGGTCGCCGGGAACTTCTTGTGAGTGATCTTTTCCACCAGGTGTGGAACCACGTCGCTTTGGGTGAAGATATGGCGAATAACGCCATCTTCGTCGCGGCGAAGATCGTTCGTCGCGATGTTGTCATGTTTGTCGTTGGTAAAGAGCGGCTCATAGAGGCGCTCAAAGTTATTCGTGCTCGTCGACCAAACGACGCGGGGGTCTTTAAAGAGTTTTTCTTCACTACGAGTCAGACTCACGTCGCCGACGTTGATACCAAAGTACAAAGTTACGCCGACGGCTTGGGGGCTTTGTTCAAGGATTTTTTTAAGCAAGCCCGTCCAGATATCTTTATTCCAAAAGAAGCTGTCGGTGATATCGGTGAGGTCGGCGACATTTTGAATGGAGTTCGTGCGCTTCTCGTAGATCGAGGCAAAATCAGATTGTCTGATTGTGATGAGAACGATTTGTGAAGACGTTGGCTGATCACCACGCAAATTGAAACGTTGGTCGTAAGAATTCCCCTCATCACTCGAAAGGGCCATGATGCCGATCACCCAGCACAACAGGGTGCGGAGCCAAAAACCTCGGCGACGCAGAACGAGCTTCGAAAGCGTTTGAATACGACTGAAATAAGGGCTTAGTTTCACGCGATGCAACATAGCAAATTCCGCTAAAAATTCAAGAATTAAAGGAGCTTATGGAGTATTATCACAATCACAAGGAGCGGGTCTTTGTGGGCTCTAGAGCCTTGTTCAGTTAGAGGATCAGAAGATGCAGATTTTTCAGGGTGTTGAGGAGCTTCCGCAGGACTGGAGTGCCTCGGTTGTGAGCATTGGGAACTTTGATGGGGTTCATCTTGGCCATCAGAAGCTATTGCGCCGAGCTGTCCAGGAAGGAAAGACCCTGGGGCTTCCGATCACGGTCTTTACTTTTTACCCGCATCCGGTGACGATTCTTTATCCTGAGCGCAAGATCCAGCGTCTTTTTGACCAGCGTGATCAGCGCGAGCAACTCGATCATCTGGGTATCACCCACTTGGTTGAGCAGGAGTTCACCCGCAATTTCGCCAAGTTGTCCGCCTCTGATTTTGTGCAATTTTATCTGATCGACAAACTCAAAGTAAAAGCACTTGTTGTAGGCTATGATTTTTCTTTCGGCGCCAACCGCCACGGTGATATTGCGTTCCTCGAAAAGATCTGTCAGGAAAAAGGCATTAAGCTCGTCGTTGTCAGTGCGCACGAAGAAGGCGGCTTGGTGGTGTCTTCATCAAAAATCCGCGATGAGCTTAAACTTGGCGATTTGCAAAAGGTGTATGCATTTCTGGGACGCAATTACTATATACGTGGGATTGTTCATCATGGCGATGCCCGCGGCCGCGCAATCGGGGTGCCGACGGCAAATGTGACCCCGACGGTGGACTTTGTACCTCGCCGGGGCGTTTATATTACGCAGACTCATTACCGGCATAAAACTTATCAGTCGGTCACTAACATTGGCTTCAATCCGACCTTTCATGGCGAAAAAAACCCGCCGATTAAAACGGAAACTCACCTTTTTGATTTTGACGAGGATATTTACGGACAAGAGATTCAAGTGGATTTGCTTCAGTACTTGCGCGACGAAAGAAAATTTTCGGGTGTTCAAGAACTCTTAGGTCAAATCCGCAGTGACATCCAAGAGGCAAAGGACTTTTTCAATGGCCGACGTTAAGCCCACGGGAAAGATTCTAGAGATCGCCGACCAGTTATCGTTGTCGGGTCGGCACATGAATCTGTATTTCAAGAGCCGCAATTGGCACGCGGAATGTGTAGCTTTAAAAGATCGCCCCCTGAAGGATGTGAAGGCTTGGCTTCCCTACGTGCAAGAGGGCGCACTCATGCTTCGCGTGGCTCCCGAGGAGTCTCCGATGATATTGGAACATTTTCCGCAGTTGCCGGCGGCGGTGCGCTGGCTGGAGAGCGCGGATTCTTTAATGCTTGAAAACGGGCAGTGGTGGCCGCGGCTATACACGTATGAATCTTTGCGTGGTTTTATCATCTCATCTTTTCGGGATCTTGATATCAGTTTGAACTCCTATGTGATCGGTGCCAACCATATGGGGCGGGTGGCGGCTTCGGTGATGGCCCACTTGGGGTTTTCTCATATTAGTTTAGTGGATGAGGATTCGGATAAACTCCGGCAAGAGGTCGAACTTTTACGCCGTTATTTATTTGGTGTGAAGATTGACGCGGTTCCGGCGCATACGCTCACGGTGCAAGAAAAACCGGGCTCTTTGATGTTAAACACAATGGTCCTGCAGGACGATAGTACTGTCCTCGGGGACCTTTCCTATTTTAATTTTATGAAAACCGGCGGAGTCGTGGTCGACATCTCAGAATGCACGGCTCACAATCGTTTGCTGGAGGAGGCCGAGCGAGCCGACCTTAAGATCCTTTCAGGCCTTCAAGTCCAGGCTAGGATCGACGCGGAAATTCTTGTGAAGCTATTCCCAAAAGAGTATATCACTCACGAGGACTATTTCGAGAGCTTCAGTGACAATTTGCAGGCGTTGAAAAACTCTTCTTCCGTCTAGTTACAAAAAATGTCACCCCACGCTAGAATGTTTCCATGTCGTCCCTTAAGATTGGTGAGATTTTAGTAAAGCAGGGCCTTTTAAGACCAGATCAGTTGAATCAGGCTCACGAAGAACAAAAGAAATCAGGCGGAGCCCGTCTGAGTCAGATCATTATCAGTCTCGGTTTTCTAAAGGACAATCAGATACTTCGCGCGCTGGAAAAGTACTATCAAGTGCCGGGCGTCGAGGTGAATACATTTGAAATCGATGCAAGCGTCGTGAGTCTGGTTCCGCGCGAGATCTGTGACAAACATACCTTGATCCCGATTCAAAAAGCCGGCAACACCTTGGTCGTCGCATTTGCTGATCCATCTAATATTGTGGTTAAAGAAGACTTGCGCTTTATTTCCCGCCATCGCATCCAGGCGGTCGTGGGTACTGAAGTTGCTATTGCTTCCGCAATCGATAAAAACTACGGCGGTTTGATCAGTGCGAAAGCATTGAACTCGATGACCCAGGAAGAAGACTTGGGTATTGGTGCGGCGAATGTGGAAATCATCGACGAAAGCGGTGGTGGTGATGCCGATGCTCCGATTATTAAATTCGTAAATGCGATTTTGGCCGATGCGATCAAGCGGCGTGTATCGGATATTCACTTTGAGCCTTATGAAAAACGCTATCGCGTGCGCTTCCGTATCGACGGCGGCTTGATTGAAGCAACGGCGCCACCTTCGGGCTCGGCAGCGGCGATCGCCTCGCGCGTAAAGATCATGTCAAAGCTGGATATTGCCGAGAAGCGCCGCCCTCAGGATGGCCGTTTGAAAGTTCGAACTTCCAAAGGTAAAGAGATGGATTTCCGGGTGAGCGTTCTGCCGACTCTTTTTGGTGAAAAAGTGGTTTTGCGTCTTTTGGATAAGTCGAATTTGCAGCTTGATATGACGAAGCTGGGTTTTGAAGAAGATGATTTGAAGCTGTTTAAGCATATGATCAATCTCCCGCAAGGGATGGTCTTGATCACCGGCCCTACGGGGTCCGGTAAGACGACGACCATCTACTCCGCGTTGTATGAGTTAAATAAAGCTGACGTCAACATCAGCACCGCTGAAGATCCTGTCGAGTTCAATTTTGAAGGGATCAATCAGGTGCAGATGAATCCGGATATCGATCTGACTTTCTCGAGCGCGCTGAAATCTTTTCTTCGCCAAGATCCGGACATCGTCATGGTGGGAGAGATGCGTGATCTTGAGACCGCAGAGATTGGTTTTAAAGCCGCATCGACAGGTCACTTGGTCGTCAGTACACTGCATACCAATGATGCCCCGGCAACGATAGTTCGCCTGACAGAGATGGGCGTGGCGCCGTACATTATTACGGCGACCGTGAATTTGATCGTGTCCCAGCGTCTCGTGGGCAAGATTTGCGAAAACTGCAAAGCTCCGATCGAAGTTCCACCGCAAACATTGGTGAACCTGGGTATTCATCCAGATGAAGTTCCCGAGTATCAGCTCTTCAAAGGCCGCGGTTGCGCGACTTGCAACGGCTCTGGAATCAAAGGCCGTGCGGCGATATACGAACTGATGGCGATGACTGAAAAATTGAAAGAGGCCATCTTGAAGGGGGCTTCTGCCGGTCAATTGCGTTTCTTGGCGCGAGAGCAAGGAATGCGCACCTTGCGGCGTAGTGCTTTGTTAAAACTTAAACGTGGTGTGACCACGATTGAAGAAGTCTTAAATTCATCTGTGAAGGACATCTAATGGCCGTTATGAACTACTTTACGGAAGCAAGAAAGCGCAAATCTCAAGAGCTTCTATTGGTTTTGGGGAGTGAGGCCAGATGTCGCCTGCAGCAAAGCTGGGTCAGCCTCGGGGATTCCCCTGTTTTGTTGAGCGAGTGGAATCAGGTCTTAAAGGCCCTGTTGAAAACTGAACAAATGGCGCGTTTGGAACGTGAAGGCGCGCTGGAAGGCTGTGCTCAGATGTCAGATGGTGTGCGCACTTCGTACAGTATTTTCCAGAGCCACGATTGCTTTAAGGCGTATTTTTGTTTTGAGCCTATGAATGTTTTTGAAACGGAGCTCAGTCTGCCAGCGGTCTTTTTGGAAACGATCAGCCGCCGCCAAGGCTTGATTTTGCTCGCGGGCCCCGTGCATCCGTTTAAAACCAATACTTTGGCGCAGACCTTGTTCCGTTTGAACAAAGACCACGCATTCCATGGTGCGATCTTCTCGAGGCAGGCATTCCCAGGCATTCCAGAAGAGAAAGCGACTTTCGCTTATCAAAGCTCGTCGGTGAGCGACGCGGCCGAGACGGGGTTTTTCTCCGGCGCTGATGTTGTCGTGTTGCATGAAACAGTGACTGCGAAGATTCTTGCGCAAGCGATGGACCTTTGTGATGAAGGCAAGATGGTTGTGATGACTATTGCTTCCAGCACGCTCCTGGGTGCTTATCATAAATGCCTTGAGCTGCTATCTCAGGCGCCAAATCCCCATTCTCTCTGGCGTTTTGCCGATCACTTGAAACTCGCAATGTCTCAGCACCCAATGACCTCTTTGGCTGAAGAAACGATTCTTGGCTATGAGATGATGCTGAACACCCCTGAAGTAAAGACGGCGTTGAGCCAAGGAAAGCTCTCGCCGATTGAAAACCTTTTACACGCTCATCAGGAAAACACTGGAGTTCTCAGTCTCAATCAATCCATCTTGCAATTATTAATACGCCGCCGTATCGACATAAAGCAGGCATTTCTTGTGACTCACGATCCGGATGGTCTTGACCAACTTTTAAAAAAGGTAGGCATCTAGAATGGCTCGTTATTCTTATACTGCCAAAAATATGGCCGGGCAGACCTTCAATGGCGACATTGAGGCCGCCAACGAAAATGAAGCCCGGGTGCGCCTGCGCGCGCAGCAGTTGACACCACTCCGTATCACTCGCGGTGGCGGCGGCACCCGTGCGGTGGCGAAGAAAAGCGGTGGCAGGGGCTTGCTCGCGCCGAAAGTAAAAACCAAAGACTTGCAGATATTCACGCGTCAGTTTTCAACATTGATCAATGCCGGTATTCCGGTCGTGGATGCTTTGAAAATTCTTTCGGAAGGTTTGCGTCCGGGTCTTTTGCGTGATGCTTCTAGCAAAGTAAAGTCTTCGATTGAAAATGGAAAGCGCCTTGCCGACGCCATGGCGGGAACGCAAGGTGTGTTTGACAAGCTTTATGTGAACATGATTCAAGCGGGCGAAGAGGCCGGTATCTTAGACTCCATTTTAAATCGTCTGGCGATTTACATGGAGAAATCGGAAAAAATTAAAGGTCAAGTGAAGGGGGCGATGGTTTATCCGGCTGTGATTCTCGTTGTGGCCGGCGTCGTGATATCCGGGATCTTGGTTTTCATTATCCCGAAGTTCAATGAATTCTATAGCTCCGCAGGTAAGGCACCGCCGGCGCTCACGCAGATGGTTGTGAGCCTGAGTAACTCACTCGTGCAGAAGTGGTACTTGTACATTGGCAGTGTGATCGCGATTCCCTACGCTATCATGTACTATCTTGACACTACAGAGGGAAAACAGAGCTTCGACGAGTTCATTTTGAAAGTTCCGGTTGTGGGTGAAGTGGCTTTGAAATCTGCGATTGCGCGTTTGAGCCGAACGCTGTCAACGCTTTTGTCTTCGGGCGTTGGTTTGATCGAGGCGATTGAAATCGCCGCCCGCACTTCCGGCAACAGCGTGATCGAAGGGGTCTTGATTAAGAGTAAAGACTCGGTGGTTCAGGGGCGCAGCTTCTCGGCGCCGCTGGCCAAAGAAAAAGTTATCCCGGAAATGGTTGTGCAAATGATCGCGATCGGTGAGCAGTCCGGTACGATGGACGTGATGCTCGGTAAAATTGCGGACTTCTATGAGGACGAAGTCGAGACGTCTGTGAAAGCCATGACGTCATTGATTGAGCCCCTGATGATGGTGTTCCTCGGAGGAATTATCGCGGTTCTCGTTATCGCGATGTATCTGCCGATTTTCAATATGGGCGACATCGTTGGCGGAGGCTAGGAACTCATGATTGCTGCCGTTGGCCCGCAAAGAAACTACAATCAAAGACTGATCGTCGCGTTTTCGCGGGTCAGTCTTTATCTATTGATTCTCGCGGTCAGCCAGATTTCATTCCTTCTGCAAAAAAGCTTTATCAACTGGTCGCTAGTCGCTCCGTTTTACGCCACTATCTGTTTGGCTCTTGGTCTGCATGTGTTTTATGTGCATTACCTCGATAAGCTTGCTGAACGCCGTTGGCTGTATTTTGCGGGTTTTATTCTTGATTCGTTATTTTTATCTTTACTGATTACTTTTAGTGGCCTCAATCAATCACTCTTTTTGTTTTTACACCTGGTGAATATTTTGCTTGCGGGCTTGGTGTTTCAATCTCGCGGGGCTTTGGCGATGGCGCTCTTTAGCAGCATCTTCTTTACGCTCGCGAGTCTTTTTGGTCCGGACATGAAGGCCATGAACTATGTGTTCTTGTTAGCGCTTAACAATATCGCCTTCTTCTCGGTGGCGGGCCTTTCTGGATATTTGAGTGAACAGCTGCAATTCATGGGTATTGAGCTTACAAAAACGGGCCTCACTCTACGCGAGATCCAAGAACTCAACAAAGCCATTGTTGGCCACATGCCGTCGGGTCTGCTGACGTTCAATCGTCAGGGTGTGGTTTTACAGGACAATTTGTCCGTGCAGAAAATTTTCGCGGGCCGGACGTTAAAAGATACAAATATTTTTGAGTTTCTACCCGAATTCCCGACCTCTGTGGCTGATAAGAAAGACATCTATTGGAAAAACTCTGAAGAAACCAAGGTCCTTCAGGTCAGCGTGTCCTCGGTGTTCAGCCCGGTGATTGAAGGCGATCTGTATATCGCGCAGATCGAGGATTTGACACGGGTAAAGCAACTTGAGTACTCCGTTCGCCAGAATGAAAAAATGGCGGCGATCGGTGGCTTGGCGGCGGGTATCGCCCATGAGATCCGCAATCCGCTCGCGGGCATCAGCGGCAGCGTAGAGCTCTTGTCCCAGACGACATCGAATGATGACGACAAAAAGCTCATGAGGATTATCCTGCGTGAGATCGACCGCTTAAATAGTCTGATAACGGAATTCCTTGATTACTCCCGTCCGGAGGAGCCGCCGACGGATCCGGTGGACTTGGTGAGTCTGACAAAAGAAATCATGGACAATATGCAGGCAAACAAGATGATTCGTCAGGATGTCATGACAAGGGTTGAGATCCCGGAAAAGGCCGTGGTTTTGGGCCGCCGCGATAAGCTTAAGCAGGCATTTTTAAATATCATCATTAACGCGTATCAAGCGATGGATAGCGTTCCCGTCGCGCGTTTCGAAGTGGCTGTGAAATACGAGGGCAAGTTTTGGAAAGTGATTTTGAAAGACTCAGGTTGTGGCATGAGCGATTCCACTCGCCGGCGCATGTTTGAGCCTTTCCATACGACGAAGAGTAAAGGCACGGGCCTTGGTCTGGCGGTGACTCACAAGATTCTTGAGGGCCATGGAGCACAGATCTTCGTCGAGAGCGAGCAGGGGGTGGGGACAACCTTCACTCTGCTTTTTCCTGCGGTGAGTGTTTAGATCGAATAAAAGATTTTGAAATTCTTGCGATCACAAGTGAGAATAGTTTTATTAGGAGTATTCATGAAATCCCGTATCTTGGTAGTAGACGATGAAGAATCAATCCGCGAGTTTCTTGAGATCATGCTCAAAAAGGAAGGTTACGAAGTAACTCTCGCTGAAGATGGCCAGAAAGCGAAAGACCTTCTCGCGAAGAAGAGCTTCGACATGATCATCTCTGACTTGCAAATGCCGCATGTTACGGGAATCGAACTGCTGAAGCACGTAAAAGAAACGGCACCCGAAATTGTCTTCATGATGATTACGGCTTTTGGTACGACAGAAACCGCTGTCGAAGCGATGAAGATGGGCGCGTATGACTACATTACAAAGCCTTTCAAAATCGACGAAGTTCGTTTAAACATTCAGAATGCGCTTCGCTCGCGAAACCTCGAAGTCGAAAATAGGTCACTTAAAAAAGAACTTGTTAAAGAATACAGCTTTCAAAACATGGTCGGAAACTCTCCGGCGATGCACTCCATCTTCGATATGGTAAAGCGGGTATCGCAAACGCCAACCAACGTTCTGGTCACTGGGGAATCTGGTACGGGTAAAGAGGTCGTGGCGAAAGCGATTCACTACAACGGTCCCCTCAAGGACAAGCCGTTTGTGACAATCAACTGCGGAGCGATTCCCGAGAATTTGATGGAGTCCGAGATGTTCGGTCACAAAAAAGGCTCCTTCACGGGAGCAGTGACGGACAAAGCGGGTCTTTTTGAAGTGGCGGACACCGGAACTTTGTTCCTGGATGAGGTCGGTGAGTTGCCGCTAACGATCCAGGTAAAACTCCTCCGAGCGATCCAAGAGCGTGTCATTCGCCGTGTGGGCGCGACCGATGATATGAAAGTCGAAGTTCGCATCATTGCCGCGACGAACCGGAATCTCGAAGAAATGGTGCAAAAGGGTACCTTCCGTCAGGATTTGTTCTATCGCTTGAACGTTATCAATATTAGAACTCCGAGTTTGAGGGAGCGCCGTGATGATATCCCTCTTTTGGCGAATCACTTCTTGAAGAAATATAACGAGCGCCTCAATAAAAACATCGGTGGTATCTCTACAGAGGCGATGGAGATTCTCAAAAAGTACGATTATCCGGGGAACGTCCGTGAGCTTGAGAATTTAATTGAACGCACCGTGGCCTTGGAAGGCGGCGCAATGATCTTGCCTGAGAGCTTGCCACCGATGGTGAACACGAACTCGGGTCGCAAGATGGCATCTTCAAATGAAATCGAAATCGGGGATGATGGTGTGGATCTCGACAAGGTCATGGGACAAATCGAGAAGGAGTTGCTTGTCAAGGCGATCCATGCGGCCGGCGGCGTGAAGAAACGCGCAGCAAAGCTATTGCACATTTCCTTTCGCTCTATGCGCTACCGTATCGAGAAGTTTAACCTCGGTATTGTCGGCGACGACGAATTGTCAGACGAAGACTAGAATTCAGTTCAAAAAAAGAAAATGGGGGGGCCTTTAGGCTCCCCCCAACAAGATTCAAAGCTTTTGTGGCTTAGTTCGACGCGCTCGCCGTTGTCGCTGCCTTATTCGCGGCTTCTTTGGCGGCGTTGACAAAGCGGTATGTGTACTCGATATGGGAGTGCTTCGTTTGTGCCTTCATCGCATCGCCGAAGTTCCAAGAGGCGAGGGCCTTCAAAACACAGTTTTGAATTTCTTTGTTCTCGACATCCGTTGCTTTCATCTGAGAACGAACCACTTTGCCGGTAAGATCGACCTCCCAAGCCAAGGTCATAGAGGTGCCCTTGAACGCCACGTCGGGCTTTTTATGCTGGAGGATGCAGGCGCGCACGTCCTGGCCGTTGACGGCGATTTTCTTTAAGATCAGAACACGCTTTTCGTCCATCACCGCGCCTTCTTTGCGCGTCATAAGACCCGGCGCTGTTTTAAGCTCGGATTTGACGGTTGTATCTGTATTTTTAAGCTTTTCCAAGTTCTCGGCAGCGAGCTTTGCTTTGTAGGCCTGATCGAGCTCGTCTTCGTCGAGAGTGATATTCAGGGCCTGGAAGAACTGATAGTCGGTATCCAAATAGATACGCTCTTCCTGGGCTTTCTTTTCTTCGAGTTCTTTGGCCTTCATTTCAGCCAACTCTTCTTCAGCCGGGGTCAGATCGGTCGTGCCAGGCTCGACGACTTGTTTTTCAGGCATCTCTTGGTAAGTAAGAGGCGAGTCGCCTTTGTAGAGATCTTTCAGCGCTCCGAGGCTTTGTGCCTTCGCGATACTTGTAAAAAGCAAGCTGGCAAGCAGAACAGCGAAAGTCCGTTTCATAGTATCCCCCATTACACGTTATTTCAGCCAGGACGTCCCACTTGATAAGGACAGTTTACCATGGTTAAAATTCAAGATTCTAGAGGGGAAGTGAAAAAAACTTGTCGATGATTTTTGCAGGCCCTCGAAATAGCCCACTAGTTTGACAGTGGGCCGTGGGGCCAGTGTCGAACTTTTTAGTTAGTGTCCACTCGCGGCTTCATAGAGTGGCATTACTTTAGGCAGTAGCGAGGCGATATGATCAAGACGGGTGCTGTCCGCAGGATGTGTACTCAGAATCTCCGGTGGTTTTGACCCACTTTGAGCTCCCATCTTTTTCCATAGATTCAGGGCCCCTCGTGGATCATAGCCAGCCCGGGCCATGAGTTCGACACCCATTGTATCGGCTTCAGACTCCTGGGTGCGGCTATGGGGAAGTGAGATGACGATCTGAGTGATTGCCGCCGCCCCTGCGGAAGCCACGCCGGCGTACTTTGCGTCAATCACCCCACCCATTACAAGGCCCGCCACGATCGCCTGGCCGCCGACTTGGCCGGCGATAGCTTCAGCCATGCGCTCGCGGCCATGCTCGCGGAGGGCGTGCGACATTTCGTGACCCATAATCGCCGCGATTTCGCCGTCGGTGAGGTGCAGTTTTTCAATTATGCCAGAATAGAAAATCATTTTCCCGCCGGGCATGCAGTACGCGTTCAGCTCAGGGCTTGTGATAACGTGGACTTCCCATTTCCAGGTAAGAGCGTCTTTACGGAAAATCGGTGTGAAAGGAATGAGCTTTTTTGCAATCGCCATCACGCGTGCCACTTGTGATGAGTCTTTGTCCAGCGCGCCCTTTTTTTGGGCATCCGCTTTCGTCTGATCATAGCCTTTTTCGGATTCGGCAAGAATCTGTTCTGAAGAAACGCCGGCGAGGTACTGCTTACGGGTCACGCCCGTCGCTCCTTCTTCTGTGGTGCTTGCACAAGACAATGTCAAAAAGGCCGCCGATAAAATAATAATTACGTTTATTTTCATGCACTATTTTTAACTCTAGTTGTTTTATCTTTCAAGCGCTGTTTGACCCCCATGATCAAAGGCCTCTGTGGCCCCCTTTGTGTGACTCATCATGAAATACAGGGTAAAAAGGCTTCCGCAAATTTTTCCTTGGCGGAGATTTCCTTGGAAAAAAAAGCTTTTTTTTGTTAAAAAACCTGCCTTATGAAGATGTTCCGAAGTCTAATTTATTTGCTGTTGGCAAGTTCAATGATCCTGCTCGCGTCCTGTGCAAAGCTGAACGGGGAGGGGGCTTCGCGCAATCCCGCCGTCGACGAAAACGGTACTTGCGACGCTTACTTGTCCCAATCCGATGTTTGCATTGATTTGATTTGGGATACGAAATCAAGTAATGGCCCCAAGAGGTCTTTCTATCTCGAGTTTTATAATCCTGACGATCGTAGCCAGTTCATTGACTTGAAAAATGATCTTGAAGTTTCATTGTGGATGCCAAGCACGGGCGAGTCATCTCTAGGGAAGGTAGAGAAGATGAATCCGGGCCAATACTATGTTTCAGACGTTTACTTTGCAAGACCCGGCACCTGGGAAATTCAATTTAAGCTCAAAAAAGGCACAGCTGTCGTTGAGCAAACTGCTTTGTCTTATCGTTACTAGAAAGTATTTTGACGAAAAGATATATGGAGATATATCGAGCAGCATGCCAATAAGGGCAATGCCTTCATCGCCGCTTTCGACTGCGCGAACGAAAAAGCCTTCATCTTCAAGGAAGTCTGTTTTTGAATACTACTACTTATAGCAATTTGCCATTATCGAATTAGTTTATAAAAATCGAAGTTTAAAACGTAGCCGGTGTGCTGTCCGGGCTCGTTCGTCACAGTGGGCGGGATAATTTAAGTCAAAAAAGTGTGCGGATTTCAGCTACTTATTGATATTAACATAACCTCCATATCCACATGCCTGGCGTTATGACTTTCGCGATTTGACGACTTCGTAGGTGCTGGGAGCGGTTTTGA
>JBDHWW010000018.1:0-65192 GCA_039810425.1 Pseudobdellovibrionaceae bacterium | reverse complement strand
TACGCAGATATTTTCATAACAAGCACGTTCGCTACGCCGCTTGATAATGCAAACTATCTACTGCTCCAGGTAATAACTCCAGTGGATCTGTCATCCTCGACTGACTACGACCTGACTGGATACAGCCAAGATATTAATCTTGCTTTGGGTCGCAATGTTCATATCGAAGGTAACTCTGGTGATACTCAGGTGGATAATGCGCTGTTTGTGAATATTATAGGTAATAGTGGCAACGTCAGTGTACGGGCTCAATATGGGAATAAAGTTTTAGGTAATAGTGGCGACAACTCCTTTATTTTCATTTTACGTGATATTAAATATATTGTTGGAAACTCAAAGGACCTTTGCGTCAGTGCGCGAAGTATTGAGGCGCTCGATGGAGACTCCGGGAACCATCACATTATTGCCGGCAGTATTGGCAGGATCACTGGTAACAGCGGCACGATGTACATTTATGGTGCGAGCGTGAACAGGGTGAGCGGTAATAGTGGTGATATCTGTCTTTACAATGGTGCGACGGTGATGAACTACGATTCGAGCAATTCGGGTCATCTAAGATCGAATTGCCCTTAGTTGAACTGCAAAATGTACCATTGCCATAACAATCAAAAACAAACGCCGGTTAAAGCGTCATTGCTTTTTTCAAACTGGTCAGGCCCTTTGCAACCGCGGCAAGGCGGGCAACATCGTGAACTTTATCAGCAGGCACCTCATGGCTGCGAACTGCTTTTTCATGGCTCGCCACGCACGCAGGACAACCGTTGATAATAGAGACAGACAGTGCCATCATCTCGAAATCTTTTTTTCCGCTCACCGGTTTGCCGAGTGAGTTCATGCGAAGACCGGCGCGCGTGTAATCAGCGGCAGCGACTTCCGGTGGCAAGAACGATTTGAATTTGTAATAGACGTTGTTCATGCCCATGATGCCAGCGATTTCCGCCGCCTCTTGGATCACTTCAGGTGCGGTGCCAAGTTCTGTCAAAACGGACTTCGCCAAAGCCACCATCTCTTTATTCTCAAGCGCAACTGCGATTGAAAGCAAATTGGTAAAACGCTCTTGAGGTTCAAGGGGGGAATCTTCCAATACTTTTTTAAAGTTCAAAGACAGATCGCGGTAGATCGTGGTCGTTGCACCCGGATAATTTGCCTCAAGAAACGCATCCACTTTTTCATTGATACTACTCATATATTTACTCCTAAAAGGTACCAGGTCGCTTTTCGGAATTGACACCTTTAAAAAAACGGCCCTGAGACTTTTCAAAGAAAAGTCACCAGAGCCCATTTAGTTTTCATTGAAACTTATGTGGCCCGGGTCCGCTTTTCGGAAGTCAATTCTGAAAAGCGACCTGGTACCTTTTCGTTAGCCGAGGGTTTTTTGGCCTTTTTCCCAGTTGCATGGGCAAAGCTCGTCGGTTTGGAGAGCGTCCAAAGTACGTACGACTTCTTTTACGTTACGGCCAACAGACAAATCGTTTACAGAAACCCAACGGATAATACCTTCTGGGTCCACGATGTAAGTCGCACGCAAAGGAGCGCCGTTTTCTTTAGAAGCAATACCCAAAGTGTGAGTCAAAGACTTGTTGTAGTCCGCAATCATTGGGAATTGAAGGTCTTTCAAATCAGCATGGTTTTCACGCCAAGCCAAGTGGGTGAAGTGAGAGTCTGCGCTCAATCCGAATAATTTAGCTTCACGAGCATTGAAATCTTTGTGAGCTTTGTTGAACTCCGCGATTTCAGTAGGGCATACGAAAGTGAAATCGAGAGGCCAGAAGAACATAACAGCCCAAGAGCCTTTGAAGTTCGCGTTGCTGAGTTCCGCGAACTCTTTGCCTTTTTCACGAGAAACACAAGCTTGCAATTTAAACTCTGGGAATTTTTCGCCGATACCTAACATGTCATACTCCTTAGTATTTAGTTGGCCTTTAATTGGCCTTTAAGAACGATTTCCATAGAATTCACGATGAACTTCGCCGGGACTTCCATCTCAACAGAGACATCCTTTGGTTCGATATCGTAAAGATGCCCTGAGCTTTCATCAAGGAAATGATAGTGATCATGCACGTTGTTGTCGTAGATGACCTTCTCAGAGTGCGGAAACTTAAAAACGCGCAAGAGTCCCGCATCCACCAAAGTGTTCAGTGTATTGTACACCGTTGCTTGACTGATTTTTTCAAGGTTCTTTTCCGCCCACTCTTTGACTTGCTCCGCAGTCGGGTGGTCCGCCTCGCACAAAACGTATCTGCAAATAGCGATTCTTTGCAGGGTTGGCTGCACACCAGTTGCCAACAGCTTGGTCTGAATCTCTTCTGTGCTTAAAGACATTCTGTGTCTCATCTAATGAATCCCCCGGTTCGTGAATTCGTAATTTAGAATAGTTCTAAATCTGATTTAGAGCAAGCCCAATTTTAGAATAATTCTAAAAAAGAACATAAAGTACTGAAACTACTTAATTTTAAAAGATACAGAATTGATAGCCTTATTGACTGCGTCGCGAATTTGAAGGCTCATCTTCTTGTCGTGCCAGTCGACTTGGGCAAAGCCGAAGCTTTCGCCGACGTAGGCCTTACCCTCAAAAGAGGTGTCTTCTTCGGCCGTTGGGGCCGGTTCGTTGATAGGGCTTGCGGTAATATCAAAGAGCATACCCCAGTCTTTCACGCCGGTTTTTGCGATGGAAGATTGATGGCGATCACCGCTGAAAACAACCACGTTTCGCGCACCGGTTTTTTTCAACAAATCAAAAAAACGCTGGCGTTCTTTCGGGTAAGCGCCCCACTTGTCAGTGCCATGCTCCGTTGCGATCAAAGGAATGCTGCTTACGATCATGCGAATTTGCGCGGGACGCTTGAGTTGCTCTTCAAGCCAAGTCCACTGCATATCTCCAAGCATCGTCGCATTCTCCACATCGGGCGCGCTGCGGAACGTGCGCGTGTCGAGCATGATGATCTGAATTTGTTTCTTTTTCGGCCCGATGATTTTCGCGTGATAGATGCCTTTTTGGCCAAACGCGATCGAATTGCCAACATAAGACCAGTACTTCATGAATTCTTTTTGATCGCCGGCATCTTCGGAATCCCAGGTCGCTAAAAAGGGCACGCTTTCCCGGAACGCGCGATACTCAGGAATGCTATCCAACTTACGATACTGCGCCCCCACGGATTTCTGACCAGGCTTTGTCAGGCTCACGTTGTCGCCCATGAAAAGGAACAAGTCCGGCTTGTTCTCAGCAATGGTTTTCCAGAGAGGCTGTGGCAATTCTTGATTTGCCGAAGAACCGAAGGCCACAGTCTTAATCGTCGCACCGAAGTCAATTCCGCGAGGATGAAGGGAGTCGTCGGATTTTTTAGGCTCTGTAGCTTTGAGCGGTTTTGCCGCCGCATTCGATGGGGCCGGTGTCGGCGCCAGTACGGGATTCGCTGCCGGGTCTGTTGGAGCGGTCGAAGAGTCTTTGTGAGCACACGAGATCACGAAGACAAGAGATGTCAATACCAGTGTTGTTTTGTTCATCATTGTTCCTTTGCCTTTAACCCGCCTATTGAATCGAAAGGACGTAGGTGAGTCAAAAAAAAAAGGATCTCTGAAGAGATCCTTTTTTAGAAATTATAAATTAGTTCGTTCTCAGTACTACGGGCAGCCTGTCGCACCTGTCTTACGATCGATGATATGTGGACTAATTCGCATATTTCCACAATACTTGCCGAGCTCCAGGGAGCGAATCGGGAGAACCGACCCATCCGGAGCGTTCACCGCAAAAGTCAGAACCATCTCCTTTTGACGATCAATAAAATAAATCGGCGCGGAGAATTTATCCAAAGTAAATTGTATGGGAAACTGGGCTGGCAACAAAGCGGCTGGTTGATCCATGATCGGCATCCATTCAGAAACGTAGCTCATAGAAACAGTGTCGTAGATATTCATAAAGATCTTTTCAACCGGAATACCTTGGGCGAAAACAGTTCCATTTACAAGCATTGAAACTTTATACGTGAAATTACGTCCTTCGCCTTTGTTGTATTCAATGTTGAAGTTGTCTTGATTGTACGAATTCACAATAACAACGCTCTCAGAACCCGGCGGTATCGCAGGTGCGGGAGTTGGCGTCGGCATTGGCATCACGGGGTCCGGTACGAGGGAAGACTTTATAAGTTCTGATTTAAAGCTGTAGTAAAACGTCTCGCAAAGCGGCTTTGAACGCGTTTCGATGGCAAGGTATACGGTGGATTTATCCGCGAAGTCGACAACTTGACCGTTGGCAAAAATCGTATCTTGATTCTGGCGACGAATCACCCAGTGGTGAGGTGTATCTTTCAAGAAACAGAGCTTATCAATCTTGTCTTGGAGCTTTGGATCGATCGGCTTTTGCAATTGCTCGATAGATTTTTCGATGTCTGTTTTTTGCTCAGTCACACGAATTTGGCCCTGCATTTTTGGGTCCAGCGGGAAGCCCACGGCAAGAACTAAGTCTTTGCCGGGTTCATCGATCTGAAATAAGCCGGCATTCGTGTCGCCGAACTTCAGGTTTTTTTCACCAACTTGTTTGTTGCCGTCCTTGCCCGCAGGGGACGGGCCGGAGGAGGAGCTATTAGTGCAGGAAACGGCCGTTGTTACCACTAAAAGAAACATCAAAAATTTCGTCGTCATAATGACTCCTTTTCTCGCGTGGGAAATTATTTTCTCTCGCTGATGGGGGTGACTTTGCGTTGCGCATGGCCGATGTATTCGCTCAAGGGGCGAATAATACGGTTGTTTGCAGCTTGTTCCATGATGTGCGCGGACCAGCCCGTCGTGCGAGCCATCACGAAGATCGGAGTGAAGAAGTCGATTTCAAAGCCCATCATGTAATAGGCGGGACCTGCAGGGAAATCGAGATTAGGATAGATTTTCTTTTTCTCGACCATCACTTTTTCAAGCGCGTTGTACATCTTCATCCATTTTTGTTCGCCAGTAACGTCAGCCATGACTTGCGCGTACTTCTTCATTGTCGGAACGCGAGAATCACCAGATTTGTAAACGCGGTGACCAAAACCCATGACTTTTTTCTTCTGAGCCAAAGCGTCGATCATCCATTGCTCGGCCTTCGCGGCATCCGCGATCTCGATCATCATGTGCATCACTTGCTCGTTCGCACCACCGTGCAAAGGACCTTTCAAGGCGCCGATACCCGCCACGGTTGCGGAATAAAGGTCGGACTGAGTCGACGTCACAACACGTGAGGTGAATGTGGAGGCGTTGAAGCTGTGTTCAGCGTAAAGGATCAAAGAAACGTCAAAAGCTTTAACGATTTCTTTTTGTGGAACTTTGCCGAAGCACATGTGGAAAAAGTTTTCCGCGATAGAAAGGTCCGCCTTCGGTGGAATAAAATCCAAGCCTTTTTTGAAGCGGTAGTCAGCAGCAACCATGGTTGGGATTTTAGCGAGCAATTGAATCGCCTTATCCATGTCGGTCGCCGGAGAAGAATCCCAGATGCGCGTATCTTCACAACCTTGGAAAGAAACTGCTGTGCGGATGGAATCCATTGGATGGCACTTCGGCGGCAAAGATTTGATGACGTTCAAAAGAGTTTTTGAAATCTCACGATAGCCGCGCTCTTTTTTAGTAAAGTCCGCAAGCTGATTCGCGTTTGGCAACTCGCCATTGTACATTAAGTAAGCAACTTCTTCGAAAGAGCAATTTTCAGCCAGGTCTTGAACCGGGTAACCGCGGTAGATCAAGGAGTTCGTATCCGGGTTTACCTTAGAAACCGAAGAGGTGTCGATCACAGCTCCTTCGAGCCCTTTTTTAACATTCATCTTTTCTGGTTCTGGTACATAATCGGGATTGATATATTCAGCCATGATTCCTCCTAAAGGGTACGCCGTACCTTTTTCGGATGCGGCGTGGTATTTTTTTGCGAAATAACGACTCAAGCTATTGCGGGGGAGGAATCGAGTCAAGAGGCATGCGGAGATGAATGTGAGTGGGGCCGCTTTCGCCGCGCTATGCTGGAAGGTCTGTCACAAAAAAGCCCCGGATCGTTCGCTACTTTTTGACGGTGAAATTAAAGATATTGGAATCAAAGGAGTTATATTCGTCATAACGGGTCAACGTGTACAAGTCTTTGCGATGTTGCATTTTGTCTAAGAGACCCTCTTGAGTTCCCTTCGCTTTTATTTCCTGGAGGCCGCTCACCGTGGCGCCCATTGCGAGACGGAATGTGGTCACCGGGTAAATCACGATGTTGTAACCGAGATTGGAAAGTTCTTGGTAAGTGTACAGGCGACCTTTGCCGAATTCAGTCATGTTCGCCAAGAGGGGAACACGGACCGCTTTGCGGAAAGCTTCAAACTCTTTTTCGTTCTCAAGTGCTTCCGTGAAAATGCAGTCCGCGCCCGCATCGATGTAGGCTTTCGCGCGATCAATGGCTTTATCCAAACCTTCGACGGCACGAGCATCGGTTCGGGCGATTAACAGAAAATTCTCATCCATTTTTTTGCCGCGAGCTGCCGCTGCAACTTTTCGAATCATATCCTCCGCGCCGACCACACCTTTGCCGTCAAGATGGCCACAGCGTTTGGGGTTGATTTGATCTTCAATATGGCAGCCTGCCAAACCCATCTCGATCATTTCTTGAACAGTGCGGGTCGCGCTCATGGGCTCGCCAAAGCCGGTGTCGATATCAATGATAGTCGGCAGTTTTGTCGTGCGGGAGATTTGGCGTCCCCGCTGAGCGACCTCCGTTAACGAGGTTAAACCAATGTCCGGGTAGCCCAGGTCATTCGAAAGCACGGATCCAGAAATGTACACGCCGTCAAAGCCTTCTTTCTCGATCGCCATGCTCACCAGAGGTGACCATGAACCGGGGAACTGAAGGAGTTTTCCGGATTTCAAAGCATCACGGAAGTTCTGACGTTTTTGTGCGGGAGTTATTTCTGGAAACAGCATTTAGAAGATCCCTTTTGTATCACGTTTGTTGTTCACCAGGCGATCGAGGGGAATTTGCACGTTGATTTGTTGAACTTGAGCCGGAGTCAAATCCGCCAAATTCTCTACCAAGGAGATGAAACGATTGCGCTCATCTTTGGTGATGATTTCTTCAGTCAACATGTCAAATTTGCGAACGTAATCCGCACGTTTGAATGGCTTTGCGCCCGCAGGATGGGCATTGGCGACACCCAACTCGTCTGTCAAAGTCGTGCCATTTTTAAAGAAGATCTCGACACGGCCACCAAAGCGTTTTTTATCTGGATCCGCGTTGTGATACGCTTCAGTCCATTTCGCGTCTTCCACTGTCGAAATTTTGTGCCACAGCTTGACAGTGTCAGGGCGCTGCGCGCGTGAAGGCTCATAAGATTTCACATGGTGCCAAGTTCCATCCTGCAAAGCCACCGCGAAGATGTACATGATCGAGTGATCAAGGGTTTCGCGAGAAGCATTTGGATCCATTTTTTGCGGATCGTTCGCACCAGTGCCGATCACGTAGTGGGTGTGGTGGGAAGTATGGATCACCACTTTTTCGATGTCATCGAAGTTCGTGATTTTTGCTTTCATGCGAGCCGCTAAGTCGATCAATGCTTGCGATTGATATTCAGCAGAGTGTTCTTTCGTATAGGTTTCGAGGATCGCGCGTTTGTCTTCACCCACTTCCGGGAGAGGAACTTCGTACTTACCGTTTTTACCTGAAAGCATGTAAGCGATGACCGAGTCTTCGCCTTCGTAGATTGGCGATGGAGCGCCCTCACCGCGCATGATGCGATCAATGGCTTCGACCGCCAACTTGCCAGCGTGAGCCGGAGCGTAGGCTTTCCAAGAAGAGATTTCACCTTTGCGGGATTGCCGAGTTGTGAATGAGACATGCACGGCTTGTTGAATAGCTTGGTAGATCATTTCGGTTGAAAGGCCCAAGAGCGTGCCAATGCCGGCCGCTTGAGCTGGGCATAAATGCGCGATATGGTCTTTTTTGAACTCGTGCAAGCAGATCGCTTTCACAAGGTCTACGTGAAGTTCATAACCAGTCACCAAGCCACGGAGAAGGTCTTTACCACCTTTGTTCATCTGTTGGGCAACCGCCAAGATCGGAGGAATGTTATCTCCCGGGTGGGAGTAGTCCGCTGCCAAAAAAGTATCGTGGTAATCCAACTCACGAACCGCGGTGCCGTTGGCCCAGGCCGCCCATTCGCAGTCAAATTTTTGATCGTTCGGCATACCGAAAACCGTCGCGCCGTTCGCGCGGGGATGGGCGATGGCCATTGCTCGGGCAGAAGCTACGGGACGGCGGTTTGCGGCGGCAATCGCCACAGAGGCATTGTCGATAATACGGTTGATAGCCATATCCAAAACGTCCGCTTTGATACCAGCGTTGTCAGACGCGATCTCCGCCATTTTCCAAGCGAGTTGATCTTTGCGATCCAATTTTTCTTTAGACGGATAAACACGAACAGGATACTTTTTCATGAGCCTTTTTCCTTTTGGTTATAAAAACAGCCCAAGCTAACTTGAGAGGGAAAAAGCGTCAAGGCTGGTCCTTGGGAGCCCCGAATCAGGGGGCGGTTTTACCTTGATTTTGCGAGGCGTTACCCTAACATAGTTTCCATGACTCTGACTCAGTTAAATTACATTGTGGCCGTTGCTCAACATCGCAGCTTTTTAAAGGCGGCCGACGCCTGCCACGTGACTCAGCCGACGCTAAGCCAACAAGTGCAAAAGCTCGAAGCTGAGCTCGGCGTGCAGATTTTCGATCGTCAGAGTCAGCCCGTAACACCGACACTTTTGGGCGAAAAAATCGTCGTGCAGGCGTTGATCACTCTGAAAGAAAGCCAGAAAATCAATGACCTCATCGAAGAAACCCGCAACGATCTTCAGGGGAGCGTCACCATTGGCGTGATTCCGACTCTGGCGCCGTACCTGCTTCCACTGTTTCTCAAAAAGTTTGCTGATCAGCATCCGCGTTTGACGATTCACATTGAAGAGTTGCAGACCGAGCAGATCGTGGCCAAGATTCACTCCCGTGAAATGGATTTGGGCATCGCGGTCACCCCGCTGGAGGATGTGACGCTGGTCCGCAAAAGCCTATTCCTTGAGCCTTTCATGCTCTATGTTTCCGAGGGGCACGAGCTTGCAAAACAGAAGACCGTCGATGCGAAGGATTTGTCGGCGAATGACATTTACTTGATGAAAGAAGGCCACTGTTTCCGGGAGCAAAGCCTTTCGCTCTGTCAAAATCGCCAGAAAAAGAACCACGAGCGCCACATCCAGTTTGAAAGTGGCAGTTTGGAAACTCTGAAAGAGTTCGTCGAAAGCGGCGAGGGCTACACCTTACTGCCCACGCTTGCGACCTTGAGAATTAAGAATTCAAAATTCCTGAAGCCCTTCGTAAATCCGGCCCCGAGCCGCGAGGTGAGTCTGGTCTACTCGCCGCACTTTTTAAGATCGAAACTCCTTGAGGCACTTTCCGCGGCCATTCTTGAGAATCTGCCTAAAGAGTTGAAAGTACTGGGGTCCTTTAAGCTCCGCAAGCTCAATATCCCCCTATAGTAAAAAACTATAATTACATAGATCAATAGTTGTTGAGGCGATACGAATTGAGGACGATACTAAGGCTATAAACAGGAGGTACATATGAAAAACTCTACGATGATCCCCGGCTTGTCACAGACGCTCGCCGAAGAGTATCTATTGATGCTAAAAACCCAGAACTTCCATTGGAACGTTCAAGGACCTTTGTTCTATTCATTGCATATGTTGTTTGAGCAACATTACACATTCTTGGCAACTCAAGTTGATGAAGTCGCAGAACGTATTCGCGCTCTTGGCGAAAGAGCGCCGGGAAGTTATCGTGAATTCATTAAATTGTCAAAAGTCGAAGAAGCTCCAGAAGATCATCTCAGCGCGGCTCGCATGATTGATATGCTGACGAACGATCATGAAAGCATCGTAAAAAGACTGGCTCAGTTCCGTGCGCAAGCCGAGGGCGTGGATGACAATACAACCGTGGCAATTTACGACGGCTTGATCAACTTCCACCAAAAGGCTGCATGGATGATCAGCTCTCACAGAGGCTAAAAGCGGTCCTCTGTGAGAGACGGCCGCCTGTGCTCGGGCCTACTCATTCGAAGTAACAATCACCAGCGTCCCTGAGCCACTATGGCGCTTGATACTACCATCGCTGTTTCTAAGAATCTGCCCGCCGCGGGTGAAGGAGGGGACATTCGCGGTTTTCTCACTGAGTGACAAGTCCCAGAACCAGAGCGCGTTTGCTTTTGTCATGCGCACGCAGCCGCCGGAGGCTCGGTGACCTAAGTCCTTGTAGTGGTCCGGAGTCGTTGCGTGGAGGGCGATCCCGCCGTTAAAGAAAATCGCATATTCCATAAGGGCATCCCATGTTCCGGACCAGTGTCTTCGCACATAACTTTGCGGCGAGAACCAGCCGGTAGGAGTGGTCGTCGTATACCATCGACCGGATTTGGCACGCTCGTATTTTTCACGTCCTGTGGAGACGAGGAAACTATTCACCTGGCTGCCGTTATGGTAAACCGTTGCCGTTTGGGAGCTTTTGCTGACCACGATGACGACGGGGAACTCCGAATACACGTCGACGCCATATGTGTCATAGATCTGGGCGGGGCTAAAGGGCTCGATTTGGGGACTCAGATCCGTGGGTTCAGTAATGCCGACATCGGCTGCCAACTCATCAGGTGTCATCAAGTCGTCAAGCTCTGGTTTACTGGCGAAGGATTTCGGGCCCACCAACAATAGAACAGACAGTAAGAGACGTGCCATCATAAAAACCTCCTGTGCATTTGTGTTGAACTACACCTCACTCAGGCTATGCCGCAAAAATCGCAGATGTGCGTCTTGTGCTTCCTTTAAAGAGGAAGATACTCAAGGCTTTGGTGGAGAATGCGGAGTTTTTTATTGCCGCAAAGTCACTGCAAACAGACATCCTGTCTGTTGAGGGCTCTCCCCTCAAACTCCCGCTACTCCTGATGCCTCCCGCATCAGGAGTTCTAGGCACTATTCAGGAGTTCCAGGCACTATTAGAACAATGGCAGTCTCACAGTTACAAAATAATTTCGTAATTTCCTGTTGATGTGA
This sequence comes from Pseudobdellovibrionaceae bacterium, assembly GCA_039810425.1. Lineage (GTDB taxonomy): Bacteria > Bdellovibrionota > Bdellovibrionia > Bdellovibrionales > Bdellovibrionaceae > JACMRP01. Next base: position 54,125 of record JBDHWW010000018.1, on the reverse strand, counting down.
TTTTTGTGTGGGGGGCTGGGGCTTGGACGGCCAGGCTCGGTAGAGGGGAACGGTTTTTTTTGGCTGAGTGTTTGGGAATATTCTTTTTTGGGGTTTTATGCGACAGCTGGATTCATCTTGTCCTCAAGAGCTCAGGAAGTTCTTGTTTTGTTCCTGGTCATCGTAAGATGGAATTTGGGATTCAACTTCATGGGATTTCACTGAACTGGTCGCCTATTCATTTGTTGGTTAAACTTCTCTCGCGGCAGGAGCGCCCTCGACGGTCTTAATCTGACGTGACAGGTAGATTGCAATTAACGTGGTGATGACGGCGATGTAGCCTACCACTTCGAAATGATCCAAACGTCCGGTGCTTTCGTTTTTTGTAACGATGATACCAGCGATGTAGCTGGCGATCGCCGAAGAAAGCTGCTGAACACAACTGACAAGACTCATGAAACTCCCGCGGTTTTGTGGCAAGGTTGTGCCCGAAACCATGGCCGAGGCCGGAATCATACGACCGCCGGAAACCACGAACAACATTGTCGTTACCACCAACACCCAGGCAAACGACGAGACGCCTAGATGGGTGAGCAGTACGTAGGGCACGAGTGTCGCAAGGGCTCCCCAAAAGAAGATATTGTGTTTACCAAAGCGATCAGCGAGCTTGCCGATATAAGGCGAAGAAAAAATCGTAAATAGGCCGCCGCACATGTACACGAAAGGCAGTTGGGTCTCGGCGAAGCCGGCATTGGCAACCAGCGACGGCGACATAAAGGGGATAATGCAGAAGTGGCCGAACATCACCGTCGCCATGAAAATAAGAGCACGGATTTGATTGGAGTTTTGAAAAATGCGGGTGACGGTTCTGTGCATCGGTTCTTTGATTTGATTCTGTAAGTGACCACGCATTTCCGGCACCGCCTTTAAGATCACAGTGCAAAGTAAAAGCGAAAGGCCGCCAAGCCCCAAGAATGGCGTGTGCCAGCTCCAAAGATTAGCGAAATAAAGACTGAGCGGCACGCCAACCACCGACGCCATTGAAAATGCCGTCATAATGACACCCATCGCGGAACCGCGGCGCTCATAAGAGATGGCATCGCTCACGATGGACATCACCAGGGACCCCAGGACACCACCAAATACGCCGGTCAAACCGCGCGCAAGCAAAAGAGTTTCATAGTTGGGTGAAAGGCCGCAGGCGACCGTGCCGATGGAAAAACCGATAAAGAAAAATAGTAAGCTCTTTTTACGATCGAATTTGTCCATAAAAAAGGCGGCAGTAAAGCCACTGATACCGGCACAAAACGTATATGACGAAACCAGCAGGCCGAATTGGTGTGGCGTGACGTTGAAGATGCGCATCAACTGCGGGCCGAGCGGCATCATAATCATGAAATCCACGATGGAGCTGAATTGGATGGAAGCAAGAATAGCGAGAAGGAACTTTTCCTGGCGATTGAACATAAGCTAAGTCCTTGGTGAAAACTCCAGAACTTAGCTTATTTGAGATTTGATTTTTAATCTAGAACACTCTTGGCAACATGGCCTTTAGTGGGCTGGTGGCGGGGCCCAAGGGCGCTCATCATGTTCTTCGAGGCGCGCATCTAAACTAATTTCGGCATTAAGAAGCTTAGAAATTGGGCAATTTCTTTTCGCGTCTTCGGCGATTTCTAGGAACTGGCCTTGAGTCATGTCGTTGACTTGGCCACGGAGCTCGAGATGCGACGAAGTCACGGTCCATGAAGCGCCATCTTTCTGAATGGTCACAGTGGCTTTCACATCCAAGTTCAAAGGCTCAAGACCTTTAGCGGTGAGTGCGGCAGAGGTCGCCATGGCAAAGCAACTGGCATGAGCCGCCGCAATCAGCTCTTCGGGATTAGTACCCGGTGTGTCGCCAAAACGGGTCGTGAAGGAATAAGGGACTTGCTTGAGTGCACCACTGGCAGTGGAGATCGCGCCTTGCCCCTCTTGCACCGAGCCTTTCCAAATGACGTTTGCTGATCTTTGCATGTTCTGCCTCCTTTTACTTGATACTGTCCCGTGGGTCGCGAAGGAGTGAAGACATTTATGATGAGCTTGCGATTTTACATAAGAAAACCACAAGCACTTTTCGGGCGGTTTGAGACCCCAGATCGTCGGATGAAAAAAACCCACATCCAGTAAGATGTGGGTCCTAGTTCTGTGCTTCTATCGGGTCCTTTGCCGGCCCCCGCCGAGCTAGCCGCCGATTGTAGCAACCAAGCCCGCGATCAAGAGAGAAACGACGCTCATCACTTTAATGAGGATCGCAACCCCCGGACCGGAAGTATCTTTGAACGGGTCACCAACAGTGTCGCCAACGACGGCCGACTTGTGGGCGTCAGAACCTTTTTTGTGACCAGAGAGCTTTCCTTTTTCGATGTATTTCTTAGCATTATCCCAAGCGCCGCCCGCGTTTGCCATGAAGAGGGAGCTCGTTGCACCCACTGCCAAAGCCCCTGCGAGCATACCTGCCAGTGCCGTAGGGCCGAGCAAGAAGCCGACAACAACCGGAGCCAAAACCGCGATCATTCCCGGAACGATCATTTCAAACAAAGCGGCTTTCGTCGCGATATCCACGATAGCTGCGGGTTGAGGATCTGCTTTACCTTGAAGAAGGCCCGGAATTTCTTTGAACTGACGACCGATTTCCACAACGATCTTCTGAGCTGCCTTACCGACCGCCGTCATTGTCGTCGCCCCCACCAACCAAGGAAGGATCGAACCGATCAAGATGCCGATCAAGACACCGGAAGACGTCAAATCAAGGTTGATTTTACCAAGGTTTGCCAGGCTGCGCGCGTGATTTACTTCCATATTGAAAGCGGAGAAAAGAGCCACAACCGTCAAGATGGCGGAACCGATCGCAAAACCCTTACCGATCGCGGCCGTGGTATTACCAACAGCATCCAATTCGTCCGTGATGTCACGAACCTCTTTACCCAAGCCAGACATTTCAGAGATGCCGCCAGCGTTGTCCGCGATCGGACCGTAAGCATCGACAGTCATAACAACCGCTGTACCGGCAAGCATACCAACGGCGGCCAAGGCAATGCCGTAAAGACCCAAGGCATGGTCCGCGATGAACGCCGCGATCACCACGATGATCATCGGAATTGCAACAGACTCCATACCCACAGCCAAACCGCGGATGACGTTGGTGCCAGCACCCGTCAAAGAGGCTTCAGCAACAAGGCGAATCGGGCGAGCCGCCGTGTAGTACTCCGTGATCAAACCGATCAAACCACCACCGATCGCACCTGCGGCCAATGCAACTGTGACGCCTTGGTTCAGTTCAAACATCGGCATCAAGATGTAAGAGGCCAGCGTCAGTAAGATAGGTGGGATGATCAAAGCATTACGCAAAACAGCCGCCGGAGAGGCGTTGCTGAACATGCGGGTCGCAAAGATAACGATGATAGAGATGATCATACCCAGAGCCGAAAGACCCAATGGCAAGAAGATCGCAGAAGATTTCACCGCGTCAGCATTTGAAGACAGGGCCGACAAAACCTCCGCCGGAGCGGTCAAGGCAATTGCCATAGCGGCAACAATCGCCGCAACCATGGATTCATAGATATCCGCGCCCATACCCGCCACGTCGCCGACGTTATCACCGACATTGTCAGCCACAACGCCCGGGTTGCGAGGGTCATCCTCAGGAATATTTTCAATCACTTTACCTGCGATGTCGGCACCCACGTCCGCAGCTTTAGTATAGATACCGCCACCGATACGTGCGAACAACGCGATAGAAGAAGCGCCCACGGCGAAGGAGTGCAGAACCGTCCCAACTTCAGGAGTGCCTTTGTAGATTTGGTACAAAATGCCCAAACCCAAAAGACCCAAACCCGCAACGGAAAGACCCATCACCGCGCCCCCGTCCAGAGCGACCAGCAAAGCTTTGGCTTTTGAACCCGTTGAAGCGGCTTGAGTCGTGCGAACATTTGCAAAAGTCGCGGCCTTCATACCGAAGAAACCAGCAAGCAAGCTCAAGAATGCACCGAGGATGAAGCTCACAGCAGAGACCGGGCCCAAAGCCACACCCAATGCTACAGCGACCACAACTGCATACACAGCAAGAACCTTGTATTCGCGAACCAAGAACGCCATCGCGCCTTCACGAATGTATTGAGCGATACGGTTCATTGTTTCGTTGCCAGTTGGTTGAGACTTCACGCGGAAGTACAGCACCAGAGCAACAACAAGACCTACAGCCCCAGCGATTGCCGGAACTAACAGCAAAGAATCACTTGTCATTTTAAAAAACTCCGTTGTTGAACGTTTTAGATTTTCGGAACGACTAGAGGTACGAAAACGGATGGGTTTAGTCAAGAAGTCACGGAAAGCGAAAGGGAGCTCTCGGCCCAACAACTTGTTGCGTTATTTTTTTGCGGGCGATTTTGGCAAGGAGGCCGCTCTTTTTTATCAAGCGGAGAGCTCTCATTAGAAGCTGCCGATCGACATGTGAAAGGCCCAAGGATCTTCACCCGGTCTGGCGTCAAGCTTCCAGGCAATTTCTAGGTTTACCGGTCCCACCGGCGTATTATAGTGGAAGCCAAAACCCGCAGAGTCGCGGTACTCGTCGCCCAAATCCTGGTTTTGAATATGAACCGCCCCACCATCATAGAAAACCGCGCCGCCCAAGTTGCCGGCGATTGGAAAGCGCAGTTCAGACTTCACCAAGTACATTGTCGCAATGCCCTTGAGGTAATAAGTGTCTGTTTCCTTCGCGAGACCCAGTTGGGTATAAGTTGGGAAGTACTGGCTGGTTCCATTGAAACCGCGGATCGTGGTGCTGCCGCCCAGGTAGAATCCTTTTTTATCGTAAGGAACACCGTCAGCGGCACCCGTGGCTTTGCTGAGATTTTCAAGGTAACCGCCGCGCACGGAGTTTGCCCACACCATAAAGTTATCTTTAAAATACGGCACACGCAGGTACTGGGTGAAGGTTCCGGTCGCGCGCTGGAACTTGATTTCGCCGGGCTCTCGGGAACTGCCGATTTCAGGTGAAGAGTATTCGTAAGCAAGGGTTGTGAAGCTGCCACGGGTCGGGTTGAACGGATTGTCGCGATAGTCGATATCAATGCGCGGGCCCGTCGTCGCGATGTCCTGAGTGACCGGCTGGGCATTATTATCTAAGAAGTGATCTTGCAAGTGAGCGCCGTTCCACACTTCATAGATCGCCGTGATGTGCGAAGTAATGTCGCGCTCAATCGACCAAGTCGTCTGATTCACGTCGGAGATTTTCTTGGCATTGTAATCCGTCAATTGGCTTGAACGCGTCAAGTTCACGCGCCCCCGGAGTTTCGTGTCGAGCAAGTAAGGCTCGAGGTAGCCAAGGGTGACCTTGGACTCAAGATATCTGATCTCATTGACATTGTAGTTCCCCTCTAAGCGGAGGGACACCCCGCGCCCCGTGCCTCCGATGTTGTTGTAGGCAATCCCGGTGTAACCACGCAGGGTCAGTCCCAAGTCACTCGTGGCGCCCGCACCCAGCGTGAACACGCCCGGATCGCGCTCAGTCACTTTTATCACCAGAGTCCGGTTGGCAACGCTGGTTTTTTCTTCAAGTGTTTTCACTTCGACGGTATTGAAGTGACCGGAGCGCTGAAGCTTCGCCACCGCTTCGTCGAGTTTTGACGGAGTCACCGTGTCGCCCGGTTGCAGGTCGATTTCCTTCAGTAAAACAAAGTCTTTCGTGAACGAGTTGCCATCCAGAACAATCGACGCCACCCGCACTTCGGGGCCTTCATAGATTTTGAAAGTCAGTTTGGCCTGGGTGTTATTGTCGTTATAAGTCACAAGGTCTTCTTTTTCATTCAGAAGAACCATGTCGATATAGCCCTTTTCCTGATAGTATATTTTGATGTTCTGAATCGCTCTTTCAAGTTCTGTCAAATGCAGCGGCTGATGTTCTTCGAGATCAACGGCCTTCAATAAATCAGCCGCAGGCACCGTTGCGTTACCGATAAACTGAATGCCTTCGATCTGTGTGAGCGGGCCTTCGTCCAAGTTCACGTAGACGGAGACCTGATTTTTTTCTTTATTGTACTGTGTGCGGGTTGAGTTGATTTTTGCCAGCAAGTAGCCCTGGTTTTGCAACTCGACACGCAATGCTTCGAAGCCCAGATCGAGCTCCACTTTGTTGTAGTAGTCTTTCTGGATCAAATCAGAAGAAAGTTTTCTCAGCAGGCGGCCATAATATTCCGGCGGGCGCGAAAGACTGCCGGAAAAATCAAACTTACTGATTTTAACCTTTGGCCCTTCTTCGATATTAAACGTGATTTTACGCGTGAAAGGGCGGCGGCCTTCGAGGTCTTCGCTCTGCACTTCAATACGGGCAAAACCACGGGACAAATACAAACTTTTGATCTTCGCTGTGAGTTCAGAGCCGATATTCGGGTTCGCCGAGTAGAAGTTGCCGAGATCGAGTGAGTTATTGAGCGTCGACGAAGAAATTTCGCGGTTTCCGAGGTATTCGATCTGGTAGGCATCGACTTTCTCCAGGCGGAAGGTCAATTGCGCCCTGGATTCATCGGCATTGAAAGAAATCTCGGGGCCTTTGATTTCAGTACGCACGTAGTATTTGCTGTTCAGGTACGCCCGCATTTTCGTCAGAACTTCGGCAATCTGCGAATCGGTGAGAGCATAGCCCTTTTCGCGGGATAGTTTGCTTTCAAGGGCTTTGTTAAGTTCGGTGTTTGGCGAATTGAACGTAAAGCCACCAATCAGCGTCTGAACGCCTTCTTTGATCTTTACGTTGAGTTGAACATCGCCCTTGCCATCTGGCGGGATTTCCACATCGATCGCAGCATTGCGATAGCCGTTTTGATTGTACTGCTGAACGAGTTTGTGGCCGCCGGCTTCGAGTTGGTCCTGGTTCAGAACGTCGTTCGGGTTAATTCCGAAAAGTTGTTTGGCTTCGGATTCGCCTATCGCACGCAGACCCTCAAATTTCACAGATTGGACCCGGGTCGAGCGTTCGGTGGTCACCTTAAACTGGCCCCCCCCGGTGTCTTCGACCTGAACGAGATCAAACTCCGGGCGCTTTTGCAGATAGCGGATGATATCATCGACGGTTTCAAGCGTGACTTGCTTCGTTCCAATCTGTGGGAAAAGGCGCCGGAGGTCTGTTTGGATCTCTGGGGGAAGAGTCGAGATATTGAGGCTGTGCCGGGTGACGTCTGCCGCCCAGGCGGTGCTTGCCCCTATTTGCGCCACGAAAGAAAGCTTTAACCAAAGGGAATTCAATTTCATTATTTGAACTCCCTTCTGAATTCCAGATCCAAACCAAAGAAGTTTTTTTCACGCGCGGAGTTGGTCACCCCTTGACCGCCCTGAGTCGTCTGGCTGGATTCGTAGCTGCCGATCGCAGAAACGTTGTTATTGATGAAATATCGCAGCTTTACTTCCACATCATTCGTGTCGGAGCCTAAACTTCTGCTGGCTGCGGCACTCACCCTGTTAGACACCTTACGACTAAAGGTCACTTTAGGTACACTGATATTTCGGGTGGAGTCGAAAGAAGAACTCAGTTGCACGTTCACGCCAAGCCGGTTCTGAAGCTCTTTGTTGATTGGCTGGGACATGATTGCAAAGCCGAGCTCGTAACCGGCTTGAACTTGCTGCTCGCGCCCCTGTGAACCGGTGTAGTCCGTGCGCGAGGAAGTCACCCCCAGCGCCAAGAGGGAAATAATATCCTGCTCGGGGAGTGGAGGGACACTCGTCAAGCGGATGGATTTTAGATTTTTCGCCGGTCCTTGCGCCAAGATCATAATGTCGTAGTCGTTCACGCGGGATTGGGCGGAAACATACAAATCCGGGTTGATCTCATCCGTGTTGTTGAAAATCACGTTCGCCGTTTGCACGTCGAAGACCTTGTCTTTGAAAATCAGCTTGGTGTTTTTATCTGCCTGCAAGCGACCCAAAAGAATCGGGTTTGAAATCGAGCCTTTGACCTGCAGGTTTCCCTGAACAGATCCTTCGACAAGGGAGTTTTTCACCAAGAAGCTTTTTTCGAACAAGATCTGCACGTCCAAAATTAAACTTTCAAAGCTCGATTGCCGGAGGATCTTTGGCAGATAGATGGATTGACGGGTGCTGCCCGCCGCGCCATCGCCGCCCTCGGTGAACTCACGTTCAAAGATTCCGCTGCTGACTCTGTACGTACCGGAAAGCAAGAACGGGAACCACTTCCCAGAGATCAACAAATCGGCCGAGCCGGCTGTGCGGACTTTATCCGGGATGTTGAGATTCACACCATCCAAAGTCAGACGGATCGAGGTCGGAATATTGCGGTACTCGCTGATCGTGATATTCCCGTCGGCGGAAACCAAGCCGCCGGCCATTTGGGCTTTGACTGAGTTAATAAGCACTTTGGTTTGCGAGAAGTTGACTTCGGCCTGAATGCGTTCAATCGGGTGGGGGAGGCCTTTGATTTTCACAAAGCTGTTGTTGGTGGCAAGGCTTCCGAGGATTTGCGGTTTCATCAACGAGCCTGAGACCGTGGCCGAAGCCTGGATCGAGCCCCCAAGGTCATCCAAGAACGGGAAGAACATTTGGAACAAACGCAGCTCGGTGTTTGCGACGATATTCACGTTCATATTATCGAGGGTAAAATCCTGCCCACGGACTTGGATGCTGTTTTGCGGCCCTTCCAAGTTGAAGTTCTGAATGCGCATCTTACCGTTGTCAACGCGAACAAAGATCGGATCGGGATTGCGGAAGCTCAAGTTGCCGCGCTTTAAGAAAAGATTTTTGACTTGAACGCTGCCACTGGCTTTACGCCATTGGCCGGTTTCCGATTGCAAATCCACGTCGGCGGTGAGGCTCGAATCGTATTCGTTCTGAAAAGTATTTCCGCTGAGGATGGATAAGAGCGAAGCGTAGTTCCAATCGACGGTCTTTAACCGCAAACGCATCGGTGCATTCGCAAACGGCAGCAACCAGTCGGCTTGGATTCTGTGACCGAAGAGGTTGGCGTTGCCTTCGATCGCGGACTTCTTGATTTTTAAATCAAAGAACGAAGAGGGGACTTCTTGTTCATCCAGAACGGTTTCCGTGATACTTCCGCGCAGAGCGATATCCGGTTCAGTCACTTTACCGTGTAGCTGACTTGAGAAGTTTAAAATACCAAAGATGTTCGTGCTGATCTTGGAAATGAAGTCTGATTCATCAAGGCGGAAGTTCTTGCCTTCGACTTTCAAATTTAAATCCTGCTGGGGACCGACACCGCCATTGGCCGAGATCGTTGCGGCGTTCTTTCTCAAGAAGGCCTTTTGAATTCGCATATTGCCTTGAGTGGCCTGTGCGTTCAGAACCAGCTCATCAAAAGATTCTCCGGCGAACTGGCCACCACGGAATTTTGAATCGAGCTGGTATGACAGCTTCCAGAAATCCAGCGGGCCGTTGAATGAAATGTCAGCTGAACCCGGTGCTTTGATCGCCAGCGGGAAGAGATAGCGGCCCTCAAACACCTGCACCAGGTCGGCCAGCTCCAGCGTCGGAGCCTTGATACGGCCCACGATGTGCGAGTTGTGCAGATCTATATCCAGAGAGCCCTGATAACTTGATTTCGGCAAAAGGCCGGAAAGGTCATTCAACAGCAAGTGGCTTTTTACGTAAGACAGGGTGCCATTCAACTGGCCGAGGTAGTAGTCTTCGAAGGTGAAATCCTGCAGCTTGAGCTTCATATCAAAAAACGCCGAGTGAGAGTCGCCCTTGGTCGCGCCTTCGAGCGAACCATAGCCTTTGAATTTGAGATTCGCAAGATTCCGGATGCTGGCAAAATCCACGCGAGGCGAGCTGTAGGAAATACTAAAGCCTTTCGCAAAATCAATAGTGCCAGAGCTTTCACCGGTGTTCTCGCCTAAAGTAACGCGCGCTTTGTAAGAAACCGCCTTTTCGGTGATCTCCGCTTGGCCTTTGGCAGACATTTTAGCGATGTCGACGATCACGGCTTTTCGGTTTTTAAAGCTCGAGGTCACAAGCAGGTCTTCGCCCGAGATCGAGCCGTCGCAAACCACTTTGAACGGCGTTTTGATTTGACCGCTGCAGGGCAAGTCTCCCTGCAGGTTCAGCCACACGGGAATTTCATGAAGGTTCAAAGCGACAAGGAGTTTCTGCAAATCGATTTTTGAGACTTTGACCGTCGTTTTGAAGTCCAAGTTTTCTTTCAACTCGATTTCGCTGTTCACAAGACGGGCATTGCCCGCCGGGTGGTGGACCTGCACCTCGGGAAAGATCAGGCTATTGCCTTTAAACATCCCTTGAACCGTGGCATTGCCCAGAGTGAAGTGATCGACGGAAACATCTTGGGTCTTTAAATCCATTTTTCCCGTGATCTGGTCTTTGCCGTTGATTTTCATATTCACGTGGGTGGTGGCTTCACCGACAACCGACGGCAGTTTGTAGCTCGGGAACATCGGGCGGAGTTGCTGCAGGATTTCTTGGAATTTGATATTGCCATTGGCTTCCAGAGTGGCCCGCGGAACCAGCGCCACTTGCGAGAATTTATCAAACTCGCCCTTCACGATGAGCTCGGACTCTCCATAGCGGGCCCCGGCGCGGGTGACGCGCAAGTTGTCGCGGCCAAGGACTGCGGCAATATCAAAACGCGTTTCGATCGGACCTTGGTTGAAAACAACCAGATTCAGGCGCGGGACATCCAAGCGCGCCGTGAGGGAGTTGCCGTGATTTCCCACCAGGAAGTCGGCACCGTTTAAGTGCGCCGAGGATTTGTGGTTCTGGGATTGCAGGTCTAAGTTCAAGTTGTGAACAAACACACGCTCGACGGGGATTTTTTCCAAGAGTTCAAAGAGTTGATTTAGCGGAAGCGCTTCCGGCTTTGAGGGCTGATCCAAGAGGGGATCGAGCTGCACGCGGACCTTGGGGGAATCGACCAACACGGCAGACACCAAGACGCGGCCGGTGAAGAGCTGGAACAGATCCAAGTTCACTTTGATGCTTTCGATGTTCGCACGGTCCGTGTATTTTTTGAGGTCTCCTTTTGTGGTGACTGTGATTCTTTCCATCGCAGCGGCATTTTTCAAAATATTGAACTTGATGGAATCAGCCTCAATGATCACCGGCAAGTTTTGCTCGGAGTAGGATTTCAGTTTTGCCAACGCCCACGCTTCGCCGGCAGGGATCGCCCAGTACTTCAAACCAGCGGCAAGTGCCGCCAGTACGATCAGGGGTGGTAACAAAATCAGGAGCACCCGTTTCATTGAGATCTCCAGAGGTCCAGCAATACGGAGACAGAACGGTAGTTCGGCCGGGATATGAGGAGACTTTCAAGAATTTCAATCGCCGTGTATTTTTGATCGAGGCCCCAATAGGCCTGCGCGCGCAAGTAAGCCGTCGCAAAAAAAGTTTCAGGCTCGTTCGCCAATCGGAGTTCCAGCGGGCTCAGTTCGGCCAAGACCTCAAGGAAATGGCGGCATTTTAGTTTTACTTCAAGGTAGAACCAGCGTTGCTCCGTTGTGAGTTCCAGGCGTTCAAGGATCGCAAGGCTCGTTGCATATTCATCCAGCATGAACGCGGCGACAGCAAAATCAAAAGCAAGGTCAGGATAGGTCTTGGCCAGGGTTAAAAGTGAACTCTTAACGGCGTCAGCGACGGCTTGTGTGTCTGGTGACATCGGCGGCTCAGTTACTTCGCGCGGACGGCCAACCAGGGACCGGCGAGAAAGAATATCCAGCGCATAGCGCTCTTTATGCTGGTGGATTTCCTCGATGATGTCCTGGTCGCCTGGGAACATGCGCTGCATTTTTCCGAGCACGATTTTTTCTTGTTCATAGAGCTGCTGCGTGCGTAAGGTCAGAAGCTCATCCAACATTTGCTGTTTGAGTTCGCTAGCGCGTTTGCGGCGTTTGCGTTTTAGCTCATTCTTCCATTGAAGCGATTTTTTCAGGAATCTCTCGGCGCCTTCGGCAAGGCAGACTTGCTCGGCGGCGTTTTCTTCTTCGATGCCCATGATAAGAAACTTCGCCGCGTCTTCGTCAAGATCGGGCAGTCCCTTGGTGAGCGATTCGATGAGGTACGGCCATGGCATGATGAATTTTTCGTGATTGATGTTGCGAAGACAAAAGCCAACGAGTTGTTGATAGAGGCCACAGCTCAAAAGAAAACGCGAAAGATCACGCAAACTTTCCGCAGACCAATCCTCCGGATGGTCTTCGAAAAGTTGGATCAACTTTTCCGCGACAACTTCTGGATCGCAAAATTCTTCCAGAAGAGTTTTAATTTCCAACTCAAGCGAGAGTGTCAAAACAGCCTCCAAAATCCGTTTTGGCTGAACCCTCTCATTTTCGGCCATTTTCGAGTAAATCTGCAGCCTTAACGCGGCGCAAATTGAGTGAAAAAAGAGCGCCAAAAGCGGCCCATGTGTTGGTCTGGAAAATATGAAAAAAAAAGCCCCAAAACTCCATAAGTTCCAGGGCCGAGGTCGGGACTTTATTAAACCTTCATCCAGCTCTTCTTACGGGAGCCAGTGTTCATGGGGGCTTACTTCATGGAAACGCGTTCTACGTAGTCACCGGTTGAAGTATCGATACGAAGAGTATCGCCTTCGTTGATGTGCAACGGAACTTGAACCACAAGGCCCGTTTCCATTGTTGCAGGTTTTGTCGCGCCAGAAACGCGGTCGCCTTTGATGCCCGGATCAGATTTTGTGACTTTTAAATTCACCGCTTTTGGAACGTCTGCGGCAACGGCCTTTTCGTTGTAGAACAAGATGACAACTTTCAAGTTTTCAGTCAGGTAGTATTTGGAATCGCCAAGGTCATCGTCAGACATCGAGATTTGCTCGTAAGACTCTTGGTCCATGAACGCATAGCCCGTGTCGTCTTTGTATAAGAACGTCATCTCTTTGTTTTCAACGTTTGGCACCTCGAATTTTTCACCAGATTTGAAAGTGACCTCGAGGTTTTGACCCGTCAAAAGATTGCGCAATTTTGTGCGGCTGAACTGATTGCCTTTACCAGGCTTTACGTGTTGGAAATCAACGATCACGTAAGGCTTGCCTTCAACCATGATCTTAAGACCTTTTTTAAAATCTGCCGTTTCGTACATACATCCCCATTTGTAATTAAGAGGCGCCAATATAATCTAAGAAGGCGGGGGCCGGTCAATGAAAAGAGGCGAAGACGGGTTATTAAACCCGTCTATGTTCGCCGATATTGCGAAGCATCATCTCGAGAACTTCGAGCTTTTTCTGACTGATGGCCTTCTCACGGGACACCAAAGGCTTCAAAGGAGTCGCATGATTCTCATCGGTGGAAGCGGCCATCATCGAGCCACTACGGCTGTGGAGGAGTTTCATTCGCTGCAAAATCTCACTGTGATCGCCGAACTCGGTCTGCGTATCACTCAACAGCATTTTCGCTTTATTCAGATCATTGCGCACGATAAAGGCATCAACCAGCGAGAGCATTCTTTCAAGGCCGCGCGGGGTTTGGGGGGCTCGTTTCGTGACCACGGATTCCGGTGAAATCTCCGAGGCGGTGTGGATGCCGGCATCTTCGATTTCTTCGTCTTCAATCCAGAACTGTTCTTTGAGCGATTCGATTTTGCTCATTTCAAAAACATCATCGTCGTACTCATCGGCGGTCAGGCTTTCAAGCTTGGTCACGGCTTTGCGGGCCCGCTCGCTCTGGGGATTTAAAAACAAAACCATTTTGAAAGCTTTCAAAGCTTCTTTTGGTTGCTTGTTTTGTAAATAAATTTCAGCTTGCAGATGGTGTGCCAAAATATTCTCAGGCGACAGTTGAATGGCTTTTTGCACCAACTTTAAGCTGTCTTCGGGGCGGTTCATGTCTTTCATGATTCGGGCGTAAACTACAAGCCCAGAGGCAAAAGCAGGGTGACGCTTCACTCCATTTTGCGCGACCGCTGCGGCTTCCTTGAGTAGGCCCATTTCGCGGTAGGCCTCCGCCAGGGGGGCAAAGACCTGAGAGTTCGGATCTTTCTGCAGAAGGACTTGGTATTTTTCTATCGCGCTGGCATCGATTTTGGGCATCCCGGACATTGTGGCATCCCTGGTTTAGAAATTCAACAGAGCTTTTATTGATTGACCCGAACCCACAGTCGAATTCAAATACCCTGATGAGTTCTTTAGTTTTGGGAGTTGATCCCGGTTCACGCATTACAGGTTTTGGTTTGATCCGCGTTTCCCGCAGCGGCCAACTGGAGCATGTCAGTCATGGCGTGATTGTGATGGACACCGATGCGGGCTTCCCCGCGCGCATGATGCAGTTGGGGACCGCGTTTCAGGCCATTGTGCAAAAGTATCAGCCTGACCATGTTGCGATCGAAAAAATCTTCCTAGGTAAAAATGCCGACAGTGCCTTTAAACTGGGACATGCCCGCGGTGTGGTGATGTATGAAGGTATCCGCGGCGGCGCGGAAGTTTTCGAGTACGCCACGCGCCTTGTGAAAAAAGGGGTGACAGGAGACGGGGGAGCCAGCAAAGAACAGGTGCAGGCCGTACTGAAAGCTCTGTTGCGTTTGCCAAAAATCGAACGCCTGGACGCTTCGGACGCTTTGGCGATGGCCTGCCACCATGCTTACGAAATCCAAAAGCAGCAGTTGGTTCGTCGCGCGGTTGAATTGTAATTTTATTCCAAGAGGTCTTTATGATCGGTTATCTCAAAGGAAAAGTGGCTGAAGTAACGCCGGATGCGGCCTTGATCGATGTCAACGGTGTTGGCTATGAGATCCTGGCATCGGCGAATACACTGATGGATTTGCAAGCGCTTTTGAGCAAGGAAGTGATCGTGTGGATTCACACCCATGTTCGCGAAGACGCCTTTCAGCTTTTTGGCTTTCACGCGAAAGAGGAAAAGAGCTTGTTCTTGTCACTTTTGAAAGTCAACGGCGTTGGTCCAAAGATGGCTTTAAGCATTCTTTCCGGCGGCCGCGTGGCACAGATTCACGAAATGATTGAAAGCGGCAATGCGAAAGCCCTCTCAAGCCTGCCGAAGGTGGGTAAGAAAACGGCGGAGCAAATTATTTTAACTCTTAAAGGTAAGCTGGTTCTGATTGAAAAGGACGAACCCGCGGGCAAGAAAAAAGCTTCGAACCTGCATCCTGACATTTCTTCGGCGTTGTTGAACTTGGGCTTTAAGCCGCTCGCGGTGGAGCAGTTTGTGTCAACACTGCCGAAGGATGCCGGCTTGGAAGACAGCATTCGCAAAGGCTTGGCGGCTCTTTCCGCCCCGCTATAGCTTAGAAAATAGAAAACTGAGAATAGGAAACAGGCTTGATTATGGACATAAAAATGGATGAAAACCACAACGGTCGAATTTTGGAAGGCACTCTTGCTGAAGGCGAAAAGTCTTGGGAGAATATCCTCCGTCCCCAAACCTTTGAGGATTTTCCGGGCCAAAAAGAAGTCAAAGACAAACTGAAAATCTTCGTCAGTGCCGCCAAAGGCCGCGGCGAAGCCTTGGATCATACTCTTTTGAGCGGCCCGCCGGGCTTGGGTAAAACCACGCTTGCGAAAATCATCGCCCATGCGATGGAAGTGGATTTCAAAGCGACATCGGCGCCGGCCATCGACAAAAAAGGTGATCTTGCGGCGATTTTGACAAGCCTCAAACCCCACTCTGTTTTGTTCATTGATGAGATTCATCGCCTCAGCCGCTATGTTGAAGAGTACCTCTATACCGCGATGGAAGACTACTACATCGATATCGTGACTGGCGAAGGCCTTGGGGCGCGCTCGATGAAGTTCCAATTGGCCCCCTTCACCCTGATCGGCGCGACCACGCGTGCGGGATTGTTGAACTCTCCGTTCCGTGACCGTTTTGGGATTGTTGAAAGAATGAATTTCTACGACCGTGAGTCGTTACAGCAAATTGTCGAGCGGGACGCGAAGATCTTGAATCTGACGATTCAGCCCGGCGGGGCGGAAGAAATCGCCCGCCGTTCGCGTGGAACTCCGCGTGTGGCGATTCGCTTGCTCAAACGCGTGCGTGATTTTGCGCAAGTTCAATCCAATGGCATCATCACGCAAGACCTTGCAAAATCCGCTTTGAATTTGCTCGGCGTGGATCGCCACGGCCTGGATATGATGGATCGCCGTATTTTACAGCTGATACATGAAAAATATGCCGGTGGGCCTGTCGGCGTTGAAACGATCGCGGCGGCGCTCAGTGAAGAGCGCGACACCATCGAAGAAGTTTACGAGCCCTTTTTATTGCAAGAAGGCTTCATCCAGAAGACTCAGCGCGGTCGGGTGATTACGGAGTTTGCTAAAAACCAAGTGCTTGAACTGGCGGGGTCTAATTAGCCTCGTATGAGGATGAAAGCGTTGGGGTTTTGAAGGATGAAGACAGGATTCACTGAATAAATATCTGGAACCCACGGCATAATTATGGCGACACGGATTTGGCTTGGAATATTTATTGGACTTTTTAGTCTGACAACCTTCGCGGAATCCCGCAAGGTGGCGGCTCTGTATTGGAGCAGCAGTATCGAAGGCCAGGTCGCGATGAGAAAAGGCTTCGAAACTGAGGCCGCTCGCTATAATAAAAAATCAAAACCCGGGGATAAAATCGAGATCGTGCCGTTCGTCGCGGGTGACGGTCAAGCGGGTATCAAAAACCAAATTGGGCAATTCGGTAAAGCCATCGCCCTAAAGCCGGCAGTCATTGTCATTCAGCCGACGGACAATGCGGCCTTGTCGCATCAACTGCAAGAAGCCAATCGGCTTAAAATTCCAGTCGTCGCATTTGACCAGTATATTGTGGGCGGTGACCTTGACGCCTTTGTGACGAGCGATAACTTTCAGGCCGGCCGCTTAAATGCCGAGTATATTGCCTCCTTCTATCCTAAAAAAACGCAAATCCGGATCGTGGTGTTTGCCTATCCCAAAGTTTCGTCGACGACGGATCGCCTGGATGGGTTTTTCGATACTCTTCGCCAGCTTGACCAGGACTTTAAAGTGCTAAAGACTTACGAGGCGGTTGAGCCTGTCGGCGGTAAAAAGGCGGCCCAGGATTTTTTAAAAGATTTTCCGCAAAAAGGGTCCGTGGACGTGATCATTTCCGTCAATGACGGCGGCGGCATTGCGATCGTCGAAGAACTTCAAGCCGCGGGGCGGACGGAAGTGAAGCACGCCACTGTCGATGGCGATCCCGCATCCATCAAGAACATTGTTAAGAATAATATCACGGTTATCGATTCGGCCCAGTTCTGCGGTGAAATCGGCCGGCAAAGCTTTTTCGCTGCTGCGGATATTTTAAATGGCCGAAAACCTGCTAAGAAAATTCTCGTGCCCACTTTTCCGGTGACCGCGAAAACAGCGTCGATGTATTCCGGCTGGATGAGTAATATTCCTCCGCCCTTCCGCAAAGAGTGGACTAAAGACCGCGCCCTTTGGGAAAGCTCCATCAAACGGATTCAAGGAAGGCAGCGATGAAGAATTGTGCATTCATGGTGTTTTCACTATTTTCGATGCTGGCTTATGCGGGTCCTGAGAAGGTTCGTATCGGAACAGAGTGGGTTTTGCCTTATATCGGGACCACCGAAAAGGGCGAACTAACGGGATATATTTACGACATCCTTGAGGAGATTGCCCAAAAGTATAACTACAAGTTTGAGTATGTTGAAATCCCAGCGAAGCGCCAGGCGGCCTCGGTAAAAAAGAATGAAATCGACTATGCCCTTTTATCGGAATACGTGATCCGCTATCTTCCGGACGTGGATATTGTTGAAACCCCTTTTGGCGTGACCTATGTAGGGGCCCTCACCATGGGGCCGGTCCGTCTGGAAAGCCTTTATGATCTGAAGGAGCTTTCCGGAAAAACAATTATTTTTTCGTATATGGGGCCTGGAACCGAAGACTTCCGTGAGAGCGTGCAAGATGAAACCCAGGCGGGAAGGAAAACCCAGCTTGTTGAAATCAGCGGCGCGGATATTTCTCGGCGAATGATGTTGATGATGAAAACCAAGCGGGGAGACGTCGCCCTCGGCGATTTCAACGTCCTTCGTTATTGTGCCGCGCAAACCAAAGACACGGAGGTATATGTTATTCCGGCGTCCTTTGTGGGCTTTGGCTCGGTGGTGATGTTTTCAAAGAAACACAAAAAAGGTTTTCACAAGTTGGATAAAGAGGTTGCCGAGTGGTTTGAAAGCGCCCGCAAGAGCGGGCGTTTGAAAGAGATTCTTAAGAAGTACAATTTGATGGATTGGGAAAATCTTTTGCCGTACTAGTCGACCACATCGAGATAGATTTTCTTGTTCAGGCGCGGGAAGAGCTGCTCATGCAAGAACACGGGGTCGAATTTGAATTTAAATTCGCCCAAGCTCATGACCGCGTATTCCGCGATGATCGTTCCTGAAACGTTCCCTTGATAGCGGCTGTGAACCACGGGCGCGTTCAATACGATCCTTTCGAAAGCAACGTTACGACCCTCACCGCGGCAAGCGGCGTCGTACAGGGTTCCGGCGGCCGCTTCGATAATAGCGGCTTCCGCCAGCACGGAGTTGCCAAAGGCTTTAGGGTCACCGCTTTGGCGAAGCATGAAGCTTGGATCTGTCCAGATATCGGTAAAGCGGCTGATCATTGACGATGCCTTTACCCAGCTTGGGTCTGTTGGGTACATGGCCCAGTTGCTGTTTGGTTCACAGAACGTGGCGCTGAGCTTTACACTGCCAAGGCCCATGGCGATCGCTTTTGTTGAGGTGATCTGGATGTTGCGGTTGACGTTGGCGTTGGTAAATGAAATCGGGCCGTAGATGAAGACGGAGCCAATAACGTGAATGCGGCAGCCTGTGTTGGTATTTAATTGCAGGTTTTGCAAAAGCAATGGACCACGCAACAGAAGATCCCCGTCGCAAGTGACAACGCTGTTGTTTTGGAAAAAGTTGCCGCGATCTTGCAAGCCAGCGAGGGGTGAGCCCACGGGATCACGGAAGTACTTCTGTCTTTCGTTGGCGCCGAAACCACCAAAAGCATTCACGAGGTCTGCTTCCGTCGGCGCGCCAATATAGATGCTGGACTTCTCATAGACACTGGCGGCTTTTGTGCCGGCATCCGCCGCTATGGAAAATTGACCCTGAATATATTCAGCCAAGGTTTTTGCGGCCGTCGCCGAGGTCACCGCGGCCGGGGCAACGGCCCGGGGGACAAACACGGATTTGTCGGCGGGGATCGTCATCGTGTTAAAATTATTGCCGTGGTCTCCATAGATCCCGCCGCTGTTCCATGTTGTGGTCGCGGAACCCAAGGTTTGAGTAGGTAAACTAAAGAAGTAGTCACGGCCTTTGCCATCTCCGTTGTAACCGAAATCGGTGACGATGCTGGAGTCTACTTTTGCGTGACATTGAACGCAGCCCATACCACGAATCGCGAGGGCCGGTTCCAGACGGAGAACGACGTCATTGCCGACGGTGTTGTCGGCTGATAGGGCGGCGGACGTTTCGCCGCCGACGTTATCCATCGAGAAGCCTGTTTTGGAACAGTTTTGGAATGATAAAACCAACATTCCGGTGAGCGCTGCCAGCCCATACTTCCCCATTCAGTCCCCCCTGTGCTGGCCTAGTGTTGCAAGCTGGGGGCCACCCTGGGAAAGCCCACAATGTCTAAAACTCGTTAGAGTTTCAACAGTGTCAGAACTTCAGACAGCGTTTCTCAAAGTGATAACGGTGTTTCCACATAACGGTGTTTCCGCTGAAATTTCAGGAAAATGAAGCCGCTTTCCAGCTAATGGCCGCGAAACGGGATTTTTTGACAGGGAGACCGCCTTTAGGGTAGATTCACCCCATGTTCTTACAAAAAACGATTCGCAAAAAGACAGCAGTTCATGGCATTGGTATTCACTCGGGCGATCCATGCACGCTGACATTCCGCCCGGCACCGCCGGATACGGGGGTTTATTTCGTAAGAACGGACCTTCCGGGGGCGCCATCATTGAAAGTTTCGGCTAAGAATGTCCATGCGACCTCTCATGCAACGACGATCGGCGGTCCGGCTTTCAGCGTAGCTACAATTGAACATTGTTTGTCAGCACTGTCAGCGTTACGTATCGACAACCTTTTTGTGGAACTCGATGGCCCTGAAATTCCGATCGGGGACGGCAGCGCCCGTGACTTCTTGAAAGCACTTCTTGAGGTCGGTATGGTGGAGCAGGATCAACCGCGCAAGTATTGCTATATTACGGAACCTATTTATTTTTCTGAAGGCGAGAAGCACGCCTACGTTGTGCCTTATCATGGTTTGCGTTTGACCGTGACCATCGACTTCCCCCACCCGGCGATTGGTTTGCAAAAGATGGATATCGATGTGAACGAGCAGAGCTTCGGCCGCGATGTCGCCAACGCCCGCACCTTTGGTTTTTTAAAGGACGTAGAAGCCCTCAAAGCCCGTGGTCTTGCAAAAGGGGGCAGTCTTGATAATGCGATTGTTCTCGATCATGAAACGGTGATCAATCCTGAAGGCCTTCGTTTTGCCGACGAGTTCGTTCGCCATAAGACTCTCGATGCGTTGGGAGACCTTGTGACCCTTGAAATGCCGCTGATGGGCCATGTTGTTCTTTATAAGGCAGGTCATGATATTATGAATAAGTTGGTTCGTAAGATGATGGATTCTCCGCAGAGCTTCCGTCACGTGGAGCTGGGGGCGGATATCACTGAGGAGGTCCAGCGCTTCTCGGGCTGGGTTGTTCCTCAGTAGTTCAGGTCTTAAGTATCTGTTGCTTATTTGCCGCCAAGGGCGAATGAAATCGCCTCGATCTGTCTCTGGGTCAGCTTCATTAAATTCGTATTCGTACTCATTTGCGGAACGGTGGAAAGCGCGTTCTTGATCTGAGAAACGCGCGCGCCTTTCCGTGCCGAACTTGCCAAGGCCCCATGACAGCTCGCGCAGTTTGCCGTGTAGAGGGCGGAACCATCATAAGCCACCATAAAGAACGGCGACTTCGTACCCAGGTTGTGATCGTACAGACTGCCATCGGTTTTGTAGTCATAGGCGGTTGAGATCACACAATTTGTCGAAGCCCCTGGGCTCATGGCAGAGCCATGCGGGCAAGGTTTGCCTCCGGTATGCAATTGGTGGTCGACGGCGTCGTCGTTGGTGAACTTCAAAGTTTGACCAACGAAGGTTTCAACCGCCGTGGCGGTCGTATTCCAAGGAGTCGCCCCAGTGCCTGCCGGGATCGAGAAATTTACTTGGAGGTTGATCTCATTGGTTGGAGTGCCCGGCCCCGGAGAGGCCATCAGAGTCAGGGTGTAAGGCGCTATGGTGATGGGTGTGTTGCCCTCAAGCGCATTGGTTTTTACCACGAGGCTGCCGGCCTGGGCGCAGTTAATGATGTAGGTGGTCGCC
The DNA here is from genome assembly GCA_039810425.1 of Pseudobdellovibrionaceae bacterium. GTDB lineage: Bacteria > Bdellovibrionota > Bdellovibrionia > Bdellovibrionales > Bdellovibrionaceae > JACMRP01. Next base: position 32,791 of record JBDHWW010000018.1, on the reverse strand, counting down.
TTATTGCCATTTTTAAGGGTGCAAGCAGACGGAGTGCCGTTCAAAGTATGTGACCATTCATAGCTGGTCGAGGGCAAAAGGGCATCCGCAAAGACTGAGAACTCCATGTCGATATTCGGCTCCATCTTGGTTGAGACAGCGGTGATGTGTGGGGTGTCGTGGTTGGCAGAGGACCCGAGGTTTGAGGTTCCGGCGGCGTCGCCGTCGTCGATTTTAAAGCTCTGAGAGCAGTTCTGGAATAAAATAGCGGTCACAGTAATAGATGCGATCACAAGGATCGTGCGGACCATTAGGCTCTTCATGAGTGCGTTCCCCCAAAGTAGACTGACTTTAGGATACTAGCGTCATGGGGAATTTCCACAAATTCAGCGAACCCTCGACTTTTGGTCTTATAATGAGACATCTGCTGCTCCTTGGATATCGCAACAAGGACAGAACCTAATGCAAAGAGTTATGGAGTGGGCTTCGGAGGGCGAACACACGCCTTGCAATCCCAAGGCGATGTGGCATATTTCCAGGTCGTTACACTTTCGGAATGTTTCAAGCGCAGAAAAACAGGAGAAATTTATGCTTATTGGGGTTCCTAAGGAAATTAAGATTTCTGAAAACCGTGTGGGTATGACTGAAGCGGGTGCACGCCAGCTTGTTAAAGAAGGCCACGCGGTTATCGTTGAAAAAGACGCGGGTCTTGGCAGCGGCATTTCAAATGAACAATACGAAAAAGCCGGTGCGAAAATCATCGATACTAAAAAGGAAGTTTACGCTAAAGCAGACATGATCATGAAGGTGAAAGAACCACTTCCAGATGAATATGACCTCATGAAAGAGAATCAAATCATCTACACTTACTTGCATTTGGCGGCTGAACCAAAATTGACAAAAGTTCTCTGTGAAAGAAAAGTCAAAGCGATCGCTTACGAAACGATTCAATTGGACAACGGCGCTTTGCCCCTTTTGACTCCTATGTCGGAAGTGGCGGGTCGTATGGCGACGCAAATCGGCGCATATTACTTGCAAAAAGACCACGGCGGTAAGGGCATCCTCATGGGAGGGGTGACTGGCGTAAAACCAGGCAAAGTAACAATCATCGGTGGTGGTGTTGTTGGTACGAATGCCGCGAAAATGGCAGTGGGCTTGGGTGCCACTGTGACGATCCTCGACGTGAGCACTTCACGCTTGGAATACTTGGATGATATTTTTCAAGGCCGTTGTATGACTTTGTTTTCCAACGCGAAAAACATCGAAGAGTCGGTAAAAGAATCTGACTTGGTCATCGGTGGTGTGTTGATTACCGGCCACAAAGCCCCAACATTGGTTTCTAAAGACATGATCTCTTCGATGTCTAAAGGTTCTGTGGTTGTTGACGTAGCGGTGGACCAAGGCGGTTGTATCGAGACTTGCCGTCCGACGTCTCACCAAAACCCAACTTACGAAGTTGAGGGTGTTATTCATTATTGCGTACCTAATATGCCAGGCGTGGTACCACGCACTTCAACATACGCTTTGACGAACGTGACTTTGAAATACGCTTCTATGCTTGCGGTTATGGGCGTAGAAGACGCTGTTGCCAAAGATAAGAACCTCTTGAAAGGTTTGAATGTTTATGGCGGCCACGTGGTGTATGAGCCGGTGGCTCGTGACCTGGGCATGGAATACAAGCCATACAAGATGTAATTTTAAAGCTTTTGCCAGTTCATTTTGTGAACCCACATCTTTCGATGTGGGTTTTTTTGTTTTTCGCGCGAATCAGAGTATCATTTTCAGAGGCGGCCCTGTAAGGACCGCCGGGAGCCTGGCATGACAAACGAGTTGATGAAACGTTTTGACCTGAAACTTCCATTGATTCTTGCGCCGATGGCCGGCGGCCCCGGGACTCCCGCACTGGCTGCTGCCGTCAGTAACTCCGGCGGGTTGGGATCCCTCGGATGCGCTTATCTATCTCCGGAACTTATCACTCAGGAAATTCAAAAAACTCGTGAGCTCACTCGGCGTCCTTTTGCCGTGAATCTTTTTGTGCCGGGGGAAGAGCCCGTGCTGGATGAGATGTCCCTGCGTCGGGCGCTGAAAGCGACAAAGATCTATCGTGATGAGCTGGAGCTTGAAAAACCGGATTTCAAACCACCTTATGCCGAAAATTTCGAGGCTCAGTTCGAGGTCATGCTCCGCGAAAAACCCGCGGCCTTTAGTTTCATATTTGGCTCGCTCGACAGAAAATATCTCAGGGCTTGCCAGAGGGAAGGCATTTACACAATGGGGACGGCAAGCACCTTGGAAGAGGCGCTGGTTCTGCAAGAGGCCGGTGTGGATGCGATCATAGCCCAGGGAGTTGAGGCCGGAGGCCATCGCGCGATCTTTGACGCCAAGAAAGACGATCCGCAGATCGGGGTCCTGCCGCTGGTGTCTTTATTGAAGGATCATATTCGGGCGCCGGTGGTTGCGGCTGGTGGAATCATGAATGGAAAGGGGATTCAGGCCGCCGTGGATCTTGGCGCCCAGGCGGCGCAGTTGGGGACCGCTTTTCTTCTTTGTGAAGAGGCGGGAACGAACAAGGCCTATCGTTTGTTCTTACTGGATACCCAACAACGCACGACTCACTTAACTCGTGCTTTCTCCGGCCGTTTGGCTCGGGGGATTGAAAACCGTTTCATGATGGAAATGAAAGATAAGGAAGCCGCCATCCTGCCATTTCCGGCGCAGAACGCTTTCACCCGCGACATTCGTGGTAAGGCGGCCCAGTTGCGGCGTTCAGAGTTTTTATCGATGTGGGCGGGCGAAGGGGTTGCGCAGATTCGCACAATGAACGCGGCCCAACTGGTTCAAGCCCTGGCCGCTGAGTTTTTAGCGCCTGTTTCGCCCCTAGAAAGCCTTGGGCAGACGGATCTTTAAAGACACGCCGGGCGTGCCTTCGGTGTCGGCGCGGTTATGAACCTCGACGGTACCTCCGTGAAGCTCGGCCACGGTCTTCATAATCACCGAGCCAAGGCCGATAGAGTACTGGAGACCGCTCATGCCACTGATAGCGCGGGCGCTGTAGTCCCGGCGTTTACCGAAGTTTTCAATGCCTTGGGCACTGATGCCGGGGCCGTCGTCTTTTATATAGATCTCAAAACCTTCGCGTGTCCCAACCAAGGAAACCGCCACAGCGGCGCGCGCGAACTTCGCGGCGTTGTCCAGGCCGTTACGGAGAAGTCGCATAATCAAGTGGGGGTCGCCGAGCAGAACCCCCGCCTGGTCCTGACAGACGTTGGATTTAAAGTCCCAGAGGATTGTGTCCGACGAGGTGGCACCGCTTTGGCGCGCTTGCACTTCTTGGGCGAGAAGATCTTCCAGATCAATTGTTTCCGTCGACGTCTTGTAGTGGGGTTCGTCTAAAGTTGCAATTGTCAGGAGCTTTTCGAGCAGGTCACGCAGGTAAATGATTTCACCGCCCATAATTTTAAAGAGTTCTTCGCGATCGGAATCGGTGATTTTCGTGTAGTGATACTTCAGGGTTTCAAACGCCGTCGTAAGGCCCGTCAGTGGGGTGCGCAGGTCATGGCCGAGTTCCTGTAAAAGATTCTTACGGGATCTCTCGGTTTCATGAATGCGGTGAACGAGACGCTCAATTTCATTCGCCATGCGGTTAAAGTCGAGCATCAGGTTTCCGAACTCATCCATGCGTTTGATTTCAAACCGCGCCTTCAGGTCGCCGCGCTCAAGGCGCAGTAACACGGACTTCGCATCCAGAGATTTGCGGCGCAAATACAAAAACGTGAAGAACAGCGAGAAGAAGATCGCCAAACAGACTGTGACGAAGGTCAATCCCGCCTGCGAGAAGAAGAGGGGACCTGACAGGTAACTTTCTTCGCCTTGAATCGCCACCAGGTATGCCGCCGGTTTCGAATCGAGCTTTACGATGATCGAAGGGGAGGTCAGGCGGAAGATACCTTCGTTGGTGGTCAGTTCGTGCGGCTCTTTCGGCAAGCCCACGCGCCGCCAGTTTTCCGGCAATTTTTTTTCGTTGTTGGCGCTGATGACTTCGCCGCTTTCACTAACCAGCCACAAGTTCAAACGTGGCGGGAAGGGGCCACCGCGTCTTTGTGGCGACGGTGGGGGCAGGGCTTTGTCGGTTTCTGGCGGCATTGGCGGGGGAAAGTCCCCTGGAGGCGGCGGGAAGCCCGGCCCGACGGAGCGGGCGTCAAATGGCGGACGCTTCGAGCCAAAAAATTTCAAAGAGTCCGCATCGAGCGGGCGCTCTTCGAGACGGTTGGCGATCGACATCACAAAAAAGCGGCGATGTTCGGCGGAACTCAGCTCAATGATTTTCTTTAACGAAATCAACGAGACGATGCTCAGCAGAAATGCGGCGACGAGACCAATCACAAAAAGGCGTATGAGAGCAATGCTTTTCATAAGGCGACACACCCTGATTCATAAAATGAAAGCAAGACAAGACGAACGGGCTAGTTTGCTTGTTTGTCAAACGGGCTAGTTTGCTTGTTTCCAGAGAAGCCGGTATCCAACCCCGTACACCGGAAGGATTTGGATTTCCTCTTTCCCTGCCTCTCGCATTTTACGACGCAAGTGACTCATATGTGAATCAATAGTTCGGTCGTAGAGTTCAGAATTCGGCTCAAGCAAGCCTAAGATCTGTTCCCGCGACACTACTTCGCCGGCTTTCTTCGCCAGGATCGTGAGAATGTCGAACTCTCTCTTCCCCAGAGAGATCGGGTTGTCAAAAAGAGTGACTGTGCGTCTTTCAAGACTGAGTTTCAGGGGGCCATAGGCCACAAGATTCTTTTCGGGATCCGTGCGCTTCATCGCTTTGTTCATGCGCACTTTGAGTTCCTCAGTGCCGAAAGGTTTGCGGATGTAGTCTTCGGCACCGATGTTCATGCCTTCCACCACGACGGCCTCGTCTGTGCGGGCGCTCAAAAAAAGAATCGGTACGTTTTGCCCCATGGCGCGAATTTTTCTGCAAAGATCAAGACCGTTGCCATCTGGAAGATTTACGTCAAGAAGAAGAATATCAAAGATGTGCTTAGAAACATTTTCCCAGCCATCGGCGATATTTTCTGCAACACTAACATCGTAGCCACTGAAAGAAAGACTCATTTTGAGGCTTTTGGAGATTTGTGGATCATCTTCCACCAGGAGTACTTTAGGCATCTTCGCGTCCTTTCGCTTCCGAGTCTGTGGAAGCTCCACTGGTGGATCCAGTCTCCCACAGGAACGAATAAAACGCGAATCCATAGTTATTCCATAGTTTTGCAGGACACTATGGAAGAGTCCAAAAAACGAGCTAAGTGGTCTTAAACACTTTTCCTTCTCGGAAATACCAAATGCCCGCTTGTTTGCGAAACTTACTCACTTCGTGATGGACCCATTCAGCGTCATTCTCGCGGTAGTAGGCTTTGAACTCAACCGTGGCCTTATTCCCATTTTCTTCCGCGCGTAAAATTTCAAGTTTGTAGAGGTCCATGCGCTCGGCCCACTCACGATTGCCCTGGTGATCAAAGTCAAAAGACGTTTGCGGATCGAGGGTTTCCTCGAGGTAGTCATAGGCTTTTTTTACGAACGCGCAATAACGCGAGCGCATGAGCTTCTCCGCCGTCGGAGCATCCGCTTCGCCGGAGTGGTAAAGGCCACAGCAAGCGTCATAAGTGTTTTCGAGTCCACAGGGGCAGTGTGGTTGATCTGTCACGAATCTGTCCTTTGTCATGGGTTGGGCCGGACGTTAGGCATTTCAATTTTTGCGCCGTTTATTCTCTGAAGTTTTTGTTGCTTGGGCAGATTTGGTTCTTCAGCGCGGGATTGATAATCATTGTTGCGTCGGGAGTGAAGGCGCGGATTTTCGCCCGGATTTTGTCGTAGCTCGATCCCTGGTTCACGCCGTCCGTGTTGCGATCCCAGTATGCCACGGCTTGCGCGCCCGTAAAACCGCAGAACTGGCGCAAGGTGTACGCTGAAATTAAGCCTGAGGCGTGCCAACCGTTCCAACAATGCAGATAAACCGGTGAGGGATCCGTGTCGGTCGTCAACTTCTTGTAAATGAGATTCAGAATTTTGCGCGCTTCCGTATCGCTTGCCAAGGGGCTGATTTGTGCGTAGCTCAGCTTCTGAGCGGAGCCATCCACAACAGATTTACAATTCGTTGTCTTCGCCGCCGTACTGTAGTTCGTCGGGTAAAGGTAAACCGCCGTACCAAAACCCTCCTGACAAAGATTCGTCAAACCCATCGCCGGCAGTGGATTTTGATTCGCGCGCCGACCATATTTGTTGTAAACATTGTTTGCGCCTCCACGATACACAACCCCATTTAGAACCGCACGGAAGTTGCGCACACCGTACAGCTTCTCATACCCCTGACCCTGATTATCCACCAGCTTGTCATAAGCATTTTTCAAAACATAGCGGTTTTGATAGTAAGTCACACTTTCAGTTTGGTTGAATTTTTCGGCTTTCGGAGTGCCCGCAACCTGAGCCGGTTCCTGCTCAAAATCCGCAGATTTCGCGTGTAGAGATCCCGCGCAACCACACAAAAAGACACACACGATTACTGATTTTGTTAATGTCATCATTGCTTAATTGTGTCGCATGTTACGCTAAACAGAGAGCGTCCGGTTCAGAATCTAGCCCATCGTCTGTCGCACTTGTTGACAGAGAATGACACTTTGGCGCCACTTGGGGCGAATCCCGACTAAATCCTGGGCCAGCGTGGGTTTAAACGTTTTTAGGGGCCATCTCATGGCCTTTCTTTTGAAGAGTTGAGTGTCATCATATTTTTAGGGAGACCCTTATGCTTGCGAACTTATTACCTGGAGCAGTAGATAGTTTGCATTATCAAGCGGCGTAGCGAACGTGCTTGTTATGAAAATATCTGCGTACGAGCTCGGGCTTTTTCTGTCTGCCGCGGAGATATCCGACCAAATTCTTCTTCAATTCAGTTTTGTTCGCCGCTCGCTTCTTTCTCACGGCGTTGGTCTTCGCATCTTGATTCAACAACTCGTCCGGGTTGAGCTCCGGACTATAAGCCGGCAAAATCGAAAAATGGGAGGGGCGTCCGGATATCAACGAAATGAAATCTCTTTTCCCAGGTGCGACGGTGATTGACGTTGCCAAACGTCCGCTGGAGCGTGGCGGCAGTTTAGTTGCCGGCGAGCGCTTGTGGGTTTTGATCCAAAATCAAGACGGCACTTACCATATTAAAGAATTAAAGCCTTACGTCGACGCCGCTTTGACCAAGTATTTGTCCCAAGCAGATCCTTATGAGCGGGTTGAGGACCTGCGGCGGATTTACTGGCCGGGCATCAATCCAAGTATTTACGGCCTGGTTGAGGTGAGCGGCAAAAAGTATTGGATCCGCGAGAAGAAAGTCGAAGTTCTTAGTTATAAAAACCGTGCGGAAGAAGATGAAGCACGCATTTATATGGCAAACATTATCGGTTTGACCCAAGCTCAGCAGCAGGACGGGCCGAAACTCCTAGAGGGGATCAGCAAAGATCCTGAGCGCTTCAAAGATGCAGTTAAAAAATACGTGAAAGATTACTTGGGGCTCGCGGGCTTAAGCATGGAATAGGACTTAAGGGTATTCAAACCACAGGTTTCCCCAGTCCTCTGTCTTCAAAATTGGAACATGATATTTCCGCAGTCGTCGCACCACCTCTGGGTGCGGATGGCCGTACTTCGCGAATCGCGCTGAAACCACGGCAGTTTTAAGACTCCGTAAATGGCTGAGCAGCTCTTCCGACGTGCTGGTGCGGCTGCCATGATGGCCAAGTAATAAAAACTTTGTGCGCTCCAGCCCCGCATTCGTACTCCAGATTTTCTCCTGCTTTGCCGTCGAATCACCCGGAATTAAAAATGTTTGCGCGACTAAAAAAACATGACTGAGCTCGTTGGTTTTCTGGCCGAGATCCGCGGCAGAAAAATGCGTCAGTTCCGTGATGGGCCCCTCAGAGCCGGCCGAGCATTTTGCAAACGCGCTCAAAATCTTCATCTTGTGGGGAGAGGCTTTCCCGAGCGGCGGGGTTTCCAGGCATATTTTTGGCAAAAACCTTTTCGCCCGCAGGGCAAAGCCCACGTGGTCGAGATCCCAGTGACTCAGCGAAATGAAGTTCTTTTTACCGCGACAAAGACGGTGGATGCGGGAAAGGGGACTTTTCTCTCCTCCCATATCGAAGTGGCGGCAAGAGTTTTCATCAATAAGCGTGCTCCATTGCCCTTGGCCGACATTCCAGACAATCCAATAGGGTTTCATCCGGGCGTTCTCTTTCAGGAGGGTCGGAGACAGTAAAATCAAAAACACAACCGCAAGCCACACTTTAAGCACCGTGAACCTTCCGGCGCTTTCGTTGAATAAGAAAGATATAAGAGCTTGTGGTTAACACGAAAAACAAAGCCCACTGCCAGGCAACGGGAATAAGCTCGCCTAGAACGCTTTCTCCAAGAACTTCCGAGGTGTTCCGTAAAATCCAAATCAGCCCATTCATTGCGGCATCAAAAACAAAACTGAGTGGCGGCAGAACAATGACCAAAAGTGCCAGTGGAAAAATCACGGCTCCAATCAGCGGGGCAAAAATCATGTTCATCAAAATACTGAGTGGATGCAGATTGGAAAATCCCCATAGGCAAAAAGCCATCACCACGTAGATGGTGGATTGAGTCGCGAACATTTCCGGAAGACTCCCACGATTCTTTCCCCAAAATTCCGACATCACCGTGATGGTGAGGGCGGCGAGCAAGCTCATCAAAAGGGAACGCGAAGTGATCCACTGTGGAAAAATACACACACTGAAAGCACAACTGATGAAAAGCAAAATCACCGGTGATGGAAATCTCTTTTGCCGTTTTGTGAAACTAACAAGAGACAGAAATAGAAGTGATCGAAGTGCCGGCGGTTGACAGAGAGTTGCCAAACAATACACCGACAACACCAACAGTGGACAAAAACGCACAATCGGAACTCGTGCTAACAATTTATGCAGAAAAAGAAAGTGGGATCCTGAGACGATGAAGACATGGATGAGTGAAGATTGCACAAGAAGCTGTTGTACCTCGAGCTCTTGCATATTTTTTCCGCAGACCAAAGCTTCCAAACTGCCGTGGTTTTCCACCCTCATTGGAAGCATTTGTAAACAGAAATAATGAATCACCTGGGAGTGTTCTGATAATTTTGCGGGCAAATCGAGAAAAATGCTGGTGCTGTAAACAGCGGCAAGCATGACAATTAAAATCATAGTTTCAATGACTTAACAAAAATTGAGCCAGACTCTCGATCTAAAATAATCTGAAATTAGAACGCGAAGCGGCCAAAAATCGGAATTTAAGATCTGAAATTCGGAGTTCTGATTTTCGTCAAAACTTCGTAATAAATCAAGTAAATTCAATAAGTTAGTTAATGTTTAAATTTTCAGCAAAACGCTAAAAGCCTTATCTGGCTTATAGTCCAAGGTCTAGGTTCTGGGTAACTCAACAAAAGATGTGGAAAACTCTTTATTGTCGTGGATTCTCTTGCCGTGTCATACTTGGTTTTAGACCGAGGTGATGACAGATGAAGCAGTATTTTATTTTGACAGTAACTTTTGTTTTAAGTCTTTCCGCAGTGGAAGCTTTCGCTGCTAAGAAAGTGAAAGACGCTGGAAGTAAAGATATGGGTAAAGATGCGCTCATGATTGAGCTCACAGGAAAAGATCCATCAAAAGTGGATGAGACCACGCTCTATGCGGAGATTTTCAATGCCTATCGCTCAAACGATGAGATTGGCTTTAAGAGTCGCATGCAAACATTCATGACCCGTTTCCCGGCGAGTTCCTACGCTGACAATGTCCTCTATTTAGCGGGGCGCATGGCATTTGGTGGTAAGAACTATGCGGAAGCCATCAAGTACTATCAAAAAGTCATTGCTCAATATCCCCGCAGCAACAAAGTGGTTGCGGCGAAATACGCAAAGGCGATTGCTTATAAGCAAATGAATTTGGCACCGCAAGCAAAGAGTGTCCTTTCTGATTTGCGTAAGAGATACCCAGGCAGTCCAGAAGCCTTCCGCGCTGAAAATGATCTCAAGTTAATGCGATAATTTTCGACACTGCTTTCCAAGGATGGAGTGAGTTGTGCATAAAATGTTTCTGAAAACCATTACGGTCACCGTCGTTGTGGCGGCGGTCTTGGCGCATGCGCAAGACGACGTTGATTTCAAACGTGAAGAGCGGTTCCACCGTATTTACAAGAAATACAACGAACAACCCACGTCGGAAGAAGCTTGGGAAAAAGTTCTGTCGGGCCGTAAGGCCAACAGTTACGCTGTTCAAAACAAGGATACGTTATGGGATATCAGTCACACACTCTTCGGTGAATCTTACTATTGGCCGAAGGTATGGTCTTATAACACCGATGACATTCAAAATCCGCACGAGATCAATCCAAGCCAACAGATCAAGTTTTACCCTGGAACGATGGCAGAAGCGCCGACCGTGGGCTTAGCAGAAAAGACCGCGGCGCCAGAAGAGATGCCAACACACGTCCTGGAGAAAAACAGAGCGGGTGAGCTGGAAAGCATCAAAATCCCGCCCCCAAGAAGGAAGAGCCGTCCCGTGGTTAAAAAACTTCCAGATAGTTTGCCGTTGTACCGTTTGGGAGTCGTGAATAAGCCACCGATTGATTTTGAAGTCAGTGGTGAGCATGTGAAATACCCGCCCGCACCGAAACTTCTTTCTTTCTACATTTCTGACGACCCGGTGGAAGGCATCGGTGAAATCGTTGAAGCGGAGCATCCGGAGGAGAAGACATCCAACGAATACGAACTTGTGATCGTGCGTGTGTCGAACGCGGCTAACAAGCATTTCATTGTTGTCAAAGACGATGTGAAAATTTCTGATCCCGGTGAGCTCTTCGGCAATAAAGGTTACGTTGTTGAAGTTCAAGGGGAGATCGAACTCCGTGAGCGTGTCAATGAGGGCGACAATCTGTTCCGCGCGGTCGTGAAAAAGGCGATTCAGCCGCTGGATGTCGGTGCGAAACTCGTTCCCGGAACGCTGAAGACATTCAACTCGAGCGCGACGCCGATTTCAACCGCCGTGCAGTCGAGAATCATCGGCGGCGAGTTTGAACGGCACGGGCAAAAAATATTCGGCACGGACAATATCATCTTCTTGAATGCGGGTGCGAAAGAAGGCTTGCAAGAAGGCTCTACTTTGAACATCTTCTTGAATGAGCGCCTTCGTAAAAGCAACACAAAAGCGGTCACGAATGACCGCGTGATCGGCCAAGTGAAGATCATCAAACTCGCGGATCATTTTGCGACGGGATATGTGGTTGATGCGACGAATGAGATCTTTACCGGAGACTACGCGGGCGGCAGCGTAAAGCCTGCTCCTTCGCAAAGCAGGGTCGGTGGCAGCAGCGAGCTTTCACTGGATGATGATGCGGCCTTTGATTCGATACCTTCTTCAAGCAGCGACACTGGCTTCGGCGGTGATCTTGATTTTGATCTGGATGCGCCAAACAACAACGGCGGCAGCCCGGCGCCTGGCGGTGACGACGATTTCCATCTCTAGAAGATGGAATCTTCACAGTAAATACGAACTTTCAGAATCTCATTCTGCAAAACCGGGGCTTCTGCATTGAAGCGGTAGGGCCGGCTGGCCCTCACGCCTATTTCAGCTCGAGATATTTTCTGAACATCAAAATTAACTCGTCGATGAGACTCTGGTCTTTCACGAGTTCCGGAGAGTCGTGCATCGTGCTGTTCATGATACTTAAGAACGCCGTGACGGCGATATAAGAAACTTTTTCTTTGTCACGCGGAGGCTGAATATGGCAGAGGTGGGTGCGGACAAATTCCGTGAAAATTCGGCGGGATTGGGTCAGGTAATCCTGCTCGGTCAGATAGAGACGCACGGCTTGAAGGGCTGCGCGCAATTCCGGCTGTTGCCGATAAATCTCAAAACCGATCTCGATCATCTTTGGAATTTTCTCACTCGGCGGTAAATTGTCGTGAGGTTGCATGTGAGTGAAAAAATACTGACGATCATCGTCAATCAGCTTCTTAATCAGCGCGGAAACAACGGATTCTTTGTTGCCAAAGAACTGATATAGCGAGCCGATGCTCACTCCGGCTTCGACCGCAATTTTATCGGTCGTTACGGAGAAGTATCCTTCTCGTGCAATAATACGAGCACAAGCTTCAAGGATTGCGGAAACAGTTTGTTTAGATCGTTCCTGAGTCGGTGATTTTACTTGGATTTTAGTTTTTTTCTTACGGCCTTGATTCATAGTTTAAACACGAATTTTAAAAAGGTTGTTTTACTTCTATCCTGAATCCAGAAACATCGGTTTGTCCGCAAAACAAATTGTTTCTTGGGGCTCCACAAAAAGAAAAGACTTCCCTTGCGCCTTTTTGTGGGGCCCGCACTTCTCCAAACCGAGACTTTATTGTCGCAGAAAATCTGAAAATTAGTCATATAAATTTCATGAAAGTTTCAGCAAAGCCGGAAATCCGTTCGAAATCTGGACGGGTTTTAAGCTTCTAAAGAATCCATTGAGGGGCCGTGATGCGCCTTTCTTTGCAATATGCCGGGGGATGGACAAACTCATACATCTTAGCCTTATTCAAAAAAATATCCGCAGCCTGCAGGCTTTTCGCCGTTTGCGGGAATATTTGTCATCTCAAACTGTTGAGGCTCCCGACCTCAGGCACTACTTGAAGAGTGAGGAGCCCTTTTTCTTTAAGGAATTCTGCGAGCGAAACGAAGTTCTCAAGCGCGAATCCGAAGAAATCCGGCGGCTGAAAACCTTTGGGGTGAACTTCACTTATATGGGCGAACCCATGTACCCTGCGAGTTTTTCGGGAATGCCTGGCGCACCGGTTTTTCTGAGTTTCACCGGTCACGCCTCTTGGTTATGGGGTGGCGCGATCGCAGTTGTCGGCAGCCGTGACGCCACACAAACCTCGCATCTTTGGATGGAGGAGAGCTTTGTCGAGTTCCTTCGCCACGAAAAACCGGTGGTCATTAGTGGCGGGGCCCGCGGCATTGATCAGGTGGCTCATCGCCTGGCGATCCGTAACAACTGTTCGACAGTGGCGGTGCTGCCCTCGGGATTGGGGCGGATTTATCCCCAGGCATTTGAATCCTGGCAAAAAGCGATCATCGATGGTGGCGGCTGCTTGCTCAGTGAATACGCCTATGACGAGAAGATGCAAAAACACTTCTTTCATGATCGCAACCGCCTGATTGCGGGCCTGGGAGCAGTCACATTGCTGGTAGAGGCTAAGCGCCGCAGTGGAAGTTTGTTGACGGCCCATAAAACACTGCAACTCGGAAAGGGTGTTCTTGTCGTTCCGGGACATCCTTGTGAAAATTCCCACTTAGGAAATCTTGATTTACTTAGCGAAGGGGCGACGCCGATCCGTGATGCCGAGGATTTGCGCATGTATTATCGGAGCGAACTAAACATGTCGCCGAGAGTTGGTCCTATGGCTAGTGAGTATGAGTTATAGCAGAATCTATATGTAGTGAATCTGATCCATGTGCCGAAATTGTCGAAAAAAAATGAAAAAAAATGAAAAAAGGCTTTGAAAAAGCCTCACCTTTACTCTTAACATTAGATTCAAGGGAGGGGCGATGTGGTCAAGGATGACCGTGGTGGTAAGGACGCTACTGCATCGCTCATTTTTTTAGGGCCCTGAATCAAAGACAAAAGCCGTCAATTAAGATCAAGATCAAAATTAAAATTAAGAACCCAAGAACAAGAAAAATCTAATTCCAGTTTTTGCGAAGAGTTTCAATGCCGATGCCGGTAAACAGCACAATGGGTGTCCAAACGGCGAGAGCCGGTGGTAATTGGCCATTGCGGGCCAAGCCTTCCAAAGTTACATAAAGCACCCAGTAACCAATAATAACGCCAATACACAAAATCATGCCGCTGGTCTTGGCCGCGCGTTTGTTGGTCGTCGTGCCGAGGCCCACGCCGATCAACGCAAACACGATGCAGAGAATAGAAATCGCCCAACGCTTGTGAAATTCCGTTCGGAAGGTGCGCTCATCTTCGGGCTTAAGATCTTTGTTATTCAAGATTTCACGCAGTTCATTCAAAGTGAGCGATTGAGCCGATTTTTCGCGGATATTTTCCTGAATTGGGTCGACGAGGCGGATGTCATAGGTTTCGAATTTGATCTTTGTGTGCGTCGTTGTTTTACGGTGAATGTCACCGTCATCCAAGCGCAGTAAAACACTGTGCCCCGGTGACTTCGGGTCCGGAATAATCGCGCCGTGCTTTGCGATGATCGTGAGTGGGGCGGTTGGATCACGTTCGTCATAGATGAAAACGTTCTCCAGCAGGCCCTTATCGGAATCGACTTTGTTGGCGTAAACGACCATGTCGAAGAAGCCTTCGGAGAAGGTGCCCTCTTTGATCGCGACGGCCGCCTTGCTGCTGCCAAGGCGGGAATAGAGAATCTCGAACTGACGGTTTCCCCAAGGTGCGATCTCGAAAGAAGTTTGCGCCGAGAGAACCCCAACAAGCAGGCCCAGGACTATGGCGGGACCCAGGATCATCCCCATATGAAGGCCCGAAGCTTTCATCGCGACGACTTCCGAGTCGCTGCTCAACCGCCCATAGGTGAGGATGATGGCAAAGAGGAGACTCATCGGCAGCAGGGCCGGCAGCATCGAGATGCAGATATAGCCCACAATTTCGGCAATGGTTTTCAGATCTACGCCGTGGATCAAGGCGAACTCGGTCAGACGCAGGACTTGGAACATCAAGATAATGGAAACGAAAACGACCAGGCCCAGAATAAAACTAGGTAACATTTCGAAGAAAATGTACTGAGCCGCCTTTTTGCCACGAAAGATGCTGAACATAGAACTCCCAGTTTAATCCAAGGACTGCGCCAAGGCTTTATTTACTTGCAGGAATCGCGGCCATTGTCCAGAGGAACCCATCTTGACCCGGCGGCTGACATCCACGACAATAATTATGTGAACAGTAAAATCCTGCTGGTATACGAAGAATATTCTGAAATGATGACGACTCAAGCCATATTGCAGAAAGTTGGCTTTGACGTGTTGGGCATTTCAACTGAGTACACGCTCAGTGAGAATGTTCTATCGTTCAACCCTGATGTGGTTGTTGCCTTTGGCCGAGCGGGGAAAGTCACCACCATTGGTGTCGGGCGCCGTTTGCGCGAAATGACTCGCTGGCAGGGGAAGGTTGTTTTGCTTCTTCCGGCCGGCTACAAACCGAACCCTCAAGATTTTGCAAAAATACGTGCGGACATGTTGTTGGAAGCTCCCGTTCCGGCGCTGCGTTTGATGCAGATTCTCGGGAAAATGCTGGGTTATGACGAGGCACTTTTGCAAGAGCGCTTGGCAAAGCACGGTACGGATTTGAATCATCCGGAAGAAGGCGTTGGTGTTGCCAACGCCTCGGACGAAAAAGAGGAGTTGTTGCTGGTCACAGGCCATCCTGAAGCGGAAAACGACCGCGAAAGGATCTCCGAAAAGACAATGTCGTTCACGCCGGAAACGGGGCCGGTGGAGAAGCCGAGTTTTGGTTTTGATATCACACCAGAAGACGAGCCGAGGAAACCTGCGAAAAAACCTGATCAGGATTTAGAAGCGCTTTGGAATGAACTCACAGACAGCGGCGAACTCGGCATTACTCCGGAAGAAGATGCGGCAGCAAAAAAGAAAATCGTCGGCAAAGTCAGTTTCGATCTCGACCGCAGCGAAGAGTTCACCGAGCAAGAGCTTGAGGCGGTCACCAAAGACCTGCAAAGCGCCCGTAATGGTGAGGCCGAACGGGTCTCAAAATATGCCAAATTTACAGCCAAAATGAATGATTTTGACCCCCGCCGGAGCCTGAGTAAAATCGCGAGCAGGACGGTTCAGAAAGAGATCGCAAAGGGCTGGAATCACTCGGAAATAGAGAGCCAGGATAAGCTACGTCAGGATTTTACCAAGGCGTTATTTAGAAAAAAGTAATGGATCGGCCTTGCGTTTTCAACAAGGATACTCAATCTTTATATTGAACGACCAAGAGGAGATTAACATGGGTACTTTTACAAAACCTGTTACGGACGGATCTTTCGAGAGTGACGTATTAAATTCTAACACACCTGTATTGGTGGATTTCTGGGCTGAATGGTGTGGCCCTTGTCGCGCGTTGGGACCAAAGCTTGAAGAAGTCGCGCAAGAGTTCGGCGCGAAAGTAAAAGTTGTAAAATTGAATGTTGATGAGAATCCAGGCACTTCTGGTAAGTACGGCATCCGCGGTATTCCAGCGATGTTATTGTTCAAAGGCGGTAAAGAAGTAGGTCAATTGGTCGGGAACCACCCGAAAGAAGCGATTGTAGACTTCTTGTCGAAGAACTCGTAATTCGCGCGCCCACTCAACGCACGTTGAGTCCACTACTGAAATAGCATGACGAAAAGAGAGAGCGAAAGCTCTCTCTTTTTTTTTTGCCTCGTGGTGGATTTGGGACTTAGGCCATCGTTATCGCGACTAAAGTTTCGCGACAGTGTCTACTTTTACGAGCATTTCGTAGATTTGGCGATAGTTCGTCATGACACGGCTGGAGTATTCCTTCGGTTGGATGGATTGAGAAGCCAGTTTGCGCACATTTGCCGGGCCCATGTTGTAAGCCGCGACGTAGTGGCGGGCGGCGCCTGAGAAATTCTTTCTCAGGAAAGACATGTAGGCGATTCCGATGCGGACATTCATCACGGGGTTTTTCAGAGTGCTTTTGCCCTTCCAAGCGATGCCTTGTTTTTGCGAGATCCATTTTGCAGTGTCCGGCTTAATCTGCATCAGGCCGATTTCGCCGAAGCTGCCAATAATCGTCGGATCAAATTGGCTCTCGGTTTGGATCACGGCCATCACGAAGATCGGATCGATGCCGAATCTTTCGCTTTCAGAGATGATGGTCGCGCTCAGGTTTGCGGCATACTTTTTCCATTTGCCATCAAGCTTTTCTTGGAAAGTCGTATAGACGAAGTTCGTTACCGATGGCATAGACGCGCTCTTTTCGACGAGGCTGCCTTCGTAAGCAGAACCCAAGAGTTCACGGGCGTGCACGAGTCTGGCGACTGTAGCGCTTGAAATTTCGCCTTGACCTGCCTGGTCGTCACAAGCGGCGAAAATATTCTCAACATAGAAAGACAACGTGAACGCTGAGATGATGACAAAACTCCATTTTGTAAATTGCTTTGTTTTCATCTGAGACCTCCGGTTCCTAACCGTTATTACTTAATTGATACTTCAAGCGGCGTGCCGTGCAGGTAACTAACGGGAATGACAGAGTTATCAGTTTAGGACACTATGACGGCAACTTAACGCAGAGCTAATGCTGTTGCTGTCTAACAAAACTTGGCCATGTGGAGTGCTTATTAGATAGTCATTTCGATGCGTTTTCTCACACTGAGATGTCTCATTATTTGATTGGCCTTTAAGGGGAAATCCGCTAGTTATTAGCTTTTAGAGGAGCACTCAAAATGGAAACAATTCCCTTTCAAACCATCCAAAATTCAATCGATAACATCTGCAATATGACCACGGAAGAGGAATTGGATGCCATTTCCCAGGCTCTTTTTGATGCACAACCAGCACTTGGTGGCTTCTTCGTTGAGTTCATCGAAGATATGAGCGAACCCGCAAAGGACTTGGGTTTCATGATGGCGTTGATTCTTTGGAAGAGCTTTGAAGAGAAGTATTCTGAGATGCGCGCATTAACTGAGGAAGAAGTGGTTCAAAAATTTGAAGAGCAAGAGGCGGATCTTGAAAAGTTGCTACATTTAAACGACGACATGCTTGAAGAGATCCAAAAATCTGAAATGCTGTCTGGCCAGCCAGAGATCTTGAACTACGTGACCCAAGAGCTTTTTGCCCCTGAAGAGGACGAGCCTGAATTGGAAGAGGACGAAGAGGTGCACCTTTTTATGGTTCTCCGTTTCTTCTCAAATTGTTTGAACGAAGTTGCGAAAGAAGTTGGCAACGCGGTTGTAAAACACTAGTTTGCCCGAGCTTCCGGGTGATGAACTTGCTAGACCCACATCTTTTATCGAGATGTGGGTCTAGCAAGGGTGACGATAGCCCCAAGCTTTTTTATTTGTTCTGTTATTACAAGCCGACAGCTTTGAAAGAGGCGTCAAAAGCCGCACATTCAGAAGTGCTCAATTGACGGCCGCATTCGCTCATAGTTTCACTTGCATAAGTAGAAAACTGGGCGTTTGAAGGAAGTCTCTCAACCATCACTTTATAGATAACTTGCGCGACTTTGTCCCAGCCCAACTTTTGAACCGCCAAAGAGATTGCGCGGTTTGGAATTCCGTTCAACAAGTGTACACCGCACTTATCGTTATCAGCGGTGGGCTTACAGCTGGCACCCAATTCAGAAGGGATGTCCTTCATTGCGGTAGGTTGTGGTGGAATGCTCAATTGGGGATTGAGCATGTCACGGAGACCTTTTGGCGTAAAACCATATTTTGCGGCAACTTTTTGTTTTAAATCGTCGCCAAGAACAGTTTCGCCGATCAAGAAGTCATTTGCTCCGTTGCCCGTTTTAACTTGGATGTATTGACCGAAAACGTCGGCCAAGTGTTCATTCAAAGCGCCAGACTGGCCATTGGCGATAAGTTTTGAACTGGTTTCAACAACCGCATGTGTATATTCGTGAGCGATCACATCGACGGCAGCTGTGAAGTTATTCAAAGTGTCCTTTTCACCAGTGCCAAAAAGGAATCTCTTGCCGCTGGAATCCCAGGCCGCATTTTGGTCAAGACCAAGAATACGCAACAAGCTGATAGGGCCACGGCCCACTTTAACAACCGCTGTAATACTCGCACCCTTGCCATCATAGGAGTTGCGGCCGAATTCTTGGCTATAGAAGTCGCGAACCAATGCGATGTTTTTGTTCGCAACCTTTGCGTCGTCGCTAACAAATATACGCTTTAAGATTGAGCCGGCTTTTTGGCCATTCACCAGCACTAAGTTACCGTTGTTAGTGACTCCAGAAAGCGGATTGAAGCTACCAGCTTCATAAACAATGATATCGCCGGCATTGGCCGACACCGCGGCGAAAGTTATCATCACCGCAAGTAAACGCGAAAATTTCATATAACACCTCGTGGAAAGGAGGTGTACCACAAGGTCTTTGAAAACTGATATGGAGGGAAATTCGCATTGGCATGTTTTCTCGGTTGGCTAAATGATTGCCAGGCAATTTTTTCACCGTCCAGAACGCGCCGTTGAGGGGGGTGGCCGGTTTAGAACAGATATCTCCTATAGGCAACACTCGAGATCAATCCGAGGCCCGCCATGGTGGTAAGCATGCTTGAACCACCGTACGAGAGTAAGGGTAATGGAACCCCTACGATCGGAAGAAGCCCGATCACCATGCCAATATTCACAAACATATGCCAGAAGACGTAACAGAGGACGCCCACCGACAAAAGTGCGCCGAACTTATCCCGCGCATTCATGGCGATTCGCAGGCCGAGGATAAATAACATACAGAAAAGGCCCATGGTCATCATACTGCCGACAAAACCATGCTCTTCACTCAGCACTGAATAGATAAAGTCCGTGTGACGTTCCGGCAAGAACTCGAGTTGTGACTGGGTTCCTTTACGGAAACCTTTACCCAAGAAGCGGCCGGAGCCGACGGCGATCTTGGATTGAATACTATTGTAACCGGTGCCGCGGCGGTCATTCGTTGGATCAATGAACGTTAAGATGCGGTTTTTTTGGTAGTCCCGCAGACCGAACTGCCATGCGATGGGGACGGTGATGACCACCACCGAAATGACAAGGGCCAGAATCCATTTTTTAACTTTAGTGAAAAGGATCATAGAGCCACCGATTGCCGCCAGCATCATCCCGGTTCCCAAATCCGGCTGCTCAACAAC
Organism: Pseudobdellovibrionaceae bacterium; assembly: GCA_039810425.1. Lineage (GTDB taxonomy): Bacteria > Bdellovibrionota > Bdellovibrionia > Bdellovibrionales > Bdellovibrionaceae > JACMRP01. The sequence continues at coordinate 12,905 of JBDHWW010000018.1, read as the reverse complement.
CAGGCCGAAGGGCACCAAGAGCACGATCATGGGAACCGCAAGTTCTTTAAGGCCCATCCCCGCGTCGGCGCTATTGCGGGTCGCAAGAATTTTCGCCATCAACATAATAAGCGCCAGCTTCATCGTTTCAGACGGCTGATAGCGGAAAAAGCCTAAATCGATCCAGCGTTGCGCACCCAAAGCCACCGTGCCAAAGAACGTCGTGTACAAGAGTGCGCCGAAGTTCAAGAGAAAGACCACAATCGCCAAACGGGCAACGATCGCATAGTCCAGAAGCGTACACACGAAAAACACGCTCCAACCGATCCCGAGCCACACGAACTGGGAAATGAAAAGGGGCTCCACATCACGGGAGTGCGGTCCGTGAGTTGCGCTGTACAGATTGATCAAGCCAATCACGTTCAGTGCGAAAATCACGAGGATAAAGTTCAAATCGAGGCGCTTAAATATCGTTCTCTCTTCGACGTGGATTGAGAAATCCATATTATTCGTCCTCCACGGTCGTTGGCGGTAAATTGATCTTCGTGGCCTTCTTCATGTGAAGCTCTTTCAGACCGGCTTCTATTACATCCGGATGATATTTTTGGAAATAGGCCTGTACGATGTCGCGGACGATCGGAGCCGCGCCGGTATTGCCGTGGCACGAGTGTTCCGCAAGAACGGCGACTGTGATTTCGGGATTGTCAGCCGGAGCCCATGCAACGAACCAGCCATGGTGGCGCATGTGAATCGGGCGTGCCATACAGTTTGCGTAGATTTGATCTGCCGAGAAGTTCATAACCTGGGCGGTGCCGGTTTTACCGGCCATGGGTACGCCGGGAATTTTCCAGAAGCGCGCTGTTCCGTGATCACCGTTGGCAACCCGCCTCATCGCTTCTTTCACGACTTTGAAGTTCGCTGGATTTACCTTGATGCCGGTCTTTTGATCCAGGGTCAAGTCGCGCACGACATCGGGAAAGTATTCTTTCAAAACGTTGCCTTCTTGATCGATGATCTTACGAACGATGAATGGCTTTACGACCTTGCCTTCCGTGCCGATGGCGTTGTAAGCCACCGCCATCTGGATCGGCGTCACCTCGACATAACCTTGGCCGATCGCCGTACTTAAGTTTTCACCCGGTTGCCACTCTTCGCCATACTTGGTCTTTTTCCATTCCGAGTTTGGCATCGTGCCGGCCACTTCGCGTGAAAGCTCGATGCCGGTTTTTTGACCGATGCCCAGCGGATTTAAGTACGCAAACATCTTATCAACGCCCAATGCGATACCCATTTTAAAGAAGAACACGTTGGAGCTTCTTTCAATCGCTTCGTAGATCGTAATCATGCCATAACCGTTACGATTGCTATCGTGGTAAGGGCGCCGGCCGAACATGAATACGCCCGGTGCGGCGACCAAAGTCGTTGGGGTCACCACTTTTTCATTTAAAGCAGCAACGGCGATGAGTGGTTTAAATGTTGAACCCGGCGCCTGGAAATCTTGAATGACTTTGTTGCGCAATGGCTTGAACGGATCGTTGACCAGCTTTCCCCAAGTGTTCGGGGCAAAACCCGTCGAGAAGTCATTCGGGTTAAATGACGGCGTGCTGACCCACGCCAAAACTTCACCGTTGGATTTCATCGCAAAAGCCGCGCCGATACGCTGGTTGTCCATCATCGACTTGTAAGCCGCTTCTTGCACATCGCGGTCGATTGTCAAAACAGCGGTATTGCCGTGGATCGGTTCTTGGTCGCGAATTTGTTCGCCGTAAATATTCGGCGTCGCGGTGACGGTTTCACGCCCGTGGGCATCGACCTGGATAAAGCTCAGGCCGTCTTTACCGCGGATTTCACGTTCCAGCGTTTCTTCAAGGCCGCTCTTGCCGATAATATCCCCTTGTTCAAAGGCGAAGACGTCTTTGTAAAGGTCATTCATCAAAGGAATCTGCCGCTTTGAAATTTCGGCCACGTAACCGAAGAGCTGCGCGCCGTCTTCTTTGAGCGGATAGTAACGCACAATTGATTCGCGGATTTCAAGGCCCGGCGTATCGAGACGAATGCGTTTTAAACGGAAGACCTCTTCGCGGCTGAGGTTTTCTTTCAAGCGCACTTGGGCAAAAGGACCGTTCTGCTTGCGGCTCTTTTGCACCTTTTGGGTGATTTTATCCGGTTCCATGCCGAGAATAGGACCGATGGTGTTGGCCGTCGTGTCGATGTTCTCGATGTACTGGGGGGACAACACGGCTTCAAAGCCTGGCAGATTCTCAACCAGGACTTTTTCGTTCCGGTCCAGCAACAGCCCGCGAGGCGCGGTGATTTTATTTTGTTTAACCCGGTTTTTTTCCGAGAACTCACGGAGTTCATTGCCCGTGATGATTTGCAGATACCAAAGACGGGCCGTGAAGAGGACAAAGGTACAAGCCACTGCTATATAAAAAAGCCTGTAGCGGGGCTGGTACTCTTTGGCTTCTTCGGGGTTGTTTACAAAATAACTCATAAATCATAACCTCGGGTCTCGGTCGTCAGCTCATCGAGAGTCAGCTTGTCTATCTTCTTGAGAACTGAAAATAGCGGCATGCAGAAGGCCGGAGTCAGGATCAATTGAATAATGCGGTCCCAAAACCCGAGAGGGGCGGAATTTCTTTCCATCAACCAAGAACCAAAGAAGTAAATCACATGATAACTCACGGCCGCCACACAGCACATCAGAGTGTAGTACGCCGGGCCTTCCCAGAACACGCGGCTCCGGATCGAATACAGAATCAAAAACACCAGCAGCAGGGTGATGAGCAGCATTTTCACCGGCATCACAGAGAAGCCTGTCAGCGCAAGACTCATGACGTAAATTGTGAAAAGCGCGCCATAGAGTTTGCGGTACAAAGTCACGTACACGATCAGGCAAAGCCACAGCATCGGGGCGGGAACTGTTCCGAAGAGCTGATACCACAGGGTGCTCTGGAAGCCCGCCAAGATCACCAGCAGAACCAAGAGCAGGAGGAAGTTGAAAACCTTAGTCCAACGAATCTTCACTGTGCTTTCTCCGGTCCAGGCGTTGGCGAAATGCCCGGGATGGGATTGGTCTCAGAAGCTTGCGGAGGCAGGCGGTCTGAAAGATCCGTGTTGGTAGCATTGGCCACCACAAAGACCTCTTCGACTTTGTAGGGATCTACCACTGGTTTCAAGTCCACTTTGAGGGATACGGAGAAGTTCTTACGCTCGACGGACTCCACCACCGCCACGGGGAAACCCTTCGGGAAGATGTTATCAAGGCCACCCGTAACAACGAGATCCCCTTTTTTAACGTCTTCGGTTTTCTCAACGTACTTGAGTAGACAGGTGCCAGGACTTTTACCTTCAACGATTCCGTGCGCACGGGTTCTTTGCACCACTCCGTCGACAACGGAGTAGCGGTCGGTGATCAACATCACGCTCGAAGTCAGCGCTTCCGGCCGATAGATGTAACCCAAAACTCCTTGCACTGTGATCACAGCTTGGCCGGTCTTCAAACCATGACGCGTGCCTTTGTTGATGGTCACGGTTTGGTGGTCGGCAAACAAATCAAGAGCGATGACTTGGGCACTGACCAAGTCCATTTTCGTGGATTGACGGAAATTCAGCAGAGCGCGGAGGCGATCGTTTTCACCCTTCATCTCCGTCATTTCGTTCATGCGAGTCAAAAGCTCATTGTTTTTAGTTGCAAGATCCGCGTTGGTTTTTTTGATGTTGATCAGATCTAAATACATCGCCGTGGTGCCACGAACGCCCGCAGAAAAACTATAAAAAGTTTCTTCAGCGAGGCTGGCCACAAAGCTGAAAGGGCGAGACAGCCAATTGGACTCCTGGGGCTTTTGCTGCATATTGATAGACACAAGTGGCAAAGCCAGGACGATGGCTATCATAATGATCTTTTTCAGATCGATATTAAAGAAATTCAACGAACACCTCGCTCCATACAGAAACGGTAACAAAAACCTTCTCTGATTCCAACAGTTTCTCCTTGAAAAAACTAAATTTTCGTTAGGTAATGGGCACTCGCTTTAAAACAGGAGTTTGAATACATATGTCTCAATCGATGGCAGATCGTCTTAGAAAACAAGTTTCAGCTAAGAACTTCACAGCAATGCTTCTCTTCGGAGCGATCATTCTTGTGTTTGTCTTCTTCGGATTTTCCGGCCGGTTGGGGGGCAGCAGTCTTGGGGCCGCAGCGCAAGTGAACGACGCGCTGATTTCCATCGGAAATATGCAGGCGGCGGAGAACAATTTAAAACAAATCTACGGCGAAATGTTTGGAAACGATGCATTCAGACTTCGTACGGAAGCTCTCCGGGGCCTTGTGGACCGCGAATTGATGTCACAAGCTGCTCGCAAAAGCGGCATTGTCGTTGCGGATCAAGAAATCGCTCAGACAATAACTAAAGATATCCCTGTTTTTCAATCTAACGGGCACTTCCAGAAGGACTACTACCTCCGCTATCTGGAAATGACTCACCAAGTTCCGAAGGACTTCGAGAACAGCATCCGCCAACAACAAGAAGCTTTGCGCGTTCGCCATCTTTTTGACATCGCATCTAGCGTGAGCGCCGTCGAAGCAGCAAAAATGGCTGATTTGAAAGCTTACAAAATGAATATCCAGTTCGTTCGTCTCGACAATAATCAGTTGGCGAAGAACTTCACGATCAGCGTGACAGACGCGGAAAAAGCTTTGGGTAACGCAGAGTTTCTTAAAAAGGTTCAGGACTACTTTGATAAAAACAAAGGCGACTATGCTTCCGAAGAAGAAGTGCGCGCCCAACACATCTTGGTTCAAGTGAAGCAGGGTGCGAACCCAGAGGACGACAAGAAGGCGCTGGCGAAAGCCCAAGACTTGCTGAAAAAATCAGCAACAACGGATTTCGGCAAGTTGGCGGCGGCCAACAGCGATGACCCAGGTTCAAAAACGAAGAACGGGGACCTTGGATATTTCAGCCGTGGCAAAATGGTTAAGGAGTTCGAAGACGTGGCGTTCACAGCCCCGGTTGGCAAGGTCATGGGCCCAGTGAAGTCAGCGTTTGGTTACCACCTTATCAAGGTAACAGAGAAGAAGCCGGCCGTTGAGCCCAATTTCGATAAACAAAAGATCCAAGTGGCACAAAAGCTTTTGGCTAACGAGAAGATTGCGGCAGATATGAAGGTATTGGATGAAGCTGTTGCAAAGGGTGATGAAGCGGCTTTGGATAATGGTTTGAAAGCATTGAATGCAAAATGGGAAGAGACCGGCCTCTTTGATCTGTCACAAGATGCGGCTCCGAAAATCAATAGCCAGATGGCCAACAATGCGATCCCTGAGCTGACGCTAGAGAACAAACTTTTGAAGCGCATCGTTCGTGACGGCGAAGAGAAGTATGTTTTGAAATTGAAAGAAGCAAAAATGGATACGCCTGTCGCTTTGGATCCAATGACGAAGACCATGACGGAGTCTTTCCGTTCTAATCTGCTCTTCGGAAATTGGCTGAATGAGTTCAAAAAAGTTTCTAAAGTCGAAGTGAACAACGAGTTGTTAAAGCCGTAAGCGGTGATGAAGTTGACCTTCCATCGCTCTCATACAGTTGAAGTGAAAGTCCAAAGGCCTGGCGCAAGCCGGGCTTTTGTTTTTGATTTGGAAATCGCGGTGGCGAAGCCCGGCAAGCCTCAAGTCGATCCCATGTCGGGTATGTTGCTCAACTTGGTTGTGGTCGATGCAGTGCTGGCTGAATTGCCTCCTACTTTTTCGCCCGTGAGCTCCTTTCAAGCGCTCTTGGAAAGTTCCCGCGATTTCGTTTCGGCAAAGCTAAGGGCAAAGGGCTGTGTTTTGACGGAGATCTGTTTTCATGAAAAACGTGGTTTCAGCTTCGGATGGAGGGCAGGGGCTTTGTTCATGGGAGAGTGTGAAACCCGCGAGTGGGTGGGGGGAGTTTATCGCTTTGAAAGCGAACGGCCTTTTGAGGAGTCCTTAGTGGAAAGCCAGCAACTGAATCTTGCGGCGACGGTGGTGGAGACTTTTACGTTGAATCCTTCAGTGCAAAGTTTGGTGGTTGAAAACCTTGGTAGTGGAGAGAAGAGTCTTTACTTTGCTTAGGTTGATTTCTGGTTTTGGCAAGCTTGATAGGTTAACGATCTGTTGATGGGTATTTTGCGTCTGCGTTCGCTCAGTCGCCGGTTGCGTGAGAGCCGTCCGTCGTTGAGAACGGGACCAGACGGCCATCATGGTCGCCTGGGGGATCTCGTTTGCCGGTGACTGGCGGTCTCGGGGGTTCGTGAAGACTGTCGGGCTACAGAAAATTTAGCACAGAGCTTAATTCACCAAGTAAATCTGTATTGTTATCTGAAGAATGTGATCTAATCTTCATCAGATCGTCACAACCCAAGGATGGACAATGCTACGACATCTTTTCGCCACCGCTTTCGTTGCGGTATCTTTTTTAAATTTCGCTAGTGCGGCCCCAGCGGCAGAACCGACAGAGTCCGTACTTTCTGGCTACAATGCTCAGGGTGAAAAAATCTTTCTGATTCGCTACCAAGAAGACCGCCTTTGGCGCGTTGAAGAAATCGTTCAACATGCCGATGGCTGGCAAGATCTGATCTCGCGCAAATATTATAGCTATCGCTCTGAAGCCGAGAAAGCTCAGTCCCAGTTGCAAATTCATTTTTCGCAAGTGCAGACAGTGAATCCGTTGATGCAGATGGAATCCGACGAAGTGGTTCTGCAGGGCGGAAGCCTCTGGCCGACGACCCAGTCTTGGAATTGGGATTGGGAAAAGAAGTATGCTCAGTGGCTGACTGAGAATATGAATACTGATTTTTATCAGAAATATAAAATCGCCACTGACTGTGCGGATGTGGCGTATTCAGCGCGCTGGATTTTTGCCCGCATCAACGGATTGCCTGCGGCAAACCGTATTTCCGGTAGTGGCGTGTTGATGACGAATCAATCGATGCGCCCGGAGTGGCAGAGCCTGCCGACGGCAAAGAACTGGTACGAAGATAAACGCTTCCGTGCCGCTTTGAATTATCTTTTGGATATGACCTACACCCACGTACTGATGCGTGACAGTTACCCGATTGCAATCACGCCGGACAATTTCATACCGGGTGTTCACCACTTGGATCTGCGCGAAGTTTCGGGCCATACGCAGCTCGTCCACCGGGTGGATCTCAGTGATACGGCTCTTGTGCCATATCTGATTATTCAATCAACGACTCCTCGCAAAGTCAGAACTCTCAGTGAATCTCTGTCGTGGGGGAGCGAGCAGGCGAAAAAAGGTCAGAACGGTTTCTTAAGAATCCTTTGGCCAAAAGTGAAAAACGGCACCTACACGCTAGAAAAACCGGAGAGCATGCCGGGCTATTCTCTGGAGCAGTATGCGCCGGATTTTATCACTGAAAAAGACCGCCCGAACTTCCTGGAAGTTTTACTGCGCTTAAAGCCAAACTTGAATTTTGTAACCCTCGTGAAATCGGGTTATGAAAATCTCAAAGACATGTACAAGAACCGCGTCGGTATCGTTGACGAGGGCTACTCACACTGTCCAAAGCGTTCGTGTGCACCAGATGGTCAGCTTTTTGACGACTGGAGCACGCCTTCACGTGATAAGCACATCACCGAGACGATTCAACAGCTCGAGATTTTTGACTACTCACCCCTGCCGGAAAAAATCCGTAAAGATGTTCAGGCCGTAGCAGCTCTGGCCCTTGATAGCGTGGCATTGAGCCTCGCTGGGGATGACTATAAGTTAAAGGCTTTGATCTTTGCCTGGAAAAACAAAATGTTTTCGTCGGATCCAAACGATGAGCCGGGAATGCGCTGGGGCTTGGCGCCTCAGTACTTGGGCCAAAAGATCCAGCGAGATTTTGCAAAGGTCTTCGCCGAAAGAAAAACTAAAATCAGTGCTGAGGCGGATAACTCGCTTCGTGCGAACTTAGTTCTTGCGAATTCTTATTGCAGGACCTTTAGTGATGCTCAGTGTTTGCAATTTGAAACGCAAGAGCTGACGAAGCCCGTTTCGCTCAATGGCCAGACTCGCACTTTACAAGAGTGGCTCGAATACAGCTTGTGGCTGAATTCGGATCCGCAACAATCACAAGCCAATCAATGGGGTGGGTTGCGTGCGACTGCGAAGTATCAAAGAATTACAAGCAATACAGAGACCTTCGTCGTCACAAAAGACGGGATTGGTTTCGTGAAAACTGACAAAGAAACACTCATTGGAAAAATGGGTGTGAATGGCGTTGAAAACATGACGCTTCCCGCGGGGTTCACGTGGTTGACGCTGGCTCGTCAAAGTTCCGTGGGCTGGGCGTATAGTGAAGGTTCATTCTTGCGCCAAGATTTTGTCGCAGGCACGCAAACCATCTATGCAGTTTCGGGCATGGCGGATGTTACTGTCGTACGTGCGGGAAGCACTCACTTGATGGTCGAAAGCGCCGGAGAGCTCTGGAGTCTGCAAGTTCAAGGGGCTCAGCTCGTGCCGGTATGGCACGGGGCTGTTACTAAAGGCCACCTGGAAGGCGGCGACTATTATATTGCCGAGAACGCCGGCGGCCAGTGGCAGATCCTGGACTTCACTCAGCCAACCCCGAAGATCCTTACCGTGGCAGAGGACCTTACAAAAGCAAAGATTGTCAAAACAACCGCGAAGTACATCGGTGTGGCAGCTGATAAGAAATCTATTTTTTATGATCGCTCAACCGGCGCTGCAACGGACGTGACAAAGTTGGGCTTGGTTTCATTGTGGAGTGATGGCCTGACGAAAGCCGTTGTTTGGGATCTGGCTGCGAACATCTCTGTTGTTGCGACTCTAGATGCGCAGTTCAATATCGTGTCGACGCAGAAACTCAGTCAGTGGACGGTGACAAACGGAAATTATGTTATCGCCATGAGCATGACAGCTCCGCCGAAAATTTACCAAATGAAAGGCGAAGACTTCATCGAGAGGACCCTTCGCTCGGATGAAGAAGGCTATCGTGATTGGGGCGTTCCATGGGTGGTGACTCGCTTAAAAACCGAAGGGCAATATCGCCTGCGTATGGCGGATGGATCGAAAACGATTTATGAAGGCGGGCCGATTATGCTTATCGGTGATCAGCAAACGCCGGAGTGGGTCTTCTCGTCAAAGCAGGGAGATTCAGACCTAAAACTTATTTCGTTAAAAAATCCAAAGGCCGGCGCGTACATGACGGGTGAGTTCTTCCGCATGGATGGAGGTATGTTTGTCGACAACATCAGTATGGGCCAAGTGGGCGCAGATCGTGGGTTGATCCTTAGATACCAAGGTTTCTCTTTTTGGGTGGAGCTGTAGAAAGACAGCGCCCCATCGCCTAAACACGGAGCTATAATATCCTTCTTAGAAGAGGGAGGATATTATGGCGAACCATGAACCTTTGCAGGACAGCGACGTCACCCGTTGTATTAAAAATTGTTTTAGCTGCCACCGTGTCTGCTTGGAGACGCTTCACTATTGTCTCTCGCAACGGGACACGCACTTTCAAGGAAAGCACATTGCTCTTCTTCAAATGTGTGCGGAGGCCTGTGAACTCTCGGCAAAAATGATGATCTCGGGAGTTCCATTTCATCGCCAAGCTTGTGTTCTTTCTTTTGAGCTTTGCGAAGCCTGTGCGGAGGCCTGCGAACGATATGAAGAGGACGCGGCAATGAAGAAATGCGCTGAATTTTGCCGTCAGTGCGCGGAATCTTGCCGTGGCATGACCGGAACCGCCGTCCACATTCCTCGATCTTACGAGGCAGGGGCGATGGACAATAGAAACATGTGGAATGTTTAAGGCTTTAAGTGAGCCGGGCCGAAAGCCTCAGGGAAGAGATCGACAAATTTGAGTGAGCGCGATTGGCCCTGCGGGTTTGCGAGGTGAATCAGGGTCTCGGGGCTTGCGAACTCGGCGATGACTTGCCGGCAGAAGCCACACGGGGGCCATGGGTTTTGTTCTGAACTGACCACCAGGACTTCTTTGATTTTCTTTGCGCCATCGCTGACGGCTTTGACGATGGCGGTGCGCTCTGCGCAGATCGTGCCGCCGTAAGAAGCGTTCTCGACATTGCAGCCGCTATAGATTTTGCCGTTATCCATCAAAACCGCAGCACCGATGTGCTTGCCAGAGTAAGGTGCGTAAGAATTTTTTTGGCCATCCAAGGCCTTCGTTAAAAGCTCTGTGTTCATGTGTCTTCCTTAGGGAATTCTAAATCCCGAGTCCTTTAGTATCTTCCCAAGCATCAAAAGCGGCAAGCCCTGAATGGCGCTGAAGTCTTCACTTTCAATTTTATCAAAGAGCATCATGCCGTGTTTTTCAATCTTGTAAGCGCCGGCACAATCCAAAGGCTGATCTAAATCAACGTAGCGTTCGACCTGCTCCCGCGAAAGCTGTTTCATATGGAGCTTTGTCACATCGGTGTAGCGAATGCCTTTGTTGTTTCCATCAAAGACATAAATCGCTGTGATGAGTTCATGTTTAGAATTTTGCATTTCCAAGAGCTGCTCAATGGCGCGCTCACGAGTGTGGGGTTTGCCGAGAACTTTTCCGCGGTGGGCCACAAGCTGATCGCCTCCGATCACCACTGTTCCCTCCGCTTTCAGACTTTGAGCTTTGAGGAAAGCCAACCTCTCAGCCAATTTACGCGGGGCCAGAGTGGGATCTTTTTCTTTCTCTTCATCAATCAGGGGCTTCTGGGCCTCAAAAGGCAGGCCTAATTGCTTTAAAAGCTCTTGTCGGTATTTCGATGTGCTAGCGAGGACTAAATTTTTCATTTGGTTTATTTTATAGGACAGAATTTTGAAAAATTCGAGCCAAAACATTGTTTTAGGCGTATAAGCCAAGCCATGGACAAGCATAAGCTCGCGGACGTCGCTCTTGAAACCAGAAAAGACCTTTATCCACCGATCAACCAAGTGGGGATGGGGAGTATTGAGGTCCCTGTTCTGCTCGCCGGTGACGAAGGCGCTCTGTTCAGAGTTCCGGCCCGTGTTGATGCGAAGGTCAGCCTCGATCGCACCTCATCCCGCGGCATTCATATGTCGCGTTTGTATTTGTCTGTTCAAGAACTTCTTTCAGCAAAAGCTCTCGGCTATGCCCTTCTTGAAGAAGTCTCTCAAGAGTTTTTGAAGACGCACAAAGATCTCAGCCGTCATGCCTACCTCGCCGTAAAGGTCGAAGCTCCCCTGCAACGGAAGGCCCTCAAATCTGAAAACAAGGCCTGGCGCACCTATCCGGTGAACCTGTCGGTTGAAAACACCGAAGGCCGCGCGAAGATCTTTGCTGAAGTGTTCGTGACTTACTCAAGCACGTGCCCGGCGTCGGCGGCCTTGTCGCGCCAATTGATCCAAGAAAACTTTAAGCGGGAGTTCCTGGGCCAGAATGAACTGAACTTCGAAGATATTCACCAATGGCTGGGCAGCACTCAAGGCGTGATTGCGACCCCGCATGCGCAAAGAAGTGAAGCCCGCGTGAAGGTGCAACTGACAAATGCGCAGTCGGCGTTTGGCTTTGAAGACCTGATCGATGTTGTTGAAGAGGCTTTGCAAACTCCGGTGCAAGGAGCCGTGAAGCGTGAAGACGAGCAGGAGTTCGCGCTTCGCAATGGTCAGAATCTGATGTTCTGTGAAGATGCCTCTCGCCGTATTAAGGCGAGCCTTGATCGCGTCACAGACATTGCGGACTATCTTATTGAGGTGAAGCACTTAGAAAGCCTTCACCCCCATAATGCGGAAGCCCTCCTTACTAAGGGCGTTTCGGGCGGACTTTAATCTACCAATTGATATTGAATCATTTGAGTTTGTGGCCGTGAATGGCAAATGTCGTTCACCATCGTGTACTCCACAGAAACCTCGACATCTTTCGGGCTCATTCCGAAGCTGATGTGACTGCGTGCGCGGATGGTTGCCACGGCTTTCTCTGAATTACCGCAGCCTGTTTCAGTGCGATCGAAAAGTTCTTTCTGAGCCGTGTAAGTCACGATGTCTTCATTGTGACGAGAAGAAGAGATCACTTTGAAGTCGCCGGTGAAATTTCCATAACGTGCATACAAGATCACGGTCGATTCATCGTTAGAAAGATCGATGGAATCAAATTGGAACTGCTTCAAGTAGTACGGCACATTTGCCGCCGTTGCGTAGACCGCGCCTGGGAGGTGGTCCTCAGGGCCGGCAGAGGCGATCATCGGTAAAACAAGAACGATCAGAGCTAAAAGTTTTTTCATAAAATCTCCTGTGTAGTGGAGACCTTATAGGGGAAAACTTAAGAGATGTGTGTTTGGTTTAAGTTAGGATTCGGTTAGAAATCCTAATTACGGAACTCTTTAAATTTGTCGTAGAATTTGCGGCGAAGAGCATCTTTGCCCTCAACTGGCTTCAGGTGCCCGGTGATGTCCATATTGCGGGCGATGCGGACCGTGCCGATAGGGTTGATGCTATTCAAACGATTCCACCACATCTCACGAGTGTAGTTTTTCAGAATCGGATTTTGCACTTTGCTTGGATCCAGAGTCACAACGTTCATCCACGTGTTCGTGGATTTAATTTCAGGCTGGCGATAAGCGCCGCTCTTTACGAAATCCAAAAGATTCAACTGCTGACCGTCGACTTTAAACCAAGGCTCTTCCAATGTTTTGTAAATGCGTTGAGAGTACAGAGCAAAAAGACTGTCCATCATACTGGCGTAAGCCACTTTGGTAGACTCAGGAGATACTTTCACTCGCAGGTTGTATTCTTGAAGGACAAGGCGGGCCTCGTCACCCAAAATGCCTTCAGCTTTTCCGGCTAGCCGTAATTGCCGTAACTGAAAGAGCTAGTAAGTAATACTGCCCCTACGAGACTTGCATTGAAAATATTTTTATGGGTCTTCCGACTTTCTTGTGCCTATAGAGGGTAGAGTTCCAGTTTACCACAGTAAAACAAGATAGCGATGCG
>JBDHWW010000017.1:0-66064 GCA_039810425.1 Pseudobdellovibrionaceae bacterium | reverse complement strand
TTGTTGGTTAAACTTCCCTCGCGGGACGCTTATTTGGCCTTTATCAGAACCCTGACTTCTTTACTGGTGAGTCTTCTATCAAAGCTTAAAGGGAGGTCCCTGAAAGGCCTTTTTGATCTTCGCCCTTTTACTAAGATTTTGTCTTGGGGGAAGCAGTTTAAAGCCGTGATCGCCTATCATGAACTCAATGATTTAGAGGGGCGTGGGCTGCTGGTGAGAAAGAAGAAAACGAAACGCCCGGGATAATAGTGGCTGCGAGGCCCCTGCGAGGATCTCGCTTTAAAACGGAGAGCCAGTTGTAAAAAAAGTGTTCGAAGACTTCCGTTGAGCGACCTGCTCGCCATAAACAACCCGTGGGCGTACCGGAATGAGAATCTGGCGAAAACGATCATGGTTTCAACACGATCCCTTAAATTACGGCACATTTTTGCCGAAAAGGCCTCTAGTGGAGTCGGTTTAATGTTTTCAAAGACAATGATCGTTATTCAGGTCTTAGCATTCGTCGCGCTTTTCAGAAGCACGGCTCTTGCTGTGCCGTTGACCTTCAACGTCGATGGGGTGATCTCCGATTCCAGCAACCAGCCTCTTGAATCCGCCGGCGTCACCTTCCGGGTCGATGTTCAAGACCCCTCCGGCACTTGCACTCTTTATCGCGAAGAATTCCCTGTCAGCATGACCGGGTCTAACGGGTATTTCTCTCTCGTGATCGGGAAACAAACAAACCTGGTTGCCAGTGGTGGCATGCTCGATAAAGTTTTCTCAAACGACGGCTCGACCATCGCCGGAAACAGCTGCACTTACACGCCGGCTTCAAAAACCGAAACTCGCAAGATCGTCGTGTCGTTCAACGACGGCGGCACTCAGCAACTTTTCAGCAGCCAGGATATTCAATCCGTGCCTTACGCGGTTGAAGCAGACCAAGCGCATCGTCTGACAACAGCCCTGAGCGGCGATGTCAGCGGCACACAAACTTTAACCAGCGTTGATAAAATCAAAGGCGTCCCCGTCGATGTGGCGGGAGCGGCAAACGGCAAGATTCTCAAGTACCAAAGCGGCACTTTCGTGATCGCCGATGACCTTATGGGCGCGGGACTGACTTCACTCAACGGTCTGAATGCCCCGACGCAAATTTTCGGCGCAATCGACACCGGCAACTCAGTGACGGCTCCTGCTTGGAGCTCGTCCGGCAGCGCTCACACGCTAAAAATCCCGATGGCATCGGGAACCGGAGTCACGGCCGGCCTGATCAGTAACACCGACTATGCGATGATCTCAAACCGCATCACGAGCCTGGTGGGCGATGTGACCGCGTCGGGGTCTGGGGCCGTGAATGTCGCCATCGGCACCGGCAAAGTGACGTCAACGCACATCCTTGACGGCACAATCCTAGCAAACGACATGGACTTCACCGGCGCGAACTCCGCGACGACCGGCTTGGTTTTGAAGGACAACTCCGGTAAATTCATGAATTTCACTTGCTCAACGCCCTCGGACGTTCTGACTTGGACCGCCACCGGCTGGACTTGCCAACTACCTGCCGCGACCGGGATCACCAGCCTGAATGGACAAATAAATTCTACACAAAACCTCGCGGCAGTGGCTTCTGGTAGCGCGACGGCTTTGAGCTACACCTATGCTGCTAACACTCACACCTTGAACATCCCGATGGCAAGCACAGCTTCGGTGACGGCAGGTCTTCTCAGCAAAGCGGACTACGATTCATTCAACAACCGCTTACCATTAGCTGGCGGCACGATGTCCGGCCCCATCGACATGGGCAGCAAAAACATCATAAATGCGGGCAACATCACCATGGTCCCGGGGGGATATTTAACCCTGCCAAATACTGGCATCGCAAGTACGACCGCGGGCCAAGTTTGGTATGACGGCGGCGCGATCAAATACTACGATGGTTCTGCCGTGAAAACACTCGGCACATCCAGCGGTGGAATCGTGAGCTTTAACACCCTCACCGATTCAACACAGACGCTCGCCGTCAACACGACAGGCACGGTGCCCGCGTTTACTTCAGCCAGTGGCACCCATACACTCAACATCCCGATGGCCTCAAATGCCGGGGCCAATGCCGGCTTGATCAGTAATGCGGATTACGTATCGTTAATGGGGAAGCAATCAAGCTCTCTGCCTGCCGGCCAACTGTGGGTGGGTAATGCTTTGGGTGGCGCAGAGGCTCGCACCCTTTCAGGGGACTTTACAATTGATAATACGGGTCTTGCGACCTTGAAATCCGTGGGCACTGCTGGAACATATTTTAAAGTCGTCACCGATGCCCAAGGCCGCGTGACTTCCGGATCTGCCCTTGCTGGTTCTGATGTAGCCGCAGCTCTGGGTTACACTCCGGTAAACCGAGCCGGCGACACCATGGCCGGAGCTTTGAACTTCGGCGGTAATGATATTACCAACTCCGGCAATATCACCATGGCTAACAGTAAGTACTTCACTCTGTCCACGAATGCCACTAACGGCACTACGGCGGGTCAGATGTGGTACGACGGTGGCTCTAATCAAATCAAATACTGGAATGGATCAGCGGCTGTCGCGCTGGCTGCCAGTGGTGCTGGTATTACTGCACTCAATGGCTCTTCGGCGACTTCTCAATCTTTTGCAACACCGGGCACTTCGGGCAACGCGCCGGACTGGTCTACTAATACCGGCTCAGGTGTTCACACACTGAATATCCCAATGGCTTCTGCGGGCTCCGTCACGGCGGGTCTTATCAGCAATGCTGATTATGTGGCATTTAATAGTAAGCAAAGCAGTGCTTTGTCTGATTCCTATGTATGGATCGGTAACAGTGCTAATGGCGCTGAGGCTCACGCGCTTTCTGGAGATGCGACGATTTCAAATGCGGGACTGGTTACGGTTGATAAAACTCAGACCGGGAATGCGCTTAAAATACAGCAACTAGATAGCAGCGGTGTTGCTAAATCCTTGGGTATTGGTCTTATCAACAGCGGGACTGTCCGTCTCTTGCCGGGAACTCCTGCTACGGCGTCTTATGATTTGAAATTGCCCATTGTTGCTCCGGCTAATAATCAGATCCTAAAATCCGATGCGACGGGAAGCCTTTCTTGGGTGACGTACCTCGCCCAAGTTTCTGATTCCGCGCCTTTGGCGGATGGTAAAATGTGGATCGGTAACGGCTCTAACATCGCTGTTGAGCAGACGATGTCAGGAGATGCGACGATTTCAAATGCCGGGCTTCTAACCCTGAAACCTATGGGCACTGCGGGTACTTACACCAAAGTGAGCACAGATACCCAAGGACGCGTGATTTCGGGCTCGGCACTGGCTCTGGTGGATGTGACAACGGCCCTGGGTTATACGCCAGTACAACCGGGCCTTGGTGCGATTGTCGGGACCGATATGAATTTCACTGGAACGAATAGCGCCGCTTCGAGCCTTGTGATCAAAGACGGCACTGGCAAATTTACGACCCTTTCTTGCAGCACTAAGCAGGTGGCGATTTGGACGGCGACCGGCTGGGCCTGCGAGGATTTTAACATCAATAAGCTGAGTGACGTTAAATATAATAGCGGCGATAGTTTATTCTTGGGCAACCTGAGTGGAAATAGCCTAACCAACGGAACCAACAACACTGGACTTGGCGTTGCCGCAGGATCTCAAATAAGTAGCCAAAATAATAACACTGCCATTGGTTACTTTGCGTTGAATAACATTAACTCGGCGACGGGCGACAATAACACCGCTGTCGGCTCGCATGCATTGTACGGAAACGCAAATGGTATAAAGCATTCCAATACGGGAGTAGGAATGAGAGCACTTTTTGATTCTCCTGATGCCGAACTCAACACGGCCATCGGTCAATATGCACTTTCGAGCAATAACGGCAGTAGCATGAATATTGGGATAGGTATCTATGCCGGCGCCAACTCGCCTAACACTTCTAACAATATCTTTGTGGGGTACGCCGCCGGAAAAGCCATCTACGGTAACGACAACATCATGGTTGGAGCGAATGTATTTAGTAATAATACTGCAGCTTCATCCGCTATGCAAAATGTCATCATTGGCAGCAATATAGCTGCGGGAGCAACTGGAGCTCACAACGCGAGTTACAACACCATCATGGGTTACAACGCCGCCAACGCGCTAACCACGGGCTCGAGCAACGTC
Organism: Pseudobdellovibrionaceae bacterium; assembly: GCA_039810425.1. Taxonomy (GTDB): domain Bacteria; phylum Bdellovibrionota; class Bdellovibrionia; order Bdellovibrionales; family Bdellovibrionaceae; genus JACMRP01. The sequence goes on along the minus strand of JBDHWW010000017.1, from coordinate 61,906 downwards.
ATCATGGGTAAAGATGCCGGCAGCACATTGACGACCGGAGACTTAAATATCCTGATCGGCACCAGTGCAACAATTCCATCGCCAACGACTTCGAAATATCTTAATATCGGCAATGTAATTAAAGGGGATCTTAGTATCGGCGGCGGAAACTCAGGAAACATTGGCATCGGTACTGAGCCCTCCACTGTAAAACTCGACATCTCTTCCTCGGGCAGCATTAGCCCTAGCTTGCGTGCAGTAAAAGACCTTGCTTCCAATGCTTACGCAGGTTTTTTTAGAAATAGTGTAACCAATACCCAAACACTCTTAGCGGGAGAAAACTACGCCCTCGTAATGACAGGCCATATCTCCTCCATCGAAAATGGTGTCCCGCCAACAGCTTCCCCCTGCGGGTCCCCCCCCCCCACCTTTAGCGGCACAGACACTCGCGGAACTATTACAATCAACCAACCCGGTCTTACTAGCTGCACCGTAAATTTCAGTCGCCCGTATGCCACCGGTCCTACGTGTATTGTCGGCCCCGCCTCAGATCCAGGCACTGCTAGATTTTGGGTATCTTCAACGACGGCCAACACGATGAATATTGGACTTTCTGGAGCGACCGCCAATTTGAAGTTTAACTACTTCTGCATAGAGTAATAGGCATCCATAGAAAACCCACAAAAACGGAATGAATCAATAAGGTGTCAATACTTTAGACACCCATCAAAAGCTTTGCAAGATGTCGAAAGAATCCACGTAACCAAATTCAGACAGTGTATCTAAGAGATCCATAAATAAAAACTTATTCGCAGTCCTCATCAGCCTAGAGTATTCTAATAACAACTCAATCCAATCAGGCACTCAACCTGACTAAGGCAAATAATTATTAGTTTAGCGAATGCAACACAACTAGATTCAAAATTGGGAGGACTGTAAATGACTGAAGCATCTGTGAATAACGCGTTGGAAACAACGAGCCATTGGACTAAGGCTTTCCGAATTATCAGTTTCGCGCTGGTGGGCATCTTCGCCCAAGGAGTTCTGGCGCAAACAACAACTCTGCTAAACTTCGACGACTTGGCCGATGGCACCACTCTCACAACTCAATATAGCTCTCAAGGAATTACCGCTTCCGGAGTCACTATTTTGAATGCTTTGAATCTCGGCACCACCAGCACTCACTCCAGCCCCAATTTCGCTTACGCACCCAACGGCTTGATGTCCTTCAACGTGAGTATAGCGAATGTCAAAACCGTCTCGGCCTATATCACAGGTCCGGCTAATGTTGGCATCTATGCTTACGATGCAGGTAACAACCTTGTCGGCAGCGCTATCTCAAGCAGTCAAATGAACAACGTCTTTCAATCAGTAACCTCATCTGGTGCCGATATCGCTCGCGTCGATATTCATGATGGGGGTGCTACGTTCTTCATTGATGACCTGGCCTTCACCACTGCCCCGCCTCCGCCAGCTCCGACCTGCCACGACAGTGCTGAGGATACTTACAATATGATCGCCGCGCTTCCGGCTAGTGCCTATGTGCGGGCAAAGACCGCCGCTTTGGACCGCCTCAGACTGCTTATAGAAGTGGTTGAGTTTGAAAAATTGCGCGCCAGTGACAAAGTCAGCCAGAAAGTTCTGTCCGCTGCTTTGCTGCTCATTCAGGCGGACGTGAAGCTCAGCGTGAAGTCTCCGCAAAATCAGCCGATTTTGCAGAAACTCAGTGAAATCAATTCAATGATTAAATCAAACTCTTGCCAATAAAGAAGATAAAGCAAGATCAATAACAAAGGCCCCCACCGGGGCCTTTGTTATTTTATAGTTTTGTAGTTCTTTTGAAAGCTCGCAAATTTCAGAGTCACACTCTGACAATCCGCAAACTCCTTCAGATCCATCAGGGCGTAAGTTAAAATATACTTATTCCCCCGGTCGTAGTCGAAGTCATCGATGTTCGGGCTAAACTTCTTCAGCACAACCCGCTGATCCCCCTGGATGAGCTGCCAGTAGACTCCCATCTGATAGCTGCGATTCTCGGAGTTTTTACAACCTTTGAGAGTGAGTCGCACCTGATCCAAGGTAAAGTAAAATGTGCCGTCTTCGTCAGGTGCGTATTTAAAACTAAAGTAGGCACGCTCTCCCTCGGAAACTCCCAAGTTCATAATGTTTTTGAACTCGGATTCCTCGTGAGTGGGGCGCTGGAAAATCAGATCTTGCATTCCTTCAACGACCTTTGCGGGCAAGGGTTTGGGCGACGGATTATTCGGTTTTTCGTCGGCCCCATTACCCCGGGCGTATCGGCCTTTGCCAACGTTACAAGCCGACACGAGCGACGCCAGCAAACTCAGTACTAAAAAGAACTCCATAAATCTCATTCTTCTATAGTGAGTGTCAGTTTTGCTCGTTGGCAAGTTTTATCTCTTCGAGATTCGCTTTGCCGTTCTTTGCGTCAAACGCATCGGTTGACGCACTTTGTGAATACCCGGAGGCCGCCACCCTCCGCTAAGAGCTGCCTGCTTCGGCCAATAAAGTCGCATCACCAAATTGAACTCGCCTTTAGGGGCCGGCAACCAATTCGCAGTTTTCGCTTTTCCAGGGCTGGCGTTTTGAATCACAAGACTGACAGAACCATCTTTATTCTTTTTAAGCTGATCGCGGCTGCGGATTGCATAGCGATTTATTCTATTGGACACCAAGCCCAGCTTAGCATCATACATCGTCACAGACCAAAAACCATTCACTGGCGGCATATTCTTTTTTGAGAACGTCAAAACATACTTATGCGCGCCATTCAGACGTGAGCCCGCAGTATCTATATGTGCCGTTGGAGACAGGACATCCTCGGGCAGGTTGGCGCCCAGATTATAGTAAGCTACACCAGCGCGGTTTTCATAATCCGTTCCGTACTCGCCGACTCCTTCATGCGTCACCCAGCCATTCACCATCCGGCCCGGAATATTCTGTGCCAGGGCTTGAACACGCTGATAGCCACCGCGCACGGCTTCATCCAAAGATTTACGAATATCCGCAGGCAAGCGGTCGTAGTCAACGGTGTGCCCGGGGCCGACACCGATCTTTCCCAGTTTTGCCACCATCGGCGCATCGGTGGCCGCCGGTGGATTGTCCTTCATCAACTGACTGAGCTTCGTGAAGAACGTCTTTGCATCCAACATCTCGACCGTCGCATTAGCGCTGGTTTGTAGTTTCATTTGGACCGTGTCAACTGCAGCATCTTTTTCTGGCGCCGTCGCGGCCCCCCCATAGCTGCGATCAAACTGACTGAGTGGAATCAGGCGATATCGATCCTGAATCACGTGCACGACTTCGAGGTCCTTCGCACCCTTCGCGTAAGTTCTGCCGATGATCCAAACCATATTCGTTGGCGCCTGAATACGGCGTACGTTCGCCGGAAGCTGACCGTCCCAGTCCGGACCGACCAGAGCGAATTCTTCAGCCCCAGTCCCCGTGGTGCGCACGCCGGGCGTTGAAATCACATTCGTCCACGCATCCAAAATTTCTAACATATAAAAACGATTGCCAACCGCCGGCACCGTCAGCACTAGAGGTTCCTTACTGAGATCCACCCAGGCCGATGAGTAAAGCGTGTCGACGTTTGGGCTGACCTCCTCCGGGAATTCTGGTCGCGGAAACTGCCGAAGATGAGAGAACTGATTGATGGCGCCTTTACGGGGACCCAGGTTGTCCGGGCTGATAAAAATCTGCTTCGTCGCATCCATCGCCACGAGCGGGTATCCGTAAACCACCCCTTCTTGTACGAGATTCCGAAGCTCGTCGGACCTTAACTGGGTAAAGAGTTTTTTCTCGGCGTCTTTATGAGCCTGCACGGCGGCGTCTTCGCGAGCCTGCTCCTCGACGGCGGCCCTCTCTTGCTGTTCTGCATTTCTCTTTTCAGCCGAGGAACATGCCGCCAGTGTTGCGGTTAAAACGAATGATGAAACCAATAAGGACGATCTGAAAATCATAGCAAAACCCCTCCTCGTATTTTGTTGGGTGATTCAACTTTCTTACAAACGCAGAGGGGTTCAAGATGTATAAAGACAAAATGGCGGGTTGAGACCTAAAAAGATAGGCGCCGTAAAACACCCGTCACAAAACCTGTGCCGGGCGTTTGAATCCACCTACCATTCGAGCTCGCCCACCGCTGATTTTGCCGCGGCAAGGATTTCATTTCGGGTGATCATAACTTTAATGGCTTCAACATCCTTGGCGAAGTACCGGTCTTCTTTTGCAAACGGCACCGTCTGGCGGATCTGATCGTAAGCCGCTTTCACCGCGGCACTTGGTTTTAACGGCGCCAACAAATCAAGGGCTTGGCACGCCGAAAGCATTTCCATCGCCACGACATTTTCAGCATTGCGCAGGATCTTTTCAAACTTGCGGGCCGCGATCGTTCCCATGGAAACGTGATCTTCTTTTTCCGCCGAGGTCGGAATGGAGTCCACCGATGCCGGATGGGCCAAAACCTTGTTTTCGCTCACGAGCGATGCCGCCGCCACTTGCACGATCATGTGGCCTGAGTTCAAGCCTCCGTTGGGCGTCAAAAACGCCGGCAGCTCACTCATCTGATGGGAGATCATTTTAGAAATACGGCACTCACTAATGCTTGCTTGCGACGAGATCGCAATCCCCGCAAAATCCATCGCGTGAGCCACTGGCATCCCGTGGAAATTGCCGCAAGAAAGAACTTTGTTGTCATCGGCAAACACAAGCGGATTGTCCGTGCTGGAATTTGCTTCGGTCTCCAGAACTCTCACTATGTAGCGAAGAGCATCTTTAGCCGCGCCATGAACCGCCGGCATGCAACGCAGGCTGTAGGCATCCTGAACGCGGTGATCTGCTGAAAGATGGCTCTGACCGATTTCACTCATCTCTCCGGCCAGTTTCAACAGATTGCGCGCGGTCTTTGCTTCGCCCGGATGGGGACGAGTCGCACTAATCAACGGATCAAATGGCTTGCGCGAACCCCGCAGGCCCTCCAAAGACATCGCCCCAGCCAAGTCCGCCATCCACAAAAGCCTGCGGGCTTCCCAAGCTGCCAACAATCCCACCGACGTCATCACCTGACACCCGTTGATCATCGAAAGACCCTCTTTGGCTTTTAACTCCAATGGCTGCATTTTCTTTTCGGCCAAAACCTTTTGCACCGGCATGCTTTGACCGCTCTGCCACACTTCGCCTTCACCGATGATCGCCAACGCCAAATGGGACAGCGGAGCCAAGTCACCGCTCGCCCCCACAGAACCTTGGGATGGAATCACAGGCACAACGTCGTTATTTAAGAACTCCAAAATTTTATCCACCACCGCCGGGCGGATCCCGCTGTGACCGCGAGCCAAGGCATTGGCCCGCAAAACCATCATCGCGCGGGATTGAATTTTTGTAAACGGCTCGCCGATCCCCATAGAGTGGGAACGGATCAAATTTCTTTGCAACTGCTCTATTTCAGAGTCAGAAATACGCACCGAAGAAAAAGCCCCGAAACCGGTGTTCACGCCGTACATCACTTCGCCGTTTTTAATACGGCCTTCAATATAATCGCGGCTCTTTTGCATGGCCGCACGGGCCCCGGCACCAAGCTCGGCTTTGATTTCAGAGTTATTGGCAATTTCGTAGAGATTTTCGAGGGTGATCGACTCACCTGTCAGAACCAGTGTTTTCATTCCAGGGAACCTAGCACAAAAGGTACGCCGTACCTAATTCGGATGCCTCGCGTTAGGCGAGGACTTCGAGGGGGCTTCCTAGCGTAATGCGACCGGTGTTTTCTGGAATCCACAAAACACCGAAGTTCACTTTATTGCCGTCGCGACGATAGCCCGACAGAGTTTTCAAGGGCTCGGGAGTCGGCGACTCGCCGGTCTTTTGGTCCATCGTAATGATCTTGCAGCGCGAGCATTTCTTAGGCTGGGTAAAGGTCACGTCACCAATGCGAAGGCGCTGCCATTGGTCTTCTTCGAAAGCCGCCTGGCCCGTGAAAACGATGTTTCCCCGGAAACGCTCCATCCCCACGGGAATGGCCAGTTTAGAGTTCAAATCTTGAAGCGATTTCGTATTGAGCAATGACAGAGGCCTGCCGTCGGCAAAACGCACTTCCGGATGCCAGTCGGCTGTCGAATCACCTGGCTCCTGCCGCCAGGGTACTAGGCGTTTTGAGGTCGGCGCATAACGCACCAAACGGCAATTCACGCCGAGATGTTGAGACAAGGCTTGCGAGAACAGATCCGGCTCCAGCGCGGCCTCGATTTCATCGTTCCAGACCTTCACGCGGATCATGCGCTTCAAGGAGTTGGTCTTAGGTACAACAAAGAACTGCTTACCGATCCCGATGCTTAAACCTGAATCATTCACCAGTACTTGCACTGTCGCAAGCTTCGGCAAAGTTCGCTGAGTCAGGAAACCGCCGTTGTCATCAACGATCATCCACTGACGATCGCCTTCGGGCCCCTCCAAGGTGATATTCATCTCTTTCACAGGCTGCCCTTGGCAGGATTTGATAGGATAAATATTCAACTCTTGAACGGTTCCGGCGAATGTCACTTCTTAGGTCCTTGTTTTTTGTTCTGCTGAGCCAGTTTCCTGCGCTTGAAAAAACTTTGGCGTTTTTGCGGTTTTCCATCCCCGCCCGGACCGCCAGCTTTGCTTCGTCCGCCAGGTCCGCCGCCGCGGCCACCGCCGTGGTGCTGCCCCTGTTTTTCGATCGCCGCCTTGGCTTTACCGACGCTCATCACAGAAGCCGAGGCACTTGCATCGGAATGGAAGGGGTGATCGTCGACGACCGTCACTTTTTGCCGTGTCGTTTTCTCAATCGCATAGAGATATGATTTCTCTTCCGCCGTGCAGAAGGCAATGGATTTTCCTTCAGCACCAGCCCGCGCCGTGCGGCCGATACGGTGGACATAACTGTCCGGCAAATGCGGGAGCTCAAAATTAATCACGTGAGTAATGCCATCAATATCCAAACCCCGAGCCGCAATGTCGGTCGCCACAAGCACTCGAACTTTGCCGCTCCGGAAATCCTCAAGAGCCCGCTGACGGGCCCCTTGAGATTTATCCCCGTGGATCCCCGCCGCCTGAACTCCCTGCTTCGTCAGTTTATCGACAATACGATTTGCTCCGTGTTTCATCTGCATAAACACAAGGACTTTGAAAAGACTGTTGTCCTCAAGCAGATGCATCAAGAGATCAAACTTCTTCGCCTTCTCAACAAACATCACAGACTGATCAATCTTCTCAGCCGTCGTTGCCTGCGGAGTCACTTCGACTTTCAGTGGTTCGTGCAAAATACGGGTCGCAAGGTCTTGCACTTCCTTCGGCATGGTGGCGGAGAAAAATAAGTTATGACGCTTACTCGGAAGAAGCGGCAAAATGCGTTTAATGTCTTGAATGAAACCCATATCCAACATGCGGTCCGCCTCATCCAAAACGAAGATCTCCACCTTATCGAGGCGCAAGTGCTTTTGCTGAAAAAGATCCATCAAACGCCCCGGAGTCGCCACAAGCACATCCACCCCACCCGCAAGATCACGGACTTGGTTGCCTTGTCCGACACCGCCGAAAATCACGGCGTGTTTAAGCTTTAAGTGCTTGCTGTAGGTCTCTAGATTTTGGTGGATCTGAATCGCCAATTCACGGGTCGGCGTCAGAATCAAAGTCCGGGGACATTTCGGTTCACGGCGGATGTGATTTTTAGCCAACAGTTGCAGAATCGGCAAACAGAAGGCCGCCGTCTTTCCGGTTCCCGTTTGCGCCACTCCCAAGAGGTCACGGCCCTCAAGGATGAGCGGAATCGCCTGGGATTGAATGGGAGTGGGAGTTTCATACCCAGCGTCTTTAAGTGCGAATTGAAGCGGAGCCACGAGTGGAAGGTCGGTAAATTTAATCATTGTGTAATCTTGTAGCAAGTCCCCGCCGGGCTTTCAAGGAAAAGCCCCCGTGCTGAAGCCCCGGATGAATTTTTCCTACTTTTCCACCTGAAGAACACACTTAAACGGCAGGTGATCCGAGCCCAGATCCGTGAGGCGCTCGCGCTCAACGATTGAGAAGCTGTTAGAAACCAGGCAATGGTCGATACGCAGGCCTAAGAGCGAAAACAGATTCACAGACAGCGCGGGCCAGGTATTCGCCCAAGGGGAAATCCCGCCGGTATCACGCAGCCCGGTGCTCTTGAGGAGCTTCAAAAACCGCTGTGACGTCGCCGTGGTGTTCAGGTCGCCCACCACAACCGCCGGGAATTGTTTGTCGTGTAGCTTCTCGGCAAGCTCGCCAAAAATCGCCTCGTGCGCATTCGCCAGTTGAGGCGCAACCGGCGGTGGGACATGCAAAGCATACAGTAGAAACTCATCCCCCGCAGGGCGTTTGATTTTCAATTCGTACTGCTGAAAACTTCCCCCTTCGGATTCAAAGGCTTTGTTTTCGGTGATTTCCCACCGACTCAAGACCGCGAGGCCAAAGGGAGAATTTTCCAAGTGCACGGCTTGATATGGGTATTGGGACTTGAGTTGCTCGAGCAACGGATCAAACTGCAGACCTGCTTCCAGCAACACCACCACATCAAATTCACCCGAATGCAACGGCAGCCAGTTTTTCAACACTTCCGCATTGCCTCCAGCGTTGAATTCAAAAATGCGAACACGCTCGGGCTCTTTCGGGATCTTCACCATGGGCGCGCGATGATCCACCACATTGGCAAGCTGCACGCAGATGTAGATAAAAGCAATCAGCGCAATATAGGAACTATTTTTCTGCACTTTAGCACGAAAGAAAAGTGCCAGCAGCAAAGCCAAAACCGCGTACTGCAACATGAAGTGAGAGAACAGATCTAAAAACCACTGTCCCTCTCCGAGCGCGGAAAGCCCCAGGCAAAGAACTAAAAGTGCTAGTAAGATATTTGCGATTTTCATTTGCTCAAATCATGCCTTTAAAGACTCGATGGCGTTTTTGTAATCATTGCGGAAAACATAGCTCCCGGCAACCAAGACGTCGGCGTCTTTGCAATACGCCAGCGTTTTTTCATTCACACCACCATCGACTTCGATCAGATACTTCAAACCACGGCGCTCGCGTTCTTCACGCAAAGCTTTCATTTTTTCCACTTGGTCCATCATGAAGCTCTGCCCGCCGAAGCCCGGCTCCACCGTCATCACCAAAACGAGATCGACTTCGCCCAGATATGGCGTAATTTCGCTCAGTGGGGTGCCCGGGCGCAGAGTAATCCCCGCTTTCGCGCCGAGCAAGCGGATCTTACGCAAAACTTCGTGCGGCTTCTCGGTGGCCTCCACGTGGATTGTGAGATAGTCACTGCCCGCTTTGACGAAGTCTTCGATATAGCGTTCCGGCTTTTCAATCATCAAATGCACATCCAAAGGCAGGCGGCTCACCTTCTTGAGGGATTCCACCACGGGAATTCCGATCGTCAAATTCGGGACGAAATGGCCATCCATCACATCGACATGCACCCAATCCGCACCGGCCGCTGAGATTGCTTTTATTTCTTTTTCGAGGTTGGCAAAATCAGCAGAAAGGATACTGGGCGCAACGAGCTTAGACACCGATGAAATCTCCCTTTTTGAGCGGATGACCTTTTAAGAAATCACTGACTTGCATACGATTGCGCGATTCCGGCTGAACTTCAAAGATATTTAGGATTCCACCGCCACATTGCACAGAAATGTATTCGTCGTTCGCATCGTGGATAAAGCCGGCCTCGGGATGCGAACCCGCTTTTTCACTGACACGGGTTCTATGGATTTTCAATTTTTTACCACCCAGCCAGGTGTAAGAGCCCGGTCCCATGGTCAAAGCGCGAATCTTGTTATGGATTTCCACCGCCGGCAGCATCCATTTGACTTCGCTCTCGGCCTTTTCAATTTTATGGGCATAGGTGACTTGCGACTCATCCTGCGGATGCGGCACCAAGTTGCCACGAACGTAATCCATGAGCTCCACACGCAGAAGATCCGCGCCGAGCACGGCGAGCTTATCATGCAACTCCAGCGCCGTAATTTCACTATCCAAAATCACGCGGCGGATGCCGATGAGGTCTCCGGCATCGAGTTTTTTAACCATCTTTTGCAGGGTCACGCCGGACTCTGGGTCGCCGGCTTCAATACCCCTCTGGATCGGAGCCGCCCCCCGCCAGCGCGGCAACACACTGCCATGCACGTTGACGGCGCCATACGGAAACATATCCAAAAACTCTTGGGTCAAGATTTGCCCGAAGGCCACCACCACGGCGACCTCGGCTCCCCACGCGCGGATTTCTTCCAGACGTTGCGGATTTTTTTTCAAAGATTCCGGAGTGATCACATGCAGGCCATGATTCATGGCGAGCATTTTAACCGGCGAAGGCGTGAGCTGCATTTTGCGGCCGGCGGGACGATCCGGCTGTGTCACCACGCCGACGACTTCAAAATGACTGTCTTCGATGAGTGCCTTGAGGGAAGTCACGGCAAATTCCGGGGTTCCTAAAAAGCAAATGCGGACCTTGCTCACACTTTAACACTTTCTTTTTCATCTTCGGTTTCAACGTCCTCTTCCTGATCCTCATCAGCTTTCGGAGTTGGGTAACCGTGTTTTTTAATTTGATTTTTAATCTTGTTGCCCTTGATGAAGCTCAAATGATCAATGAACAAAGTCCCTTCCAAATGATCCATCTCATGCTGCATGCAAATTGCCAAAAGACCATCGGCTTTCACCAAGATCTCTTCACCCTTTTCATTCAATGCTTTGATTTCAACGTAATTGTAACGCTCCACGGTTTCGTAATAACCCGGCACGCTCAAGCAACCTTCGTCGAAAGTTGTTTTGCCTTCACCCTTCACGATCACGGGATTGATCAGAACCAAAGGTTGAGTCACGGATTTTTCAAGCTCGGTCATTTCGTCGTAACTATAACGGCGGCCTTCTTTGTCGCGAGGGCGCGTATCAATCACGAGCATGCGAATCAACTCACCGATCTGCGGAGCTGCCAAACCTATACCGCGCGCGTGGTACATAGTTTCCAACATGTCTTTCGCAAGCTGGGCGTGCTTTTCAGTGACTTTGTCGACAGGCTTACAAACTTCGCGCAAACGAGGATCAGGAAATTTCAAAATTTCGAGGACCATGATTACGACCTCCGAGAGTCAGATACATTGTACACCAACAGATGCCTTTTTGCACCGCATCTTTAATGCTAAATAGCGGTAATACCTCATTATCTTTTAAGCCGCAACAGAAAGAAATAAGCAAGACCAGCCATCAATAGGTTAGGTGCCCACGCCGCCACGATGGGATTGAAATGACCGTGGGTTCCGAGAGTCAAACTGGAGCTTAACAAAATCCAATAGGCAAACACCAACAGAATGACGATACCAAAGTTTGCCATCGTGCCGCCCGACCGGGCTTTGCCAACACTAAAAGGTATACCCAAAAGACACATCACGAGACCGGCAAACGCGTAGCTAAACTTCGATTGATAGTCGACTTCGTAGCGAATCGTATCGAGCCCCGCCTCTTTATTGCGCTCAATGAATTTCGCCAATTCCGATTGGCTCAGGGTATCTGAAGTCTGCCCGGTGGATTGCAGATCTTGGGCGTCCTCCCCCATCGCGATTTTCTTGGTCTTAAACTGGCTCGTCAGCGGGAAGCTCGAGTTGCCGGTGAACAAGGTCACCGAACCATCAAACAGCGTCCACGTCTGCGACCCCAATTCCACTTTGTCCGCCGTAATCATCTGGAGCAAATCCCACTCGGGGCTAAAAAAATACAAGGTCAGGCTTTGCGCTTTGTCGCCTTGGGCACTCAAAGTTTTGATGTTGAAAATCGCGTTTTTCGAACGGTACCAAATCCTGTTGGTTTTCACGACCGAGTACATCGAGGGCTTCTTTTCAATGTCGTTATAGAGAATGTAGTTCTTCTTCCGATTCATCGTCGGCCCCAAGCGGTCCATCGAAAAAAAAGCCACCCCTGAAATCACCAACACCCAAATGAGCAAAGGCAACGTGATCCGGAACAAACTCATCCCCGCAGCAAACAACGCCACAAGCTCGTTGGCTTTGTTCATCGCCGAGATCGCGAGGATCACCCCCAGCAAGCAGGCGATCGGCAGCAGTTTATTGAAGATCTCTGGAACGTAGTACAGATAATAGTTTGCCAGAACCGCCAGGCTCAGATCCTTGTGGCTAACCATGGTGCTCATGGCATCGACCGCCAAAAAAATAGTCACGAAGACAAGGCTGCCACCAATAAAAGAAACCCAGAATAAGCCAGAGACATAACGGTCGATTCGATTCATAAAACTATTATTGTTGACTCAAGTCTAAATTCCTACTTTACTTTCACTATGGCTTTACGCGTCTTACTAGCGGATGAGAGTTCTACAATTAAACGAGTTATGCAGTTGGCCCTCCAAGATTTTGGAGTGGAGGTGAAAGCCGTCCCGGTAGGTCTCGATGTTCTGCCGGTCGCCAAAACTTTTCAACCTGACATTGTGTTTGCGGATGTGCTGTTGGTTAAAAGAAATGGCTACGAAGTTTGTGCGGATTTAAAAACCGATGCCGAGACGCAAGCCGTGCCTGTTGTTCTGATGTGGAGCAGTTTCATGGAAGTTGATGAAGCCAAGCTCAATCAGGCGGCTCCGGATGCCCGTCTCGAAAAGCCTTTCGATGCCGAAGCCCTACGCCAATTGGTTCAAGATTTAGTCCCAAAAACTCAAAGCAATCCGATCAGCTCGTATTTGCAGTTTCCCAAAATGCCAGAGTTCAAAGAGACCCCTCCTCCACAGGCGGGTCTGCCGAAAGCCCCTCCAACAAAACCTCAGGCCAAGCTGCCCGACTCCTCCCCTATGAACTTTGACAATTTTGACCCGAATGCCACGGAAAATGCTGAATTTTTCAGCATCCCAGAAGAGGGAACAAACTCTGGTATTACCCGCACAGGCCATGCCTTGCTCATGGTCGACAATCCAGATGTGAATCCTGAAGGGGAAGAGTTCGCAGTGGTGGCGGATAACGAAGAGTTTGCGTCTGTTCCGCTGAACTCTTCTCAGCAAAAAGACCAACTCGAAGATGACGGCTGGCAACGCCAAGACATTAAAAAGTTTAAAATCGACCTGCCGGTTGAGACCGCAGCCTCTCCGAACTCCACCGACGACGAAGATTTTTCTAAAAAATTCGTCATTCCCCAGAACGATATCGACAATGCCTATGTCGAAGTTGAAGGGGAGTTTGAAGAAATCCACTTTGGCGACGATTTGGCCGCGACCAAGATAGCCTCACTTCCGCCAAAATATGCCGATGAACTTAAAAACCTTTCCACTGAGGCGATGGAAAAAGTTCACACGAAGGCCTCTCCAAAGAAGACCCCACCCCCTGCCGCTCCAGGCAACCCCAACGATGCTGAGATGATTGAGCGAGTCATTCGTGAAGAAGCTCGAGAAGTCATTGAAAGTATCTGCTGGAAGGTGATACCAGAGATGGCTGAAAGAATCGTCCGCGAAGAGATTAATAAAATCCTCCGCGACGTCGAAAAATCAAACTAGTTTTTAGTTTGAAACTATAGCTCCCATTCTGTGAAAAAGAGGTTTGTATGACACTCCTTGATTTGATCCGCGCCGCGATCAAAGAAGACATGCCTTCTGGCGATGTCACTACCGAAGCTTTGGCTTTAAAACCCCGGCATGGCCGCGCTCGTTTGAAAGCCAAGGAAGACATCGTGCTTTCCGGCGCCATGGTATTTGAACAGACAATGTTGAATCTTGAGCCGAATGCGAAAGTGAAATGGCACTTTGAAGAAGGCGAACAAATCCTAAAGGGCCAAATCCTCTGCACGATCGAGGGCGACCTCGTTCAGATCCTGAAGGCCGAACGCGTGGCTTTGAACTTTCTCGGCCACCTTTCGGGAATTGCGACCTTCACTCGCCGTTTTGTGAAAGCTCTTGAAGGCACTCGCACGAAGGTTTTGGACACCCGTAAGACCACACCAAGCTTCCGTGAACTTGAAAAGAAGGCCGTTCATCACGGAGGTGGCGTCAATCACCGTATGAATCTTTCGACGGCGATCTTGATCAAGGACAACCACATCTCCGTCATGGGTGGTTTGTCTGAAGCCGTCGGCCGCGTGCGCGAGCACAGCCAATTGCCCATTGAAGTAGAAGCCCGCACGTTGGATGAGGTGAAAAAAGCCGTGGACCAAAAAGTTCGCCGCATTCTTCTCGACAACATGGACAACGAAATGCTCAAAAAAGCCCGCGGACTGGTGCCCGCGGGAATCGAAACAGAAGCCAGCGGCAACATGACTCTCGACCGCGTTCGCTCCGTCGCGGATATCGGTATTGATTTCGTATCTGTTGGCGCTTTGACTCATTCGGCACCTTGTGCCGACGTGAGCCTGGTCTTTGACTGGGAGGACTAATGCAGGATTCTCCGGTCACAGATATCCGCCTCGGAGAGGTCACGCAAAAGTGGGCGGCGAATAATCGTATTTACGCGCACTACGAAGCCGCGATGAACAGCACAAGCGATTTCGCCAAAGCCAAGGCCTTTGACGAATCGTTGATGGAAGAAGCTCTTTGCATTTTCCTGACAGATCATCAAACCACCGGCCGGGGCCGCGGCAAGAATATCTGGGTCGCCCCTAAACCTGGCAGCGCGCTGCTGAGTTCCTGGAGCTACCTGCTAAACGCAAAGCCCCAGCCGACAACCTCATGCCTGGTGGGCTTGGCGGTGTTCCGCGCGCTTTCAACGACGTGGCCTTTCCTGGCCTGGAATATCAAGGCCCCCAATGACATCTACATCGGCGATCAAAAAGTCGCCGGGATTTTACTTGAATCCGTTATACAAGGCGACGAAGTGCGTGTGATCGTCGGCCTCGGTGTCAATGTTTTGGCCTCCCCTCTAGAGGTGGCGGCGGCAGGTTCGATACTGGGCAGCCTGCCTCCGGGAGTTCCCCTGCTCGGTCAGGATTGGACGACGTGCTTGGATCGTTTGCTGTTTGAAATGACTGATGCCATTTCTCGTTGTGAAGATTTCCTTTCTCCGTCAGATCAGTGTTCACTCTTGATGGCGCTCAACGAGCACCCGCTTCTCAAAGAACGTTACGGGGGACTGGAGCCCAGCGGGACGCTCATCACTGAGAGCGGTAAAAAAATAAACTGGTGGGAGCTTTAAGATGGCGACAACGATCACTCCGCTTCCGGATATGGGTCGCGGCATACCTGACTTCACATTGAATTCCGTTCAGGGCAACAGCTACTCGCTCAAAGATTTCGGCCAAGGAACTCCGCTGGTGGTGATGTTCATCTGCAATCACTGCCCCTATGTGCAAGCGGTGGAAGACCGCCTCATTCAACTGGGCATCGACCTCAAGGCGCTCCAAGTTCCGGTGATTGCGATTTGCGCTAACGACGAGGAAACCTATCCAGAGGATAACCTCGCGAATCTCAGAAAGCGCGCCGAAGAGAAAAAATATCCGTTCGTATACCTGCACGATAAAACGCAGGAGGTGGCAAAAAAATTCGGCGCCTTGTGCACGCCGGATTTCTTCGTCTATGATAAAAATCATCAACTCGCCTACCGCGGCCGTTTGGATGATTCATGGAAAGACGCCGGCAAAGTAAAAAAACGTGAATTATATGAAGCTGTTAAACTCCTCGCCGAGGGCCAATCGGCTCCACAACAACAAAACCCTTCAATGGGCTGTTCAATAAAGTGGTTGTAATATGAAATTATTAAGAAGCTTTTTAATCGCCGTCCTTCTTGTCGTTGTCACTATCGCCATATGGTTGTTTTACTACCTCGGCGCTTTTAAATCCGTTGACATCACGGAGACCGAGCAGGGCCCGATGAAAATGATTTACAAAGACCACACGGGCTCTTATCACAAAATCGTGACAACCATCGAAGAAGTTGAAAAGTGGGCGAAGTCCAACAACATCGACTGCACGGAATCTTTCGGCGAATACATTGACGACGCGAATGTGGTTGAAGAGGAGCGCCTCAGAAGCCGCGGTGGCTGTATCGTCAAAGAACTTCCGGCAAACCTTCCGGAAGGATTTAAATCCCGTGAGATTCCACGCCGTAAATATGTTCAAGCCGTGTTTGAAGGCTCGCCAGGGATCGGACCGATTAAAGTCTACCCGAAGGCCGAGACCTATTTGAAAGACCGCCAATGGGCCTTGGATGGCGCTGTCATTGAAATCTATGTGATTCATTCAGAAAAGACGATGACGACCACGTACTTGTTTCCATACGCGGCCCCCGCTGCGGCGGAAACCCACTAAGGCCGGTTATATCCTGTCGATTGCGGGCGGCGCCCTTCGGTTGTCGGCCCCGTGGTCGTACAAGCTGTCACGACCATGACTGCCAGTAAAAACAGTGAAACTCGAAAGACGATAGACTCTGTAACCGTCATAAAACCCCCTCTTCTCAGAAAGACAGCAGGGGCGTCGTAAAAGGTTAACTCTTTAAGGTCTGGTTTTAGGTCAGCGTCTCGTTCAAAACCAGCCAATACAGGCCCAGTTGCTGGATCGCGACCGTGAACTGATTCATATCCACGGGCTTACAGATGTAACTGTTGGCTCCAAGCTGGTAGCCGTTCAGCAAATCCCTCTCTTCACGCGAAGACGTCAGAATCACGACCGGCAAGGATTTGGTAGACTCCGTTTCACGGATCTTTTTAAGCACCTCCATACCGCTAATTTTCGGTAGCTTCAAATCCAGCAACACCACCTGCGGGCGCTGAGTGACATCGCGGCCGACGTAGGCACCTTGGGCAAAGAGATAGTCCAAAGCCTCGGCGCCATCGCGCACAACTTGGATGTCATTGCTGATATTGCCCTTACGAAGGGCCCGTACCGTGAGATCTTCGTCATCTTTGTTATCTTCAACAAGCAAAATGTATTTTGATTTCTTCAGTGATTCTGGCATGTGTGATCTCCCTATGAGCCTAAAGTAAAATAAAACGTGGCACCTTGATTGACAGCGCCCTCCGCCCAGACTTCGCCGCCATGAAGGTGCGCAATCCGGCGGACCGTCGCGAGTCCGACACCGGTGCCCTTAAAATCCACCTCCGTGTGCAGGCGCTGGAATGTCCCGAAAAGTTTCTCAGCGTAAGCCATATCAAAACCTGCGCCGTTGTCGCGAACAAAGAAAACGGTCAGGCCATCTTTGATGGTCGCCCCAAAGTGAATCCGCGTGAAATTCTTTTTTGATGTAAATTTCCAGGCGTTCCCTAAAAGATTTTGCATCAGCGCACCGATCAAATCGACATCACCGCGCACTTTCAGCTGAGGCTGTATCAGCACCTCGGCTGGACGCTCAGGCTCTATAGCCCTCAGCTCCGCCACGACTTGTTCTGCTATGGTTGACAGATCGACATCTTCGCGGCGCACTTGGCGGCGCGAAATTCTCGAAAGATCCAAAATGCCATCAATCAAGCGAGCCATGCGATCCGACGCCGCGATAATCCGGAGCAGATACCCACGGCCGGCTTCGTCGATTTTATCTTTGTAGTCTTCAACGAGGATATTGCTAAACCCCGCCATGGCTCGCAAAGGTGCCCGTAAGTCGTGCGACACCGAGTACGAGAAAGATTCGAGCTCTTTATTTACAACTTCAATTTCATGCAGTTTACCCTCAAGGGCCGTATTCAAATGGCGAACTTCTTCTTCAACCCGGCTGCGCTTGAGACTGTTACGCATATACAAGTTCAAGCAGGCCAGCAACAAGACCGTTGCCAGTAAACTGCCGACGGTGATAGAGCTGATGGTATTCGCTGTTTGACGGCGGTTTTCGTCTTTCTGCTCTGACAGCAATCGCAACTGATCATTTTTAATAAATTGAATGCGTTCACGAATATTCACCATGGCACTCTGCCCGACATCCGAGTGCGCCGCTTTATTGGCAACGGCAAGGCCCTGGGCCCTCCGCTGCCTGACGGTCTCACTGAGTTCGTGCAACTTGGCGGCGGCCGAATCCTCGATGGCTTTGAAGGGCTCCCGATACTGCGGATTTTGATGAATCCATTCAATCAGCCCCTCGCGGGCCTGATGATACTCCAGCACCCCTTCAAAATACGGATCGAGGTACTCCTCTTTTCCTGTCAGTAAAAATCCGCGCTGCCCGGACTCCGCATTCAACAATCCCATCATCAGACGATCTAGCTCTTGGATATGCGCCTGTGTTTCCGTCACGCCTTGAATGGTGCCGATCAGACGGTTCAAGCTCTGGCTGGTCGCAATCCCCGCGATGATAAACACAGAGAACACCACGAGAAGACTGGCGTATAGAGGACGCTCTCGGACCGTGTTCTTATCCTGCCAAAACCGGATCGGCGATTGCCAATGAAAGCCAAAGGGTGGATCGGCGCTGATAAGCCCCAAACCCATCACCAGGAACATCGTCGCTGTCGCCGCAGACATCTTTAGAAAAACCGGCAGTTCATACAGCGTCGAAGCTCCATAGGCATAAGCCCCAAGCATCAACATTGCGAGCGCCAGCACAAACAAGGAAACAACCGATTTTAAGATTTCAAATCGTGGTTTCGCGAAATCCGCAATAAACCAAAAAGACGACAAGAGAAAATTCAGCGCCGTCGCCGGAGCCATGAGGCCTTTGTATTCAAGACCCATTTTCTTTGCTGAATCTTTAAACACTAAAATATCAATGGAGGGAGTTTCCAAGCGCAAGAGATAGCGCCCTAAGATCATGGCGCTCGTGAGTAACACCGCGACGGAAAGGCCGAGAATAAATTTTTCTTTAACTACCTCGGCCCGCTGGAGAGGGCCTGGCATTATCACCAGCAAAATGCCAATGCAAAAAAAGTTAAGCGCCGCCAAGGGCGCGACAGGAGGCCAAGTCTCTCTGACCGTAATGAGAGCTGGAATGTGCAGCGACCAGCCGAAAAATATGAGCCCTGATACAAGAACTAAAAAATATCCCGCAAGACGACGGAACGAGGACGAGGGTGAACGATGAGTCGCCTCTGTTTCGTCTTGAAAATTATTTTTGCTATTTTTTTGAGTCAACCTTGATTCTCCAATCCTGCTGTGTATAAACTATTGGTGTTTAGGTTTCAATTGAAAAGAGTGAAAAGTGCCAGAGTCGTTGAAAGTATTGATAGTTGAAGATTCACTCGATGATTTCGATTTACTCGTGCGAGAGTTGAAGAAAGAATTCTCTCCTGTCGAGGATTGTCGCGTCGAGACCCGCGACGCGATGCTGGAATGCCTCAAACAGCCCTGGGATATCGTCCTTTCTGATTTTTCGATGCCGCAATTTTCGGGCATGGCGGCTCTGGAAACCCTGAAGTCGACGGGCATCGACATTCCGTTGATTATTGTATCAGGAACAATCGGCGAAGAGGCGGCCGTCGACCTCATGCGGGCCGGCGCCAGTGACTACGTTTTGAAAAGTAAAACGAGCCGTCTGATGCACGCGATTCGCCGCGAACTTCAAGCCAAGCAAAAACGCGCGCGGCTGCACGACACCGAGGAACAGCTTCGCCACATGCAGAAAATGGAGGCCGTTGGTCAACTGGCCGGCGGAGTTGCCCACGATTTCAACAATATGCTTTCTGTTGTGCAAATCTACTGCCGCAAACTGAAAGAGTTCAGCAATCCGCAAGTGAACTACTACGTCGACAAAATCCTCAGCGTGCAAAACCGCTCAGTGTCCCTGACAAAGCAGTTGCTGGTTTTTAGCCGCAAGCAATCCGGAACTGCGAGCGTTATGAACCTCAGTCACGTCCTGCAAGACATACAAGATATGCTGCAAAGACTGGTCGGCGAATCCGTTGAACTTGAGATTGATGCCTTTCACAGTCTGTTCAATATAAAAGCGGATCGTGGACAAATTGAACAAGTCATCATGAACCTTGCCGTGAATGCCCGTGATGCGATGCCTGATGGTGGACGCATGTGCTTTTCAGCTTCCAATGTTCATTTTTCAGAACCCCAACTTGTCGGAGCGGAATTTCTGACTGGGAACTACGTTGTTCTTGAGGCCACTGATACAGGCCATGGTATGACTAAAGAAATCATGACCCGCATCTTCGAGCCGTTCTTCACCACCAAGTTGGCGAAAGACGGCACGGGACTGGGGCTCTCGATCATCTACGGAATAGTTCGACAAAGTAACGGAGAAATCGCGGTGTCTAGCGAAGTGGGGCGCGGTACGACTTTCAAAATTTATCTGCCAGAGACCCTTGAGCGTGAATCGTCGCCCAGCACGCCGGTGACGACCGAAGCCAGTGGCGGCGGCAATGAGACAATCTTACTTGTCGAAGACAATTTAGAACTGCGTTCTTTGTTTGCCGAAGTTCTCGAGTCTAAGGGCTACGACGTGGTGGAGGCCTCAGACGGGGTCGCCGCATTGCAGGTTTTAGAGAAAAATCCAAAGAATATTCACCTCGTGATCACTGACATGGTGATGCCGAAAATCGGCGGTCGTGAACTCTATCGCCGCGCCTCGCAGCTCGACAAGGACATCAAGTTCATCTACATGTCAGGCTATTTCGGGGATCCCTTGGCCCCCCATACGAGACCACTGGAAAGCTTCCATTATCTGCAAAAGCCTTTTTCCGAAGAGGCGCTTCTCGAAAAGGTTCGCAAAGTTTTAGATGTTTAGAACCGGCCCCTATAAATGTTTGGCAAGGGCGTCTCCGATAACCTCTACGCCCCGTAACTGAGGGACCGGGGCTGACCGCCTCTCCTGGTCGGCCAGGTGCGTGTCGCATTCGCCGCAAAGCCGTTCAAAATCAACATAAAAAGACATATGGCCATAGGAAACGCCGTTGCGGCGCCACGGTGAATAACAAGTGACGATTTCGTTGCGTGTCCAAAACGCGAGCTAACCCATTTTATTTGCAATCCCAAAAAGGACGTTTAAAAATTTGTAAAGCAACCAGGAGGGACCATGAAGGCCATCATCATCACGCTTTTACTATTGAGCACGCAGGCTCATGCACAAATGAAATCA
Organism: Pseudobdellovibrionaceae bacterium; assembly: GCA_039810425.1. GTDB lineage: Bacteria > Bdellovibrionota > Bdellovibrionia > Bdellovibrionales > Bdellovibrionaceae > JACMRP01. The sequence goes on along the minus strand of JBDHWW010000017.1, from coordinate 40,955 downwards.
CCATTCGACACACTCCGCGAGGCTTTTATCAACGCCAGCGAACCAGCGAAGATTCAAGATTTTGACGAAGGCGTCTGGGACCATTGTATTTTCTCAGATGTTGCGAGCCCGATGGTGACCCGTCAGACGAAAGTGCGCACTTTACAGTACACGGCAAACGGAAATAACGGCCCGCTGCTTCCTGGTGGTGGCGATGAACGCATCGATGTTTTCAATGACTACAGTTTGAATAATAATATCGTATCTTTCTTTCAGCACTCTGTGGTTCAAGAGGGCTCTACGGAACTTAAGCAAATCATCGATGGACCACCTTGGCGAAGAATGAATATATACGGACGCATCGACGAAACCAACGACCCGTTGTTATTGTTTTACGTCGAGGTGAGCGATTACTACGGTCCGATGGCACCGATGTATCCTCGGGTGTATGGCTACTGCTGGAATAACGCTCCTAGCAGCAACCAACCACCGCTTCCAATTCCACCGAAACCAAACTAACTATTGAATTTCGTACTGAGCCGTTACGTCGACGCGGACTTTCACTTGGCCAGCCATGACCTCGGTGCCAGCTCCCCTGTCAGACTCCATCAACTTCATTGCACGCATTGGCATTGGCGGCGCAGAAAAACTCACCCCGTGGCTGAGCATGGACACTCCCTTAATACGCACGCCAGCCGCCTTTGCAAGCTCATCAGCTTTCGCGCGGCCATTTTTCACCGCATCCGTTAACGCCGACAATTCGATTTGCTGACGTTTATCCGTGTCCCAGCTTATAGAGTTCACATTCACACCTGATTCGCCCTTAGATGCCGAAGAAACCACCGCATCCAAGAAGGCGCCGAGGTCTTCAGTCTTATGCAAAGTGACTTTCATGATTTGCAAAGCACGGAATCCGACCATTTTATTCTGCTGAGTTTTCTGGTCGTACACGTATTCAGGATTCAGAGAATAAGTGTCCGTTTGGATGTCTTCTTTTTTCACTTTGAAAGAATCAAAGCTTTTTTTCACTTTTTGAAATTCACCCGCATTCAAAGCCTGCGCCTGCTTTGCGGAGCTTGCCTTACTCCAGACCTCAACATTCAAATTCACCATATTCGGCTCAACTGCCTTTTCAGCAAAACTTGAGACCACAATAAGTTTATCCTCCGCGTAGGAAGAGACCGACACGAGAAGCGCACAAAGAAGAAGCAATTTGTTCATGAAAACCTCCAAGCCCCAATTGTAAACATCGGAGGCCGCACTGGACAATCCCCTTCTTCATTCTTTTTAGCATCATGACCTTATGGATAGCCTCAGGTTCTCAAGTCATCTTCTTCACTAGATATGCATGGTGTACTGTGAATCCGGCAGGGCCTGGCCTTTGAAAAGATGGCGGAGCTTGTCCTCTTGTCCGGCGCTTATGCTCATCTCAACGGCGCGGCCCCCATGCTCAGTCATGGCTCTGATCAGCGGTGCCGTATTACTATTTCTCACATACAGAAAGAGCACTGAGTTGCGCGGTGAGATGTCGGTTGTCATCGTACCAATAAAATTTTGATCGAGTGAAATTTCTTGCAGAGTCCTTTGCACCGTATCGTTCACCAGATGCCGCGGATGAAAAAAAATAATGCCGATGAGGGCCGGCAAAAAAAGCCCCCCCGTGCTCCCGACAAGTGGCACGGTCATGGCTTGCTCGAATTTGATTTTGCCGTTGTCTTTGACTTCGACCTCGGTGATGTCGATCAAGTCCACGAACCCGGCATTTTTCAAGCGATGGACTTCAGTGTAAATCTCCGCCGGAATTTGGGTGTCTGCGTATATTAAAGCAATGACCTTGGACATAAACTTCTCCCTTTGCTTATTTTAAAAATGAGAAGTCACGGGAATGCCGCCTCGGGATGAAGATATGGTCACATGGCTCAACGCTCCTGGGATCCGTCCTGTCCGCAATAAAAAACCCGTACAGCTTTCGCGGTACGGGCCTTTAATAGGACACAACTGCCCAAACAAAGCTACGCTTTATTAGCGGCGCGGATCAGGTTCAATGCAGAACCTGCTTTAAACCAGTTGATTTGCTCAGCGATATAGCTGTGCTTCAACTCGATCATCTCTTTAGCGCCCTCTTTATGCTTGATTTCCATTTTGATATTTTTGCCAGGAGCCATGGACGCCAAGTCGACCAATGAAACATGATCGTCTTCTTTGATCTTGTCGTAGTCGGCAGGGTTTGCAAACGTCAACGCCAACACGCCTTGCTTTTTCAAGTTCGTCTCGTGGATACGGGCAAAAGATTTCGTCACAACCGCAGTACAACCCAAGAATCTTGGAGACATCGCCGCATGCTCACGAGAAGAACCTTCACCGTAATTTTCATCACCGATGATCACCCAGCCCCTGTGTGCTTTCTGGTATTCACGGGCGATTTTTGCGAACTCTTGACCCGTTTGGCCGGTGAGTTGGTTTTTACCCTTACCGATTTCACCGGTGAACGCGTTATCCGCCCCCAAAAGCATGTTGTTAGAGATATTGTCCAAGTGACCACGGTACTTCAGCCAAGGACCGCCCGGGCTGATATGATCTGTCGTACACTTGCCTTTTGCCTTTGCAACCACGAGTTGATCTACGAAGTCTTTGCCATCCCACTTGGTGAATGGTTGCAACAACTGCAAGCGATCCGACGTCGGACTCACAGCCACTTTCGCTTCACGGCCTTGCGGTTTTTGGTAGCCTTCCGTGTCCGGTACAAAACCTTTTGCCGGAAGCTCCGGAGCCTCCGGTGCTTTCAATTTGATTTTGCCTTTTGGGGTTTCAAGCTCTTCAGTCATAGGATTGAAATCCAACCGACCAGCCAAACCCAACGCCATGACCAACTCCGGAGAGCCGATGAATGCCAAAGTCTCCGCGTTCGAGTCATTGCGGCCGCGGAAGTTGCGGTTAAAAGAAGTCACGATGGTGTTCTTCTCGCCGCTTTTCACGTCGTCCCGTTTCCATTGACCAATGCAAGGGCCACAAGCGTTCGCCAACACGGTCGCGCCTACCTGGTTCAGGACGGCCATTTGGCCATCACGCTCGATAGTGTTTTGGATTTGCGTAGAACCTGGGCTGACTAAAAATGGCTGTTGCATCTTAGTGCCGCTGTCAAGCGCTTGCTTTGCCACGAAAGTCGCACGACCTATGTCTTCGTAAGAAGAGTTCGTGCACGAACCCACAAGAGCCGACGACAATTTTGTCGGCCAGCCTTTTTCTTTTGCTTCCTTTGCCATCGCCGAAATCGGACGGGCAATATCTGGAGAGTGAGGCCCCACCAAGTGCGGCTCCAAAGCGGCCAAATCGATTTCGTAAACTTCATCATAGAATTTCTTAGGATCCGCAAACACGTCCGCGTCGGCAGTCAGGACGTCCATGTTTTGGTCCGCAACCACCGCCAACTCCGCGCGGCCTGTTGAGTTCAAGTAAGTCTTCATGCGCTCATCATACGGGAAGACAGAGCACGTGGCTCCAAGCTCAGCACCCATGTTTGTGATGGTTGCTTTACCTGTGCAAGAGATTGATTTCGTGCCTTCACCAAAGTACTCAACGATTTTGTCAGTGCCGCCTTTGACCGTCAGCATTCCGCAAAGCTTCAAAATAACGTCTTTTGCGGAAGTCCAGCCGTTCATTTTACCTTTTAAATGAACCCCAATGAGTTTTGGATTTTTAACTTCCCAGGCAAGACCCGACATCACGTCAGATGCATCGGAACCACCAACACCCACGGCGCACATACCCAATCCCCCCGCGTTCGGAGTGTGAGAGTCCGTCCCGATCATCAAGCCCCCTGGGAACGCGTAGTTCTCAAGGATGACTTGGTGAATGATCCCCGCGCCTGGTTTCCAGAAGCCGATGTTATAGCGAGACGTCGCGGTGGCAAGGAAGTCAAAAACTTCCGCGTTGACCTTGTTGGAAGCAGCCATGTCTTCTGCTTTACCGTGGTAAGCTTGAATCAAGTGATCGCAGTGAACTGTTGAAGGAACGGCGGCTTCTTCTTTACCCGCGAGCATGAATTGCAGAATCGCCATTTGCGCCGTCGCATCTTGCATCGCTACGCGGTCCGGACGAAGTTGCAAGAAAGAAGAACCCCGAACGAGTTCTTGATTTTGCGGATCATCCAAGTGACCGAAAACAATTTTTTCAGCCAAAGTCAGAGGTCGGTTCAAACGCTTGCGAACGATCGCCAAACGTTCTTTAGATTTTGCATACACATTTTTGACCATCTCAGGTGTGGTCTCGATTCTTGCTGCCATGGTTGAGCCTCATTTCAGTGATTTTTTTTTGCGAATTCATCTTAATGAAAATCAGCTGAAAGCTCAATCCTTAGCAGGACTTACGCAATCCGTCGAGGCGCAAAACCCCACCTTAGACATAGTTCTGGTATTCAGCAATGGCACCGATGATGTGGTAAAGCGAACTTGCCTTGGCATTTTCGCCCTTAAACGATTTATCCTCGGTCATACGGTCAAGCCACAAACCCTTCACAGGTGTTTCGAAGAATAGCGTCAATGCTTCCATAGCCTCGGTGGCCTCCGGGAAAGCGCCACGGTCCGCCGCACATTTGATGCGCTCACATTGAGTCCAAAAACGCGATGACTTGGTCTTCGGGCTAAAGTCACTCCAGAGCTCATCATACACGACCTTGCGCTCTGGACAGACACCAAATTTTTCTGACAACTCAAACAGCTTCCCCCGCACGCGGCCGAGATCCACCCCCGTGAGTTTTTCGTATTTCGACATAAGCCACGACCACTCGTAGTGGTGACCGGGCTCGAGCACCGAGCCGCGCTCTTGCCGCACCGGCGACCAGAGGGCGTCAAAGTGCTCGCTCAGCCCCCCCGTCTTGGCATCGATGAATTTCGTCAGGCATAAATCCAGAATCGGCTCCGCGAGATTTCTCCACACAGGATCCTGACTGACTGTCATCCACGCCATCGCTGCTTCAAACAAGTGCATCAGGGGATTGGCTTCGTACAGCACGCCTGCGGAGCCCAGCTCTGTGAATCCGCCTTGTGGCAGCAATCGGTCCGTGTTCAAATAATTCACCAAAGCCTTTGCCCGCTCTTCAAGTTCCGGCACCGGATTCATCGCATAACTATGCGCCAGGCCAAACAACGCAAATGCCTGACCGTACAAATCCGGGGTTCTATTTTCAGGAAGACCCTTTGGCGAAACCGAGTGAATGAAAGCCCCCGACGGCAACGAGTAGTGATTCAGCAAAAACTCCGTGGCGCGCGCAATGATGTCTTGGGTGTGTTTTTTCTCGAGGAGGCCCAGGTCGCCAGCGGTGCGGAGGCTGTAAATCTGACGTGCTTGCACCATGGCCCGCCGAGGTAAATCAAGCGGCGAGCCGTCCACGAAAGAAAGTGCTTCGATAAAGCCACCGTTGGAAGCATCAATGCCCCTTGCCAACCAAAGAGGCAGAACATCATTTTTTAACCACTGAGTTGCTTTCATTCCACCAAACTCGGCGAAATCAAAGCACTCGTCAAGAAGGAGTGCCAAATCCTAGCGGAAATCACTGAAATCGTCACTGAAGTCAGAGTCTGGCATTGGCGGCGATGGAGGTGGTGGTGGAAAGTCACCGAAATCCGGAGCCGGTGGCATCCCACCGCCATGGAGGCTTGGAGCCGGCGAAGGTCCGAAACCGCTGTTCTGGCCGCTGAAGCCGGACTCCATGCGAGGAGCCACCTTCGCACGCGGGAAAGAAGCGATCGCACTGGTGTGAAGCTTTTTAAGATCTTTACGGAGTTGTGGGCAATTGTCAGGTTTTTCCATCACTTTGAAAAAGTCCTTCGCAGTCACGAGCCTCATTTCATAAGCGGCTTGAATATCCTGAAAAGCAGATCTCGTTTGGCTGTCGCCATCGATGCATTTCATCGACTGGATGTCTGAAAGTTTCGCATGAGCCACAGCTCCGACAAACGTCAGCGCGGAAAGCAGCATTCCAACCTTCAGCTTTTTCATACGGCCTCCAACAACGAACTCGTGATTCCGCGGATGTGTGGAGCAAATTAGGTGCTATGCCCAAATAAAGCAAATACCTTTTCAGCGGCCAAAGGGTGTCTAAATTTGAAACATGTGACGAAAAAATGCCTGGTTTCACCTATCCTGGAACACCTGGCAATTTATAAGCCTCCCGAGAACACCCCTTTTTGGCCATAAAATTGCAAACGGACCCAAGCATGAAAACAGCGCTTTTGAGCCTCCTTTCAGCTTTTTTTCTTTTCAACCAGGCCTTCGCGAGCCCTCCCGTTCCTGAGACCAAATCCTTCTTTAACCGTAAAGTCGGGACGCTCTCCCTGTATGACCGCCTGAAAAATCAGGGCGTCCCTGAAGAGGCGATCGCGCGCAGTTTCGCCTTCCTGGACGTCAATGCCGGCAAGAGCCTCCTCGTCGATATGAAAATCCGCCCGCGCAGCGGGTCCGCCTACATGGCCCGTGGCCGAACCACCATCCAGAATAAATATGCCGCGATTATTGACTACTCCCTCCCGTCGACATCGAAGCGCTTGTACTTGATCGACCTCTTGACGGGACAAGTTGAAAAATTCTATGTAGCCCACGGCCGCAACTCCGGCACTCTGGTGCCGACGGAATTTGCAAACATCAACATGTCAAAGATGACCTCGCTGGGAATCATGGTGGGTGGCGATACCTACGTCGGCGGCCACGGCCGCTCTATGAATCTTTACGGTCTTGAGCCAACCAACAACCTCACTGCCGTGCGCGACATCGTCATGCATGGGGCCGACTACGTGTCGGACAGGTTCATAGAAAAAAACGGCCGTTTAGGTCTCAGTTGGGGCTGCCCTGCGGTTGAGCCACGCGTTCTGCCAAAGCTGATTAAAGCCTTGGGCAACGGTTCTATGATTTATCACTACTATCCAGGCCTCGAAAAAATCGCCGGCGAAAGCTCTTCGCGCCAGCAATTCGCGCCCGCCCCTGAAAATTCTGCATTCCCACCGATCGATTTGCCCGGCGAAGAAGAGGATTTCCAAGCCCATCGCAAATAAAAAACAGTCTGAACCCCGGAACGGCCCCGTATAAGCAATTCTTATGGCGCCGATCCAAACATTCATCTTCACTTCATTCCGCTTTCTTGATGAAACAGAAGACGGGAGAGGGAGGGGTTCATGACAAATTCACTTTTAACATCAACGCTACTAGCAAGTGTTCTGGCACTCACGGCTTGTTCTAAGATGCATGCGACTGGAGGCGAAGTTTTCAGTGGTGATCAGTCGGGACAAATCAATGGCATCGTCGGCGGCTCCGCCGTTGCCGCCACGGAAGACATCGCAAAAATGACCGTGCAAATTTTTACGGTGCAACCGACGGTCGATGAAAACGGCCAGGTCAAAGTTGCCGGCGTCGCAAGTTGCACCGGCTCATTGCTCGCTGACAACATCGTTCTGACGGCCGCCCACTGTACCGCCGCAAATCCAAATTTTATTTTCTTGTACTTCTCAGCGAAGTCCGCGGATCTGAAAACACTTTCGTTAAAAGATCCTCTCCTTCGCCGCGTGGTCGGCGGCAAGGTCGGCAGCGCATGGCCGAAACTCCAAGCAGCTCAGCAATCCGACTGGGGTGATATCGCTCTCTTACGTTTCGAAGGGGGACTTCCAGAGGGATATCAACTCGCGCGGCTTCTGCCTAAAGGACAGGAGCTGAAGGCCCGGCAGACCGTGACGCTTGCAGGTTTCGGTCTGACTGATGGCGTCCGCAATACTGAAACGGACAAGCTTCTTCGCGTCGATATCCCGATCGCGGATCCAAACTACAGCCGCAGCGAAATGCTTGTCGACTCAGGCAACGGCAAAGGTCCTTGTCATGGGGATTCCGGCGGTCCTGCTTATGTTCAAATCAATGGCCAGCGCTACGTTGCCGGCACGACCAGCCGTGCGGATAGAAAAACGGATCCTCTCGGACAATGTATCGGCGACACTGTTTACACGAAAGTGCAGCCCTACTTAACCTGGATTGCCAACTCCATGAAGTCTCTGCAGTCACCGGCTTTTAAGCCCGCGTTGATTCCACAACCGCGCGGATAAAAATTGAAAAGCCAGATGAACCGCCGACTATACGTAAGAACCGCGTTTGATCTTTTCAAGAATAATCTTCTCGGTTTTGATCGGATCCTTGGGATCCACCGAGAAGTAGCTTTGTTGCTCGCAACGAATTTTCTCTTTGATCAAGAAGCGCAGGATATCCGCCAGGTCTTTGTTCTTTTTATCCAAGAAGAACGGATCGTTTTCCAAAACGTCTTTCGCTTTCTTCAAAGCGCGCGCCTCCGCAGGGTCAGATTCCTTCACTTTGTAGTGAGGCAAATCATACTTTTTGATATCCTCCGGCAAGACTCCTAGGAATCTCACATTCGGTGCGGAGAAATCCGCATTACGAATCAAAGACGCTGCCGAACCGGCTTTCAGCGTACGATAGATATTTTGCATCGTGTACGCATCGAGATCGCCGAAGAAGTACATCGGAACATCGAGCTGTTCTTGAATCAATTTGCACCAGCCACGAACACCGTTTGACGGAACCCCTTGGGCACCCATCAAGATACAGTTATTGCGCTTCGTAAAGCCCATGGTTGCCAGCGTATTCGCCGTACCTTCGGACTCGATCACCAGGCAGAAATCGATTTTCTTCTTAGCTTTTAATTTCAAAGACTGCGGCTTGTTCTTTGGTTGGAATGGCGACGTCCCCAGAGTCGAAAGATCGATCACGGCCTTATCCCCATCTGCCAAAGTCTCAGTCACAACCAACTGCTGTGAGTAAGTCTGCCCACCACGGTCATTGGCAAAGCAGTTTAATTCCTCACGATAGACCTCAAGCATATCACCGATGAAATCGATGATCGCATCAGATTCCGGCTGGTCTTCGAAATCAAGCGGTTTCAATCTCGAGTTCCCTTTGATCAAACCTTTTGCCATGTAATAGAGCTCACGCTTCGTATTCACTGCCTCGATTTTCAAGTTGTTCAAAAGAATCTCCAAGATGAAAACCACCCGCGCCAGTTTCTGCACGGAAGAAACGTTCAACTCAGTACGGACCACTTTATCACCCGGGGTGAGGTAGCCCACTTTCGGATTGTAGAGCGAGTTATCCAAGGAAGTTTTCACCGCTTCCAATACCGGGCGCTTAGAATTTTCTAAATCTTTCAGCATTTTTTCCGCGAGAAGCGCCGCTTCTTTAGGAATATCAATTTTCAGTTCACGAACGGCCATGAGTTTAGCCATTATTTACCACCCTTCTTTGTACCCGCTTTTTTGGTAGTAGCTTTTTTAGTCGTGCCTTGCGGTTTTCCTTCGGCCTCGTCGCTGAGGTCGTCAGACGAAATCACATCGACCTCTGCTTCTTTTTCATCATCGTGAGCGATGCCTTTTTGGCGCTCTTTTTTCTTCTGTGCGAGCAATTTGCTCTCGGCCTCTTCAAGATCCGCCATCGCCGCCTCAGAATCCCGGCCGAGGAGCTTTTTCAGCCCCTCTTCGGCTCTTTTCTTACGGGCGTCATTCGCGCCAACCATACGAGCTAAGTGCTCAACCAGGATAGGCCCGAATTGTTCGATATGCGCAAGCTTTCGCTCGAGATCTGCCTCTTTGAACTCTTTTTTGATGTGGCGAGAAAGCTTTTGGCCGGCTTGGATCAATGCCAAGCGGATTTCCGCCACAAGCTCTTCAGACGCATCAATGGTTTCCTTAGAAGCATTCTTAAACTTAATGAACGGCGAAACGACGGAAACCGCGAAGATGTATGGTCCCAACGGCAAGCTGTCTTTCGGCTGGCCGAGGCCGTACGCTTTCCAGTTCACGGACTCAATCGCCCAGGTGATCGCACAACCTGACTTATCGAATTGCAGCGGAACGCGGTTGGCGAAACGAAGCAATTGCACCGCGGAGTCGGCCTCTGTTTGGCGGGTTTTGAAGCGGGCCAATGCCACTTCGACCACCACGGGCTTAAAGTCACAAATGGTCGGCTTCCGCGTCACAACCGCGAAGAAGTCGATTTCACCCAGGCGCAAAATGGATTTAGACAAAGACTCTTCCCCGACGGTTAAAACCGACTTCGTCGAGGGAGCCATCAATTCCGTTGCTTGCACCGCCTGGAAAACTTTTTTGAAGTCCTCTTCGCTGAGTGAAGTGAGCGGCTTTTCAACCAACGCTTTTGGCAGACCGTTTTTCACAAAGTCTTTGATCGACTGATCAGAGATACGGGAAAAACCCGTTTTCAGGAATTTTGATACAGAAACTTTGCCGAACAAAGTCGCGTGAGTGATGAACTCGCCCAGTTTAAACGTGTGAGGATGCGGCAATGTCGCTTCAGGCAACTGAGGGACCTCATTGCTCACGCGGGCCACCGTCACGAAGTCGTTTTCTTGCAACTTATAAGTGATGGTCATGTGCGGATTTACGAGCACCGTTCCTTCAATATAAGTTACGAGACCACCATCCCCATTCATTTGAATACGGCCATCGAGCAGGAACTCAACGCGAGTTCCGTGGGGGCGATCCCAATCCATGGTTTCTTTATTCTTCAGGACACCGGTGTTGGATTTGATGTCCACATCCACTTGCGCCGACACGGCTTTACGCATGGATTTTGTTTTTGACACTACTTGCACACCCCGTGCATTCGTCATCTGCGCCCACGTCGTCGCCGCAGAGATACCGATCCCCTGTTGACCGCGAGAACATTGCCCACGGCCGAACTTAGAAGAAGCAAGGTACTCGCCGTAGACCTTTGCCAGGTCGTCGGCTTCAATCCCGGGACCGTTATCTTCGACAACGATTTTAATTAAGTCTGTGTTCTTGGTTGAGCCAGATCCTACTTTTGTAACCTCAACCAGAAGATCTGGTAAAATTCCTGAAGATTCACAGGCATCTAAGGAGTTATCGACGGCCTCTTTCAAAGTCGTTAAAACGGCTTTCAAAGGGGACGAAAAACCCACCTGCTGCAGGTTTTTTGCAAAGTATTCCGCTGTACTGCTTTTGGTAATTTTACTCACAGCAACTATATTCCTTTGATTTCAATAGTTTATATCTAAGATCACCAGCCGATCTCGAGACGATATGTTCCTAGGTTAGTCCCATTGCGGGGTGTTAAAGCAAGACTTTTGAAGGGTTGGTTGGTTTTTTTAATATGCACCGCGTCCTAATCGACGTCGTCGCCCGAACGCTTTTTGGCCTCTTCAGCGATGTTTTCCATGGTGAGTTCAACCGACATTTTGGACCCTTTTTTAGAGTTACACTCCTTACAAGAAGGCACGCAGTTCTTCTTGTTGGACTTTCCACCCCGGGCCATCGGAATCAAATGATCCATCGTCAGCTCCGAGGACTTAAACTGACCCTGGCAGTGATAGCAAATCCCCGGCCCTACTTGCTGACGCCACCACTGAGATTGGCGCAACTCTCGAGCCTTTGCTTTTTCACGTTTTTGATGTTCCGCGCTTGCGGCCTGAAAGAAAATGTTCATATTGGTGGAGGTCTTATACCACAAGGAGATCCAATGGCCAAAATAGAAGTTGCAACACTCGCGGGCGGCTGCTTTTGGGGCATGGAAGATTTACTGAGAAAACTTCCCGGGGTCCTAAACACCGATGTCGGATACACGGGTGGAACCACCTCCAACGCAACCTACGAACAAGTAAAGACCGGTAAAACCGGCCACGCTGAGGCCATTCAAATCGAGTTTGATCCCGACACCCTCAGTTACGAAAAGCTCTTGCTGTACTTCTTTAGAATCCACAACCCTACCACGGAAGATCAGCAAGGCAATGATATCGGCAGCCAATACCGCTCCGCCATTTTCTATCACACCGAAAGCCAGCGCGAGATCGCGGAAAAAGTCATTGAGCGCATTGAAACATCGCACGTTTGGCAGCATCCGCTGGCGACCGAAATCGAGCCGTTTGAAAAATTCTGGTGCGCCGAGGATGACCATCAGGACTATTTAGAAAAACATCCCAACGGCTACACTTGCCATTTCGAGCGCAATATCGAGTTTTAGCGACCTCCCGGTTTTGGAAGAAAACATCCACCCATGAGCGGGCCGGGTTTGATATGATTTCAGGACAGTTAAACCAAAGCCATTCCTGGGTTTGCGTTTTCAATGGCTCCGGAAAAGCGCGTAAAGAGAATACTTGATGATGGCACATCATCCTTAGGAGGCACCTATGGCGGTCCTGCTTGCTATCCTCTACCCTGAAGAAAAAATCGCGGACGACGTTTTAGAAGCGGTGGAAACCCTCTCTCGAGAGGGCCGCATCGACTTAGAAGACGCTTGCGCCGTGATTAAAGACCGAAAAGGCAAGATCTCCCTCCACCAAGAAAATAACCTCCCGTTGTTCGGCGCAATCGGCGGCTTGGCCCTGGGCACTTTCCTGGGATGGTTTGTGTGGCTCCCTTATCTCGGTATTCCGGGGGCAATCCTCGGCGCGGTGGCCGGAAGTGTGAGTGACCGAGGGATCAGCGACCACTATATGAAAGATGTCGGAAAAGAGATGAAGCCGAATAGCTCCGCGCTGTTTTTGCTCCTAAGAACGACGTCCGCTGAAGCCGTCGTGCAGGACCTCGCCTCTTACGGCGGCCAGATTTTTCACTCGTCTCTGGATAAAAAACAAGAATTGGAGCTTGAAGAAAAGCTTGCACAATTTCGCGATCAGAAAAAGAAAGAGGTCGAGCACTCCCCCGACCTCTAGTCTCGATACTCAAGCCATCTGGATTCGTAGGCTGCCATAATGTTGTCCGGGCCTTGATTAAGGCGACGGCTTGCTGAGCCCTAAGGCCATACTGAGCAAGAGTTCCATTGGCGCCATAGGCACAAAGCAGCCCACTGCCCGAGTAAGGAGTGCCCTCCATAGCCGGGACCGTTATTCGAACCCCTAAAGCAATGAGGGGCAAGACGGTTACTTGCCGCTTGGGTAGTAGAGGCGGTTGTCCCGCATACCTTCATTGAAGTACTGGGCGGCGGCCTTCACCCGGTTTTCAAGATTCACCTTGCGCGCCGCGGGCTCCGCCAACGGGTGCTTTTCGAAAGAATCCCCCACGGCATACATTTTCATGCCGGCCCCCACAAGCCAATCGACAAAGTATTCTTTGTCCGCGATAAAATAGCGGCCATCCAAGTACATTGTGGCTGTACGCTCTCCTGGAATGAAAACGGAACGCACGAGGTAGTTCACTTCTTTGGTGTTTTCGATTCCCAAAAAGTCCATCACCGATGGTAAGACGTCGATTTGCTGCACGACTTGGTCGCGATCTATTTCTTTGGGCCACTCATAACCCGGATGGAAGAAAATCAAGGGCACACGGAAACGCGAAATTTCGTTTTCGTTTTCAGGACGGTAGTTGAAACCCGTGTGATCCGCAGTGATGACGAACAAAGTATCCCTGTACCACGGAGATTTCTCGGCTTCCTCAAAGAATCTCTGCAAAGCATAATCAGAATACGCGACACTCTCGAGGATTTCGTGCGGGCCCTTGGGGAATTTACCCTTGTACTGATCCGGAATGCGGTACGGATTGTGCGAACTCAATGTGAACACCGTCGCAAAGAACGGCGGCTTCATTTCATCAAGTTTTTCCTTCATGAATTGCAGGAACGGCTCGTCGAAAATCCCCCATGTTCCGTCGTTGTCCCCCGGGTTTGGATACTCGTTGGCGCCGTAGTATTTTTCAAAGCCGGCACTCTTGGCAAAGACGTCGAAGTACATCGTGCCGTTGTTGCCGCCATGGAAAAACGCCGTCGGATATTTTTGCGCGGTCAATATACTGCCAAGGCCTACAAAATAGTTCGAAGAAAAGTGCGAAGAAATAAATGGCTCATTCATCATTGCCGGAATGCCGGCGGTCACTGCGGCAATACCTTCGATAGATCTGCGGGCATTGGCAAAACCGTTCTTAAAAAACAGCCCTTTGTGAGCCAGGGAATCCAGGAACGGCGTAAAACCTTTGCCGCCATTCACTTCGCCCATGTACTCAAGGCTGAAGCTTTCAAGAATAATCACCACCACATTTTGCGGGGTCTTGAGGCGATGCCCCTCCAGCAATGAGGGCCTTTTGATCGCGCCGTTTAAGTGACTGAGCATTTCGCTACGGTCTGAGAAATACACTTCATGCGACAGAGTCTCGGCTCCATAGCTTTTCACGAATGTGAACGTCGAATTCAAAACAAGGTTATTCAGAATCGGCGCCGCAAAAACATGCGCATTCACGATATTCATGGGCTTCTTCTGGAGGCCGCCGCGCAGCCCGATCACGGCCAGCGCCAGCACCAAGAACACGCCGGCGGGGTAGTAGAGGATTTCGCGCTTGCCTGAGGGTAAATAAACCCGCCGGGACGGACGGCGCAGGATTTTCCACCCCAGCCATAGAACCAAGAACATCACTGAGAAGTTGATTAGCGCCAAGTGCCAATACGAGGCCAAAATATTTCCGACTTTGCTGTCCATTTCCCCAACGACAAACAAAGCGTCATAGGAAAAACGGCGGCCCACGAAGTTAATAAACTCCGAGTCCCCCAGGTTCATCATCATGAAGAGCAAGAAGAACGGAGCCCACATCCAAAACGCGACGGTCCCCCACAGGCGGCGGCGTTTTTCAGGCCAAGGCCAAAAGCTCCAAAGAATCAACGGCGTCAGACTCATGCAAATAGCTGAAATATCGAAGCGTAAGCCCAGCAAAAAAGCCCAGAGAATGTCAGTGGATTCCTTCGAACGGTAATGGGCCCAGTTCCAAGCGAGAAACTCAAGCCTCGCAAAAAGGTAAAAACCCAACGAGAGAGCCCCTAAACCCAAAAGCTTCTCAAAACGACGTAAAAATTCACCCATTCCCAGGTCTTACCCTTCTGGAGGCCCACTGTCACCCGCCCCGGGAATCCCAGTTAGCACTTGCGCCAAAACCGCGCCTCTGGTATCCCTTCCCCTATGACATCACAAGAAATAAAAGACCGTTTAGCGACCGCTTATCCTGATGGAACCATTGACGTCGTCGATTTGACTGGCACCGAAGACCACTGGGAAGTGTTCGTTGAAAGTGTGAAGTTCGCGGGACTCAACCGCATTCAACAACATCAACATGTTATGGCTGTTTTTGGACCGGAGCTTCAAACCGGCGAAGTCCATGCACTTTCGATCAAAACTAAAGTAAAATCTTAATCAGTGAGCTGAAAGCTCGGAGGAACCTCAATGTCTACGACTCATGAACGTATTGAAAAACTTTTGAATGATAACAAGATCGTGCTTTTCATGAAAGGCACTCAAAGCTTCCCGATGTGCGGCTTCTCTTCTCGCGCATGCGCTATCTTGCAAGACATCGGCGTGCAATTCCACGATGTGAACGTGCTTGAAGACGAAGAAATCCGTCAAGGCATCAAAGACTACGGCAACTGGCCGACGATCCCGCAACTTTATATCAACAAGCAACTGGTGGGTGGCAGCGATATCATGATGGAAATGTATCAAAACGGCGAACTTCAAGAGATGTTGAAAAACTAATGAGATGTAATGTCGCCCTTTGGGACCGCATTATCCGCTTTTTTATTGGTGTGGTGCTTTTCACCTACGCCATTGCGGGCGGTCCTATTTGGGCGTTCGGCGGCGTGTATTTTATCTTCGCCGCTGCCTGGGGCTTCTGCCCGCTCTACGCGACTCTGAAAATTCGCACCCTGCGCGAAGAAAAAAGAGCTCCCCGAATCAATCCTTTTGAGGAACAATCATAAAAGACCCCATCCACGCGGAAAGGATTTCCCTAAGATGAATCAACCAGCGAGCCTGCTTCCAGAGCTTTCGACTCTTTTACCCGCAGATCAGATTAAAACGGATTCCGACTCTCTCAAATACTACGGCAAGGACTGGACAACGTACTTCGATATCAACGCTTCCGCGATTCTGTTTCCTCGCGCGACTGACGAGGTGGCTAAAATCGTGCGGTGGGCCCGCAAGCACAAAATCGCTCTCGTTCCTTCCGGCGGCCGCACGGGTCTTAGCGGCGCGGCCGTTGCGACCAAAGGCGAAGTGGTGGTTTCTTTCGAGCAAATGAATCAGATCAAAGGCTTCAATGCCGCGGACCAAACCGTGGTCTGTCAAGCTGGCGTGGTGACGGAGGCCTTGCAACAGTTTGCAGTTTCTAAAAATCTTTACTATCCGGTCGACTTCGCAGCGGCAGGGTCTTCTCAGATCGGCGGTAACATCGCAACCAATGCCGGCGGGATTAAAGTTCTGCGCTATGGCCTGACCCGTGAATGGATCGCAGGCTTGAAAGTTGTAACCGGCACCGGGGATATTTTGGAGCTTAATAACGGCCTGGTAAAAAATGCGACAGGCTTGGATCTTCGCCATCTGTTCATTGGCAGCGAAGGGATGCTGGGTTTTGTGACGGAGTGTACGATCCGTTTCGCTCCTCCGCCGCCTCCACTTAAAGTGATGGTGCTCGGTGTGCCAAGCCTCGATGCCGTGATGAAGATCTTTGCACAGTTTAAAACAAAGACCACAGTTGTGGCTTTTGAAATGTTCTCGGATAAAGCGTTGAAGCGCGTGATGGAAAACACCGGCCTCCCGCGCCCGTTTGAGACGGAGACTCCGTTTTATGTTTTGGTGGAAGCCGAGGCCCGCGCTGAACAAGACGAAGCACAAGCTCTCGACGTTTTCGAGAAGTGCTTGCTTGAAGGTTGGGTTGCTGACGGTGTCATTAGCCAGTCTGAAACTCAGGCGGCAAATTTCTGGCGGCTCCGTGAAGACATCAGTGAGTCGCTCGCGAAATTCTCTCCTTATAAGAACGATATTTCCGTGGCGATTTCACAAGTTCCTGCTTTCATGAACGAGCTTGATGGTATTTTGTCGAAGTCTTACCCAACCTGGGAAGTCGTTTGGTTCGGCCACATCGGAGACGGCAATTTGCATATCAATATCCTGCGCCCTGAAGGTTTAACTAAGGAAGACTTCGTTAAAGAGTGTCGCAAAGTGGACATCCTTGTGTTTGAAGCCATCATGAAGCACAAAGGTTCGGTCTCGGCGGAACACGGCGTGGGCTTGACGAAGAAGCCGTTCTTGCGCTTTACCCGCTCACAGGCTGAAATCGAAATGATGAAGGGGATCAAGAAGGTCTTTGATCCGGACAACATCATGAACCCTGGAAAAGTGATCGATCTCTAAACGGTCGTCTCGCTTTTTAAAGAAGCCCGCAGGCTCGCAAAGGACGGAAAAACCTTGAATGAAGAAAGTTCCTAAAAAATACCAACCGCGCGGGTTCAATATTATCCACGAAGATATCGATCTGATCGTGGGAAACAAGGCTCCAGGAGCCTTGACCGTGGCTGCGAAATGGAATCGCGATGAGACCATTCACAGCGCGCTGAACCAGTACGTGCGCAAGGGCAACCCCCGAGCGACGAAGTCCGTATACGTGGTTCACCGCTTGGATCAAGCAACGTCGGGTGTGTTGGTGTTTGCAAAGACCGAAGAGGTCATGCACTTTCTGAAAGATAACTGGAAATCGACGATTAAGAACTACTACGCCATCGTTCACGGTAAAATGCCAAAACGGAGTGGCACGATTGAAAGCTATCTCGCAGAAGACGAAAACTATGTGGTTCACTCCAGCAAAGACAGCGACAAGGGTCAGCTGGCTATCACAGAATACGAAGTTCTCAAAGAGAGCGAACAATTCAGTCTTTTAAAAATCAATCTGCTTACTGGAAAGAAAAACCAGATCCGTGTTCACCTTGCCGGCGAAGGTCATCCCATCGTGGGCGATACCAAGTATGGCAAAGCTACCGACAAGCACAAAGATCTGCGCCTACACTCGACAGTCTTAGAATTCACCCATCCGTTTAACAAGAAACGCATGCGCTTCACCGCGCCGGTTCCAGCGTATTTTAAAACTCTCATTGACTATAACTACTAGTGACTCAGTGGGCGCTGCGGGTGAATATCCGGAATGCCTTCCGCGAAAACCTCGATCATTTTGCGGTTAAAAGCCGGAAGGTCGGCGGGTTTGCGGCTTGTGACCAAGCCCTGATCTGAGACGACTTCTTTATCGACCCATGTGGCTCCCGCATTCAAAAGATCCGTCTTAATGGCGCGACACGAGGTCAGGGTTTTACCGGCAACAAGCCCTGTTTCAATCAATACGGCCGGTGCATGACAGATGGCCGCGACGGGCTTGGCGTTATGAAAAAAGCCCTCGATGAATTCAATGGCATTTTCGTTGCAGCGAAGTTTGTCAGCATTCATGAGCCCGCCTGGAATCAGCAGGGCATCAAACTGGTCACCGTCGGATTCGCTCACAAGGGCATCAGCCGTGAGGGCCTTTCCCCAGTTGCCCTCGTGCCAGCCCTTGATTTCACCACTGTGCGGACTGACGACCATGACCTCTGCTCCCGCTTCCATTAGCGCTTTTCTTGGTTCAAAAAGCTCTGATTGGTCAAAACCGTCCGTCGAAAGAATCGCGATTTTCTTGCCGCTGAGTTTTTTTGCCATGGTGAAACCTCCCAATCAAATCTCACAGTTGGATTCTGACACCATGTTAAAAGTGCTTTTTGAAGGTTGCATGAATAACTCGTGAGAAACACCAAATATGTCGAAAATCAGTAAACGACGCGCGTGCGGATGCTGCGGCTCAATTTCTGAATATCGTCCGCGAGTTGTTGAGCGTGTGGCGAACTTAGATCCATGACCATGTAACCGATCTTGTCATCGGTGGAAAGGTACTGGGCTTCAATGTTCGCGCCTTCGCGCGAAATGATGCCGTTGATTTCTCCGAGAACACCGGGTTCGTTGCGATGCACGTTTAAAATTCTCGACGTTCCTTGTTTTACCGGTAAATCCACGTTCGGGAAATTCACGGCACCCGAGCTTGAACCGATCTTTAAATAACGCCGAAAGCTTTCAGCCACCTCGATGCCAATCGCAAACTGTGCTTCCTCCGTGCTCCCTCCGATATGGGGAGTGAGGATCACATTCGGTAAGTTCTGCAATGGTGTCACGAATTTCACTTTGTTTGACGCCGGTTCCTCAGGGAAGACGTCAATCGCGCAACCTGCGATGTGTTTTGATTTCAGAGCCTCAACAAGATCCTCGATCACAACCACAGTTCCACGGCTGGCGTTGATGAAGTGCGCACCCTTTTTCATGTGCTTGAATTGTTTTGCCCCCATCATGTCTTTGGTTTGCGGAGTCTCAGGAACATGCAGGCTGACAAAATCAGAAACTTTTAAAAGTTCATCCAAGGAAGATTTCGCCTGTGCATTTCCGAGCGGAAGCTTCTTTACGACATCGTAGAAAAAAACTCGCATCCCCAAGTCCTCCGCCAGGATACTGACTTGGCTTCCGATGTGGCCGTATCCAACAATGCCCAAAGTTTTACCACGCACTTCGCGCGAGCCTTCGGCACTCTTCATCCACTCCCCGCGATGTGCGAGCGTGTTTCGATCGCCAAGCTGACGAGACAGCGCGATCATTTCCGCAATCACAAGCTCGGCCACGCTTCGCGTGTTGGAGTGAGGCGCGTTGAAAACAGGAATGCCCTCTTTGCGAGCGGCTTTCAGGTCTACTTGGTTGGTCCCGATGCAAAAGGCCCCGATCGTGAAAAGATGCGGGCTCTTTTCTAAAACTTTGGCGGTGAGCTCCGTCTTTGAGCGAATGCCCAGAACTTGGTAACCGGGCAAGACCTTCAGCAGCTCTTCTTCCGAAGGGGCATAGGAGATCAAATCTACTTTGAAGCCCTCTTCTTCCAATCGTTCTTTGGCGACTTGATGAATATTTTCGACTAACAGGATTTTCAAAGAATTTGAGCTCATAGAGTAGACTCCTAGCTAAAAAGTCTACTCGATTTCCGGGGTTTTACCAGGCCTTAAGGCCTCCGGAAGTGTTTTTATATTTCTTCCCCTGCTCAAGTCGAGGATCACGCTCAATCAAAAAGCGCAAATAGGAAGCCGCTTCGCTCGGCGCACTGTCCGGGATTGCGTGAGCGGAATCCGGGAGCCAAATAAGGCTGCCTCGAGAGCGGGAATCGGTCCCGTCAAAGGCCGCAATTTGATCCGCAAACACCCTTTTATCGTCCTCTTTGGCCACGAAGTAATGAACTGAATTCGGCGCAAGCTTGCTAAATTTATAGGCCTTCAAATCAAAGTCACGAACCGCCCGGACGAGGAAGTACAAACTCTCGCGGTAGGTATCAGGAATCGCCGCCAAATGCTCAGGCACGCGGTCTTCAGTCACGCGATCACGCAAGTAGGTGCCATAGATTTGGCGATAGGCATACTCATAAAAATATGGCCCCCACATCATCTTCACCCACATCAGATTCCAATCAAGCCACTGCCCTTGTGGCTGGTATTTCTCGAGCGGCACCACCAGCGGCGCCATAAAAACGACTTCTTCAACACTTGCCGGATACTGCTCAGCGAAGGTCGCCGCGATGTGCGCGCCATAGGAGAGACCTACGACGATCACCTTGTCGTTGATCCCCATTTTGCCGAGCAGTCTGTGCAACTCCTCGGCAAAGTCGTTGCGCCCAAGACCTGTTTTAAAAAATGCCGGCGGCTGAGAAGAGTGCTCGACCTCTCGGGCCAGAGTCAAATCTTGTCCGCGGAAATAGTAGTGGAAGATGCCATAGCCTTGAGCGATGAGTTTCTTATCAAGATCGCCCCAACGCTCGATTTCGTACACTAGACCGTTTGTGAAAACAATCCAAGGCTTTCCCTTTTGAGGTTCTACGTACTCAATATATCTCTCGATACCGTCATCGAGCTTAACGAAGGTGCTTTGGCGCTCCTTCGCGGACGTCGCCAAACTAGTCACAGAACAAAAAAGAAGACTGATCAGAAGGTAAATTGTTTTCATACGAGGGTCCTACCATAACGTCTTGCAAAAAAGGTAGCCAAATCTCTGTTTGAAAGAGATGCTTTCAGAATGAAAAGCACTAGAGTATTTCATCTATTGGTCGTTGATGATGATTCCTTAATTCACCAGGCTCTGAAACTGTGCGTTCCCGTGCCGTGGAAGATTACTTCCGTGTCGAAAAAAGAACTCGTTCCGTACACAAACTTCTTCCACGCGGCCATGGTCGACATGCATCTGACCCCGGGAAGCAACAAACCTGAAGGTATTCAAGTCATCGAAAAGCTGATGAAGCACAATGCCCAGCTCGAAATCGTGGCGATGTCCGGAGACCTCAACCGCGAGACCATGGAGCAATGCCTGAAAGCGGGCGCGCAGAGGTTCCTTGCAAAGCCTCTTCTTACTGAGGAGGTCAAGCTAGTGCTGGATAAAATCGAAGCTTACTGGAGCATCCGCAATCTCGATACCGCAGGTAAGAACATCGTGTGGGTTGGCGTCAGCGCCGAGGCGCAAAAAATTAGAAAGCGCATCGCCGGCCTTAAAGGCGAAACCAACACAATTTTGATTGAAGGCGAAACCGGTTGCGGCAAAGAAGTCGCGGCCCGGCTGCTCAATCAGCAAGAAGACGAGCGTCCGTTCATCGCCGTCAATATTTCAAGTATTCCAGAAAATCTTTTTGAATCAGAGGTCTTCGGTCACGTGAAAGGCGCTTTCACCGGCGCGGATCAAAACAAAGTCGGTCTTGCGGAAGCCGCTCACGGTGGTGATCTGTTTCTGGATGAGATCGAAGCGCTGCCGCTGAATCAACAAGTGAAGCTGCTTCGCTTCCTAGAGTCCGGCGAAGTACGCAAAGTTGGCGCCAAAGACGTGACTCACGTGCAAGCCCGCGTGATCGTTGCAAGCAATCAGCCGCTCAAAAAATTGGTGGCTGAAGGTAAATTCCGCGAAGACCTTTACTTCCGCCTTTCAAGCCAGCGTATTGAGCTACCGCCCCTAAGAGAGCGCAAAGAAGATATCGCGGAACTTGCCAGAAACTTCCTTGATATGGAGCGCCCGAAGCGCAACAAGCAATTCACTGCTGACGGCTTGAAAGCGCTTGAAAATTACAACTGGCCGGGCAACGTGCGCGAACTCAAGCGCGTGTGTGAGCAGATCAGCCTGGTTTCGCCATTGCCATTTATCCGTGAAGAAGACGTCGAGAATCTGTTGAACCCAAGCGCGGCGAAAACCAAAACGGGATACCTCAACCCCGCCTTTAAAGACATCGACTTCTCTAAAGGGTTGAACCTCCTGGTTGAAGAATTTGAAGCCAATCTTATCCGCGCCTGCTTGAAAGCACACAAAGATGTCGAAGAGGCTTCGAAGGTCTTCAAAGTTTCACGTTCAAACCTCTATAAAAAAATCAAAGACTACAGCATTGATGAGGACGCATTATGATCGGAACCTCTTGGTCCAGCCCCGTCTATCAGCAAACAGTGATCATCGTCTTGAGTATCATCTTCGGCTCGGGCCTGATCGTGTACTTCCTAAGACAGCAGAACTACTACTTCACTTCCAGTTGGGCGAGCATCAAGAGTTGGCTCATCGTCGCTCCGGTGTTGTTCATACTCATGGGCCTTCCGGACCCTTTGCCATTGCTCGTACTCACAACCATCGCGATTATGGGCGCGAAAGTTTTCTTTCAGCTCATGGGAATGTTCCACCGCAGCTATTTCGTGCTAATTTGCTACGGGGGGATCGTGGCCCTTGGCGCATGCGCGTACTTTAATCGCGTGGATATTTATAACGTTGTGCCAATGGCGGTGCTTGGGATTTCGTGCCTAGTGCCGATGTTTAGAAATAACTATAAGCGTATGATTCAATACATTTCACTCACGCTTTTGGGGTTTATCTTCCTTGGCTGGTCGTTTATGCACTTGGGTTTGATCATGCATCTTGAGAACGGCATCTATCAGGTGATTTATCTGATCATCCTGACTGAGTTTTGCGATAACACAAACTTGGCACTGGGCCGCTACTTTGGAAAATTCAAACTCTTTCCGAAACTCAATCCGCGCCGCACCATGGGGGGCTTGGGGATTTCCATTCTACTAACGCTATTCTTGGCGGGCGCCATGAGATTCTTGCTCCCAGACCGTTCCGACAAGTACTGGCTGACGGCGGGTTTGATTGCCAGCTTAGGTGGCTTTATCGGCGACCTCGTGATGAATGTGATCAGAAAGGATGCGGGAGTGAAAATCGTTGGGCCATTCATTATCGGCCGGGGCGACTTCTTGTCACGTATGGATAGATTGATCTTTGTGGCGCCGATTTACTTCTACGTGATGCTTGCATTGCCGGATATTTCACTATGAAGGATTGGAAGTACGAAAACGAACAGTGGACGAAGCTGCCGACTTACTTAAAGCACTTGCCGCTTTTCACCAGACATATCGATTTATTTAGCGCTTTCTGGCGTTATGTTTGGAGTATTTTCCTGAAAGATGTCGCGTTTAAGTTTTACATCCGGCTCAAAGTCACCGGTGGCAACTTCGCGCAGATCTACAAAGACAATCCCCGCCTCATTGTGATTTCAAATCACGCGAGTCATTTGGATGCGGTTTCGGTTGCGGCCTCCATCCCACGCCGCTATTGGCTGGACCTGTACATCGCAGCGGCGAAGGATTACTTTTTCACGAACCCTCTTTTCACGTTTTTCTCGAAGCACTGTTTAGGCGCCATTCCGATTGACCGCAAAGACCGCCGTGGCGAGGCCATTAACCTCATTATCAAGCTCCTGAACGAGCTTCCGCGCATGTGGCTGATCATCTTCCCTGAAGGCACAAGATCAAAAACGGGCAAGATACAGGAGTTTAAACGCGGCATCAGCATCTTTGCCGAGCGCACGAAGACGCCCATTTTGTTTTTGTACCTCGAAGGCAATGCGGATTTGTGGCCGAAGGGGAATTTGCTGCCAAAGCCTGGTAAGCTAGTGATCCATGTAGGACCCGTTCATCCTCCGGCGGACATCAAGACCGTGTTTGCGGCTTACAAAGCCTGGGTGATAACGATCAATCCTGATGCATTTCCGGCGGCGAGCGATGAGCCAGCTCCGGGGGAGGAAAGCCATGACGACCCAACATTTGAAGCTTAAAATCGGCGCCTATGAAGTCTGCCCGATTCCAACTGGAATCTTCGGACTCGATGGTGGCGCCATGTTCGGGACAGTCCCGAAAGTTCTCTGGGAAAAAACCAACCCGCCTGATGACAAAAACCGTATTCAGATGGAAGCCCGCGGTTTGCTTTTAAAATCCCGTGGCTGCAATATTCTGATTGATACCGGTAACGGCGGCGACTTTGTTACCAAGTACGGTGATAAGCTCGGGCCCAAATTCGCAGAAATGTATAACATAGATGACCATGGCCCTAGTTTGCTGAAATCACTCAAGGCACATGGTCTTAGTCCCGAGGACGTCGATCATGTGATTCTGACTCACTTGCACTTTGACCATGCCGGTGGCGCAACCATAGAGCGTGATCATAAACTCGTGCCGGCTTTTCCGAAGGCCAAGTACTACGTTCAAAAGGCGAACCTTGAGACCGCCAGCACGCCCAACTTGAGAGAACGCGCGAGTTACTACCCGGCGAACTTTCAACCATTGATTGACAGCAACCAACTCGTGGCGCTGGAAGGCCCGGTGGAAAATCTTCTCCCGGGAATTTCAACCTTAATCTCGAATGGCCACACGCAAGGCCAGCAGATGGTGAAAGTGAGCGACGGTAAAACCACATTATTATATTGCGGCGACGTTGTCCCAACCAGCACGCATGTGAAAATACCGTGGCTTATGGGTTATGATCTACATCCGCTGGTGCTGATGGAAGAAAAACAAAAGTACCTGTCCGAGGCCGCGGACCACAGCTGGTACTTGTTCTTCGAACACGATCCGTACTGTGATTCCGCACTGATTGAAAAAAAGGGTCCTGACTTCGCAGTCAGGGAGCGCTATTGGTTATAGAATGATGATGAAATTTCGCACACTTTCGCGCATGTACTTCCGCCGCCTGTTATACATGGGGAAGGATTTGGTGTATCAACTGCGCGATGGAGAAATCCAACTGGTGGCCGCGAGTTTGTCATTCTCAACCATGTTATCAGTGGTCCCGTTTCTTTCAGTCATCCTCGCGACCTTTAAATTCCTCGGCGGCGATGACATTTTGTATACGCGCGTGGAAAATTTGTTACTGCTTTATTTCAAAGAAGCAGCCGGGGCTGATTTCACACACGTGATTAAGACCGCGATTCGCAACATCCACGCCGGCGGCCTGGGCGTCGTTGGGGCGGCATTCTTGGTGCTCACGAGCTTTCGTCTGATGCATGATATGGAGTTCGGGATTCACCGCGTGTGGAATCAGCGCAACTCCAGGTCACTTTTGAAGCGCTTCTTTATTTACTTTTTCCTGGTCATCATCCTGCCTGTTTTCTTGGCAATTTATGTGGGCTTTACCACCCTGGTGCGCATGGAGTTCGGCAAGCAGTTCCTGCCGGGCACGGCAACGGGAGTCAGCACCCTGATTCTGGTGCTGTATTTGGTCTATAAGTACGTGCCGGATTTGAAGGTGAAGGCCAAGTCCGCGTTCTTTTCGGCTTTGCTCGCGGCCTTGGGCCTTTGGGTGGTTCAAAACACATTTACCTGGGTGACAGTGAAATTTTTCCGTATCAGCAGCATCTACGGAAGTTTCGCAGCCGTACCAATTTTTCTCATTTGGGTTTTGACCGTGTGGTACGTGATTTTAGGGGGTGTTGCCATCTGTGCCTCAACCCAAAGGCGGCAGTTACTGGAAGATGAGGCGGAAAACACGGGGGTATTGTAGCCCGCGACACCGGGTTTTCCCCTTGACTTAGAGCGTCCCAATTCTTAAAACCAATGGGCTATTCATACCATGGTGCTGTAGCTCAGCTGGATAGAGCAATTGCCTTCTAAGTCCCAAAAGTTAGCAAGTTCAAAGTCTAATTCCACCGAAAAATCAATCTGTTAGCCTTTTGTGCTGGATAAAACTTAGGTCCAAAGTTGGATAGTGAATATCCAACTGGTCTCACCGTTTTTCCGCCGTGGCTACACAATGAAAAGGTGGGAGAATTGAAACTCGCAACCAACATTCAAGAGACGACCACTGAGTGGTCAAAGTGGTATCTCGTCCGTGAGAAAAACAGAAGCGGTATTGAGCGAAACTGCATCAAGCGTTATCGCAAAGTGAACGGCAAAATAACGTGGAACCGTTATCCCGCCAAACATTACAAAGACATGAACGAGACGGAACTCGGTGGTCTTCTCCGACGTCTTAATGCCTCATTTGCCACTGAGAAAAAACTGGCCGAAGAACGCTACAACTTCCACCATGCGTTTATCAACATCACATCACTCTCTGCTTTTGAGAAACATCTCAAAAAACAAACCACCACAAAGGGTTCGGCAAGCTATCCCGTAACCATTCTGCAAAAATATGTCTTTGAGTTTTTCATTATCAAAAATGATTTAGCTGACCCGAGCAAGTGGCACCTCAGAGAAGATGACTGGGGCGAGTGGCTTTTGGACCAAGATTTATCTGTCGCTCTTTTGAAAAGAATTGTTTCCACGACGAATCGTTTCCTCAGATTTCTCACCCAAAAAGTCTATCCCGAAATGCCGGCTCCTCGAAAATTGGAGCCCATCGGTCGAGCCAAGTTCAGTGAAATCAATTACCTCAAAAAGAAAAAGGGCGAAGGCGACGAATCGAAATATGTCCCTGATGCCACTTACAAAAAAATACTAAAAGCGGTGGAGGAAGAAGACGCAAGTCTGCTCCCGAACATCAAGCTTTGCTACGCCTTTGGCCTGCGGATAAACGAATCGCTCGGTTTTTCCCGATTGAAACTGTTGAAAGAAAGTCTTTTGGTGGACGAGCAAGGGGCCGGAGTGAAAGACGGAAAAATCCTCACCCGCAAAGTGAAAACCAATGTCCGCAAAGTTCCTTATTGGAATATGGACGCAAAAGAGGCTTGGGAGCTGATTCAAAAAATTGTCCCATTACACCCAAGCACCCTTAATAAACGGGTAAACAAAATCCTTGGAAAATTCGGGCACTCTTCCCACGATTTCAGACGGACGTTCATCACTGACGCCCACCGCAAGCACCACTGGAAAGACGTTCAACGGGCGGCTGGTCACACGACGCATCAGATGACGATGAAATATGACCAAGACGACAGGCAGTTTTCTACGGAATTGGCAGACCTCGGAGATTAATTTTCAAAAAAATGGATGACACGAGGATGCTTTTGGCTTACTTTGGAAGCCCTCTTCCTTGCTATAAAGATAAGAATTCATTATAATTTTTGGCAGATGTGGCTCCATAGCTCAATTGGATAGAGCACTACCCTTCTAAGGTAGGGGTTCCAAGTTCGATTCTTGGTGGAGTCACCAGTTTTCCCTTACAGACGTCTGTAAGGGAAGAAGGGATGACAGTGGGCTTGCTAAAAATGATTCCAAATCCAGCAATGAACCAGTGGGCTCAACAAAAAGCCGTGGAAGTTCTGAACGCCATTCCTTCACAAGATTTAATTTTAGAAGCTTATCTTTTTGGTTCCGCAGTGGAAGGCGTTTTCACTGATGACTCTGATTTGGATTTTGTCATCGTTGTGAAAGATGAAGCATCCGTTAAACAACTGCAAAAAGAAGTTTACGCCCCTCGCTTTGCCGATATTGCGATTGACTGGATTTTCAAAACTAAAAAATCTTTTGATGAGCGAAAAGATTTTGGCGGTGCATGCTTTGATGCCTTTCATCACGGGAAGAAACTGCGATGACACCTCCGAATCTAAAAAAACGTCTCTACAAAAAAGAATATTCCAAAGAGCTTTTGAAAATTGCAGCGGGAGATTTAGATTCTGCGGTAGCCCTTTCCAAAGCGAAGTCTGGCCGACCCGAGAACATTATTTTTTTGGCTCAACAGTCTGTCGAGAAATACATCAAGGCCGTGCTTGTTCACTTGCAGATTGGCTTTCCCGTCGTTCATGATTTGGGAATTTTGGTGGCTCTCTTGCCTGACGACAAGATGCCTCCAGAGGGCTTTGGATTGACTGAGTTGAATCCTTTTGCGACGGTTCGTCGCTACGAAGAAGGTCAAATCCCTCTGACGACCGAGGAGATTGAAACCTCTTTATCTACCGCTCAAAAAGTTGCTGATTGGGCTAAGGCCAATACCCGAGAATAATCGCTATCCCTTACAGACGTCTGTAAGGGATTTTCCAAATTTCAATTTATAGTCTTGTCCAATGAATTAATAAAACCGAAAGCCCTGCCAACAGAAGCTCTATTCTCATAGCAGATTTTTGATTTTTCTAAGTCAGTTTTAATGGTCATATATTCACGACAACTATCGGTTGAGGCTGGTTTTCTATACTGATTTTCCCAGATGATTCTGGTTGCCTCGTTCTTTATCTGCTCTGCTTGCCTTTGCGATAGTCTGTGAGATTTCGTTTTTCTTTTTTCATCAGTAAATAACAAGTTGTATTCGGATTTCTTAGAAGCAGATTTCACGATCTTATATACATGAGATTTTTTTGCTCTTTCAAAACTCACCTCTAAAATAGCTGTCTGCTTGGTTTTAGCAAAAGCTCCGAAGGAACATATTATGACTGCAAAGAATATTGCCATTCTCATCGAACACCTCGTGTCGCTTTCGTATCGTTTGCTCGGTCGCTAGAAGTTCCGACGGTGGTCTTTGATTCTTCTGCCAAATCAAGAATTGACGTCTTCAAACCACAAGTTCTGAATTTTGGGGAGTCCTTGGAGCATCCCAAAATTTTTCGAATACTGGGATTTGACCCAAAGATACCACTTACCCGCAGAGAGTTTTCTGGATGATTTCCCTTGCAAGAAAAAGAATGTTCTTGTGACTCATCAAACATGCAGTATCCCTGCATTGCAGACATCACCGCTTGTTTCCTCTTCTCCTCAGGAAGCTT
This sequence comes from Pseudobdellovibrionaceae bacterium, assembly GCA_039810425.1. Classification (GTDB taxonomy): domain Bacteria; phylum Bdellovibrionota; class Bdellovibrionia; order Bdellovibrionales; family Bdellovibrionaceae; genus JACMRP01. The sequence continues at coordinate 12,120 of JBDHWW010000017.1, read as the reverse complement.
TTGAATTTGGCGAGCTAATACCTCCGAGGAAAAATAATCAGACATCGTTTCGTCTCCTTGATTATCCTCCAACTTGATGGACCTATTGTCCTTGTAACAGGCCAGCAACTCCCTATATTCAGATGATAAATCGTATCCATTGATATTGCTGACCATCGGACCGATTTTATGACCGGCTTCATGAGCGACAACCGCCATATAGGCATAAGGGTTTTTATCCAGCATCGATACAAAAGCAGGCATCATATTCACTTGCTCATCGGTCTTCATTTTCCCGTATGAAGCAGACGGGGTATAGAATGCGTTCATCGTCTTGAAAAAAGATAGATTCGGGTCAAAAAATATCGAACTCGTTTGGTCTGCTGGATTCACCACAGCTTTGCTTTCATCTAGAACAAGTGTTCCATTTTTATCTTTTATGTAAGCCGTGTCGTCCGGCTTTTTCATCCAAAAAAGTTTCAGGCCATCATAGCCATCAAGAATTTCGCCTCTTTTTTTCGGGTCTTTAACAAAGGACTTAGTAAGGTCCTGAATATCGGAGCGAGCGGTTTGGAATATTTCGTTTGCGAGCTTTTCTTTTTCCTCGCTGTAAACAGAATCAATTACGGCATCCACCGTCGTTTTGGATTTTGAAACGGTCTTCATAAAATCCTCAACAACTTTTTTACCCGCATTTTCAATCGTTGACGAATAGTTATCGCAATAATTGCTGACGGAACTGCTTAATCTCTGGATTCGCTCTCTGGCTTTGTCCGCATCTGACTTTTCAGGGGGTGGCGTTGTTGGCGAAGACGACGTTTGGTAGCTATATTTCAATTCTGGGAGGAGGTTCTCCCTTACAAACTGCTCAGCCAATCTCTCATAATCTGCCGTTCCCTCAGCCCTAAAAAGCTCAACTCCTTTTCTTTTCAAAACCCCTGAATTTTCGCAAGCTTTTACGATTTCTTGATTTTCTTCCGGCTTATAATTTGATGAGTTTGATTTTAGCTGACTGCATTTTTGACCAATATGATTACTAACGAAGTTAGGAATATCTTTGGCGTAAAATTTTACTGACTGTTCTCGGTATCTGGAAATGAAGGACTCATATTTTGTAGCCACCTCGTTCAAAGCCGATGCGTCAGTCATACTGTAATATTGTATTACTTGAAGCTCTTTAACATCTTTGTCGCACTGGTCTGCGGATGCATAAAGCTTAGAACCAACACCACTTGTCCAAGACCCATCGCCTTCACCGATAAGATTTTTCCAAGTATCCTGGTCAGGCGGTTCCTTTACAATAATTCCTGCTTCTTTCAACTTTGCTTTCACAGCATCGTCAATGTCCTTGTATCCCATCGCCTGGACAGTCTTATTGCGAGCTTTTCTAATGGGCTTGGACAATTCAGCGGTCAGGTTCTTAGACGCCCCGCTATACTTGGATTTACCATCGGTCCCTACACAAGAAGCCCCGAACAAATCATCACAAGGATTGGCTTGTCCCGCTTTCGCCGATTCGGTCGACATATTGAATCCGCAAGCGAGACACGACTTACCTTGTGAATTTCCCGATAATGGAGCAAATAAAATCAGAGTCGATAAAATGATAATTTTTCTATATGCCATACTATAGATGTTCTTATAAAAATCTAGCCACAGCAATTAAATACATCCATGACCAGACCTAAATGCTTACTTAGAGTAGGTGTTACTATAAGTAAGGAATTTCGATAATGTCTTGGTGGGAACAAGATTAGAAAAAGTTCCACCAAAGTACAGAAAAGCCGTGGAAGCTCAGTTAAAAAATATCTCGGTCGTCATTCAGTCCCGAAGAAAAGAGATGGGGCTGACTCAGGAGCAACTGGCTGAAAGTCTGGATTTGGCGGTAATGACAATTCAATTTATCGAACAGCAGCAACGGTATCCAAGCTTGCCGGTCCTTTTCTATATCTGTAAAGCTCTCGATATTCCTGTGAGGGTTGGGACAGACTAAGTTCTAAACACCAAAGCCCGTGAATATCATAAGATAGTCAACGGGCTATTGGCTTCAAACCTCGGCTGATAAAGTTAAACGACTACAAATCCTAATCGCTCGGCATGGCCTCGCAGGACTCGCTGCTTGAATTCATAGCGGGGTTTTATTTCTTTCATCTCATACATTCCTTGACCAAAAATCGGGTCCTCCCAAATTCCAGTATTAGCTTTCAAGTAATCCATCGCACCTTTGAATATGGCTGCCATGCGGTGCCAGTATTCATAACAGCGTGGGTCTCGCTCGTGCAGAATCACGAAGTCCACACAATCAAGGGCTTCCCTGACTGAGAGGGGCCAACGTCGGTGAATCACGACGGACTCATAATAGTTCACCTGATACTCGGTCATATATTTGATTTCGTGAACGTCATCGACAGGAATTTCCTTTAAGAAAATCCCTTCCAACTTTTTGAACATTGGGCGTAAGCGTTTCATTTATTCCCCCTCGCTCAATGCTTGAATGATTTTTGGGTCTTTGATTTCTTTTAAACCCGTGTAGAACACTTGCCCCTGATAGGTGGAAATCTTCACCATCAGTAAGTGCCAACCTTTTGCGAGCGGTTGGTCGAATTTTACCTTGCCCGTATCTGGCAAAAATCCCTCTTTCCCATCTTCACCCAACACTTTTTTAGCGTTGTTAAAAAAGGACTGGTAAACAACTTTACCTGTTTCTGGATTCACTGATTTTTTAGAGAGAATCACCTCAACTAACATGAACATTTTCATAACTGCCTCCTTGGCATTTTATTTTTTTGAACTCACATCATGTGGGTTCTTAAAAAAGTAAATGGAATGGAGGTTTCTCTAAAAAAAGATGCCCAAGTGCCTTCGGCACTCGCACCTGATAGAACAGGTGCGACCGTCGCCATCAGCCTATGGACTCCCTGAACGGTCGCCCTTCGGCTTCTGGCTCGGGGGCGGTTCATTTGCCTTGGTCAATTCCCCATTTTCTTTGAGCCAATCCATTTGCTCTTGGAAAATACGAGCCACATCGTCGGCGGTTTGATTTTCGTGAATGCCGTATCTGATAAAATCACGGGCCATGTCCCTGATTTTTATTTCCTTAAAATCATCATAAAGACGCTCGATCTTTTCTTTTTTGACCCGTTCAAAGGTCGTGGATTCTATCTTCCTGAATAGTCGTAGAAAACGGGCCTCGTCATGGTCGCCCTTTGTCTTTATACGGTGGTAATCGCCCCACTGTTTAAGGATGGCCCCGCAGAACTCTGACTCCTTACAGACGCCTGTAAGGGCTCCCTGAACGGCGACAAGGGCTTCCGCACTCTTGACCCTTAGCTCCACCCTCGTAATCGGTTCATCTTTTTCAGCCAACGTTTCAAAATAAGACTGCTTAATCGGGTGCGGGTTCCCCTCAGTGATTTCAACCCGTTTGTCGTAAACGGTAAGGCTCCACCTTTGCTTTTGAATAGTGAACCCTGTGAAAAGCAATTCACCTGTTCGGGTCTTGGTTTGGTGTTCGTGATAGTTAAAGGCAAAGCCCCATTTATACCGCTTGGATTTTGGATTTGGAAATGCTTCGGCTAAACCGAATCCAAAGATATCAGTCGCCACGTCCACACGAGTGAGCTTCCAATTCATGTGCTCAATCGTTCTAATCTTTCCCACCGTTTTCAAAAACTCTTCAAAGGGATTTGCCACAGCCCCCGTCCAGTAAAGTCCTTGGAGTTCAACTTTGGCAGAGCCTTCGTCATTCGTTGAAAGCCTAAATCCTCGGTCAATGAATTGTTCAAAAAACCAACCACCTCCAAAGCCAGCGTAGGTCTTTTCGTTTGGCTTTACTCCGATTTTATCCCGCAGAATTTTTAGAAGTTCAGCACCACGTTTTTCGCTTCCCATTCCATAGACGGTAATCCAATCAACGTGAGTCATCTCCATTCTTGATTTTGTCTTTTTCTTTTCCATCCAACTTAAATGGAATTGAGCTCATTTTTTCTAAAAAACCTCCTCAAATGCCCCCAGCCTTCCTGAAAAGCGTCGTTCTTACGGCTCTACGAAAACTCATGGCCAAGATTACTCGGCATGGTTTTGTCCGCCTGAGTTCATTTGATTTTTTATTTTCCTGAATCATGGGGCGTTTGTATATCGCCACTACACAAGGGACTTGTGAACGTAGTGGCTCAACAACGAAACCTAGGGAGGTTTTTATGAAGAAAAAGGCGACTCAACCACAAGAGGGTCAATTCAAAGACGCACTGACAATCATCGAACCGATGAAAGTTCGTCTCTCGAAAAAAGGAAATACCGTCATGGTTTTCCTGAATCAAAAAACCGTGATGATGTTTTCTAAGAAATTCTTGGATGCCGTTATCACTCGTAAGTATCAACAGCGGGGGGCATAAGGGCTCCCGCCCTTTTTTTGGAGGTAGGTATGGACTATAAATTTGTCGTTGAAAACTTATCGACGGTTATCTGGCACTCAGCCATCTTGGTCTCGGTCGTTGGTGTTTTAAAGATTTTTTTAACTCAGTATTTTCTCTATAAAATCACTGTGGCGAAAAAATCAGAAATCCGTTTTTCCAAAAACGGAAAATCAGCGTCGTATTCTAACTACGAAGACAACGCCGAAAAAGTGATTAACATTTATCGGAATGTGGATGCTGACGACGATGATGTTTTCAAAGCGTCCTAAGAAAAAATAAACCCCCTGAGGAATACTCAGGGGGTTCCAAAGGAGCAGTTAAGCCGCCTTTTTATCAATGAGCCATTTGGACATTTCACCAATCACGGAATAAATCTCTTTATCAATCTCCGGTTCGTCCTCAAACTTGTCCCGAACAATTTCAAAAGTGGATTTCAGCTTTTCCGCAATCAACTGTGGGGTTTCTTTTCGGTCCTCACTCTTGATGGTCTTATTCCGTTTGTTTTCATTGTCACCACGGATAAGTTTCCGCACCGTTTTGAACGATAACTTTTTAAGTTCCGCCGTGGGGTGCTTTTTCTTGAACTCTTTAAGAGCGTCCGGTTCAAGGCGGGCAAGCTCAATGAGCACCGAGGTTGGCAGGCCCAAGCGGTGTAAGTCCTCCCGCTCCGCCAATTTCATATACTCATTGGTCCGGCTCTCTCCAATCTTGAACCTAATTTGGACAAAATTATGGAATGCGGTTTTGACTTGAAAATCACTTGGAGATTTGCCGGTTTTTTTCAAGTGAGTTGAGAACTCGCCTTTCAATTTGGCAAGCAGACTGCCAAGATTGACGGACAATTTTCTTTCCCCAATCAAAACCTTATCAATGGCGGTGACTGTTTTGGAAACAGCTTTCAACACCGCTTGATTGATAAGAGGGTGATAAGTGGTTTTGGACAGGGCCACTTTTGCCTGTGCGGGTTTTAAGGACCCGCTAGCCTTTACTTGTTTACCCATGGTTCCTCCTATGGGGGTTGTTATGTTGCTCGTCGTGCTGTTAAATCTCCCCCAGAATAAAGGAGCCGACGGGAGGAACTTAAAATCGGTGAGAATTAGACATGACTCGCCAACTCTCGCAGGCGGTCTGTAAGTAAATGAATTATTTAAAGAAGTGAGAAAATCGGAAGGGCTTCTTAAGCCGGTCGTTTGCCTTTAATTCGTTTTACAAGGTGAAATGGAAGTTCACCTTTCATTAAAAGCTCGCTGTTTTGCTCAACAATATAAGTCAAAAGCTCATCGTCTAAAAATCCACGCTCCTGCGGGATATTTTCGACATCTCTATCTTGGTCGGCAAACCGTTCACGACCGCTCAAAAAACGAGGCGTGATGAAGTCGTCGAAATGCCGTCCTGATTCAAACTTCAATTTTTTCTCCGCCAGTTGGCAGACTAAATTATTTCTGTCGGGAAAAACTCGATGAGCGAATTCCCCATACGTTCCCATGAAAACCAGAATATAAATTTTAAAATAAAGAAAGTTCTTATGGTCCATCACAATCTGACCATCACGAAACGAAAGAAAGCCTCTGTTTTGCTCTTGCCCCAAGACACGACCGAAAGCCCAAGACTCCAAACCCCGTGCGGTTTTCCTTAACTCTTGGACGACGGCATGGAGCGGAGAATTTTTGTCTTCTTCTTTTTCCAACTGCTGTTGGAGCGTCTGAATGCGGGCAATATGTCCCCGCAGTTCTTTGTTCAAGTCGTTCACATACTCTGTTTTCGTCGGGAAAAGGTCATCGAGACCAAAGAAACTTTCCTGTGAAAATTTCTGAGTCAAAAATAAAATCTGTTCATATTTTTGCTTGGCCGTTCCTTTTACAGTCTTCAACGCAGAGGCGTAGCGTTTTTGGCCGTAGTCAAACAAGTCCCGCTCGTGGCTTTCTAGCGAGGCCCGAAATATAAATTCCAAAACTTGATACGTCTCAAAAGCCATGTCCCATTTTTCATTCAGGTAAACGACGAAGTAATCGAGTGGAGTGTAGAGTTTTTTGCGGACAGATTTAATTGCCTCGGATTCACCACCCCGGGCGTTTTTCATTTCTGCTTTGAGCAATTCTTTTTGTCGGACTTGGTAGCCCTTCAAGTGGCGGCGTTCGCCAGCCAGTTTTCGTTCTTTATCAAGAACATCCAAAACCTGAGCCCAACGGTTCAGGGTGATTTCCATTTCCTCATGTGCGGTGACTCTAATCGTACAAGACATCCCCACCATTCTATCCAACTGCGAGAGTTTGGTCATTCCCGCCAACTCTCACCATTCGGAAATTAGCTCAAAGTCATAATTCAAAATCTTATTACCGCCCTACGTCTGGGCTCCGTCGCCATTTGACAACCCCTCGAAATCACAATAGAAATTAGTCCCGGTGGATAAGCCCGAGACCTTCTAAGGACGGGGTTCCAAGTTCGATTCTTGGTGGAGTCACCATTTTTTTCTTACAGACGTCTGTAAGAAAAGAGAGGTGGCCAAAATGGGTTTATTAAAAATGATCCACGACCCAGAAATGAATAAATGGGCTCAACAAAAAGCCGTTGAGGTTTTGAACTCCATTCCTTCTCAAGATTTGATTTTGGAAGCCTATCTTTTTGGCTCCGCTGTTTACGGAAACTTTACGGCTGACTCGGACTTGGATTTTGTTGTCGTCGTCAAAGACCAAGCCTCTATCAAACAACTTCAAAAAGAAGTTTACACTCGTCGCTTTACCGATATTGCCATTGATTGGATTTTCAAAACTAAAGAGTCCTTTGACGAACGGAAAAACTTTGGCGGCGTTTGCTTCGTCGCTTTTCACAATGGAATGAAATTGCGATGACGAGAAATCTAAAAAAACAACTTTTTCAAAAAAAATACGCCAAAGAACTTTTAAGAATTGCGGATGGTGATTTGGCCTCTGCGAAAACGCTTTCCAAAGTCAGTGATGGCGGACGACCTGAAAACATTGTTTTTCTCGCTCAACAGGCCGTTGAGAAATACATCAAGTCTGTGCTGGTTCACCTTGAAATTGCGTTCCCACTACTTCACGACTTGGGTGTTCTGGTTGCCCTCTTGCCAGACGAAAAAATGCCTGCCGAGGGTTTTGGACTTATGGAATTAAATCCCTTCGCTTCGGTCCGTCGTTACCACGAGGGGGACACTCCTCTCACCAAAGAAGAAATTGAAGCCTCTTTGAAAGTGGCCCAGAACATTGCGAATTGGGCCAAGACCCACACATCAGCCTAAATCCTTACAGACGTCTATAAGGGAAGGCCGACCGTTTTATGAAAAAGATAACATACAACCCAGTCAAAGACGGTATAGAAAAATCGGCTCGCTCTGTATCATACACAGAAACAAAACCACCAAGCCATTTACACGATTTGGTTCATTGCTTCTGGGAACTTAAAACTAAAACTCCACTCTCTGATGATTTTCGCTATCATGTTCTGCCTGATGCTTGCGTCAATATCTTGTTCAATCAACTTGACCCAATGGTAGCGGCAATCACAGCCTTAAACACAACGGCCAAAGAACTCAATCTGGGCAAAGTATTTCACTATGTGGGGATTCAACTGCTCCCTGGAGTATGGCGAGGAAACCCCGACGAAATCATCAAAGGTTTAGTAGATAAATCCTACTCTGGAAAATTACCCCTCATTCAAACGAATAGCGAGCTTTCTAACTTGGATACATTTGTCTCCAAACAAGTTGTCTTATCAAAACTCATAGAAAACTTAATCACCAAAAAATTAGTGGTACCCAATCCCATAACTGCTCAAATTCTTACAAACCTCGATGATATCCACGCCGTATCTGATATGGCGGCACTTACAAAGATGTCATCCCGACAACTACAAAGGACACTCAAGAAGACAACTGGCTTTTCCCCTCATGACTTTCTCAAAGTTCTAAGAATACAACAGTCATTCAAACAGGACTATCTCGCTTACTACGCCGACCAATCCCATTTTATTCATTCATTCCGCAACATGATGGGCTACACACCGACAAAATACGCCAAAAAATTTGATGTCTGATTTATACAATACTCCAAGCACCTCATAAGCTACTCTGAATTTCTTGAAGCAAGAAAGAGGAGTCCATTATGGCAAAAACAAATGCGATTGGGTGGTTTGACATTTATGTAAATGATATGGGACGAGCCGTTTCATTCTATGAAACCGTTCTAAAACAAAAGCTTGAAAATATCAGCGACCCAACAGGCGAGACACAAATGATGGCATTTCCTACGGATATGGCGACTTATGGTGCTGGTGGTGCTCTTGTGAAGTCCTCCCACGCTCGGGCTGGAGTTGGCGGCACTTTGGTCTATTTCAGTGTAGAAGATTGCTCCGTAGAAGAAACTCGTATTGCTCCTGCTGGAGGGAAGGTCATTAGACCAAAATTCTCAATCGGGAAATTTGGCTGGATAACTTTATGCCAAGACACTGAGGGAAATATGTTTGGCCTCAGTTCAATGAAATAGAGCTTACAGACGTCTGTAAGAAAAAACCAAGGCCCGTGAGTATCCTAAGATAATCAACGGGCCACTGGCTTAAACCTCGGCTGATAAAGTTAAACAATCACGAATCCTAAACTCTCGGCATGGCCTCGAAGGATTTGACGTTTGAATTCATAGCGGGGTTTTACTTTTTCTCTTTCATAATATCCCTGACCGTAAATCGGATCTTCCCATATTCCAGTATTGGCTTTGAGATAGTCCATTGCTTGCTTACACAGCTCGGCCATACGGGGCCAATACTCATAACAACGGGGGTCTCTCTCGTGAAGAACAACAAAATCAACACAATCAAGGGCCTCTCTCACTGAAAGAGGCCACCGTCTTTCAATCACAACCATCTCGTAGTAATTCACCTGATACTCGGTCATGTATCTGATTTCTTGGATTTCATCGGCTGGGATTTTCTTTAAGAAAATCCCTTCCAACTTTTTGAACATTGGGCGAAGACGTTTCATTTATTCCCCCTCGTTCAATGCTTGAATGATTTTTGGGTCTTTAATTTCTTTTAGACCCGTATAAAAAACCTGACCTTGATAGGTGGAAATCTTCACCATCAACAGGTGCCAACCTTTCGCAAGCGGTTGGTCGAATTTCACCTTGCCTGTGTCTGGCAAAAATCCCTCTTTCCCATCTTCACCCATCACTTTTTTAGCGTTGTTAAAAAAGGATTGGTAAACGACTTTACCTGTCTCTGGATTCACTGATTTTTTAGAGAGAATCACCTCAACTAACATAAACATTTTCATAACGGCCTCCTTCGGCATTTATTGTTTTTGAACTCACGACCTCGTGGGTTCTTAAAAAATAAATGGAAAGGGCATCGACGAAAAAAAAGATAATTAAAATGGCCCCCCGAGCCTACGGCTCTCGCACCTGATAGAACAGTGCGACCACAGGCCATAAACCCTACGGGCTTCCCTTACGGTCGCCCTCGGGTTTCTGTCCTTGGGGCTGGTTTTGAGCCTCAACAATTTCCCCCGTTTCTTTGAGCCATTCTATTTGTTCTTGAAAAATACGGGTGAGGTCTTCGACGGTCTGGTTTTCATTGATGCCGTATCTGATAAAATCCCGAATCATGTCCCTGATTTTCACTTCCTTAAAATCGTCAAAAAGACGGTTCAGTTTTTCCTTCTTGGGACGTTCAAAGGTCGTGGGTTCAAACTCACGGAACAGACCACGGAAACGGGCCTCGTCTTGGCCTCCCTTGGTCTTTATACGGTGATAATCGCCCCAATGCTTGAGAATGGCCTCACAGAAGGCAGATTCCTTACAGACGGTCTGTAAGGCTCCCTGAACGGCGACCAGAGCCTCAGCACTCTTGACCCGCAATTCAACACGGGTAATCGGTTCGTCCTTTTCTGCCAGTGTCTCAAAATAAGATTGCTTAATCGGGTGAGGGTTTCCGTCCGTGATTTCCACTCGTTTATCATAGACCGTTAGGCTCCACCGTTGGCGGTGTATCGTGTAGCCTGTGAATAGCATCTCACCGCTTCGGGTCTTCGTTTGGTGTTCGTGATAATTGAACGCAAAGCCTCACTCATACCGCTTGGATTTTGGGTTGGGAAAAGCCTCCGCCAAGGGTAGGCCAAAAATATCGGTGGCAATATCCACTCTCGTTAGCTTCCACTTCATGCCTTCAATCGTTCGGATCTTTCCTGCTATATCCAAAAACTCGTCAAAGGGATTTGCCACGGCTCCCGTCCAGAATAGCCCTTGAAGCTCAACTTTTGCCGACCCCTCATCATTCGTTGAAAGCCTAAACCCTCGGTCAATGAACTGCTCAAAGAACCAACCACCTCCAAAACCTGCGTAGGTCTTTTCATTTGGTTTTACTCCGATTTTATCTCTGAGAATTTTTAGAAGTTCTGCCCCTCGTTTTCCGCTTCCCACACCATACACGGTCAGCCAATCCACATGAGTCATTTCCATTCTTGATTTTCGCTTGGTCTTTTTCATTCCCCTTAAATGGATTTGATTCTCTTTTTTCTGAAAACCTCCTGAATACCACCAAAGTTCCTGAAAAGTTTTGTTCTTACGGCTTCAACGAAAACTCATGACCAAGATTACTTGGCACGGTTTTGTCCGCCTTAGTTCATTTGATTTTTTTATTTTCCCTAAACTTGTGGGGCGTTTGTCTGTCGCCACTACACAAAGAACTTGTGAACGTAGTGGCTCAACAACGAAACCGAGGAGGTTTTTATGAAGAAAAAAGCTACTCAACCCAAAGCGGGTCAATACAAAGACGAGCTTACAATCGTAGAACCGATGAAAGTGCGTCTCTCGAAGAAAGGGAATACCGTGATGGTTTTCCTGAACCATAAAACGGTGATGTTCTTTTCTAAGAAATTCTTAGATGCCGTCATCAGTCGCAAATACCAAAAACGGGGGGCCTAAAAGGGCCCCCGCCCTTTTTTGGAGGTGGTTATGAGAACAGTAAAATCGCAGTTTTTCTTTTACCGCAAGGTTAGGAAACAACTAAAAATCAGTGTCCTCACCATTTTTACTAACGGTGAGTATATCTGGGAAGGAGCGTAAGATTATGGACTATCAATATATCTTGGAAAAAGTCTCGGATATAGCGTTCAGGGTGTCCCTCTTGATTGCCTTCGTGGGATTAACGAAAGTGTTTTTGATAAATTACTTTCTGTATAAAATCACGATGGTTAAGAAAAGTGAAATTCGGTTCACGAAGAACGGGAAAACGGCTTCGTATTCTAACTATGAAGACCATGCCGAGAAGGTTATAAACATCTACAAGAACGTAGATGACGACGACGATGATATTTTCAAAGCGTCTTGAGAAAAGGCGGAGGCCCTTCGGGGCCTACCGCCTGAACTTGTAGGCGTTATATTTTCGTCGAACACATTTAATTTCTCCCTCTATGGCGAGCTTAATTCCTTCTTTCCACAACTTTTCATCTGTGATGTTAGGCTCATCACTCAAAGCAGAGTATAACTTGCCACTTAGAAAAAAAATTTCTCCGTCTGTTAATTCGTGCTTATCTCCAAGCACTATTCCCATAAGCCTATCAATTCTTGACCATCTTTCTTTATCTATTCGGGTCATATAAAACTCCTTAAAAAATTAAATAAAAAACACCCCCCTGAGGAATACTCTTACTATTACCCACAAGTTTGCTAGACAAAGGACCTGATTCCACACTGAGTTTTTGATCATTCCTAAGTTTCCA
>JBDHWW010000016.1:0-66118 GCA_039810425.1 Pseudobdellovibrionaceae bacterium | reverse complement strand
GGTTTTGGGGAACTCCATGTCGCGCCTATTAAGCTTGGCACGCTAACGCCAGTCAAGTGGATATGGATGAAAAATAATTCTCGTTTTGGGCGCAGGGGTTTTTCTCGCCATTCCCTTTTCGGCCTTGGCCGCGCCAAAATGGAAAAAAATTATTTCGACTTCCAGTGGCGGAGCCCTCGGCGGCTATAGCGAATTTCTTCAAGATGGGTCCTTCACTGTTCCGGCGGGAGTGACAAAAATAAATGTGACAGTCATTGGTGCGGGCGGCGGCGGCGGCTCCACAAGTTTGGGCGGCGGCGGCGGCGGCGGTTCTTGTATTAATAATGGGGCGGCGGTTTTAGTTTCAGCCAATGGCGGAGATGGCGGTGGAAGTGTAAGCCAAGGCACGCCAGGAACGACCACCCACGTGACTCTGGCGGTGTCACCTGCGACGGTCTTATCTGTCTTCGTGGGCGGAGGGGGCGGCGGGTCCCATTACTTCACCGCGAATGGTTACTACTATTCGGGCGGGGGCGGCTATGGGCCTTGTGGAAATGGAGGGGCCGGCGGCAATGGAGGGGCCGGCGGCGCGAATAAAGGCGGCGGCGGGGGCGGCGTTCTAAACGTGGGCGGCGGCGCCTCTAGCTCAAGTACCGGAGGTGTTGGAATCGTTTATACCTCAGCTCCATCAGCTTGCACAGGCTCAGGAGGGGCCGCAACTGTCGTGGGAAATAGCTCGTGCAATGGCGGTGGCGCAAGCGGCGGGATCGGAGGTTGCGGTGGCGGAGCGCCGGGCAAAGGACTTAACTCAGCGATTTGCTTTGGCATCGCTATAACGAAGCAGCCTGGAGAACCCGGTCACTACTCACAAGTGTTTTGGGGGGAGAATAGCGCGTACCTAGGAACAGGTGGCGGTTCTGGAGCTGTCTATATTTGGTGGTAATATTATTGATCAAATATATTTACAATTTATCCCTGCAAAATATTGATTCACGGAAGGAGCCGCTCGCGCTCATCTTCCGTGGGCATTCGACAAGAGTCTCTTTTTCCAAAAATCCAATAGCGGTTTTTGGCCACGAAACAGTATATAAAGTCGCGGATAAATTTGGGAACCAGCATAAAAAATCGCGCCAAGCGCCAAAATCCACCGATATCTGAAAGCACCATAAGAATCGCCGCCGACCTTTCATACTTCACTTCGTTTCGGAGGTAAATAACCGTGTCGACATCAAGAGGACTCGTCGCCTGCATCAATAACCGAGATGCCGTTGTCCCTTGAAGCGAAGCAAATTGAAGCTCTTTCGTCTTGTCAATTCTCATCAGCCAATCTACCAGCGAATTGCACAAGCTACAGTAGCCATCGAAGAATACAATTTTCATCCCATCGCCCCCCAAGGAGTCTCTTTGTTTTTGAGGTGATAATAAAACGAGCCCAAAGAAGAGTCACATGCCTTTGCGAGATTGGACCTATTCGGGGACTATTCCACGCCCTAAGAGTGTTCTCTCGAGTTTCAGACTATAGAGCTTGAGCAGCTCCGCTTTTACCTCGGGGCCTTCGAGGACCCCCATCGCGTGAGCAATCGCCTGAAGAGTGGCCATCCCCTCTTCCCTATGCTCGGTCCGCAAATGGTACCTCGCCGTGTTCGCGGCCTTGATCATGACCCTCGGCACATCTTTGAGCTCTTTATGGCGGTAGTGGACTTTACTGGCCTGGCGCCAATTGCCATCAGGCACGATCATCTGAATCGGCCGCGGGTCCCCAGCCACAAACTCCGGAGTTAAATCCTGAGCCTCCTCCGAGGGATAGAACAGCACCGTTCGATACTCGCCATTCAGAAGATCACTGAGGTCCATTCCCGCGCGATCCTCGCCCCGCACGCGCATTTCGCTATTGGCAAGCGCCCTCACCGCGAGACTGCCGGTATTCGTCGTGCGGCGAAGCTCACGGTAATGCACAACCAGACAAAGCCGCGTCTTGAGATCAAGCTTCGGAATCAAGTCGCAAATACAGCGCTCCGGATGCATATAGCAGACAGGACAAGGCTCTTTGGTCTTGCGTCCGGTGCGAAGTGCGTCCTCCTTCATCAAGTCCTCCAGGTTGAAAATACGAATAGCAGGCGAGTAGGAAGTAAGGGTCTACACGACAACTTTGAAAGACGCTACATCAAAGACGCTAGAAAGCTAAAAACTGTGACCCTCGCCCTTTTTTGAAATTAAAAACCCGAAGGATTGCGTCCTTCGGGTTTTGTCTTGGTTGGTGCTTATCTTAAAGAGCTTACTCTTCGGAAAGAGCCGCGATGCCAAGATCGAGCTTTCTCTGAGCCAGTTTGGATTTTTTAGTTTCTGCCTTATATCTCTCTTGTTGCAAGCGCGCGATCTTCATCTTACGAGCATGAATTCTCTGCGCTTGCGCATAGCTACGCTCGGACGTTTTCAACTTCGCTTTTGCGATACGAGCTGCTGTCGCTGCCGCCTGAGTCGCCGCATTGGCTTGTTTGAGGGCTCGGTCACTGGATTTTTGCTTTTCCACCAGCACACGAGCTTTTCTTTCCGCATCTGCTTTTTGCTTACGAAGATCTTCACGGCGTTTTTTGGTGTCCGTGATTTTCTTTTCATTAGCGGCAATTTTCTTCTCCGCGTAGGCTTTTTTCAAAGTCGCGTCCATCAACTGACGTTTGAACTTCTTAGCTTCTGCTTGAGCTTGCGCTCCTTCTTGACGAAGCTTCTGAGCTTGCTTTGCGGCTTTCGCCTCAAGAACATTTGCTTCTTTTATAGAACGGAGGGCATCAGCTTTCATCTCCGCTTTATGTTGTTTTTCTTGCCGCGCAAACTCGCGAGCCTCTTGCGCTTCGGCCTGAGCCCCGTCGACATCTACGACGGCGAACTCATTGTCGACTTGCAAGTCGGATTCGCTTTGTGCCATGCTGATCGGCGACCACAAACTGACCAATAGAACACACATAATATATTTCATAACAACCTCGCATCCGTTGTAGTATTCAATGGCCGTGCCATCTCGAAATGGTCAAGGTGTCGAAATTACAGGCATTTCTCGGGCTGATTATTTGGGAATTTTAAGTAATCTGTCGTCTCGGTGTGAGAATTCCGAGTTAAGTCCCGAAAAACGCAGAGCCTTTTTTCAACTGACTGATTTAACGACATGTCATCAGAGGACACATTTTATCAAACATTCCGTCCCCTGGGTCCCACGAGGTACTCATCATAAGTAATATGATTGTCGTAGGTCACCTTCGTATCGATCTCAATAATTCGGTTGGCCACGGTCTGGATCAATTCGTGATCATGGGAGGTAAAAATCACAGTTCCTTTAAAACGGCTTAAGCCTTCATTCACCGCCGTAATGCTCTCTAAATCCAAATGCGACGTCGGACCGTCAAAGATCAAAATATTTGCACCCGACAACATCATCTTCGCAAACATACAGCGCACCTTCTCGCCCCCTGAAAGAACCGAAGGTTTTTTCAACGCATCCGTGCCGCTAAAGAGCATCTTACCCAAGAACCCGCGCAGGAAGGTCTCGTCTTTTTCTTTTGAATACGGACGGAGCCAATCCACCAGGGTCTCTTCTTCGCCTTTGAAGTAGCGCGAGTTGTCCGTCGGGAAATAACTCACAGAAGTCGTAATCCCCCATGTATATCCGCCGGCATCCGCCGCCATCTCACCCGCAAGAATTTCCAGCAACAGCGTCTTTGCCAAGTCATTGCGGCCGATCAGCGCCACCTTATCGCCCTTCTTCAAAGTGAAGCTGATGTCTCTGAGGACCACCTGACCTTCCCAAGTCTTTGTCACCCTCTCCACCGCCAGCACATCATTGCCAAGCTCGCGGTTCACCGTAAAACCGATAAACGGCTGCTTACGTGAGGACGCCGGCAACTCATTGAACACCAGTTTGTCCAAAAGCTTTTTGCGTGAAGAGGCCTGAGCCGATTTCGAGGCATTCGCGCTAAAGCGCGCAATAAAGGCCTTGAGTTCCTCTGCCTTGTCCTCCGACTTCTTGTTTTGGTCCGCCAGCAGGCGCTGATTGAGCTCACTCGCCTGGCGCCAGAAATCGTAATTCCCCGTATAAGTCGTCACTTTGCCGAAATCGATGTCCGCCATGTGAGTGCAGACTTTATTAAGGAAGTGACGGTCGTGCGAGATCACAATCACGGTGTTTTCAAAATTCATCAAAAACTGCTCAAGCCACTGGATCGCGTAAATGTCCAAGTGATTCGTTGGCTCATCCAGCAACAAGATATCGGGCTTGCCGAAAAGAGCCTGCGCCAAAAGAACTTTCACCTTTTCGCCGCCATTGAGCTCTTTCATCAACTTCAGATGAAGATCCTCACCAATACCGAGACCCGCAAGCATCACGGCCGCTTCCGATTCGGCCTCCCACCCGTTCAACTCTGCGAACTCCGTTTCAAGCTCCGAGGCGCGAATGCCGTCCTGCTCAGAAAACTCAGGCTTTGCGTAAATAGCGTCTTTTTCTTCCATGACTTTATAGAGGCGCTCATTCCCCATAAGAACCGTCTTCAAAACCGGGACCTCTTCATAAGCGTAATGGTCCTGCTTTAAAACTGATAGACGTAAATCGCCCGGCATGTTGACTTCGCCGGTATTGGGCTCAAGCTCTTTGGCGAGGATCTTCAGAAACGTCGATTTGCCGGCGCCATTGGCACCGATCAGGCCGTAGCAATTTCCCGGAGTGAACTTCACGTTCACGTCCTCAAAGAGTTTCTTACCGCCAAAACGTAAACTGACATTACTGGTACTGATCATATGAGAGGGTCCTTGTGAGGTGTCAGTTTTACGCGCTTTTACCCGGAAGTTCAACAGTTTAAGCCGCAAACGCCGTGAAGCTTTCTCAAGGTGAGATAACCCTTTACATTTTATAAACAAGAGGGCCCGCGTAAGGTACCCTTTTAAAACGAGGAAAGAAACTATGCCCGTGCCATGGAAATATCGCCACCGCCGCCGGCAACAAAGTCCTTCCAAATAAAATTCTCGATATGCCGTTCATGCAGTGGTCGTGGCAGGCGATTGGAATCGCGGCCATTATTTTTATCTTCTTGTTCACTGGCCAGATATTCTACGAAAAACGAGCGCACATTTTATCTGAATTTCAAAAAGAAGCGGCCATTAAAGCCGCACGCAAAAAAAACTTCAGACCCCCGTATCGCTAACGCGGCCCCCTCCACGGGGTTTTTTTCATTAGCAAGCCCGGATGTATTAAGAAAAACCCTTGAAATTCGCAGGAGCGCATAGGATGATTCCGGCATCTTTTGGCCTAAAACGAGGAGCAACAATGAAAACCGCGAAGAAGCCGTTTCTCAATTTCCAAGTCGATCATATGACCCTGCTTTTACAACCGGACCTTTATAAAGTGTCTTACCTGGCTTTCCACACTATTTTTGGCGTGGGTGCCGATGATCTACTTTATGATAAACGGAAAGAGTGGGTTAAAGGCGAAGGCGAAAAGTCGATGACCTACGCGATTTGTCTGGGCCGTGGTGCGAATCCAGATCCAGAACTCAATAACACCATTATTGCTGTCGTGCAGCCGACAGAGCCTCAAGGCCAGTCTTCTCACGTTCGTGAGATGTTAGATGGCCACCAACAGTCCGCCCACTGGCAACATGTGGCTCTTCGAACCACAGACCTTCTCGCATTCCATAAACATGCGTTGGAGCGTGGCGTGCAATTCATTACGCCTATCCTGAAAGACGAAGAAGAAGACCTCATCCAGGTTTTCTCTGGTGAGTGGTACCTTCCAGGTATGCGCCCTAGCGGTATGTTCTTCGAATTCTTGCAGCGCAACCCGAGCGAAGAGCACGTCAAAATCGCCCAGAGCATGAACCGCGAATCTTGGTTCCGCGATAAGACCTTCCTCGGCCTCTATGGCGAGAAAGAAAACGAGTACAAGCGCGGTGAAGTGACGCCATTTCTGAAGTTTGATCTCTTCAACCAGCTATTGAAGGAATTCAAAGACAAGCAAATCTGGCAAATCACACCATCGGATCTTCAGCGTGCTGAAGATATGATGATTGAACACACCAAGAAGCACAGCTAAGCTAAAATTAAGTGCCCGGCCCTGTTTCTTGTTGCACTGACTCCAGAAAAGGAGCTTGGCACCTTTAAAAAGGTTTCCCTATAATGGAAACCTATGTCTGACACTTTCCTTGCCATTGACTTTGGTACCAGCAACTCCCTGGTGGGGGCCTTTCATAACGGAAAACGCGTCGAAGCGCTATCGCTTGATCCAAAGGCAACTGATCAGACTTTGATGCGCACCCTGCTTTACTTTCCCCACGCCGATCTCTGTTACTACGGCGCAGAGGCCATTGAACAATATGTTGAGCAAGACATGGAAGGACGCCTCTTCCGCTCATTTAAATCTCATTTACCGAACAAAGCATATCTTGGAACGATTCTCGACAATCGCATTCTGACTTTAGAAAACCTCGTCGGGATCTTTCTGCTGGAGCTGAAGAAACGCGCCGAGAACGCGCTCGGCGTGCCCGTGGAAAACGCCGTGATCGGCCGTCCTGCACGTTATTCGATGGACCCGGTGGCGGATGGCTTTGCCCTTCACCGCATGCAGAAAGCCGCGCAGTTTGCGGGCTTTAAGAATGTCCAATTCGTGCCCGAACCTTTAGCCGCCGCCTTTGATTATCGCCGAGGCCTTAGAAAAAAGAAAACCGTCCTGATCGGAGACTTCGGCGGAGGAACTTCGGATTTCACCCTGATTCGCATGGGGCCTGAAAAGTTCCGCCGCGAAGACGTGTTGGCGATCGACGGCTGCCCGCTCGCGGGGGATGCGCTCGATAGTGTGTTTATGAGCCATCGCCTGAACGAGTACTTTGGCGCAAAATCCCGCTACCGTCTGCCGATGTCCGAGAACGTACTGACAATGCCTCATGGTGTGACTCAGCGATTAAATCACCCGGCGCATATCGTGCATCTCAAGGAAAAAGAGACCTACGAATTCATCCGCGAAATCAAGAAGTGCTCCCTGACTGAAAAAGACAAAGCGGCGGTTGAAAGATTGTTTGTACTCCTCGAAGACCAGCAGATCTTCCCGTTCTTTGAAACTATTGAAAAGACGAAGCGCGAACTGTCGTCGCAGGAAAATAGTCATTTTAAATTCGTCTATCCGACTCTGGAAGTCTACGAAGCTTTTTCTCAGAAGCAATTCATCGAATGGTCCACGGAAGCCCGCGGAAAAATCTTTGAAGGTCTCGATCGCTGCCTAGCCAGCGCGGGACTTACCAGCGATCAGGTGGATCTGGTGTGCCTGACAGGTGGCACAGCGAAAGTGGGCTTCGTCCAGCAAGAGCTTGAAAAACGCTTCGGCAAAGAACGTTTGCAGACGCAATCTCACTTCCATTCAGTCTTATCAGGCCTTGTTGAGTCAGCGAATTTCTGGGCCGAGGGCCTCAAAGTTGTAGAATAACATGTGTTCCGCTTAAAAAAACAACGCCCAAAATAGGAGGGGCCTCATGAAAAGTATTTTCGCCAGCACCTTGCTCGGTCTATGCCTTATCACCCACCCCGCTTCTGCAAAGACCGTCACTGATTCACTGGTTGCCAACTTAAACTGCGACAACCTCAATGTCAGCAGTATCTATGCCAATATTCTTCCGGCGGCGTTCAGCTCGGCAAACCACTTGCCGGTCAAAAACTGGGCCTTTAGCAGTGGCGGCATTGGGCTTGGGGCTTGTTGGGGGATGTCCAGCACACAGAGAAAGCTTTTCTATCTTTTGCGCTTGAATGAATCCCATGCGGCGGACTTTGACCTGACTCGCGCGCTCGACACTGTTCGCGGCACAACTGTCGGAGCCCTGATGATGCAAGAGAATTCCGCAGACCCGAATAGCCGCGATCCCCAACGCCTCAATGAAAATAAATTGAAAGAATATGGTGTGATTCCGCTCCGCGAGCCCAATATCACCTCTGAATGGAGCCGCAATACAGGCCTCGGCTTTCTTGAGAGGATGCTCAAAGGTCAAACCTATCAAATCGGCAGCCGACAGGTTTACCGCGCCCTTCGCACGGAAGTAGAACGAAGCCAAGAACTCCACTTTTTCCGCGCACGCAATATCGGCATGGGCGCAGGCTCAGGTCCTCGGCCGCCAAAAGAAAATGCAGACACCCTCAAAATCCTGATGGCCAATATGTCGTCAAAGCGTTTGTCCTTGATCAACCTCCGCCTCAATACGACGACCCAGCACATAGTGATTCCAAAGACTTTCACGAAGGACGGCAAAGGCAATGTTTGGATCACCGCTTACGATTCAAATCAGCCCGAGAACGATCAACTGATCTACTATGCCGCCAGCAACGGCCATTTCTACTCTCCACAAATCATGGGGGGCTTCATTGGTGACCCTGCGGGCATGGACTACACTCACCCCTTGGGCGTCTATGTCGTGGATGAAGAAGAACGGGGCTACATCGATCAGACACTTCTTAAGTACTACAAGGGTCTCTGTCAGAAGTAAGCCCTTGCTTGAAATATGGAAGGATCGAAGAAGGGTTACTTTGGAAACAACCCTTGGCGGGTTAAAACGAGTTTCTTGATCCAAGCTCCGAAGCTGTCTTCCGGCCCCGGCAACCGGTCGCGGATCATCTTACCTTGCTTGTGAAGTTTTGCCACCAGGCTCTTCATGGATTTCGAGGTCATCGGCGTGTGATCGAAGCGCACGCCACAGCAGTAGCCGTTGCCCAGGGGCTTTTTGTAAACGACTTTGCCAGGAATCAGATACTCGTCCCCCTCGTTGCTCCATTTAAGCTCAACCTCCTGGCCTTCGATGTAGCTTGTGCTGGTTTCAAACATGGCGCCGCCCTCAGAGACATTGCGGATAAGCCCAGGGGTGCTATCCATGACACCTTGCTGATTAAACAGATATCTCGGAGCCGTTTCCCACCAACGCAGGCGCGGATCAAAATAGACTTTGCGGACCGACGGCACCACGAAGTACGCCACTGCCAAGATGTCCAACACAAGAACTGCGAACAGCGTGAAAAAGTTCACCCAATTCATGCTGGTCCAGAAACCATAAATATTCGCAAGAAAGATCAGAAACAAACATCCGACATAGCACCAATAGCTCCAGCGCTTACAGATGAAAATAAAAACCCCGGCAAGCGGCGGCAACATGACGTAGGCAATGAAAAGCGGCTTTGGAAAACTATAGAGCCAGACGTCCCAAGTTTGCATAAAGCTGCGTCCGGCACGATATGAATTGAAGATGATATTGCCCATGGGTGCCAAAATATGCAACAAAGACAAAACGACAATCGACCAAGGTTTTCTTTTCATATGAATAAAGCGTAAAGGCTTTAAACTCCAATGTAAAGTTTTTGATAGCTTTATTGGACAGGCGGCATGACGGGCATTGCTTTCTCGTTCATGAGTGGGAGAGCTGGAAGCACACTCTCCTTTGCTCCATCCCAATGCTCTTTCTGTTGAGCAGCCAGGGCTTCGGCGTTGAAGTCGAGAAAGAACCACGCGATCAGTTGATTCGGATCCTTCGTCCTGAAACTACGATCCTTGGCATACGAGCCAAGCCAGGTTTTACCGATAAAGATCGGACCATATTTACCCTGAACCGGCACCATCACGTCGTAAACTTCGATTTGCGTCAACGCAAGCTCTTGCCAGTAGTTCTTTGTCACGGGCTTTGCGTAGTTCAGAGTCACCACTGCGGACTTTGCATCCGGGACCAGCGGATGCTTCGGGAAAATCTCAGTCACGAAACTTGCCATGGGCGTGATCGCGGTTTTTAACACCAGCGTCTGCTTAATTCGGTTCAGTCCCATGCTCTTCACGGGATTCTCCGAGGGGTAAAAGATCTTTCCACGCCAGTTTGCCCCCGTTAAATCATCCAAGAGCTTGGCAAACAAAGGGGTGCCTAAATCAAAAACCCGTGCGCCGGCCCCTGCAGCATAACCGGATGGCAATTGACTGATGGGCAAACCGTGGTTGTTGAAGAGATCATTCAAAACGTCCAAGCGCCCGCTTTGCGCCAGGGCTTGTAAATTCCAGATCGTAATGTCTTCAGCTTTTATAGGAGGAGCCATCGATGAGGATCCCGGCGAAACAGATTGCGCAGGAGTTCGCTCACGGACCGCGCTATTGTGGGCACATGCGACTAACAAAACTAAAACACACGCAAAGCTCAGAGCTGTCTTCATTAGTCCCCCCTGCATAGTCTAAACCAGCAGATGGCAGGTTTAAACCCGCCAAAGGTCCAGTTCGCAGGGACCCCTTTTCTGAATAGGGAAAGTTTACACATCACTTCCTTGCCTGGATGGGATTTGATGGGATTTGTGATATAGACGACTTGCATGGCAGCGTCCCTCCAGGAACTCTTTTCGAAAGGCCTTTACCAGGAGATTCTCAGAATCACCGTGGATGCCCCGTCATGGAAAAAGACCGCCACCAACGTGCTTCCAGTGATCGGTGCCCTCTGCTTTACTGGAAGAATGGACGAGGCGGAGATTCTGGCGGCTTCTCTTTTAAAAACTCCCTCGCAAGCCATCATTGCTCGCTTTTATCTAGGGCTGGGCTTCACCCGGCGGTCAGAATATGCGCGCGCCCTGGCGCTCTTCACGGAAAACCTCAAAGAAACCCGTCAACGCAAAAACCACTCCGCGACGGATTTATTTTTCATTCATCAGGGCGCCAGCTTCTACCGCTTTTATAGCGGCAAATTCCAAAGTGCGAAACGCTCTTCCGACATCGCATTTAAATCCGCCTTTGCCGCCGACGATCTCTATGGCAAAGTGCTATCGACCGACATTCGTGGCCACATTCTTGTTCAGCTCGGAGAGGCCTCGGCCGGATTTGAGCTTCTGACTCGTGCGGAGAAACTTGCGCGCAGTATTGGTAACGGCTCGTTACCAATCGCCATTCAGATTTCAAAGATGATCTATCGTGCGCGCCTGGGTTTTGATCCGAAGTCTTCGCTGCGGGAACTCGAAGCGGGAATCACGACCCTTTCCCCCGATGACAATTACTCCCGCGCGAACTTCTTGCTTGAGCTCGCACGCCAGTGGGCGCTTCGCGGAAGAAGCGGCCAAGCTTTGTCGATTCTCGACAAGGCCAGTGAACATGTCTACGCCAACCAAAACCGCCGCCAAGAAACGACGCTCAACTTGCGCTATGCATACCTGCACTACTGCTCAGGTGACTTCTCGCGCGGCCTTAGCATGACCCGTTCTGCTAAGCGCACTTTGCATCCCAGTGTCGACCGCGTGCTTGAACAAGAGACGCTCGATCTTGAACTCAAACTCCTCGAGGCCCTTGGCATGGACTCGCATGCCCACGCCGTGAAAGCGCAAATCCGCAAGTCAACCACCCCCCTTCGGGCCGGCGAAAATCCGCTGGCGGAACTTTTAGAAGTGGTCAAAAAAAATCCCGCGGACGCGGTTGATGACATTATCGAAAATGACTATCTTCATTTGCTTTATGATGTTTTAAAAATTCAACGGCAGCAAAGCTGTTTGTACTTGGATTTGCAGCCGGGGCTGGTTCTCGTTTTTGATCGCGGCAACGTAAGCGCGAGCAAGGGCCTGACCCCCCTTTTACGCAAAATCCTCCGCGCACTCGAAAAAGGCTTCTGTTCGAAGGAAAACCTCATCACGCAAGTTTGGGGCTATGAGTACGACCCGCTTCGCCATGATACCGTGATTTACGCCGCGATGAATTCGCTCCGCAGACTCTTGGGTGAACGAGCCGCTTGGCTGGAAACAGTTGAAAACGGCTACCGCTGGAACCCGGCCTATGAAATCTGTACACATCGAACGGCCGCCCCCATGGATGTTCCGCGGGCAAAAGAAACTCCGGTCCCCGACGGAATTCCTCTCAATTACCGCCAGATTCAAATCCTGCGGTACTTGGCCAAGGAAGAGTTTGTAGAAGTGCAAAAATATAAGAAACTTTTTAAAGTCTCTGATATAACCGCCAGCCGGGACCTTTCCGACTTGACCAACCAGGGGCTTTTGGAAAGAATTGGACGTGGCCGGGCGATTCGCTACAAGCTTATGGTAGCGGCACAAACAGCCAGGAACTGACGGAGGAGATTTATGAAAAAGTTTTTAACACTCATGGCTTTCATTCCTTCATTCTCAATGGCGGCGACCTATGAAGTGCCCGTTGAGGCCCGTCTTAAACCCGTTGCAACTTTCGACATTAAAACACCTGACCTCTTAGAGTATGGTAAACGCGCTGAACTAACGTACCAGCTCCCGCCGGAACTGGTTGGTGAAAACTTCCCGCTGATGACACTTCAAGGCCGGGGCGGCGGCCGAGGACACACTCGCAAATTCGCATCCCAGCAGGGCGAGGCTTTTTGCTTGCAAGCCA
This sequence comes from Pseudobdellovibrionaceae bacterium, assembly GCA_039810425.1. Taxonomy (GTDB): domain Bacteria; phylum Bdellovibrionota; class Bdellovibrionia; order Bdellovibrionales; family Bdellovibrionaceae; genus JACMRP01. The sequence goes on along the minus strand of JBDHWW010000016.1, from coordinate 53,766 downwards.
AGGACAGTCTGACCTGCAATTTGCACATGAAGGATCTGAATATCGATACAAAAGCGGTGCAAGATTTTATCATCAAAAATTCCGCAACGCCCGAGGAAGCAGCTCTGCGTCTCGAAGTCGCTGAACGCTTCGCTGGTGACCCCATAGGCATTCTAAAATATTAGTACTGAGGTGCCGTCTCTAACAGATACTGTCTGTGACCGTGGCCCATTTTTCCGACCCCGGCCATATAGTCCCATCGGTGAGCTTTTTTGACTTTTTCAATAAACTGCAAGAAGACACGGTAGCCCGCGACCGGCCTCAGGTCGCTTGCCAAAGTATAGTCAGCGTATTCAACCGGAGTTTTGATTTCGACCACGCTATCTTCGGGGCGATAAGCTTCAATGGTTTTACCCATGGAACTCACGAAGAACGCAATCGACTTGTCCAAAGTCATTTGAATCTGGAACTTTGTGTCTTGCTTTGAATGATCAATGAAGTCGATCGCGTAAGAAATGCGCTCGTAAAGATTTATCGCCAAGGGTGCAAAGCTGGACCTGTTTTCATGGGCCATGCGGATAAACTCTAGCATTGCCTGAACACTTTCTTTATTTGCGGTGTTTTCTTTTAAAGCCAAAGTCTCGGCGTACTTACGGATACGGGTTTTAAATGAAACCGAAGTGCGGGGAAAGTTCCCGGCGACCGGCATACCGCTGTCTTCTAGGTTTAATTCAAATTTTTCTAAATAGACTGTGTGAGTGACGTTGCGATACCCGTCCGTGATCGTATCGCGGGCTTTGACTTCGATTTTTTCACCTGCCAACTGATGAGCCAGGGTTTGAATCATGCTTTCAATTTGACCGCGGTTCACGGTCCACTTGTTTTCAATGCGGGCGCTCGTTGCGCTACTACGAAGGCTTGCAACCGATTTCGCGGCCATCTTCGACATTTCCTGAGTCATTGCTTGCTTCGCAAAGGGATCAAGAAGAAAAGCTCGCTGGCACAAGTCGGCGGCATATGACTGCGACGACACGAAAAGAACCAGTGAAAGCGCCAACGAATTTTTAAAAAGACGCCTCATCACCAGCTCTTTTCTTTAAATTACACTTAAAGACTGATCAAAACACCGGCTTTGATGCCGTAAGTTTCCATTTGAAGCTTCATCGCCGTAGAGCCGATGTAGCCATTTGGTTGGGAATTACTGATTGCATTCACGCTGGTTTGGTAATCACCTTCCAGCAACATGGCAATCGACTTTGTGATGCGCACTTGGCCACCGATGCCGGCGGCCCAGCGGAAATCAACTGTTGAAAACGCACTCTTCGTGTTGTTGTTGTTGATCAAGTCCGTGTTATAAGTCGCGCCATACATTCCGTACTGGGAATAGATACCTGTGTTGTACATATTCGCGTTTTGCACATTCGACATCGTACCCGTCGAGTCCTGGAGCAACGAAGCCACCGCGCCACCTTTAACATAAAGTCGGAGGTCATTATTGTTGATCACGTTGTAGCGAGCAAGCAATGGGAGTTCGATGTATTTATTTTGATAGGCAAGGTCCCAAGTGCTGATACCCATGCGATACTCTTCGCGTGAAGTGCGCTCAGCATACATAATGCCTGTTTCAAACTGGAAATTTCCACGACCGACAAGCACGCCGACACCGCCTTCATAACCTGTTCCCGTCGTGAAACTGTAGCCTTGAGCCGTTTCACCTTTATATTTAGCAAAGGTGATACCCGCGATAGGCTCAATATGAATGAGACTGCGAACAACCGGCTTAGGAGCCGTCAAACGCAGACCCATAGATGCTTCCGCATTGATTTCGTTTTGCAAGTCGCTACTTGCAGCATGGGCTACCGAAGCGCCCATAGAAAGAGCCAAAAAAATACGGATTAAAGATCTCGCTTTTTCCATAAAAATCTCCTCAGTCCCCTACAGAGCAAGATCCGTGGAACGTCAGATCGACCTTATTTGCTTTAAAAGGTTTCCGGCAGCGCGTGGAAACCTTCCACTGGAAAATTGTTAAACAGGCACTAACAACTTAGACAGGCGGGAGGTTCATTCTTCTTTTGGTGGGTTTTCTGTGGATACCTAGACCTGCCATCCAGGCGGATAGGGGCCCGTCCGCCCTCTGTGGCGATAAAAAACTCTGAATTGGCTGTGTACCAAAACGAGACTCAATCCTAGCCACCCACGTAAAGAAGAAAGGGCCCAGAATCCGTCAGGACGCGGAGCTCGAGGCGGAGCAACCAGAAACAGGATCTGACAACTATTTAAAAAGCTGGCGCGCCTTGCGAATATCCAAGATCAAATCTTCAACACGGTCATGGATGCTGTCTAAGCGGTTCACAACCTGAGAATAGTCTTTCTCTTTCTTCACGTGCGCTTTGAGCTCTTTCAAAGCATTGCGCGCTCCCTCGATCGAGAAACGGTCGCGGTGAAGAAGTTTACGGATCAAAAACGCATTTTCGACATCTTTACGAGTGTACATGCGCTGATTGTTAGAAGCCTTTTTAGGTTTCAAAAGATCAAACTCAGTTTCCCAGTACCTGAGAACGTATTGTTTAATCCCCAACATATCGGCCACGTCACCGATTTTGAAGCCCATTTTATCAGGAATTGAATTGATCTCTTCAAGCAGCCTATCGTCACAAAGCGCCGCCGGCAAAGAGATCGGCTCGCTCACCGTCAAAGGATTTTCAGGAGTATCAACCGGAGTGAACTCTTCATTGACGAGTACATCGCCCAGTTGCAATTCGAGTTGATCGCTCCCGCCCGACTCAGAATGTAGTTCAATCTCTGAGCCCGCATCCTGACTAGTTGTCATCATCGTCATCGTCATCATCCTTGAGATGAGCGTACTCTTCACCATTGAGCATCGCTTTGAGCACTTGGCTCGGGCGGAAGGTCAATACGTGACGAGCGCTGATTGTGATTTGATCCCCTGTTTGCGGATTACGACCGATACGCTCATTCTTGCCGCGCACGACGAAGTTGCCGAAACCAGAGATCTTAACTTTTTCACCGTTTTGCAGAACATCTTTGAGAGTGTCGAAAACCGACTCCACCAACTCAGAAGCTTCCTTCTTCGAAAAACCGATCTTTTGATAGACCTTTTCTACGATATCGGCCTTTGTCACAGTCGATTTACCTAAATTCTGGCCTGCCATACTAAAAACCACTCCTTGGATTCATCACACTAAAAATTAACACCTTCTAAGGCTAACAAGTCTTTGAAAACAATCAAGAATTTATCTCATTGTTAACGCAAATTGCTTTTTCAAAGCCTCGACAATCTTATTACCTGCCTCTACCACTTGACTATCTTGCAGCGTGGCATTTTTATCTTGAAAAGTGAGTCTCAGAGCCACAGATTTCTTGCCGAGCTCCATTTTATCGCCTTCATAAACGTCAAACACATCCACTTGGATCAAAATGCCGCCACCTTGCTTGCGAATTTCGCGAACGACGTCACCCACCCTCACGCTTTTCGCCATCACAAAGGCAAAATCACGTTCCACTGCGGGGAATTTAGACAAACTCTCGAAGCGCGAAGGACGTGGCTGGCCCTTGTAGAGTTGATCCAAATCCAACTCCGCCATCGCGGCAGGAACACGGATCTTGTGTTCGTCCAAAAGAACCGGATGAAGGGTGCCGATAAAGCCCACTTTCTTCCCTTCAACGATGAGTTGCGCGAACTGCCCACGATGCATGAACGCCGGCACGTCGCCCTTATCTTGCGGTGAGGACCAAGTGTAAGAGCCAATATTAAGATTTCTAAGCATCGCTTCAACCGCTGCTTTGACCTCAAACACCAACGGATGAGCCGCCGTTTGATTCCAAAGCTGACTTTGGATTCCCCAGGCAGCCAAACCCAAGCGAGAGGTTTCTTTGTAGGCCTCGCCGTCTTTATAAAAACACTGACCGATCTCATAGAGACGTCCGAAATGATTCCCTTGGTTGAAGTTGTTCGCGAGGTTCTTGAACAACCCCGTTGAAATCGAGCTTCTCATTGTATCCATCTCATCATTGAGTGGATTCAAAACTTTGATCTCCGCATCTGAAACCGTGAAGCCTGCGGCTTTCAAACTTTCAACGCCGCCCACGAACTTCTTCTGCGCCTGGCCGCCCACGAAAGCATAGTTGAAGGCTTGCGAGAAGCCCTGACCACGCATCATTTGCGAAAGCTTCATATTCATCATGAAGCCTTTGTCATGAACCGCCGGGCTTTCCGCCAGCATCGGCAGAGTTTCAGGAATATTTTCATAGCCATTCAAACGCGCGTACTCCTCCACAAGATCCATATCTTGTTCCAGGTCGAAGCGGAATGTCGGAGGCAAAATAGAGTACTTGCCCGCCCCCCCCGTGACGACGCAGCCCAAGCGGCGCATGTAATCAGCAAACTTCGTTTCGTCCGCCGTGTACCCCAAACGATCCGTCACGGTTTGCACTGTGATCTCAACCGCTGATTTTTTCACTGGATTTGGATAGAAATCATGGTGATCACCCAAGGCCGTGCCACCAGCAATTTGCACGATCAGATCCGCCGCACGGTCCATGGCCCGCACGGTACCATCTGGATCCACGCCCCGGCTAAAGCGGTATGCGGAATCCGTTTCAATCCCATGAGAGCGCGATGCTTTGCGAACCGCCATCGGCAAGAAATACGCCGCTTCAATAAAGATATCGACTGTCTGCTCACTCACGCCGGAGTTCTGACCACCGACAACACCGGCCATTGCCACGGCACGATGGACGTCGCGAATCATGAGTTCGGTGCCTTTCAACGTCACTTCCGTGCCATCGAGAGTTTTAAACTTCTCGCCCGCTTGAGCACTGCCCACAACGATCTTACCGCCTTGAATTTCTTTAGCATCAAACGCATGAAGCGGCTGCCCAAGCTCCATCATCACATAGTTCGTAACGTCGACCACGTTATTGATTGAGCTCATGCCAACAGCTTCCAGCCGTTTCACGAGCCACTCAGGACTTGCTTGAACTTTCAGGCCTTTCACGAAGCGGCCCGCATAGCGAGGACACAAGTCTGGATTTTTAACTTCCAGACCGATTTCTTTTTTCGTCGATTCACCGGACAATGCAAGCTTGCTGGTCATGGGTTTCAACTCACGCCCGAGAAGGCAGGCGATCTCACGAGCCAAACCATAGTGGCTTAAACAGTCCGCGCGGTTTGGAGTGACCTTGAGTTCAAATACGATGTCATCATAGCCCCCGTATTCGGCAAATGTTTTTCCAATCGGTGCGTCCTGGGGAAGAATCGCGATGCCTTCGCTTTCTTTCGCGAGTCCCAGTTCCTTCAAAGAGCAAAGCATTCCGCCAGACTCCACGTCGCGGACCTTTGTTTTTTTAATCGCAAAGTTGCCTGGCAGAACAGCCCCCGGCAAAGCCACGATCACACGGTCATTGGCCTTGTGGTTTTGCGCCCCACAGACGATCTGATGGACGACGCCCTCGCCCGTTGTGACTTTGCAAACCGACAACTTGTCAGCATTGGGATGCTTGTCCTTTTCAAGGATCAAACCCACAACAACGTGCTGGAAGTCTTTTGCGCGGTTCACGGTCTCTTCGACTTCAAGCCCGGCGCGCGTGAGCAAAGCATCCAGCTCCGCAGGTTTTGCGAAGTAGTCTTTGAGATCTACGAAATCTTGTAACCATTTTAAGCTAATCTTCATGGGAGAAACTGCCTTACGAAACGAACATCATTTTCAGGGAACAAACGAATATCATCGATGCCATATTTAATAATACCCATACGTTCGATACCAAAGCCGAACGCAAACCCCTGCCACTCCGGATAATGGATCTTTGCGTGATGGAACACTTTCGGATTGATCAAACCGCAACCACCGATCTCTATCCAGCCGGTGTGTTTACACAGACTGCAGCCTTTGCCCTTGCAAATCGGGCAAGAGCAATCGACCTCCGCCGAAGGTTCGGTGAAGGGGAAGAAGCTGGGGCGGAAGCGAGTTTTCAAACCCGCGCCGAAGAACTCACGCACGAAAAAACTGATTGTTCCCTTGAGGTCCGCCATCGAAACTTTGTGATCCACGCACATACCTTCGATCTGATGGAAATTCGGCAAATGTGAAATATCGCTGTCACAACGGAAAACCGGCCCCGTGCCGATAATACGCAATGGCGGTTTTTCACTCTCGAGAGAATGGATCTGAATCGGGCTTGTGTGTGTCCGCAGCACATGGGTTGGATCAATAAAGAACGTATCTTGCATATCACGCGCCGGGTGGTCCGCCGGGATATTGAGAGCTTCAAAATTGTAATAGTCTTTTTCTATCAGAGGACCGGTGCGAATGCTGTAACCGATACGGGCCATGATGTGAAAGATCTCTTCCGTCACCTTGTAAACCGGGTGCTGATGGCCGACGGGCCGCGTGTATGGCGGCAAGGTCATATCAAGCTCTTCGCTCGCCATCTTGCCTTCGATCTCGGTTTTCTTGAGACCCTCTTCGGCTTCCACATAAACTTGCTCAAGCAGACTCTTGACCTCATTTACCTTTTTACCAAAAAGGGGCTTTTCTTCCTTCGGAAGATGGACCATCTCCTTCATAATTTCCGTGAGGCTTCCGTTCTTACCGAGAAAGGTCACCTTCAAATCGTAGAGTGCTTTGCTGTTGGCAGCGGCTTTAAATTGAGCCAGCGCCTGATCTTTGATTGCATCGAGTTTAGCTTGTGACATAGAACTCAGTTATCTCTGAACCCTATAGTATTTTCAACGATTTAGGTCGATAATGTGATGCGTAATTTAGTTGACCTTATCGGGCAAAAAGGCGAACTTCCCAAGCCATGGCGCACAAAAATAAATCCAACTATAGCCCCTATAAGGCCAGACAGGAAGCTCGCAATAAAAATGCGGATTCTAAAATCCTTGCCGAGGCGCCAAGAATGCTAATGGGGAAGCACAAAAAGCCAGAGAGTATTTACTCGCTCAACGAGGCCAATGACCGCCTTGCTGATATTTTCCGCAATCACAGTTTCCAAGTCAGCCACGAAGAGCGCATGAGGCTCGCCCACTTCTACCGCCTGCTCATGGAGAACCAAGAAAAAGAAAACTTCACCCGCTTGCTCAAGCTGCGCGACATTGCAATCAAACACTACATCGATTGCCTGATCATCACTGAGCTCACGGATTTAAAATTCCCATTGCTCGACATCGGCACGGGACCGGGCTTTCCGGGGGTCCCGCTGAAGATCCGTTATCCTGATAAAAAAATTCTTTTGGGTGAAGGTGTTCAACGCCGCGTGGAGTTCTTAAAACACCTCCGCCAAGAAATGAGCCTGCAAGAGCTCGACATCGTCGGTCGCAACATCAACAAACACTTCGTCTATCCGGTGAATGGCGCCATCACTCGCGCGGTCGAAGATATTCGCAACACTCTTGGCAACGTGCTGAGCTCATTGCAACTCGGTGGCCGCGTGTATTTCATGAAGGGCCCGGGGGTTGATCCTGAAATCCCGATGGCGCTGAAAGAGTACGGCAAGTACTATCAACTGCATAAAGATATCGCTTACGATTTGCCACACACGCCTCATCAGCGCCGCCTGGTGATTTTTGAAAAGATCCAGCACGCCCCACTGCCTGAGGAAGATGAAGGCGAGGACCTTTTGATGGATGAGCTGTCCGGCGAGGAAAAACGCCGCTGGAGTAAATACCTATGACCGAAATCACCTCCGCCTCCAATGAGTTATTCAAGAACTGGAAAAACCTCGACGCGGCAAAAGGCATTCGCAAAGCCGGCGCGTTTTTCTTGATGGGTGAAAAACTCATTCGTGAATTTTCAGAAAATAAAGAGCTGCAAAAAAAATTTCCAGTGAAAGCGGAAATTTTCAATGAGGATCTGCGCCCGCTGAACCTCGCTCCGGATCGGTCCACCTTCAAATTAGCAAATGGTTTGTTCAAGGAACTCGATTTCGTCGGCACGCACTTTAATTTATTGCTACTCACCCTGCCCGAGATACCCGGGTACGATCCCACAACCCCACCCCAAGGTTTGGAACTGGTTTGCCCCCTCGGCGACCCTGGCAACCTGGGCGCCGTGATCCGCTCGGCTCTGGCGTTTCATGCTAGCCGCGTAGTTCTGACGGAGGAAGCCGCCTTTCCTTACTCTCCGAAAGTCGTGAAATCTTCTGCGGGCGCTGTTTTACAAATGCCGCTTGCCCGCGGTGGAAGCTTACAAAGTGAAAACTACACCGAAATTTACGCGCTGGACATGGTTGGCAGCGATATAGAAGATTTCAAATGGCCTAAAAACTTGCGGTTATTAGTGGGCGAAGAGGGCTCCGGCGTCAAAGACATGAAAGGCCTGATGAAATTAAAAATCAACACGGGCTCCGTCGAATCTTTGAACGCAACTGTGGCCGCCAGCATTGCCCTTTATAGTTTTCGCAACTACACTCGCAATTAGTACTCATTAAGTGAAAAACGTGGTACGCCACGACCAACGATCATACCTAAGATCGTAACTAGAACCCGCGAGTCACGCCACCATCGATCAGAATACTTTGGCCCGTGATGTAACCGGCTCGGGGCGATGCGAGAAACGCTGCCAGATCCGCCAACTCGCGGGGTTCCCCCAAGCGGCCTGCCGGAACCATTTGCTTGATGCGCTCGTCAGTGAGCTTTAATTCCTTCAAGCGATCTGTTGCCGTGTACCCCGGCAACAGTAGATTCACAGTAATGCCAAACGGTGCATATTCATTCGCAATGGATTTGCTTAAGCCTGCAAGCCCTGCGCGCAAACCGTTTGACGTCGTCAAGCCACTGAGTGGTTCTTTGGCGGCAAGGGATGTCACCAGTAAAACACGGCCATAGCTGTTGGCTTTCATTTTCGGCAGAGCTACTTTCAGAGACTCCACCACACTCATCCACAGACCTTGAAAATCGTCATACCACTGTCCGTCTGAAATTTCAGCGAAGTTGCCCTTGTTCGGACCACCAGTATTGGTCACCAGGATATCCACACCGCCCATTTTCTGAAGGGCCTTTTCAACCACCGCTTTTGCTTCGCCTTCTTTCGCCAGGTCGCAAGTCAAAACGTGCGGAGCACCGATTTCTTTGGCCGTTGCCTGCAGCTTATCAAGACTGCGGGAACAAATCGTCACTTCTGCACCTTCTTGAACCAGCACTTCCGCGATCGCGCGGCCGATGCCGGTGGAGGCTCCCATCACAAGGGCTTTTTTTCCCTTTAATTGTAAATCCATGGTGTGTCCTTTGTTCTGCGGTTTTACTTCCCAAAGTCTTCTTTTTTCATCCCAAGCCAGTTCAGGGCCGACTTCGAGTAGAGCCATTCTTGAGTTTCTTTGTCACTTGGGAAAGCTTCTTCAATCACCTTCCCCGGAACCAATTCGCCAAGCGGAAACGGATAGTCCGTTCCCAAGCAAACCTTGTCAGCCCCCACCAGCTCAACAAGGTATTTCAAGGCTTTGGGGTCATGCACGAGGCTGTCGAAATAAAAGTGGCCGAGGTAATCCTTCGGCGGGGTTTTATTATCGACGGCACATAAATCCGGGCGTGAATCAAAACCATGCTGAATACGGCCGACAGTATACGGGAATGAGCCCCCGCCGTGAGCAAACGCCACGCGGAGTTTTGGAAACCTATGAAAAATCCCGCCGAAGATCATCGAACTGATCGCCAGCGACGTCTCCATCGGCATTCCCACCAGCCACGGAAGCCAGTACTTTTGCATCTTATCCTGCCCACGCATATCCCAAGGATGCACAAACAGCGGGGCATCGAGGGCTTCGCAGGCTTCATAGAATGGATACAGCTCCGGGTCTGAAAGATTCCAATCATTCACATGGGACCCGATCTGAAAACCTTTAAAACCAAGTTTTTGAACACAACGTTCCGCTTCTTTCGCTGCCAGCTTGGGATCCTGCAACGGCACGGTCGCAAGACCGACAAAGCGCTGAGGGCGACTCTTCACGACATCTGAAATGTGATCATTGAGGAGCTTTGAAACCACCAGGCCATCTTCAGCCTTGATCCCGTAACTAAACATCACCGGAATCGTCGACAGCACCTGCACTTGCACGTGATGATGATCGTATTCCTTTAAGCGTGCTTCCGGCTGAATGCAGTTCTGCTGAATGCGGCGGAAGAACTTGCCGGAATCATCGACCATGTCGACATCGGTGCAGCCTGGACATTGCTTCAACTGAATGAAGCCACCGTAGCCAAAGATTTTTTTAAAGTCTGGGAGCTCCGGAGGCAGAATGTGGGTGTGAATATCAATCTTAAGCATGGGCCCACTTTCGGCCGTTCACGTGACCGCATTCAGCACACTTTGTATGCTCGCTATTGTAATAGCGTTCAAACACCGGTGGGAAATTGGTTTCAACGTTCGTGAGCTTGAAATATTCTTCGTAAAGTTTGTGACCGCACTCTTCGCAGTACCACTGAAGGCCATCCATTTCACCGTCGCGCCGCCGGCGCTCAATCACAAGTCCAATCGAACCGGCTTCACGCTGCGGCGAATGCGGCGTATTTGGTGGCAGCAAGAAAACATCCCCAGCATGGATGGGCAGATCCTCGATCTTTCCCTGGTCGTTGACCACTTTCAAAACCATATTGCCCTCAAGCTGATAGAAAAACTCTTCACCTTGGTTCACATGAAAATCGGTGCGCTCGTTCGGGCCCCCGACGACCATCACCATAAACTCACGGTCTTTCCAGACCACCTTGTTGCCGACTGGTGGCTTAAGGAAATGGCGATTTTCATCAATCCATTTTTTAAAGTTAAAAGGTTTTTGCATGGCTAAAAACCTTTCTTCGGGTCCATCACCGCGACACACTTAAGTTCAATGGCAATCGGAGTCGGCAGGGCATTGATTTCCAAAGTCGTGCGGCAGGGAGGGTTTTCTTTAAAGTACTCTGCCCACAGGCGATTGTAGGTCGGAAAATCGGCTTTCATATTTGTCAGATAAACCGTCACATCCACAAGATTCGTCCAAGAGGAGCCTGAATCTTCAAGGATCGCGCGCACGTTTTTAAACACACTATGGCATTGCTTTTCAATATCGTACGACACAATGCCGCCCCCCGCATCGAGCTCCACCCCGGGAATCACTTTCGTGCCTCGCTCCCGCGGACCGACCCCCGACAAGAACAACAAATTCCCGACAACGCGGGCATGGGGATAGTGCCCGACAGGCTCAGGAGCTTTCATTGAGTTTTTTGCTTCAGACATCGTTTACTCCATCCCAATACAGATATTTTTAACTTCACTCATGAACTCAAGAGCGTGCTTTCCGCCCTCGCGGCCCACGCCGGATTCCTTCACACCACCAAAGGGGGTGCGCAAATCACGGAGCATCCAGGTATTCACCCAAACAATGCCACTTTCAATTCCCTGCGCGATTCTGTGACCGCGCTTCAAATCTTGAGTCCACACACTGGCGGCAAGACCGTACTTCGTTGAGTTCACCATCTTTAAAACTTCTTCTTCAGTTTCAAATGGCGTCAAAGTTGCCACGGGACCAAAGATTTCTTCCTGGTTCACCTTCGATTGGTATGACAAGCCTTCGATCAGCGTCGGCTGGATAAAGTAGCCCGCCGCAAGCTCACCGCCCATCTCAGCTTTTTTCCCACCGCAGAGAATCTTGGCGTTTTCATGCTGAGCCTGTTCGATGTAAGAGAGAACTTTGGCTTGATGATCTTTAGAAACCACCGCTCCTTGCTGGGTCTCCGCTTTGAGCGGGTCACCTTGCTTTAGCTGCTTCGTCTTTTCAACAAGAGCGGTTTTGAATTTTTCATAAATTGATTTCTCGACAAAGATACGGGACCCGCAAAGACAGATCTGCCCTTGGTTCGAAAAACTGGAGCGCACGGTGGATGCCACCGCCTTATCAAAATCGCAATCGGCAAAAATGACGTTCCCGTTTTTGCCACCCATCTCCAATGAGATCTTCTTAAAGCTTCCAGCGACGCTCTGAGCGATATTTCTGCCCGTCGCCGTACTGCCGGTGAAAGACACCGCCTTAATGGCCGGATGATTCACCATCGGCGCGCCCACATCAGGACCCCGGCCATGAATAATATTAAGAACTCCTTTGGGCAAACCGACCTCCATGGCGATTTCACTTAGCAAATAGGCCGTCATCGGCGTGAGCTCCGAAGGTTTTGCGACCACTGTGTTCCCCGCCGCTAAAGCAGGGGCGATTTTCCAAGTAAATAAATACAGCGGCAAATTCCAAGGTGAAATGCACGCGACCACGCCGAGCGGAGAGTACGTCACGTAATTCAAAGCCCGCGTATCCGTCTGGAAAGTTTCACCGTGAAACTGAGTCATCGCATCCGCAAAGAATTCGAAATTGGCCTGGCTACGAGGGATATCCACTGTGCTGGAAACTCCCACAGGTTTTCCGCTATCGGTCGATTCCGCCAAAACAAGCTCTGCGCCGCGCTCTTGAATTTTGGCGGCGATCTGGCGCATGAAACGAACGCGGTCTTCCACCGTGGTTTGCGACCAAGCCGGAAACGCGGTCTTTGCCGCAGCAATCGCCTCTAGCACGTCGGCTTCATTCGAATCCGGCACCAAAGAGTAGGCCTTGCCCGTTGCCGGGTTCATGTTCTCCATGAATTTCCCGTTTTTGGGTTCTTTCAACTCGCCATTGATGTAATTTAAAATCTTTTTCATGAACGCGTCTCCGCATAAGTTCTTAAGATCGCCCGCACCGGTGAAGCATCCGCGCCCTCAATCTTGAGTGGCAATGCAATCAGCTCATAGATTCCTTCAGGAACCTTTTCGAGCACAATGCCTTCTAAAATCGCCATATCATGGCTATGCACCGCCAGATGGCTTTCCAACGTCTTATCTGTCTCAGGGTCAATCGAAGGCGTGTCAATACCAACCAACCGCACACCCTGTTCGTGCAAGTAGTTCACCAAACCCGCCGAGAGGGAATTAAAATCACCATTCCAGAGGTAAGGGTTCGGGAATGATTTGGTTTTAAACAAAACACGCGGTGCCTGAATCGCTTTGCCTTTAAGATCAGCGATCTGCAATCGCGCCCCTGGAGCGGCAAATACTTCAAGGACCTGCGCTTTCCCGAGATAAAAATCCAACGCACGGGTTGCAATCCCCAGCGAACGGGGTGCGTAATGATTGGGGGCATCCGTATGTGCTCCCAAATGCACCGTCGTTGTGATCTTTGAGAGTGTCAAATGCTGCCCCTGATCGGTGCTCATGACAAACTCTTCACTGAAAGGCGTATCCCCCGGGAATACCGCCAACCGAGGATTGATCGCCGGAGTGATATCAATAATTTCCAATCTTGCCTCTCTCTTCACATCGAGATAACCTTGAGCCACTTATTCTACAAGGCGGCCCCTTATGGTGAAAGAAAAAATGACGAAAGATAACCACATAAATACTATTTATTGGGCCGACGTGCTGCAGGTCGCCAGACTCAATCACACACCCATTCCGCAGATCAGCAAAGAAATCACCTCCTTTTCCCGTGCAGAAGCTTACACCATTCAAGAGCTGCAAATGAAGGCCTGCCTGCAGAGTGGAGAAAATCACGTGGGCTGGAAAATGGGACTGACTTCCGAGGCAAAACGCCGCCAGATGAACCTGGATTCGCCGCTCTATGGATTTCTCACGAACAAGATGCAAATCGCTGACGGCGGCGTGTTTCCGCTCGAAGGCTCCATTCATCCAAAGATAGAGCCCGAAATCGCTTTTTTGATCAATAGAGACCTCGCTGGAAACGTCGCCCGCGAACAGGTGCTCGCAGCCTGCGGTGGAGTTGCAAGCGCACTTGAAATCCTGGATTCCCGCTACACGGAGTTTAAATACTTCTCGATGGAAGACGTGATTGCCGACAACTCTTCTTCTTCCGATTTCGTGGTCGGGCCTTGGGTGAAGGATTTTAAAAACATCGATCTCATTCATTTGAAAATGGAGATGCTTGTCGACGGGAAACCGGTGCAAACCGGTATCTCCAAAGATATCTCAGGTGATCCGGTCGCCTCCGTGATTCAGCTCTGCGGGTTACTTGCGGAGCGCGGTCAAACGCTCAAGGCCGGCAGTATCGTTCTTGCCGGCGCCGCCACCGCCGCGGAGATGTTGAAACCCGGAATGAAGATTTCACTCAACGTGGACCCATTGCCACCCGTTTCTGTAACTGTGAAGGAAACTTAAAAATGTCATTAGCTGATGCCCGCGCGCTCGACCAAAACGATCCTCTGAAGAACTTCCGCGATGAGTTTGTTTTCCCAGAAACGCACAACGGCCAGCCCCCCATGTATTTTGCTGGCCACTCACTGGGTCTGATGCCGAAGAAGGCGGACGCCTACGTCAACCAAGAGTTGAAAGCCTGGGGCAAGTATGGCGTTGAAGGGCACTTCGAAGGCGATCATCCTTGGCTCCCCTACCACGAAAACATCACAGCAAGCTTCGCCCGCCTTGTCGGCGCTGAAAACGAAGAAGTCGTTGCGATGAACACGCTCACGGTCAACTTGCATCTTTTGATGGTGAGCTTCTATCGGCCGACCCAATCCCGTTTCAAAATCCTGATTGAGGCAAATACTTTCCCCTCAGACAAGTACGCGGTCGATTCCCAGGCGCGTTTCCACGGTTTTGATCCCCGTGAAGCGGTGGTAGAGATTAAACCACGCATCGGCGAGGCTCATCTTCGCGAAGAGGACCTTCTTCAGAAAATCCAAGACCTCGGCGAATCACTTTGTCTCGTGATGCTCGGCAACTGTAACTATCTTTCAGGGCAATGCTTTCCGTTTAGCAAAATCACCGAGAAAGCTCACCGTGTCGGCGCGGTGGCGGGATTCAATCTTGCCCACGGCGCGGGCAACTTGCACTTGCAATTGCATGATTGGAATGTCGACTTTGCGGTTTGGTGTTCTTACAAATATCTCAACGCAGGACCTGGCGGCATCGCCGGCGCCTTCGTTCATAAAAAGCATCTTGGTTCAAATGCTCTGCCACGCTTTGAAGGCTGGTGGGGGCAAAACAAGAGCACACGTTTTAAAATGGGCCCGGACTTCGACGCGATTCCAACCATTGAGGCCTGGCAGCTCAGCAATCCACCGATTTTCCAATTAGCGAGCCTTCGCGCCTCCATGGAGCTTTTTGACAAAGCAACCATCAAAGGACTGCGCGAAAAGGGTGACAAGCTCACCAGCTATTTCGAGAATCAAATCCGCACTGAACTTGAAGGCCAGGTTCAAATCGTAACCCCCCCATTGCCACAACGTGGATCAATGCTGTGCTTACGCTTCAAAGAATCGCCGCGTTCTTGGGCCGGAAAATTGCGTGAGCGGGGTGCCTTCGTCGATTTCCGCGAGCCGGATATCATTCGCGCTACCCCGGCGCCTCTTTACAACAACCATGAGGATATCTACCGCCTCGTCCAGACTTTTAAAGAGGTCATGCATGGCAAATAGAATCACAATTGTCGGCGCGGGGTTGGTCGGCTCTTTATGGGCTGTGCTCTTGCGAAAAAGGGGCCTCGATGTCACGATTTTTGAAAAACGCACCGACCCGCGCTTAAGCCACGCGGAAGCCGGCCGTTCTATCAACCTAGTGATCACCTCAAGAGGCGTGAACGCCCTCGACAAAGCGGGCCTTCTGCAAAAGGCCTTGGAACTCGCGGTGCCCGTTCACGGCCGCATGATTCATCCAAAAGCCGGAGACCTTGTCTATCAACCCTATGGCAAAGAAAGCGAACGCAATCTTTCCATTTCCCGGAGCGCTTTAAATCAGTTTCTAATCGACGAAGCGGAGCGTGGAGGGGCTAAAATTCACTTCCAGCATTCATTAGAGGATATCGACTTTAAAAATAAGACGATGACCTTCACCGGCGGCGTGGGCAATTCCGAAAAACATTCCTACGAGGTCCTCTTCGGAACTGATGGTGCCGGCAGCGCGGTTAGAAAACAGATGGCGCGGCAAAATCTCACGAACGAAACGACAGAGTGGTTGCCCGCGGATTACAAAGAGCTCTTCTTGCCGGCCCCGAATGCGCTCGATAAAAAAGCTTTGCATATTTGGCCACGCGGCTCCCACATGATGATGGCGCTCGCGAATGTGGATGGCAGCTTCACGATGACTCTGTACCTGCCTAAAAGCCGGCGTCCCGTGAGTTTTGAAAATACTAAAAGCCCCAAAGACGTCGAGAATTTGTTCAAAAACGAATTCCCTGATGCCATTGCATGGATGCCTCACTACATCGAGGACTTTGAAAAAAACCCGCAAGGCGCCCTCGGCACGGTCCGTTGCACTTCGTGGGTCCATGGCGGTTCCGTGGCACTGATGGGCGATGCCGCCCACGCGATCGTGCCTTTCTTTGGCCAAGGCATGAACTCCGGCTTTGAAGACTGTACGAACTTACTCGCCATCTTAGATCGTACAAGCGGCCGTTGGCCCCAAGCGCTGGCGGAGTATGAGCAAATCCAACGCCCCAACGCCAATGCCATCGCCGAGATGGCGATTGAAAACTGGTATGAAATGAGTGAAAAAGTTGCTGATCCGCAATTCCAATTGCGTAAAAAGATCGAAGGTCTTCTGGAGAAAAACTTCCCGGCGCTGTTTAAATCCCGCTACGGCATGGTGACCTACACGCTCATTCCCTATCACTTGGTTCAACAAGCCGGACGCCTGCAGGACCAAGTTCTTGCAGAACTCATGAACGGCGTTCATTCACCTGACGAAGTGTCGCTTGAAAAAGCGGAAAGCGTGCTAAAAAAGACCTACGAGCCCTTCCTTAAACAGCACGGCCTATGAGGCCGGCCAGTAAAAAGCCCCCGGGTCGGCCATTGGGTTCTCAACCGCTCTGACGGTAACAGATGTTAACAAGGAATCAGCTTTGGCAGAAGCTCTTCAGGCGGAGGCGTTGTCCAGAGACTCAACACATAACCACCGCCGCCAGAACCCGTTGGTTTGACGGCCACGGCACCTGCTTTTCTTAGCATTTCCATGTGAGTCTGCGGAGCCCCCTCAGTCAAGCCCCAGCGCTCAAACACTTCGCCGGCACTTTCAATGCCAGCTTTCAAAAGCTCTAGGGACCTCGTCTCATTGGGATCGGTCAGAGCTTTTTCACACATGGCAACCGCCGTGCGCATCTGCCCATCCATCGCCGATCCCAACTCTGGATGGCCCGCGATAAGCTCTTTCACCTTATTCACACACTCCAGCGTCACACCCCGTTTTCCAGAGTATGAGATATACCAATGCGGAATCCATTGCAGGTCCAACACCCTGCGCTCACCACCGCGTTGGTAGTGCAAGCCTTGGCCGCTTAAAGAAACCGCGATATCCACGCCGCTACTTTCACCGTGGAAAAGATTTTCCAGTGTGCGCGCAAACTCAAACATTTCTTCTTCTTTAACGATGTTCAAAAAATGAAACCATTTCGTGAGGGCCACACAAAGGGCCGCCGAGGCCCCCATGCCGGCCCCCACGGGGATCGAGCTTTTCAGTGTCAACCCACCCACCAGCGAAGATCGCGGGAACTTTTTAATTTCGCAGGCGCGTTCAAGCACACCCCACACAAGAAGCTGCAGCTCTTCACCATGCTCCCCGTGCAAATACAAATTCAAAGTCTTCGCATCGCTTGAACAGACATAGCTCAAATCCAAAACGCGCGAACGCAATGGGAACACCAAGGCCGGAACCCCGCGCAAAACCGCGTGCTCACCAGCTAGAATCCACTTACCAGGCACCTGGGTCGAAAATGTTTTCATAGGTGTGAAGAGATCACTCTAAAGTGTTGCTGCCAATGATTTTCTTGCGCGAGCGCCATTTCTTTTTGGTCCTCGCGCCACAAAAAATGCACGTTCGCGCCGGCATCCATCGTAACCAGCGGACCATCCCCTTGCGCTTTCCAGAACTCGAGAATGCCCTCGAGGACTTTTTGCGAACCCGCGGTCATATACATAAAGGGCGGAGCGCAGGTTGCAAACAATGCGTGCATATCCCAGAACTCAGCCCAAACAACATCAAAACTTGTTTTCCAGTTCTGAGCGCGCAGAGCAAAATTCAGTTCTTTCATGCGCTTTTCCACACGCTCAATACGCCCCGGAAAAAGAGAACTCCCCACCACTAAACGATGAGCTTCGCTCGATGAAATTTCTTTTTTACCAGCTTCAACGATAACCACCTGATGTAGGAGCTTCTTGTAAGGAAACTCGATGGGCTCGGCATACTCAGCCGCCCACAAAGCCCATGGCGTGTATAAAGATCTGCAAGAAGAGCCCGAACCTTGCCGGCTAAAGCCCGAGAGCGTGCGCAGGTCTTCACCAAAGCCCTGCGGATTGATTTGCTGAAACATTTTTGCCGCCGCCAAAGTCAGCGCCGCGAAACTCGAAGCGGAACTCGCAAGACCGCAGTCTGACGGAAAATTATTTGCCGATTCAACCAAGAAGCTCTGCTCGACACCCCACTGCTTTTTCAAAAACTTCAAGTGAGCAAGAAAGCGAGCTTGGCCTTTATCAGACAAACGCATCGGCTCAAACTCATCCCCCTCAAGGGCTGACCACGTATCTTGGCTGCCGATTTGCGGGCTGAGTCGCACTGACGTGCGCAGGTGATCCAGGGTGTAAGACAAAGAGGCGTTCGTCGGAATGTTCCCCGATGTCTGGGTCTTTCCCATATACTTGATCAACGCAATGTTGGAAGGAGCCGAAGCGATCACAGGTTGCATAATGAATCCTTCAGCAAAATCTCAAGACCGTGGCTGAGGTCTTTTGACGTCGCATAGTTCTTAAACTGCTCGGCGTGTTTCCTATCAAAGACCGCAAGAACCACATCCGCCCCCAAAGCACCGCAGCCTTTAACCGCCAGGACACCCGGTTTTCGCAAGAGCTCTTGGCAGAACTCCTGTGTGTAAGGCGCCACAAAGCCCAGCGCCGCAAGGGCCTTGGCATTATCCTGAATCCCCGCGACGAACTCCGCCGCATTCCCGCTCGTGAGTGAGCTACGAATCTTCACCATCGCCGCCTCAATGCCCGAAGCATCAAAGTCCGCGAGAGTTTTTAAATGCTCATGGGTCGGTAGCTTCTTGCCGGTTGGAATCAAAGCGAAATCGATATCCGGAAAAGTCCAGCCATAGACGCCGACACGCCCCGTGCTGCGCTCAAAGAAGGTGAGCGCGCCCTTATATTGAGCCACCAGATCCGCACCGCTGGGACGCGACCCTTCACCGCTCCATGCGTACTTCCAGTAGGCCTCCAGCAAGCGCGAGATGCTGAGAGATTTTAACGTCTCAAGTTCACAGGACTCACGCCATTCATTGAACACAAAGGCCGAAAGAAATTGCGCTGTCGAAGCCCCCCAGCCGCCACCGCCCGCAAAGGGATCCACGAACTTAAGGTCGAATTTGGAGAAAAAAGCCTGATGGTCCGTGATCAGTTTTCCCGCGGGTGATTCCAGATGAATCCCTTCCAACTGACCTGTTCCAGGTTTTGTGTGCAGCTCAAAGCGTGGCTTTGACGTGAAAAGCAGGCTTGCTCCCCCCTTCATTGCGAGGTACTCACCTGCCAAAAAACTTTTTCCCGGAACCGTGAAAACCAAAGATGACAAAGACAAAGCAGGCTCCTACTGAGAAATCTGCTTATCAGAAGCACGGAGCTCGCGCAGGACCTCGATCGCGTTGCTCAAAGAAATTCTCTTACGGATAGCAAGGATCTCTTCTAATTTTTTAACCACAATAGGAATCTCACGCTCTTCAGCACCGGCCCCCAAAGTGAGGTTCTTAATGTGTAACTTCATGTGTCCTTCAATGATTCCCACCGTCGTGAGAGCCTTCAAAGCACCTAAGTTCTGAACAAGCCCCACCGCCGCCATCACACGAGAAAGTTCATTGGCGGACTCCACTCCCAGCATCTTCATGCAGAGTGCTGCGGTCGGATGCAGCGTTGTGACGCCCCCTACGGTCCCGACCACAAGCGGAGCTTGGAATATGCCCACAAGCCTCATCCCATCGCGCTTCCACTTCGTGATGGAGCGATACTGACCGTCGCGAGCGGCATAAGCATGAATACCCGCTTCCACCGCGCGCCAGTCATTGCCGGTGGCGATCAAAATCGGATCAATCCCGTTCAACACACCTTTATTGTTGGTTGCTGCACGGTAAGGATCCTGCTGCGCAAATAAAGAGGCCTCCTCGATTTTCTGCGCCAGGTCGGCCTCGATATCATTGAGCACGACCACCGCGCGAGTCACTTTCGTGTCAACGAGGTTTGAAAGAATACACATCGTTACTTTTTCACCGGTGAATTGCTCGATGGGCTCTTTCAGGAATTCGCAAACTTGATTGATGATGTTGGCACCCATGGCATCGCAGGGATTCATCATCACATGCACGACCGCCATGTCTTGGCCATCGCCGCGAGGAACGCGGCGGACGGTCAGGTCCGTCACGCCCCCACCCCGGCGAACCAGGCCGAAGGCCACTTCGCGGTTTGAAATTTCAATGAGGTAATTTCTCTGGGACAGAAGCGCTTTCTCGAAAGCGGCATAATCTTTCACCTGCGCGCACTGGATTTGACCGATGATATCTCCGCCCACAACTTCTGTTGTGATTTCACCAATCTCGCGGATCCATTTCGCCGTTTTGCTGGCGGCTGCGACAATCGAAGTCTCTTCAACCGCCATGGGGATCGCGTAGTCTTTGCCGTCGACACGGAAGTTCGTTGCCACTCCCAACGGAATTTGGAAGTAGCCGATCACATTTTCAATAAACTTTTCGCCCAAGGTGTGATCCTTCAAACCACCCTTGTCGAGGAATTCGATATCACGGGATTCAAGAGTCCCAGTTTCTTCAAGAGCCGCCAACCGTTCACGGCGGGTGAGTTTTGAGAAGCCTTTAAAAATATCACTTAAAGTGCGTGCCATTTCCAAACCCTCTTCGTCTTGAGTTCGCCGATCGTTGCGACGCCCGTACAAAACATCGCAATCCTAAGCTCAAGCAGTAATTTTTCGTACAAGGCGTCCACGGACTCCGGACTTTCCAAAGCCGCTTTCAACCATGGCTGGGCCATCCCGACCATATCTGCCCCCAGAGCCAGAAGCTTAGCAGCTTGCAGGCCATCGCGCACCCCTCCAGATGCCCAAACTGGGATTTTTTCATCGATTTCTTTGGCGCTGAGCAAACTTTCCACTGTGGAAAGACCCCAGTTTTCAAATGTCTGAGCGACTTGGAATAAAAGCTCTGTTTTTTCAGAGCGATAGCCCTCCACACGGCCCCAATGAGTGCCCCCCAAACCGCTCACATCCACGGCATAAACGCCGAGGTTGTAAATACGCTTCAGCGTGTCTCTCGAGAAGCCACAACCGACCTCCTTCACGATCACCGGAATTGAGAGCGTTTGCACCAAGGCCTGGATCGCAGCCTCG
This sequence comes from Pseudobdellovibrionaceae bacterium, assembly GCA_039810425.1. Taxonomy (GTDB): domain Bacteria; phylum Bdellovibrionota; class Bdellovibrionia; order Bdellovibrionales; family Bdellovibrionaceae; genus JACMRP01. The sequence continues at coordinate 32,392 of JBDHWW010000016.1, read as the reverse complement.
CCCCCGCGGAACTCCGTCGTGCCCTCCGGCTGCAAACATTCTTGGAGGGGATTCAAATGAATGAATAAGGCCTCAGCCTCCAGCGACTCAACGAGGGCCCGAATCTGATCCACCGGAGTGCGGATCACTTGAGCAATGCCTAAGTTTCCGAGAAGTAAGGCCTTCGGAGCTTGCTTGCGAACCTCTTTCCACTCTTGGCGGGCTTCAGGGTCTGCAAGTTCGCGGCGTTGGGAGCCGACGCCCATTAGGATTTGTTTTTCAGCACTAAGTCTCGCCAGACGCGAATTGATCTCGAGGCCCTTGTCGTGGCCTGCGGTCATCGAACTCACAAAGAATGGAGCTGAGATCTTTTTAGAAAAAAAAGAGGTCGACGAATCGACCTCTTTAAAATTGAGATTAGGGAGCGCTTCGTGAACGAGTTGTACGCTGTCCAGTCCGGACCGACCCTCAGCTTGGGAGCGAGGGTCCAGGGCGATTCGAATATGATCTTGTTTTCTCTTTTCGAATTGCGATGAAGACTCTGACATTACAAGCTCACTCTTGAAGCTTGCTGCAAACTACGCCAAAGCGTGTTTGCAAAGAGCGGCGAATGCTGCTGCGTCTGTGATTGCCAAATCAGCCATCACTTTACGGTCCACTTGGATGCCAGCTTTGATCAAGCCGCCAATCAAGCGGGAGTAAGTAGTGCCGTTCAAACGAGCCGCCGCATTGATACGTTGGTTCCACAAAGCGCGGAAATTGCGCTTTTTAACTTTACGGTCACGATAAGCATATTGCAATGCATGGTCGTTTTTCTCTACCGCGTGGATGTAGCAACGAGAACCCGCTGAGTAGTAACCTTTTGTTCTTTTTAAAACTTTTTTATGACGAGCACGATTTGTTTTACCGCTTTTTACACGAGCCATATTTTACTCCGATTATCTATCTTGTGAGAGGTTAACGTTAGAATACCAAGCAACGCTTTGCTTGGAGCAAGTTTGCTTTTTCTACGTAAGAAGTTTTACCCAATTGTCTTTTTGTTTTTGAACTCATATGGGAGTTCAAGTGGCGAAGACGTGTGCTTTTCTTTTTGATCTTGGTGCCGCCGGCAACCACTTTCATACGCTTTTTAGCGCCTGAATGCGTACGCATTTTCATAGTTATCTTTCCTCCGATACGGGCGTCTTAAACGGATGTCTAAGCTCTTGTTGGTGCCTTTATCAGTGACAATGAGGTGATTGTTTTAGGCTGTGGCGTGTTGAAAATCAAGCTCTTTTAAGGACTTATCAAGACTTGAAGTTTTTATATACGATGCGTAAATGCCGCAAAAACCAATGGAGCCGCCGGAGAACCACGGGGTCCGGCCCGGTCTGCGCCGGGGCCTTAATTTAGACGAATTTGTAGAGAATCTTAACCCACGCAGAGCAAAAGAAAGCAACCATCAAGCTGCTGGCGCTCGGTTGGGTGATGAAAGTCAATCCCGCGATCGTGAAGAACAACCCGTAGGGGAAGACCTGCCAGAAGTAGGATTCGTCTTTGAAAGAAGGCTTTTGGTTTTGAGCCTTCCGCGAAAACCAAGCCGGGCGGAAAAATCCGAAATAAAACAAACTAAAACCCAGAATCAAAAAACCGCACGCCATCCAGCGCTCGGCTGTCATCCCTAACACCATCGCCCGCCCCTCCAATTCAATAATTTAGAAGCGGATGATCGCGAAACCAAGTGGCGGCTCTTTGGTGCCAAGGTTTCTAGCCCTCGGTCCCGTAAACAAATGTTCGCCGCCTTAACTCTCTGAGAACTTAAGACCCAGAATGCCCCCAATGATCAATAGCAAACAGACCGCTTTCACGAGGCCTAAGCTTTCATTAAAAAAGAAATAACCCACCATCACGGAGCCCACAGCCCCAATCCCCGTCCACACGGTGTAAGACACGCCAATCGGCAAAACGCGCATCGAAAGAGATAGCAGGTAGAAGCTCACCCCCATCACCGCCAGCGTGAAAACTGACGGCCCCAGCTTGGTAAAACCTGCAGACTGCTTGAGACCCGCAGCCCAGATAAATTCCAACACCCCGGCAATAACAAGAACGATCCATGCAATATTTGTTGTCATTGTCTTTTCCTTTCATTCGCGGGCTTTTACCGGTCCGCACGTCTTCAGGCCCACGAAAATAAAAAACCGGAGCTTGTGGCCCCGGTTTTTTGACTTTAAAAGTCCGGCAACTATTTACTTCCGCTTCGGCCCTCGGGGCCTCCACTCTGTGACCCTCCGGCCCCTAGTCTTCTTCGTCCTGATCTTCGTCTTCCTCTTTAAGCTCCGCAAGTTCTTTCGTGTCTTGCTTCGACTTGTTCGGATGCGCCTTCAAATAATCCTTAATTTTCAAAGGATCCGGGCCAAGCATCAGGAACATCTGCTTGCCTTCCATTTTCGGATTGGCTTCAACCAGCGCGAGATCTTTTACAAACTCAATACATTTCTTCATGAGTTCCATGCCGAGTTCTTGATGGGCCATCTCACGACCCATGAACCGCAGGTTGACTTTCACTTTATCGCCATCCAATAGGAATCTGCGCGCGTGGTTCATCTTGGTTTCGAAATCATGTTGGTCGGTGCGCGGACGCATTTGGATTTCTTTGATGCTGACAATAACTTGCTTTTTGCGAGCCGCCGCCGCTTTTTTCTTATTTTCGTACTTCCACTTGCCGTAATCCATGATTTTGCAAGTCGGGGGAGTCGCCGTCGGTGCGATCTCAAGTAAGTCCAGATTGCGTTCTTCAGCCAGTCTCAATGCCTCAGGAACCGTCATCACGCCAAGCATGTTTCCCTCGTCATCGATAACACGAATCTGAGGAGCGCGGATTTCACGGTTTACTCTCAACGAGTCTTTAGAGTCTTTCTTGCCGCGGAATTGGCCTCCGCCTCTAAAATCGTTTCTACCTTCGAACTTGCTAATGGGAAACCTCCAGGGTTTTGTTAGTGTGCAGCTTCCTTCATTAAAGAGGACTGCAATTTTCTTTCGTTAATATCTTTATTAATCAATTTCATTAATTCATCCACAGTGAGACCCTTGTGCTCAGAGCCGTCACGCAGTCGAAGCGACACTGTTTTCGCCTCGGCTTCTTTATCGCCGACGATCACCATGTATGGAACTTTCTGCAATTGGGCTTCGCGGATCTTAAACTTCAACTGCTCGTTGCGGTTGTCAAACTCAACTCGGACCTGATTGTCTTTAAACATCTTTTGCAAGTCTTCGCAGAAACCATTCACCCGGTCAGTAATGTTCAAAATCACCACTTGGGTTGGCGCAAGCCACGGTGGCAAGTGTCCTGCCGTATGCTCAAGGTACACGCCGATAAAGCGCTCAAGAGAACCCAAGATCGCCCTGTGCAACATCACCGGACGGTGGGGAGCATTGTCTTCGCCCACGTACTCAAGACCAAACGCTTCTGGTAAATTAAAGTCCACTTGAAAGGTCCCCAACTGCCAAGGACGGTTCAGGGCATCGACGAACATAATATCAAGCTTCGGGCCGTAAAACGCGCCATCGCCCGGATTGATCGTAAACGGCAGCTTCAAGCTATCAAGAGCTTTCGTCAACGCGCCTTCAGCCTTGTCCCACACTTCCGCAGAACCCATGCGGTTTTCCGGACGAGTCGACAAGAAGATCTTGTAGTTATTCATCCCGAGTTGGGTATAGACCCTGTTCAGCAACTGCATGAAGCTCGCAATCTCCGCTTGCATTTGATCGATCATGCAGAAGATATGGGCATCGTCCTGACAGAATGTACGAACCCGGGTCAAACCATGCATCGCGCCTGATTTTTCAAAACGGTGCAAGCGGCCAAAGTCCGCCATTCTCAACGGCAATTGCTTGTAAGAATGAGGCTCGGCCTTGAACAACAAACAGTGGGACGGACAGTTCATGGGCTTCGATGCGAAGTCACGTTCATCGACGCGCGTGAAGAAGATATTGTCTTTGTAGTTCGCCATGTGACCAGAAGTGATGAACAGATTTGAATCAAAAATCTGCGGAGTGATCACTTCTTGGTAACCAAACTCAAAGTAAAGTTCACGCATGTACTTCTGCAATTGGTTGTAAACCACAGCCCCTTTGCCGGTGAAGAACGGGGAACCCGGAGCCCACTCATGGAAGTGGAAGAGCCCCAGCTCTTTGCCGAGCTTACGGTGATCGCGCTTCTTCGCCTCTTCGAGGTTGTGAAGGTATTGATCCAGTTCTTTTTTATCCGCAAAGGCGGTGGCGTATATACGCTGAAGCATCGGGTTCTTTTCATCGCCGCGCCAGTAGGCGCCCGCCACGGACATGAGCTTAAACGCCTTAATCTGGCCGGTCGACTGAATATGCGGGCCACGACAGAGGTCAAACCAGCCGTCACCGTTAAAGTAGATGCCCACTTCTTTTTCGCCCTTCTCAGCCAAACCTTCAATGAGCTCAACTTTAAAACGCTCTTTCATGCCTTTGAAGGTCTCAATCGCTTTTGCAATCGGCCAGTTCTGACGAACGATGGGAAGATCTTTAGCCACGATCTCCGCCATCTTCTTTTCGATCTGGGTAAAATGATCTTCCGTGAAGTGGAATGGGGAGTCGAAATCGTAATAGAAACCATTCTCGATCACCGGACCGATCGTCACCTTCACCTCAGGCCAAATCTGCTGAACAGCTTCGGCCAGGACATGCGCGGTGGTGTGACGGATCACTTCGATCGCTTCAGGGGATTTGGTCGTGATCAAAGCAATCTTGCTTTGATCCTTCAATGGAATTCGCAAATCCTCGATGTCGCTGGATCCATTAATTTTCACACCCAGAGTTTCTTTCGCCAGTCGTGGACCAATGGACTGAGCCACCTCCAGCGCCGACGGTTCGTGATCAAACACCTTCGTAGAATTATCAGGCAAAACAATTGTAACTTGTGACATTATGAAAGGGTTTTGGTCACCATGATTGCGACCGAAGTATGTGAGGTTGCTAATGATTTCTTAAGCGAAATACGCATCCGATAGTCTTAAAACGAGAGGACCTCTGCGTCAACAGGAAAGCTATAAAGAGCCTATTTTCTTTCTGTGAGGCCTTTTTCGTGGCTTCGCAGGACCACGCCAGGATTTTAGCAGGAAGTGTGCTCCTCTGAGATACTGCCCAAAAATAAGACAGTACTACCCCCTCAATGAAGTCTTTAGTGAACCTGATTGACATGGGCCGCTTCCTTTTATCCGGGAGGACTTAGCGTCGACGGGTTTGACAAAAAATTTTAAACTTGCTGATTTTGGATTTTTTTGTCGAGCTTTCAGTCCTTTCCCAAGTGTCAACAACCCAAGATGGCGCGTTCACATGAAGATTCTTGAAAGTGTTTCCAAAGTTCTGAGATGATGATGTCATGTTCGTTAGAAGGACGTAACACAAGGAGCACCCATGAACACCCCAAAACTGGTTTTCATTGCGGTGACACTTTCAATATTGCACGTAGGTTGTCAAAAGTTGTCAGTCGGCAGTGGGAACGAAGCAGTCTCGACAGAAGGTTTAGGCATCACTTGTCAAACAGATGCCGCAATAGATACCTCTTCCTTGGCTATCCAAGGTTCTGAGGTGGCAGCAAAAGGTCAATCCGTTGTTTATAGACTCAACGAAGACCTTGGCTGTTCCAGCTCTCAGAAACTGAACTGGAAAACCGTTGGCAGCGCCGCTGTGAATTCAGGTGCAGCCTTGACTGCTTCCTATAAAAAAGCCGGCGAATACGTCGTCGTCGCTCAAGTAGAATCCTCTATGAGCAGCGCTTTTTCGGGGAAACTCGCGACGACCTCCACGACGGATATTTCCATGAAAACCATCGTGGTTGCCAACCAAGCTGCGATCTCCGGCCCGGACTTGGGCATGGTCGGCAGCGCTGTTAAATACCAAATCGCGCTTCCAAGCGGCATGAGCCTTGCTTCTGCGGCCTGGAATTTCGATGACGGTTCCGCTATTCAAAGTGGCACCGGCCCAATGGCTCACACCTATGGCCGCCCTGGCGCCTATCAGATTTCTGTCGCCATCGTGGATGGCAATCAGAACATGAGCACCCTCACGCAAAAAGTAACGATCGTAAATATTCAAGATGGTCTTGAGTGTGTTTCCGACCTTGCAATCTCGGGCCCGACAGAGGCGAACGCGAATGCACCGGTGGCAATGTCTCTTTATATTCCAACTTGCTTAAGTGATAAAATTACGGCGGTCACTTGGGACTTGGGCGACGGTTCAAGCTCTTCAAACCAAAGCGTCACACACACATATGGCAGCGCCGGCGACTACCAAGTAACGGTGCAAATCTATATTGGTGACGATGCCAGCACGCCATGGGTGACACTCACTCATGATATTGCGGTGAGCAACTTGCCGGCGGATCCAGAGCCAACACCCACCCCAGCACCAAGCCCGACACCGGACTTGAATAAGTGCCCAGCGATGGGCCAGCAACGTGAAACAAAAGGTGAAATCTATTCTGAAACTGTGGCTTGCGGTTTGAACGGCACGAAAGTGGTCTCTTACCGTGATACTGTGGTTGAAGAATGCCGCTTTGTGGGCGAGCACCTTGACTGGGTAAAGGCTTCAACGTCAAAAGACCTTCTCAGTGAAGGCTCTTGCCAAGGTCAGTCTTGCAATTTGCCGGACGGCTCGCAAATCGTCAACGGCTCCACTCAGTCGAGCGTTGTCACTGGTGAAGTCAGTGTCGCATTGACTTGCGAATTTGGTGAAACCGGTCACTTCAGTGTTTATAATCAAATTTCAGACCTGGTTTGCAATAACGGGCAAATAAGCCAAACCAACACTCGCCAAGGCACTGTGAAAACCCCAGGTTCTTGCCCCGTGTACTCTTATCAAGCGACAGAGAACTGGTCGACTTGCTCTGCCGATTGCGGCGGCAAGCAGTCCCGTATCTATGTTTGTAAGGACGACAGCGGTCAGGTTGTTGCCAACGATCGCTGTAAAATCGCGGCTCCGGCCGAAGAACGCGTTTGCGATGGCAACCCTGCGGCCGTCCGCCGCCAAGAAGTTTCCACTTCAAGCGAAGAAGCCAATAGCTCCAACAAATGCCCTGCAAACCAAATCGGAGTCATCGTTCAGTCTCGCGATGTGACGAACACGAAAACTTATGCGTGTATTGATCACAGCGTCCAACTGGAAAAAGATGAAACGACTTACACTGCCTGGGTTTCCCAAAGCTATTGCCGTGATTACGTCGCTTACCGTTGTTCACAAGACAGCTTAAGCAACAGCGAAGCAAATGGCCGCTATGAGTGGATGGTGAAGTGCCAAGACCAAGTTCCTGTAATCAAAGAGTTCCTCGAAAAGTTTGATCATGTGAAAGCTGGCAATAACACCATCGACACAAGCACTCGCAAGCTCTACCCGACTTTCATGAACCGGGCGACAAAACCTGAAAAAGTTTGGATCGCACCGAAGAAAGCCAGCGGTTCTTGCGACGTTCCTTCGACGGTCTACATCGCCGCGGTTTGCTTGTCTTCTTGCGCAACTCCAGAGCAGCAAATTATTGCCGATGTGAAAACCCAAGGCCCAGGCAAGTATGTCACCTTCATTGAGGCTTTGACCCAGAAATACAGCCAGGTGGTGACTTTGAAGAACACAAACTCAATGAACGGCAAAGCTGTTGAAAAAACTCCGGTGGACCAATGGGTGACTGAGTTGATCGACGGCGAACACGACATCATTGTCTTTACAATGAAATCAGGCCGTAGCATTAAATTGACGCCAAACCATCCTGTGGTGGCTTCAAACGGCATGATGAAGTTGGCGGGCGAATTTGCCGTCGGCGACAGTCTGGTCGAACTCGGTGGCCATTTGGATGCCATCGTGTCCTTGGAGCATGTGAAGCACTACGGAAAGGTTTATAACCTCTTTGTGAAATCCGCAGAAATCCAGAAAAATATCGTTATCACTAACGGTTATTTGAATGGAACGGCGTTCTTCCAGAACGAGGGCGCTGGGAACATGAACCGCACGCTCTTTAAGAACAAACTGACTCAAGGGATCTTTAACAAATGAAATGGCCATTAGATAAAAGGCACCTCTATATGGGAGGTGCTTTCCTCATCTTAGGATTGGCTACGGGAGGGGCTCTGCTATTCAGGGCCCCTGCTTCCACTTCTGCCCCCGGACTTCCGATCTCACCCGTGCCGACGGAAAACCGTGGCGCGATCAAAACGGCCGAGGGCGAGGCTGGTGAGTCCGCGAAAGGAGCGGCGGCGGCCACTACGAATCCGCTTGAAGTGACACGGAACGAGGGCCAACCGTTTGAAAACAAGACGGAGCTTGCCTCGTTCAAGACTTTAAAACAGAAAGTGTTTCTCACTGAAGAAGAAAAAGAGCAGCGCAAACAATTTATTCAAGACCGTGCGCTTTTGGAGAATTTAAAAAATCTCTTTAAATACCCTGCCCCGTACCAGGATCTTGAGGCCCAGCAAAATGTGGCTGTGGACCTTTTGCTTGAGGCGATTAAGTCCGGCGATGCCGAAACCGCCCGGCGCGTTTTCACAGACGTTATCGCCGATGCCACAATTGAGAACAATCAGCTTTCTCAGGATCAGCGCCAAAACTTAGCCGGAGTTAAAGCCGAAGTTTTGTATCAGTGGTCCTCACTAGAACCTGACCGCGCCCGTGAAATGCAACAGTCCCTGCCTGGCCCTGTCTCGCAGAAAATCTGGAAGAACGTGGTAACCCAGCAGGATCTGAACCGTGCGGAGTCTGCACTCGCAAAATAGACCGCTGACGGAAACTGACCATAAAAATCATTTTTCGAACCACTCACGCGCCGCTTTTGTCAGGAAGATCAAATAGGTCGCATAGCCTTCGGCGGAAATTTGCACAAGATCAAGAATTATCAAGACCTTTGGCCTGTGAATATCCATGAAGAACGCCTTGATTGCACTGGGCAGACCAAAGAAAAAGAACGCCGCCAAAAGGTACCGGGACCAATAAATACGCATGTGCAAAAAAACGATGGTGGCCGCAAGCGCGAATAACGAAATCGCCAGGTTTGAAATCCGCAAAGTCATTTCGCCGATCACTGTGACTTCCTTCGGCAGATACAAAATATCAATCACTTCCCTTAAGAGTATCACTCCAAGGGTCACCGATAAAACCAAGAGAGCCTTTTTAATTTCCAACGGGGCGGTTTCTCTAAAATCACTCATATGCTTAAAAGGGCAACCTATTTCTTCTTAGGTTTCTTCGGCAGACAGTGCAGGCTGTAATCCGCGGATCGAACACATGTGCCTTTCACCTCTGTTTTATCAACACTGTAGCTACAGGCATCTCTGGCACCTTTGCCTATGCAAGCTTGTAAATCAGATTGCGCGGAATCTGCCGCTGGCACCGGAGCCGGAACCGCCGCCGGTTCCGTCGCTGCCGGAGTGGGCTCTGAAGTCACTTCTTTCGGTTGTGAACTGCAACCCGCGCCCAAAAGAGCAATCGCCATCGCAAAAGACAAGATTTGGATTTTCATAGCTTCCTCCTGACATGTGGATTCTTTCACTATTAGGCCAGGCTTTCAGACTTTTGGCAATGGACCTTGTCTATTTCTTACGCAGAAGCTTAGAGACAGAGCACAAAAACAAAAAACCGGAGGAAACCAACAATGCCGTTGTCGTCGTCGTTAACTTCGCCACAGTCCCCCAAGTCACACTTCCGAGCGACATGCCGAAATAGAACACCGACAAAAATACACCAAGCATGGTGGCCTTCAGATTCGAAGCCGTGACGATCTGCCGTGAACTCATGTTCATCAACGTCGCAAGGATGATCCAGCCAACCCCTCCGAGCATCATGGCGAAACAGGCCAACAGATACCCATCCGCCAACGCAAGGACACACTCCCCGGCCGCAAAGACCAAATACGCAAAACTCAACGACTGCCAGTTACGCTGCGGATTCATCACGTGCTTTGAAAACACCGCGCTTAAAAACGCGCCAAAACCCAAACAGCCCAGTAAAGATCCATAACGTAAAGATTCAAGATGCAGCTCTAAGCGCCCGCGAACAGGATACAAAGCCCAAAGTGCTGAGGCTGAAAAACTCACCGCGAGAATCTCCAGCCACAGAATCAGATTGTGATAAGAGAAAATAACTTTAAAGTCTTTGGCGGAAACGCGCTGCAAATACTCCGCCGCTTTGATCGGCTCTCCGGCGGCCTCTTTACCGATCGGCCAGCGCCAATAGTAGATGATCAAACCCAAAAAAGAAACCGCGTTGACAAAAAATGCCTGACTTGCCCCCGCAAACCCAAGAATGAAACCGCCCAATGCGGGACCTAACACGCGCGTGATATTGAGCCCCATGTAGTAAATCAAAACGGCATCCTGCTGCTGCTCCACCGGCACGAGCTCGGATAGCACCGTTTGATAAGCCGGGCCGTTCAAAGCAACGCCGATCCCCATCACAAAACAGAGGGCAAGGATGGTCGTTTCCGAGAGTGTTCCTTGAGCGGCCTGGACCCCCAGCAAAGTGGCTGATATCAGCATCACCGCCTGAGCTAGCAGCAAAATCTTGCGGCGATCACCACTATCCGCCCAAAACCCCGCAGGAATCGACAGCAGTACCACCGGCAAACTATTGGAAAAAGACAGAAGCGAAACTGTTAAAGGAGAACTTGAGATATGGGTCATAAGCCAGCTTGCGGCCACGTCTTGCACCCAAGTTCCTAAATTTGAAAGGAATGCGCAGAACCAAAAAATCCGATAAGAACCATAACGAAAGGGAGACCAAACTGAAGCCGCCACACCTCCCTCCATTCCCTATTTTCCAAATCTCATTTCTAGTAAGAAGGGCCCCACTTCAAAGCGATGCATACAATGATCAAAACCGGGACCGCCGCATAGATTAAAAATGGCATCATTTCCTTTGCGACTCTTTTTTCTTCTTCTGCTTGTTTTAAATCCGTGTGTTTTACTTCGTGTGCCATATTGTGTAGCCCTCTTTTTAAGCAATTAGGTTTATTTTATGTGAAAGTCTTGCGAAGCGCAAGAACCATGGTTAAGGTTCCTAGGTTCTGAGGGGGATTCATGTCGGAAAATAATCAGGCACGTGGTTGGATTGAAGTGATCGTTGGCTCGATGTTCAGTGGCAAAACGGAGGAATTGATCCGTCGTTTGCGGCGCGCGGAATTCGCTCGTCAGCCGATCCAAGTCTTTAAACCAGTCATCGATGACCGTTACAGCATGACGGATGTAACCTCTCACAATAAGACCTCGATCCACTCTACGCCGATTCAAGTGGCGGATGATATTTGGGAACTTCTCAAGCCTGAAACCAAAATCGTTGGCATTGATGAAGGCCAATTTTTTGACGACGGCCTTGTACAAGTGACCCAGGATTTGGCGAACCGCGGCCTTCGCGTCATTATTGCGGGCCTTGATACGGATTGGCAGGCTAAACCCTTTGGCCCGATGCCGACTTTGATGGCCGTTGCTGAAAACGTCAGCAAACAGCACGCCGTCTGCGTGGTCTGTGGCAACAACGCCAGCCGCACCCAGCGTATCGCCGGTGGCGATGACCGAGTTCAGGTTGGTGCCCATGATGCTTACGAAGCCCGTTGCCGCGAGCACTTCAAACCTGAAGTCGATCGGCCTTTTATTTTAGCTCAGGCTATTTCTCAGTCGTTGGTGCCGTAAAGGACACCGAACTGAATATCCACGCTTTGGCAGAGCCCTTGATTCGGGAATTCCACAACAAGGTCGTAGAGCTTTTCTAAGCCGACGGGAATGCGGTCCCCCGGTTTCAAAACCACATAACCATTGTGGTCATCTTCCAGCGCGAATACCGGATCCTCTCCAGTGCCCCTGTTTTCACAACCACCGGTCGTGTGAGTAACATTGTCCAGCGTCACCCAGCCGTTAAATTGAATCGGAAACGGAAAAGTTTTTTGCACTCGCAAGTATTTCTCTGTGCCCTTTTCTTGATTGAGCGCATTGAGTTGCCATACTTGTGTAATGTGTGTGAGCTTCAAACTCTCTGTTTTAAGAGTCAGAGTGTCCTTGTCTGACACGGGCTTTTGTCGCCTGCCAAGATGAGGCGTGGGTCCCGGATCAAAACCACTCTTAGAACTGCCACAAGCCACAAGACCGAATACACAACCTACCAACACAAACTTTTGCTTTATTGTCATAGCCCCCTCCCGTGCGCCGCCAGTATGCCAGGGTTTTAAACGGCGAAGAAATGAAGTCCCCTTCCTTTCTTCGTCACATGAGATAAAAAAACCTTGCGCTCCGACACACGCGGGTCTTGAATGGGCTTATGAAAATCAACGTCTTTTCCCAGCGGGACAATGCCAGCGTTCATGAACTCGACGGACACGTTTTTTTGAAGCAAGAGCGGACCAAAAGAGCTTTGAGCCGCCTTTTCGCTTTTTGGGGACTTTCCCTCGTGTCGATTTTAATTCCAGTTTTGCACTTTGTTTTAGTGCCGCTGTTTTTTCTCATAGCCCCGTTCATCGCAAGAAAAACGTACAACGAAGAGGTTGTTCTCGAAGCGTGCGAATTATCTTGCCCGGAGTGCAAGCAGGCGGTGCAGTTTGCAAAGGCCGCTGGCCAGTGGCCCCTGCGCAATACCTGCCCTCACTGTATGAACCGAGTTTACTTTGACCGTGTCAATTGATGTCCGGTGACTGCTTTGTCAAACTTTCATCGTTAAAACGTCTTTTGATTTTTTCATAGGCCGCGTGCTGATAATAAGCTCCAACTACAAGGAGGTTCTATGAAAAAGATTTTAGTATCAACGATCGTGCTCGCGGCATCTTATGCCTTGGCTGCGGACTCAGCACCCGCTCCGCAACCAACACTTGTCGGCCACTGGAATTTGACATCGCGTGCTTGCACGAGCAATGCGCCTATCAATGATGGCGTAAAAATCGGCACTGACACGGTGAAAGTTGAAAACAACGCCGACCACACATTCAGCTATGTCACAAATATCGCCGGCTGCGAAACAACCGTGAATGGTGTTTATGCCGCGGATGGCATGAAAGTCGACTATACTACGGCGACCAGCCAAAGCTGCAAAGACACCGCTCCGGCTCCCATGATTGAAACCATGTCGATCTTCTACGCGTACTTGAGCGACACGGAAGCTGTCACTGTGACCGCCGGTGACAAAGCCACCATGTCTTGCCCCGCAGGCGATGCGCTTATTATGCACTTTGATAAAGACCCTGGGTCGGCGCCCGCTCCGCAACCCTAGTCACGGTAACCTTGAGACAAAACCGTGATAGAACTGTTTAGAGAAGAGGCGTAGGCTTTACCCTCTTCTCTGAATTTTGCATTCAATTTTGCATTCAATTTCGTCTGACCTTTTTTCATTTAACTATCAAGACCCTTCCCCTTCCCGCTTATCCTTCCCCTTCATTAAAAGTTCACTTATACAGTCCGCTCTTATGTTGAGACGTCTACGCAAATGGCATCGCTGGGTTTCCATTGTGATTGCCATTCCATTTCTTGTGACCGTTGTGACCGGAATTTTGCTGGCCTCCCGTGGCTTTAACACCTGGGTGCAGCCTCAATATCCTCCGGTGAATTCCACTCTGAAAATCGGCTTCACTGAAATTCTCGCTGTGGCGAAGTCCATTCCTGATGCACAGATTTCCGGGTGGAACGATATTTCGCAAATTGATATTCGCCCCGGAACGGGCAACATCCGCGTGCGATCTAAAAATATGCTTGAAATTCAAATCGACGGGGCTAACGGCAAAATCATGGGTGCAAAAACCCGCCGGGTTTCACTGCTCGTGTCCCTGCACGAAGGGGCTGAATTCGGCCCCTGGATTCGCTATGGGATTTTCTTGCCAAGTGCGATCTGTGTGTTTTTCCTGCTTCTCAGCGGTGTCGCGGTTTTCTTTCAGCCTTTCATCGCCCGTCGCAAAGCCCAGCAAAATAATTTATAGGAGTTTGCAATGAAGTTCACCCAGTTCTCTCCAGAAGAGAAAAAATGCTTTGCCCAATCGTTTCGTTTTGGCCTAGAGTCCGAGTATCTCGTGGTTCGTCAAGAGGACTTCACCCCTCTCTGGCATCAGCACCTGACTTTTGAAACGCTCAATGGTATTTTCGAATCTATTTCTCTCGCAGATATTCCTTCTTGCGAAGGTTTGGATCTCGAACCGCCACAGACGAAACTCATGCCCTTTGTGGTTGAGGGTTATCACCTGCCGGATATGGATTTCCACGCCAAAGAAATCCTGCCAAAAGGGGTTGAAATCCGCACGCCTGTTTGCGAGAGCCTCGCAGAATGTCTCAGCGTTCATAAGACTCTCTATGCGCGACTGAAAGAAGCTATGAATACCCATGGCTATGACTTGGTGGCCTTGTCCCACCACCCGATGGAATCGCAATTCTCGGGACCACAGAATAAACGCCGTCATGACTATTGGCAGTGGTCCATGGAAGTGATGACGACTTATGGTCCGGATATTAACGTCAGCTTGCCGCCGGTCCTGGCCGAGATGATTTCCGAAAAAGATTTTGAGGCTAAGATTAACTACTATGGCCCGGCGTTGTCCGCCTTAAGTGTCGCTTCACCATTTATGAACGGAGCTCCGTGGCAGATCCGTGGCCAACCTGGCAAGAGCTTCCGTATGCACAAACGCAGTTATATCGCTCCTCCGATTGAATTCCACCCGACAGAGAAAAACCGTTACGAATTCAAGGTGTTTGATATGCCGAATTCCCTGCGTGAAATCGAAGCGCAGTTTTTGTCATTCCTGGCGTTGACTTTGGATGAGGGACTCCTGGGACGAGCGACCAAGCAAAACCGTATTTATGATTTAGGCCAAGTTGCCAGCAAGGGTCTTGCCGCTGAAGAGATGAAGGAACGCGCCAATGAACTTTTAGAGCGTGCGCCCGCGGTTTTACGCGATTGGGGTTATGACCCGGGGGCTCTTGAAGTGTTCACTGAGCGCCTGGCGACGGGAAGAACTCCGGCGGATGAGATGCTTGAAATTTACAACAAAAACAAGTCGATTCACGACGTGCTTCGTGAGCGCAGCCATTTCAGAGCGTAAAATGCAACGACTGAGCTTCGAACTTCTTGAAGGCCCCCCTCCTCCGGAAAGCCTTCTCAAGCCCCCGGCCGCGGACCTCAGAACATTTATGTTTGAATCCGCGCGCCGCCGCCGCAGGGGCTTGCCCGTGAAGGTCGCGGCCATCACCGGAAGTGCCGGCAAAACCACCGTCAAAGAAATTCTCGGGCACCTATTGAGGGATGCATTTGTTTCTCCGGCAAATCAAAACACCAAGCTGGCCCTGGCGCTACAGGTTTTGCGCTTACCCAAGGAGCAAGCCACTGCCGTCTTTGAAATTGGCGCCCGTCGCCTGGGCGATTTTCAAACCCCTTTAAGTTACGTGCGCCCCGATATTGTGACATTACTCAATATAGGCAGCGCTCATGTCGGTGAATTCGGCTCGCTTGAAAATCTGATTCGTGAAAAACTCTCGCCCCTGGGATTTGAAAGCGTGCACACGGTGGTGGTTCCTTCAGAGGATGCCCGTATTGTGAAGCATGCCCGCGAACAAGGTAAACACGTCATCACTTTCGGCACCGGTCCCGCGGCTGATGTTGAACTCCTGCGCGAAGGAGCGGAGGGGGTTTACTTGAAATTTCAGAAAAAAGACGTCTTTATCGAGTGCCCGTTCCGAGGCCCCCAAAAGGGCCTCAATATCGCAGCCGCGATGGCGTCGGTCGTGGCCCTTGGGATTCCAGCTCAAGATGTGGCGCGACGTCTGATTGAATTCCATGCCGTGGAACGGCGTTTTCAAGCGTTTCACTGGCACGGCCGTTTGGCGATTGATGATGCGTTTAATGCAAGCCCCGAAAGCATGCGCGAAGGCCTTCATCACTTACTGAAACAAACCAAGAATATGAAAATCCTGCTGGTGCTGGGCACGATGCTGGAACTCGGGGCCTCCTCCGAGGCTGAGCACCAAAAACTCGGCCGCACTATTGGCACCCTGTTTCATGAGGTCATTGCCGCCGGCTTTCTGACCCTGGTTACTGTGGACTCCGAAGCCCGGTTTATAACCGACGGTAACGTGACAGGCTTGCCGAAAGATAGAACTCTTCACTTCGCAACGGCGCTCGAAGCAAAAGCCGCCGTGGAATCCCTGGCCAAACAGGCCGATGTGGTCTACTTTAAAGGCTCAAAGGGAATCCAGCTGAATAAGATCTTCGGCTCATAACTATGACAACGGCGGCTTTTTACACTCAGCATTTCGGTCATTGGCAAATTCTTGGCGCTTTTGTCTTTATTGCCATTGCGATTGCCATCTCCGGTTTTTTTAAATTGAATTTGGGCAAAGACCTTTTCGTCGCCTCCCTTCGCACCATCGTCCAGCTGATCGCGATTGGTTACCTCCTTCGCTGGCTTTTGCATGCGGACTCTTTAGCCACGAATTTGCTCACTCTCCTGGTGATGACCTTGGTGGCAGCCCAAGCTTCTTATTCCCGTTTGAAAGAAAAAACCTGGCGCATCTATCTCGCCAGTTTTGTCGCCATCTTCGCAAGCGTTTGGCCGCTGGGATTTATGACCATTCAGCTGTTCTTCGGCGGTGAAGCGTTTTTACAAAGCCTGTTCTTTATTCCCTTTATGGGTGTTCTGATGGGAAATGCCCTTTCGGCGATTTCTCTCAGCTTTGTCGGCCTCGAACGAGCCCGCCGCGAAAGTCTTTTAGAAATTGAAACGATGAAAGCCCTCGGCGCTACGGCCTTTGAAGCTTGCCACCGGCTTTATAATGAAATCCTCCGCAACGCCCTGACTCCGATGATCAATGGTATGACGATTGTCGGGATCGTGAGCCTCCCTGGAGTGATGTCCGGCCAGCTCATCGGTGGCGTAGATCCCTTGCTGGCAGCGCGTTTTCAGATTCTGGTTATGTTCATGATCACTTTTACCGCCATGCTGGGTGCGCTGGCAGCGATCTTTATCACGCATTTCTATTTTATGCCGGTGTGGTTGTTGCAAAAGCCACAAGGATTGTGTTTTAACTTTACCGCCGGGGAAAAAGTTCTACTGCGCGGACCTTCAGGCGTCGGTAAAAGTCGCCTGCTGAAATCCTTGGTTGGTTTGGACGTCGCCGACTTTTACAAACACATCACATTGCCTGAGAACTTGGAAATGTATCAAGCTGATGCCGGCACCATGATGTACGTGCCGCAAAAAGCGTACTTTGTCCCGGGCAGCGTGCTTGAGAACTTGCAATACCCGCTTCGTTTTAAAAAACACCATGGAGAGCCGCTAAAACTAGAATTCTTTCAGAAAAATCTTGTGAAGCTCGGCATGACGGCTGAAATGCTCCAAAAAAATGCGATGACTCTGTCCGGCGGAGAGGCGCAGATTGTGCATCTTCTACGAAGTTTGCAGTTTGATCCCAAAGTACTTTTGCTCGATGAAATCACCGCCGCCCTTGATAACGAAAGGACCACTCTGGTAGAGGCCTTTCTCAAAGATTGGGTCGACGGCAAAGCCGACCGCCGTTTGGTATTTATCAGCCACCGTCAAGAACAAGACACGCGCCTTGCGAGCCGCACGCTCACCTTCGAACCCGGCAAATTACTTTTGAATTAAAAAACGATAGCCCACACCGGCTTCGGTCGCAATCAGCTCCGGACCGTCCTCAGAGGCTTCTAGCTTCTTGCGAATCTGCCCCATGTAAACGCGCAAATACTGTGTATGCTCGACCGAGTTCGGGCCCCACACTTCTTTGAGCAACATTCTGTGAGTCACGACTTTACCGGCGTTTTTAACCAGCACCTGCAAAAGACTGAATTCGGTGGCGGTGAGCTTCACTTCGGTGCCGCCGGTTCTCACGATATGACCCGCGAAATCCATTTCAAAATCGCCAGTTTTAAAAACCGCTTCGAGCGGTACGGGCTGTGAGTGCCGAAGAGCGACCCGAATGCGCGCCATCAGCTCCGGAACACTAAAGGGTTTTGTCAAATAGTCGTCGGCCCCGGTATCAAGTGCCTGAACTTTGTCGTCTTCAGAGTCTTGGACGGTCAAAACTATGATCGGAACTGACGACCACTCACGAACTTTTGTGATGACATCCAGGCCCCTCATATCAGTAAGGCCCAAGTCCAAAATAATAAGATCCGGTTTTCTGCCGACGACTTCTTGAATACCCTCCCGCCCACTTGCCGCCTCGTGGACCGCAAACTGCTGAGCCTCGAGGCTGATCCGTAAAAACTTACGGATCGAGGACTCGTCGTCAATGACTAAGATAACCTTGGACTTCATAGGACTATGCTATCGAAGCAACGTTGCTAAAACCAGTGCTTTTTGGTGCATTTTCACAACGCCTTCGTACTTGGAGCGCCCGTTGCATCGCTTTCCCCAAGAACTCGCGGCAGGGGCTCTATTGGCAGGCGAATTACAAACTCCGCTCCGCCCGCGCCGCCATTTTGGGCTCCAATGGTTCCGCCGTGCGCCTCCACAAGGCTTTTTGCGATATAAAGTCCCAACCCTGTTCCTCCGGCTTTAGTGCCAGGGACACGATAGAATTTTTCAAAAACTTTTTGAAGAGCGTCTAAAGGCAAGCCGCCCCCCTCATCACGCACCCTTATAACAACCTGGTCCGTCTCCCGATAGACGACTAGATGAATAGCGCTCTTCTCGGCGGTGTATGCAACGGCATTTAAAATAAGATTTGAAAAAACCTGCTCTAAGAGACGGTAATCGATTTTTATAAGTGGGACCTCGCCAAAATTATAGTCAATGGGATGCTCCCCAAGATCCCCCTGAAGACGCTTCACCGTCAGCTTCAACAGTTCACGCACGTCATACCAGTCTCTTTTAAGACTCAGCATCCCCGAGTTCAGACGAGTCATATCCAAAAGATTTTCAATGACCCGGTTCAACCGATGACTTGCGCGCACGAGTTCGTCGGAAAGCTCCTTACGCATTTCGGGATTTTCTTGGACTTTCTCCTGAGAAAGCGTTGAGGCCGAACCAATAATGGTGGTCAGTGGCGTTCTCAGTTCATGGGAAACCGAATTCATCAGCGCTTGATGCAATTTTTCGGACTCACGCAAACGATCATTGGTTTTTGACTTCTCTTCAAGAGATTCACGCTCCAGGGCGATCGCGACCTGATTACCAACCGTAAACAATAAATTCTCGTGATCAATGCCCAAGCGCTTGATTCGCTTTGGTTTAAAGACGACCAAACCCACGGAACCCTCCGAGGTTTTCATCGGCAAATAGAAATTTCGCGAAGATGGCAAGTTGTCCGTCGACCAACCTGCTGCTTTTTCATTTTCGAACGCCCATAGGGCTACTGCTTGCTCTTTTTCGGAAAACGGCAGGTATTCCGAAGAAATGATATTGAAATCCAACTTATCATTTGCGCCCTTAAGAATAAAACCGCAGTGTCCTTTCAGAATACCTGACAATTGTTCCGCCACTTTGGAGAGGTAGACCTCTTTCCCCCCGCCAGCGGCAATGTCCTTTGTAATCTGATAAAGAAACTGGGTTCTTTCTTCACGCTCTTGAAAAATTCTTTCATGCTTGCGGATTCTATACGTCAAATAGCCGGTCGTAACCGCGACGAAAAAATAAGAAACGCAGAGAAGTACGTCTTCAACCGAAGAGATCGCAAAAGTGTACTTTGGCGGAATAAAGAAAAAGTTCCATAACAGGCTGCTTAAGGCCGCCGCGAAGAGCACCGGCCCCAACGAGAAAACCAAACTAAACCCGAGAATCGCCAGGAGGTATATAAATCCGATGCTACGGAATCCTAAGAATCCACTGGTAAAATGAGCCAAAATCGTTACACCCACCATCAGCCAGAGGACATACCAATACTGAATCCACGCCGAAAGATTTGAAAACTCAGGCATCCACCGGCGCTCTGTTTCAGGAGCCGTCTCCTGACGAATGACATGAACATCGAACTCGCCGGTTTGACGGACGAGCCGGTCCAAGACTGTTCCCCCTTCAAAGTGATCACGCAAAAAGCGCTGGGTTGGACGGCCAATAATCAGTTGCGTGACATTACGCTGTTTGGCGACCCGCTGAAGGGCCTCCGTGACATCAATATCCGGTACTGTGACCACTTCAGCGCCGAGCTCCCGCGCAAGAGCGAGATTCTTACCCAGCTGCGCTTGATCGGCATTATTGAGAGCCTCCCCCGTATCGACGTGAATAGCCATCCACGGGGCTTCCAAATTAAAAGCATAGCGGCGCGTGGCGCGAATGAGGCGCTCTGAATAGGGCGAGTGGCTCACCGCAACCATGAGACGTTCATTCGTATTCCAAGGTCCTTCTGAGCCATGCAGCTTGCTGTAATCCTGAAGATCGTAATCGACTTTTTCAGCCGTGAGACGTAAAGCGATCTCGCGCAACGCCGACAGGGGCGCCTCTTTGAAGAAATTCTGCGCAGCCCACTCGGCGCGCTCTTCCAGATATACTTTGCCTTCCCGGAGACGTTTTAAGAGTCCCGCCGGAGTGATATCAATAAGCTCAATGTGATTGGCCCTTTCAATGAGAGAGTCCGGCACGGTTTCACGAATGGCGATCCCGGTGATCTTTTCGACCGAGTCTTTACGGCTTTCAATGTGCTGGACATTGACGGCCGTATAAACATCAATCCCTTCTTCGAGGAGCTGCAAGACATCCTGATAGCGCTTGGAGTGCAAAGCTCCGGGAGCATTGGTGTGGGCAAGCTCATCGACGATGACTAGCTTTGGCCGGCGCTTAAGAATAGCTTCCAAGTCCATTTCTTCAAGCTCGGTTCCGCGATAACTGATTTTCTTCTTCGGAATGCGCTCGATCCCTTCTAAAAGCTCTGCCGTTTCCCGGCGGCCGTGGGTCTCGACCACGCCAATCACGACATCAACACCATCGTCCTTGGCTTCGTGAGCAGCTTCGAGCATCGCGTAGGTTTTACCTACGCCTGCGGACATTCCGAAGAAGATCCGCAATTGCGCCGTTGCCTTGGCACTTTCTGCTTTCACAATATCAAGCAACTCATCAGGATCAGGTCGTTGAGAATCAGGCACTATTTCATCCTATCCAGCACAATGTTCAGCTCCATCACATTGACTCGAGAGTTGCCCAGGAATCCTAACGTCGGACCCTGGGTATGCTCTGTCACCAAAGCTTTGAGCTTGGTCGTTTGCTCTTCGTTAAAATTACGCGCCTTTGCGACCCTGTTCAACTGATAGATAGCAGCGGCGGGGCTGATCTCGGGATCTAAACCGCTGCCAGAAGCAAAGAGTAAATCCTGCGGGGGCTCACCTTGATCAGGATGAGCTTCCATCAGCGCTTTACGACGCTCCTCATATTGCTTTTTCAAGTCCGCGCTCACCGGCCCCAAGTTCGTACCGCTGGAGCCTGTTGCATTGTAGCCGGCACCTGAGGGCCGGGGCCAAAAATATTTTGGTGAAGTCATTTTCTGGGCGATGATTGCAGAGGCGATGGGTTGCCCGTCGCGGCTGACGATTTGGCCCATGGCTTGATCATGAAAGAGCGCCTGCCCGACGCCCGTAACCATCAATGGATAGACCGCGCCCGTTAAAACCGTCATGACCAAAAGAATTATACAGCTTTGTATTAAGGTTTTCATAAAAGTCCTCTTTGCTTAGGCAACAAAACCTAACGCCACAATACACATGTCAATAATCTTAATGCCCACAAAGGGTGCCATCAGACCGCCAACGCCATAGAGCAAAACATTGCGGCCCAATAGGGCCGTCGCCGACAGGGCGCGGTAGCTGACGCCTCTCAACGCCAGTGGCACAAGGGCAATAATCACAAGAGCGTTAAATATGACTGCGCTCAAGATTGCACTGGTTGGCGAGTGCAAACCCATAATATTCAAAGCCTGCAAAGGCCCTCGCGTCGCCCCAGTCGTCAAATACAAGGTGCCGAAGAGCGCCGGTAGAATTGCGAAATACTTTGCGACGTCGTTCGCAACACTAAACGTCGTCAAAGCACCACGGGTCATCAAGAGTTGTTTGCCGATTTCGACGATCTCAATCAGCTTTGTCGGATTGCTGTCGAGATCCACCATATTTCCAGCCTCCCGCGCGGCTTGAGTTCCGGTATTCATCGCAACACCGACGTCGGCCTGGGCCAAGGCTGGAGCATCATTCGTCCCGTCACCTGTCATTGCCACAAGATGGCCGTTGGCTTGTTCCTGGCGAATGCGTATCAACTTATCTTCGGGAGTGGCTTGCGCCATAAAGTCGTCAACACCAGCCTCGGCCGCAATGGCCGCCGCCGTCAATGGGTTGTCACCAGTGATCATCACCGTTTTAATCCCCATCTTACGAAGTTCAGCGAAGCGTTCTTTAATGCCACCCTTGACAATATCTTTAAGGTAAATGACGCCCAATACTTTTTCGTTCTCAGAAACCACCAGCGGTGTTCCGCCGCTTTTCGCCACGGTTTGCACGATTTGCGTAATTTCTCGGCCAAAAACACCACCGAGTTTCTCGATATGTCTCTGGATCGAGCCGCCCGCGCCTTTACGAATGACCAGGGCCTTTTCGTCTTTCTTGATGTCAACGCCGCTCATGCGGGTTTGCGCGGTAAACGGAACGAACTCCACTTCTTGAGGAGCATAAGACTCCGCCCGGATCTTAAATTGCTCTTTGGCCAGCACGACAATGGACCGCCCCTCGGGCGTCTCATCACTTAAAGACGCCAACTGAGCCATTTTTGCCAAATGCTCCGTGCGGACCCCCGGAGCGGCCATAAACTGATGAGCCATACGGTTTCCGAGCGTGATCGTGCCAGTTTTATCCAACAGCAACACATCGATATCACCGGCAGCCTCAACAGCCCGGCCACTCGTTGCAATCACATTCTTACGGATCAAACGATCCATGCCGCTGATGCCGATGGCACTGAGTAAACCGCCAATCGTTGTAGGAATCAAACAGACCAAGAGTGCGATCAAAATGGGCACCGTCACGATCGCGGAAAGATCCTGATTCGCCGCCGCCCCGCTATAGTCTGCAAAAAATTTAAGACTGACCACGGCCATTAAGAAAATCAGCGTAAGGCCCGCTAAGAGAATATTCAGGGCAATTTCATTGGGGGTCTTTTGCCGTTGAGCCCCTTCCACCAAAGCAATCATTCGATCCAAGAAACTATGCCCTTGCTCTGAGGTGATTTTTACTTTGATTACATCACTAATAACTTTTGTGCCGCCGGTCACCGCGCTGCGGTCACCACCGCTTTCCCGAATAACGGGTGCGGATTCTCCGGTGATCGCCGATTCATCGACAGTCGCAATTCCCTCGACGACTTCACCATCGCCGGGAATAATATCACCCGCAGAGCACACGACGAGATCTCCTTTACGCAACTCGGCCGCCGAGATTTTTTCTTCTCGGCCCGCCAGCAGGCGTCTAGCAACGGTGGAAGTTCTCGTTTTTTTCAAAGTTTCCGCTTGGGCTTTACCCCGGCCCTCGGCCACGGCCTCGGCGAAATTCGCAAACAAGACCGTAAACCACAGCCACACTGAAATCTGCACTTCAAAAGCAGAGACGCCAGCGCCCGTTAAAATGTTCTTAACGATGAAAATCGCCGTCAAAAAAGCACCAATCTCGGTAATAAAAATCACCGGATTAGGCCACAGCATTTTTGGATTGAGCTTGATAAAAGACTCTTTCAAAGCATTTTTATAAATTTCACTTTTTTGCGCCTGAGCAGATTGTGTTGTCATAAGATACCTCTAAAAGGTGACCCCTTTCAGCATAAGAAGTTGTTCAACAATAGGACCGAGAGTCAACGCCGGGAAGAATGTCAAAGCACCAACAATGAGAATGACTGCGATCAAAAGAAAGACGAATAGGAAATTGTCGGTTGGAAATGTTCCGCTTGAAGGCGGAGCATATTTTTTCGCGGCCAAGTTTCCACAGACCGCAAGGACTGGTAAAATAATACCGAAACGGCCGACCAACATCGCAAGCGCCAGCAGGACATTATAATAAACCGTGTTGGCGTTAAGCCCTGCAAAGGCGCTTCCATTATTGGCCGCGGCCGAGGTAAATGCATAGACGATCTCACTAAAGCCGTGCGGTCCTTTATTGGCTAGGCTCGAAAGGCCGGCCGGCAAAACCATTGAAATTCCCGAAAAGAATAAGATCACCGCACTCGGCAAAAGGACTGCCAACGTCACCATCTTCATATCCCAGGCCTCTATTTTTTTTCCAAGGTACTCCGGCGTCCGTCCGACCATCAGACCGGCAAGGAACACCGTGAGGATTATGAATATCAGCATGCCGTACATGCCAGCTCCAACACCACCAAATATGACCTCCCCGAGCATCATATTCAGCATGGCGATGCCGCCGGAAACCGGAGATAGGCTTGAGTGCATGGCATTGACGGCTCCACAAGAAGCCGCTGTCGTCACAGAGGAAAATAAAATACTGCTGCCGACCCCAAAGCGGGTTTCTTTGCCTTCCATCATGCCGCTCTGATTGAAAATGGGATTGTTCGCGGACTCAGACTGATAAGAAATCGTCGTTAAGACGACAAACATCGTCATCATGGCGGCAAAGATGGCCCATCCATGCTTTGAAGCATCCGCCATCTTTCCGTAAACAAAAGTGAGCGCCGCCGGAATCGTAAAAATCGAAAGCATTTGAATGAAGTTCGTCAACGGCGTTGGATTTTCAAATGGATGGGCGGAATTCGCATTAAAGAACCCCCCCCCGTTGGTTCCAAACATCTTAATAGCTTCTTGAGACGCCACAGGCCCCAGCGCAAGAGCTTGCTTCACGCCATCGAGGCCCAGAACATCCAAATAGGCCGAGAATGTTTGAATAGCGCCCTGGCTAATCAAGAATAAAGCGTAGACAAATGACATTGGCAAAAGCACATAGACAGTGGCGCGAGTCAAATCGACCCAAAAGTTACCGATCGTTTGAGCTTGTTTGCGACGGATCGCCCGTGCAAACGCTAAGAAGACGGCAATTCCCGTCGCCGCACTCACGAAGTTGTGAACGCCCAAGGCTACCATCTGAGAGAAATAACTCATCGTGCTCTCACCACCATAAGACTGCCAGTTGGTATTGGTAATAAAGCTCACGGCCGTATTAAAGGCTAAGTGCCATGAAAGATTCGGCAGATTTTGGGGATTCATCGGTAAAGATGCTTGGGCCATTAACAAAGTCATGACCGAGACGATCCCCGCGATACTAAAGAGCATCACTGCCAAAGCATACCGCTTCCAGCTCATCTCCTCCCGTTCATCAACGAACGAGCAACGATAAACGAGGCGTTCCAGCCAGCCCATCGGTTTTGAAAGAAAATGCTTTTGGCCCGAAAAGACTTTCGCCATCCAGCCACCTAAAAGCGGCGTGATAATTGTCAACACCGCCAGAAAAAATCCAAACTGCATTCCGTCCTGTACTTTCATAACTCATCCTTTAGAGCTTTTCCGCGTTAAAAAGCGCATACACAAGATAGACGAATAGTGCCAAGGAAACGACTCCACCAATAACAAACTCAAAGCTCATAAAAGCTCCTCTTTCTTGAGCGCTACAGTTACGCTTGATGATAGAGCGGCCCAAGTAAGGATGGCGTAAATAGAAAGCTGGCCGGTATAAAGAAAGTATAAAGATCCATATAAAAATGCCCGTCTGCTTAGCATCTCAAGACAAGACTGTTTTTCCGTGTGAAGTTTTAGCGTTTTTT
Source organism: Pseudobdellovibrionaceae bacterium (assembly GCA_039810425.1). Classification (GTDB taxonomy): domain Bacteria; phylum Bdellovibrionota; class Bdellovibrionia; order Bdellovibrionales; family Bdellovibrionaceae; genus JACMRP01. The sequence goes on along the minus strand of JBDHWW010000016.1, from coordinate 6,714 downwards.
TGATTTGCGAATAGACAGCCCGCGACCAGGCAACTGGTTTTTTTAGTCCCGGCGAAGAATAATATGATAACCAAACTTGGTTCTGACAGGCTTAGAGCTATGCTGCCCCGGCTTTAAGGCAAAAGCCGCGTCTTCGAAATCCTCATCCGCGCGGCCGGGCCTGAGTTCGCCGAGGTCGCCACCACTTTCTGCCGAAGGACAACTCGAAAAACGGCGCGCAAGCTCGTCAAAAAGGCGCCCCTTCGCCAAAAGCTTCAAAACATCTTCTGCTTCATATTGATGGGCCACAAGAATGTGTGAGAATTTCGCCATAGGCAAAACAGTACCCAATTAGCGTTGCAATGTCACGGTACCGTTCAGTTTATAACCACCGTTGCTGGTGGCCTTGAGTTGGGCCATCGGCTGCCCGATGCGAAGGGCGCCTTTATAACCACCACCACCACTCAGAGTTTCTTTGCCAGCGACAGAGCTCAGCTGCATAAAACTCTTAGGGTTCTTTGCCGCCGCGGGTGTCGCAGGCGAGACCAGAGTTTCAACTTGGGGAATGGAGTCCGAGCAAGCTGTCACCCCCGCTAAACCCAGTATCATTATGAGACACTTTGCCGAACTCTTGAAATTCATCGTAAAGACTTATCGGCATTCCCAGGGTCTTTCTTAAACGCCCCTAGTCCAATAAGAATGATTGGAACGGGGTTTATTCTTTGATAGCCTTCCCCTATGACGATCGAACAGCTTTTCCAGGCACAAAGGAAGCACTCCTTGTATTGGCGAACCGCGCCCCTCAACGAACGCAAAGAGGGCCTCCGAAAACTAGGACTCTATATCGAGTCTCATCAGCGCGAAATCTGTGAAGCCATGGCTGCTGATTTCGGCAAGCCTGAACTAGAAGTACTCATGACAGAGATCTATCCGACCCTGCAAGAGATCCGTTACACGCTTAAAAAACTGAAGACGTGGGCAAAGCCAAAAAAAGTTCCGGCAACAGTGCTCCTGACCGGCACGAAAAATTATCTTTACTCCGAACCCAAAGGCGTCGTGTTGGTTATCGCCCCTTGGAATTATCCTTTTAATCTAGCCATCATCCCCGTCATTGCGGCCCTGGCGGCCGGAAACTGCGTGATTCTCAAGCCTTCTGAGATGACGCCAAAAACCAGCGGGTTTATGGAGAAGATGCTGAACGAGCTCTTCCCGGCCAATCAAGTTCTAACGGTCCTTGGCGGGAAAGAGGTTTCAACCGAACTTCTTGCTTTGCCGTTTGACCATATTTTTTTTACCGGCAGCACTCAGGTTGGAAAAATCGTCATGAACGCCGCCAGCAAGCACCTCAGTGACATCACGCTGGAGTTAGGTGGAAAATCGCCGACGATTGTCGATAACACCGCGGATCTGGAAGCCGCCGCACAGAAAATCGCCTGGGGCAAATTCATGAACGCCGGCCAGACCTGTGTCGCGCCCGATTACTTGATGATTCAATCTGAAATCTATCCCGCGTTTATTGAAAAGTTAAAAAAATATATCAAGATTCTCTATCACGCGCCTGAAAAGGATCTTGCGCGGGTGATTTCAAGCCATCACTTGCAAAGACTGAGTCAAATGTTTAACGAAGCCCTCGAAAAAGGTGGCAAGCTTGTCACCGGCGGCCAGTTTGACTATCAAAAGAACCTGCTGTCGCCAACCGTTATTGAGACGTCGCTGCCGTCGATTCAAATCATGAACGAAGAGATTTTTGGCCCCCTGTTGCCGATATTAAAATTCACGACCCTGCACGAAGTGATTCAGTTTGTGAACGGCCGGCCAAAGCCACTTGCGTTGTATATGTTTTCCAAGTCGTCTGAGAATATCAATCTCGTTTTACAATCCACGACGGCGGGCGGGGTTTGCATTAACGATGTGCTTTTGCATTTTGCAAATCACCACCTGCCTTTTGGCGGCATCGGCGACAGTGGACTGGGCAGTTATCATGGTGAATTTGGTTTTAAAACGTTCTCGCACACAAAAGCCGTCTTGAAGCAGTCTTGGCTCGGAAAAACAACGGCGGTGATCTATCCGCCGTATGTGCCATGGAAAGTAAAGTTTGCGAAGTTTCTGATTCGCTGGGGAATTTAACCTATATTAGTAGTGCGGCGGTTTTTCACCGGCAGGACCGATATCGCCGGCCCCGGTATTTTGTAAGCGCTTTCCAAGGGCCTTTAGCAGAGAATCCAGCTGATCCAATTGCTTTTGTTGTTCAAAGAGAGCCTTATTGAGTTGTTCAATCTGGTGCTCTTGATGGGTGATTTTTATTTCCAAATCAATCAGACGTTCTTCTGACACTTTTAACTCCCCAGCAACCAAATCCTAAATAAGTCCCCGGATCAGCTTGCGGTCCCCCACGATCCATAGCAGATCACCGGGTTGCAAGGTCAGCGCCGAATCCGGATTGAGAATGCGTTTGCTTGCGCGCTCAACTCCCACCACGATGCCCTTGGTGGCTTCTCGCAGGCCTGAGTTACGGATTGTTTTACCGATAAACTCGGAGCGCTCTGAAACCACGTACTGCTCCAAAGTGTAATCACGGCCAATCGCCGTGACATCTTCGGAAGCTCGTTCTGAATCCAAGAACTTTTTAAATTTCAAGAGCTGCTCATCCGTACCGATCACGAAAATATGATCGTGCGGCATCAGCATCTCGTTCCTGCCTGGCGCGGTGATACGACGATTTCCGCGGCGGATCAAGGCAATTGTCACCCCGTACTTCTCGCGGATGGAAAGTTCTTCAAGGTGAAGCCCCACATAGTTCGCCTCTTGGGGGACCATAAACTCAACCAAGTGAGCATCCCAAGGTGCCAGCGGCGGCATCTCGTATGTTTTTACTTTCTGTTCTTGAGCTTCTTTCTCTTCTTGGCTCCTGCGGTGAAGATTGCTAAGGAAACGACCTTCGATCGCGCCATAGAGCCTTTCCAGCCGATTGTACATCAACAACACAAAGACCGACAGCGCGAGAAGAATCACCACCATCGCAAAGACTTCCGGAATGAATTGCGTGATGAGCGCGGAAAGCAAAATCAAGCCCCACACAATCCGGAACAGCGATAGAAATAAAATAGACGAGCGGGTCGCGCGGTTTTTCCAAATGACCGAGAACGAATAGCCTTCAACCCGGCTAAAGACGAGCGCCCAAAAAAACGGCGCCGACAAAAGTAAAGTGACGCCAATGGAGAGCAAGACCGTCGTAAAATTATTGTCAGCGCGATCACGCATCCATGGCAACACGCCTTGAGACATCGCAAGGAATATCGCAATAATAATAACCGTATTCAAAAGCATCTTGATGCTGAAGTTTTTCAAATACTCCCGGCGAACTTTTAACGTCCCTCCGTTGGAAGGCAGTAAGCTGTAGGTATCTAACGCTTTACGAACGTGCACGGGCAAAAGATTTTCAACCCACGAGTAAATGCCATCGGCTCCCCGAACCATATAAGGAGTCGTAAACGTCGAGACCACCGACAATGCCACCGCAATGGGATATAAGACCTCATTCGTCACTTTCAGAGTCACACCAAGACCGGCAATGATGTACGAAAACTCCCCGATCTGCGCCATACTAAGTCCCGATTGCAAAGCCGTTTTCAAATTCTGGCCGGAGATCAGCGCTCCAAAGGCCACACCAAAGACTTTACCAAGAATTAAAACGACCGTCAGCAATAGCACAATCGCCCATTGATCCACTAAAAGGCGTGGATTAATCAACATCCCGACAGAGACAAAGAAGATCGCAGAGAAGAGATCTTTCACCGAAGTCACGACATGCTCAATCCGTTCGCCTTCGCTGGTTTCCGCAAGCAAAGATCCCATCACAAATGCCCCCAGCGCCGGAGAGAACCCCGCCTTGCTTGCAAGCACCACCATCAAAAAACACAGGCCGAGGGAAATGATTAAAACCGCTTCAGGATTTAACAATAGACGAATGCGTTTAACAAGATTTGGCAAAACAAACACGCCGACCATAAACCACAAACAAAGAAAGAAAACCAAACGCGATATTTGTTCAAGCAACTGCACACCATGAAACTCACGGCTGATCGCTAGCGTCGACAAAACCACCATCATAAGGACAGCCGCCAGGTCCTCGAAGATCAAAATGCCGACAACGAGGCTTACAAAGCGCCGCCCTTTCAGACCGAGCTCATCAAATGTTTTTACCAGCACCGTCGTCGAAGAAATGGAAATGACAGCTCCCAAGAAGAGACTGTTCATCCAGTCCCAGCCAAGGGCCTCTCCAGCCAGAAAACCAAGGAGCAGCATCACCGAGACTTGAAAAGCCGCAGTGATCCCCGCCGAAGCACCGACACTCATGAGTTTTCTAAAACTGAACTCAAGCCCGATGGCAAACAACAAGAAGATGACGCCAATCTCGGCCCAAACATTGATCCCGCCCACATCGCCGACAGACGGGAACCAAGCTTGATGAGGTCCCACCAGAATCCCCGCGACGAGATATCCTAAAACCACCGGCTGCTTAAGTTTTTTAAATATAAGGCTGACAACGGCCGCAACGACCAGAATGAGTGCAAGATCTTGAATAATCTGAGGCAGATGAGAAGTCATATCTTCCCATTCTGCGGCCCATGACTAAACTTGAAAAGCCATAAGAGTAAAAAAACACAAAACCACCGGGAATTGCGCCAAGTTTGCTTAAAATTTAAACAAAATCTCTTTTCTTCAAATCTCCCTTTTTAAGCAAAAAAAAGGCCGACAATAATGTCGACCCTTTGCCCCCCCGGGACCTAGAATTAAATTATTTTCCAAGAGCCATGTTAACTGCGGCTTCGGCGTTAACTAAACCTGAACCCAACTGATTCTGATTATTCGGGCCAGTCAATTGAACTGCCGTTGTTTTAAAGATGTCTTTTACTTCTGCAGGTTTCAAAGCTTTGTTCGCCGCCTTTACAAGAGCTGCAACACCGGCAACGTGCGGGGTCGCCATAGACGTTCCATCAAAGCTCGCATAGTCGGTTCTCAAAGTTGTGATCGAAGCTTTCGCTACATGACCTGCCGTCAATTCCGTTTTCAAAGCTTCACCCGTTGTTTGCTCAACCAAAGCAACCGCGACGTCCAAAGTAGAACCATCTTGAGTCAAAGCACCGTGGATCAATCCAGGAGCGTTGTTGTAGATGACCACGCCGGCAGCGTGAGCCGCCAAGGCATTCTTAGCTTTGTCGGCGAAAGCGATTTCACCGCGAGAGATCAAAGCATATTTACCAGTGAAGTCTTTACCCGCGAAGTCCGCCGGCTTGCCAAGACCTGCATCGATCAATTCAATGTCGGCAGCTTGAGACAATTCTTTAGCACCTTGGAAAGTGGCGCTGATAACCTTTGTACGTTGACCGTTCATAGTTACGAACACTTCAGATTCACGGCCTGTGCCCTGTGGTACGGAAGAGATCACATCCACCCCAGGAGCAACGATTGCCAACTCAGGACCCCATTGAGAGAAGTCCGCTTTTTCCAATTTTACGTTGATCGCGCCAACGGCAATCACTGTTGGTAAAGCTGCAGGATAACTCACTTGTGCCGTCCCGCTGTTACCGGAAGCGGCCACGATAGTGACACCCGCGGCATCCGCCGCCGCAACCGCAGAACGTTCCGCAGGAGTCGACCACATACCACCCAAAGACATTGAAATAACGTCTACATTTTCTTGGATACCCCAGTTGATACCTTGAGCGATAGAAATGTTGCTGCAACCGGCTTCAGAGCAAACACGGCCCATCAACAATTTCGCTTCAGGAGCCACACCAGAGAAGCCGGAAGCATCTTCGACGCCAGCGATGGTGCCGGCACAGTGTGTTCCATGACCTACTTTATCAGAGAAATCAGAACCATCTGACCCCCCCGTGAAGTCCTGACCTTTTTCGAAGTTTGCTTTTAAAGAAGGATGTTCCGCATCAATACCAGTATCAAGTACAAGGACGCGCGCACCAGCACCTTTGTTACCAGAAGCAGTCCAGGCTTCGTGAGCTCTCACCGCGCCGATTCCCCAAGGCATGCCCATTTTAGAGTTGAAAGAGCTTTTGCCCTTCTTAGAGAAAGATACAAAACCTTTCATTGGTTTTGGAGCTGGGTGGAAAACTTCTTTTTCAATCATCGCAACGTCAGAGTTGTTTTGCAGTTTTGCGATTTCAGCATCGTCAGCGTCAACCACCAAAGTGTTGATACGATCGAGGCTATTCACCACATTTGCTTTTACATTGCTGTATTTTGCAAAGTTAGAACCGAAGCCGAATCCAACAAATCCGTCCACCTTGTGTGAAAGAGCGACATTTGCCGTGTTGTAAGACTGCGTCGACTTCATAACGACGAGGTAGCGGTTGCCCGCGAATGCTCCACCCGAAAGAGCGAGAGAAACGAACGCCGCTAAACCTAATGCACATACTTGTAATTTCATGATCCCCCCAATTTCCATGGATTTCGTTTGAAATCCTTATATGGGTAAAGATCAGATTCCAAATTGGAACCAGATGCAAGAAAACATTTTGAAGATTTCTCAACAAAATCGTCAATTAAAAAAGTGAAATTATCTGTCAGGCTGTTTTGGTTCCAAGTTGGAACCCCAATTCAATTTTAGCCCAAAGCGAACTGGTTAAATAATTAAAACTACATCCATATCCACTTGACTGGCGTTAGCGTGCCAAGCTTAATAGGCGCGACATGGAGTTCCCCAAAACCCTTCCA
>JBDHWW010000015.1:0-69367 GCA_039810425.1 Pseudobdellovibrionaceae bacterium | reverse complement strand
CAGGGCTTGTTTTAGCCAAAGAAATTTGGCGAAGGAAAAATATTGCCCAAAGGGGATTGCTTTCTTACAGAAGAAGTCTGGCGGGATGAACGCACGAAACTCATTTGGAGTTCTCAAATCGGAAGCTCTTGGTGTCGAGCCAGTGGCAACACCCAATTGGCACCCGTTACATATTTGCGATCCTACAATACCGCAGTGGGAACCCCGATCACCGGAAACGGGACTATTGAAAATATCGTCGGGGGAAGCTCATCGATCAGCGAAACCATCACCATTACATTCACAAGTGCCACAACATTTACGGTATCCGGCACAGGCGGCGCCGGCGGTTGTCAAGGTGGCGCGACGGCCAACGCTCTTACGACAACCGCAGGGACGATAGCCACCTATTCAAATGCTGGACGGTGCAGTTTTAAAATCACTCAAGGCGTGGTGAATTTTGCGAATAACGATAACATTATAATTTCCAGCGCACTGGCACAAACCGGAGTCGGCACAACCTGCAAGCCCGGCGCCCATCCCCGCCAACCGGCCGTGCCAATTAGCTATTGCGCTGAAAACGCGGGATTTGATTCTGCGGCCATTGGCGAAAACTGGGGGGCCGGCATCTATTTAGCAGCCAAGGGCCGTCTGGGGAGTAACTCCGTGCCGTCCGTGTCATGGCGTCTTCCAACAATCAATGATTATAAATTAGCCGATGTGAACGGCATTCGCTTTGTCCTTCCTGATATGGGCAGGCCAGGAAATCAACGTCCCACTATTGATGCCTCTCAGGGAGCTATCTCAAAAGACTGGTCAGCGACGCTAGTATCGGATGATCGCAGCAAAGCATATTACTTCGATGGCCTCGACGGCAACGTGGGCAACTATAGCCGTACCGACTTAGCACCCGACGGTCGCTGTGTCGGACACTAACCCCTGCCAGACAGCTCCTCTGATTTTTACTCCTTCATCCTGCGAAAAAGAGCCATCGGGTTTGAATGCGATGGCTCCACTCTTTGACAATTTATTTTTTGAGGGCTTCTTTGACTCGGTCTTCTTTATTCGTGGTGAACGTGTGGAGAGAGTTGAAGCCCTTACTTTTTTTATCGGGCATGTAAACAGCGTAGACTTTTGCGGTGACGCCGGATGGAAGAAATGACGTTGCGCTTTTGAGCTTAATTTGAAAGTCTTTGCTCACTTTAATCGAAATTTGATTTCCTTCGGCTTCGCCCATCTCTTTCGCTCCCGCAAATGGGACATAACTAAGCGCCAAAGTACCTCGATGGGAAGTCATGCCGACATAGCGACCGCTAAACTCGACACCTTCGGCCCAGAGAAAACCGGCGTTGTCGGACACCGAAATTCCGGTTCCGGCAACGGGCAAGTTATCCATAGAAATCGGTTGTGAAAATTCTCGGAGTGAAAGGAAGAATCTGACGACAAGATTTTTACCTCTGGCGTTCTGTATTTTCCAAACAATCGGTTCAAGATTGTTGAGCGTGAACTCTTTTTTGCTCAGCAATTCTTTGAACTCTGGACCCTTTTGGCCTGGAGTCTTGCTACCGTACTCTTCAATAACTGCTTGCACTGAGTTGTCATCCAGCACTTGAAAGTGGTAGCGGATGTGAAAATTTCGATTGTTAGAATCGGAAGACCAATCGCCTTTGATGATTCCCGTGTCTCGATCTGGTCTCCAGTAGTTCGTCACTTCGGGGCCAGAGAGAATCCGTTTGCCGTCAACAGTGTAAACATCGGCATTCAGTTGGTAGCGGTCACGAATGTCTTCAGGCGAAAGATCCTTGGCCGAAGCAACGGCTGTAGCCATCATTAAAGCGGCGATAAAAATTTGTTTCAACATGAGTCCTCCTAATTTAGATCAAGTTCCCTAATCTAAATTGGCGTGTGAGTGTTCAAAGGTTGCATTATCAATTGAAATTTGCGCTACCAGCGGATTCTGTACGTTCGTTGGAGAAAAGCTCTTGATAAGAATAGCTCCCATAACGACGCCGACAAACATCGCTGCCACAAGCTGAAATGCCAATTTACGTCTTGTCGTTGTTATTGTTGTTGTCTGCCCCGTGCGCACTTCCTTTTGCACAGCCGTTTGCCACTTCTGCATTTGCAGATCATTGGGAGAGAGACCTTGCAGTGGCTTGAGTAAATCGTTTAGTTCATCATCTTTATGGCTCATTTTTTACCTCCATAATTTGGCGAAGATTTTCCTTCGCTCGGTGGACATGACTCTTCACCGTTCCCACTGGCATATTGAGTGTGACGGCAATTTGATCGAGAGACGAATCTGCGTCGATCATCAACAAAATGATTTCTTGTTCAATAGGCTTCAATCTAGCGATGGCCCATCTCAGATGGCTGACTTGATCTGTAATGTCGGGTTGATGCTCAGCTTGGACATCGAGAGCGCTTTCGTCATCGACAAGATCGAAAGCTGGAACATCTTTTTTCGCTTCCATGCGGACGAATCTGGCAATGCCAAAGGCGTAAGATTTTACAGTGCCCTTGGCGGGTTCAAATTCACCGTTACGATATTTTTTTACCAGACGAATGAGTGACTCCTGGACTAAATCAGATGCTTGGGTGGGCGAAAATGCGCCGCAAAAGTACCTGTAAAGACAAGGACCTATATCATTTACGATTTGTTGCCAGTCTGGTTCTGTATTAGCCATATACCCTTATTGGCGCCGAGGGGTTAGAAGGTTGCATTCATTGGCAAAAATATTTTTGAAGGCGACTCAGTCGGCTGTCCGAGTTCAATAAACTTGAAATTGGCGTCCGCTAGTCGTCCGTCTTAGAACTGAGATCTTAGAATATGCCGTGTCAGTTCAAATCCGTTGAGCCCGGCATAAGGTTCAATAGCATTTTCTACAGAAGTAATTTCGATTTTAGATGTTACCGTTGGGTCTGCCTTTTGGAAAACCATGCTTTTGTCAATTTGAACAAAGCTGTGTTCAAGAATAAGTCCGAACGGAAAACCCGGCGGTCGTTTAGCCAACTCACGGACATGAATTCCTCCGACGGGCATATCGAAAGAGGAACGGCTCCATACTAACGTCAATGTATTGGAATATTCACCTTCCAGTTGCTCAAAGTTTTCGGCGACGAAGGTTAACATTTCATCGGCAGTCACCTGACGAAATTGTGTATTGCGAAAAAAGAATTCCGAAACGCAGAAACAATTCACTTTGTCAGCGAAAGTCTTTTCTAAAGAGCTGATGACCCTGAGAGGCAGATCACGGGAGTCAAAAGCCTGATGCGATTCGAAGAGGCCCTCTTGGATAATTTGTTTAGATGTGATTCTGCGGGCACGCTTGGACAGGGTTTTTGCTTCCTCACGTGTTCCCCAATGACCACCGCCATTCTTGGCTCCAGCGTGTTCAGTTCGCTTGTCCATGTTGGAAGTCATAGAATCCCACAGAGGATCGCAAGCTTGTTGAAAACCTCATCCGCTAAATCCGTGATTTTTTGACAGGTTGCTTGAGTCAGTGGCTCCGGTAGTTCGCTTTCTTCAGGGTAGCGATAAGCAACAGCGTAAATGGTCAGGATTTTTATCGGTTCAAGATATTCGCCGAGTTTCTGGTCGGTCTTGGCGACAAGGCTGACCAGGACTTCCATGTTGTGAGTTTTCGTGAAACGAAGTTTATTTTTCGCTAAAAATCCTTTGATCGATTTTTCGGCGGCTTGTTGCGAGTGAAAAGCATTGGCACCCCAAAAGTCTTCATTATTCTGGGCAAGCAAGAGTTTCGCGGTTTTTAAATCCTGCGCCGCCTTTTTGAACCAATCCTTCACCATGCGCCCTTGATCAGCCAAGACTGACCTCGACACCTGTATTCAGAGCTGTTTCTGGGATTGAACTGAATTCGTCTTTCCAGTCATCAAAATCGGCCTGTGAGTAAATCCAAACCTGAACTTCAAGATCTAAGTCTTTCCAAAGCTTGGAAGAAATTTTCGACATGACATCGTAGCGATTTTTAGAGTCGAATTCAGGAACGACGGCGACGAAATCATAATCACTGTCGGGGCGGGCATTTCCGTTGGCTCGAGAGCCATACAAAAACAAACGTGTTGGCTGAAGTTCTTTTTTTAGGGATGCGATGATCTTGGGGAGCATTGGATCTGTCGCTAGATCGATTTGTGACATCTTGAAACCCCAAAAGAGCCTCTTTCACCAACTCTAAAAAGCCATTCGAACTGAACTAACAACTTGTTTTTTAAAGAAGATTCGAGCATGAAACAAATTGGCGTCCACACGTCGAAGAATTCAGAAAAAAGTGCTCCGAAGTGCATGGAGTACCAACTTCATGAAACCTCTCAACAAAACTCACAGCTCGAGGGCGAAAGAAGCGGTTAAAAGTTTATCTCAACGAGAAGCTAACAGAACCTCTTGTTCCTGTAAATATACCCGTGGGCGTCCTGATGAAAATAACGCGCCGAAGTTAAGCGCGGCGGATTTTGCCGCGCTCGCTCGGTTTTCTGAAGCCGTTTTTGTTTCAGCCACGGCCTTGCTGGATCGCCTTCAGAAGCTGCAACCGAATGACCCCTCCCTGGCCGAAATTGGGGCCCTGTTAAAACGCGCAAGTCTGAGCTTTGGGGAGTTCAAAGCTCGGACTCAGGGTTGCCCGACGGGGGTGACGCCGTGAAGCTTAAAACCCAGATTAAACTCTTGGCGGCGGCGGTGGGACTTTGCTGCCGCCGCCGCCATCACCAGCCCCGCATGATAGAAATTTTCAGCCGAGAAACTTTGCTGGCCGAGGCTTCTATTTTGAGCGGTGGCGTTGAACGCAGAAGCTCAAAACCAAGGGGGATGACCATGCGGCTTTGAAATGCGTTAATTGAAAGTGTCAACAACCCGACAGCATGAGCAGTCGGTTCCTTCCGCATGAGTGGGCAACATTGGTCTATGGAAGGAGACTCTATGAAAAACTACGATGGAATCACCATCACAATCCCAGGTTTTGAAAACTACAACGGGAGAAAAGATATTAAGAAGTGCTCATGGCTTCGCTTGGAAAACGCCATTTCCACAAGCGAAGCCATGTTTGGATTGGACGCTGCCGAAAGATACGTCTTTGTCGAAATCCTCTGTCGTGCATCAGATAAACAGACAAAGCACGTTCGGATCAACGTCGAATATCTGGCACAAAGATCCGCCGCCACCGCCGCGCAAGTCAGCTCGGCCATCACAAAACTGCTCTCAAATGGAACTTTTGAACATCACGAACAGATTCGTCCGAATCCGAACGGATCTGAACGGACTGGTGAGGATGAACCGCCAGCACGTTCGGACTTGGAAGGTTCACGGCCAGAATTGGCCCTTACGGACGGACGAGACGAACAGGACGAACCTGACGAGACGGACGAACGAGACGATGATAGCTCGGCACCGGAAATGCCGAGCCTTCTCGCTGAAGCCCTTCGGCCTTTTGATCCTGAATCCAAACTTGAGCTGACATTTCTTCAACGTAAAGTTCCCATCGAAACTCAGCAAGCTCTGCTTGATGCGTATCCCGATCCGAAATGGGTCGCGCAGCAAGTGTTCAAGGCTCTCGCCTGGGAAACGATGAACCCCCACAAGCGAAAGAAAAACTTCCCTCGGTTCCTGGGAAACTGGCTGTCGCGGGGGTGGGATGACCACACGTCAAGGCTTCCGAGCAATTCGTCTTTCTCGAAGGGGGGATATACTCGGCCTGCCGGAGCTCATGAGCGCGAAGAAGACCTTGATGCCGTAATCGAGAAAATCAAAACCGAGACTCTGGGGGAAGTTGGAGGCGTCAATGCAGCCAATGGCTAAGGCGTTCACTCCGATCATTGTTTCCAGTGCCGATGACCTGGAAACCCCACAGGATCGGTGCCCTGAATGCGGCGAGGTTTTTCAGTACGAAAAGAACCCCGAGTTTTCGGCAAAGGACTCCTCCGCGCTTCCGCGCACGGTTTTGTCACGTCTTGCGTGGCGGCCCATCACGCACCTCAACTGTGAATCCAGAATGCGCGAGCGCGCGCACGCGGCGGCCGCCATTCGGCGAAAACAAGAAATCAATCACGTCCTGAAACGCTCAGGCTTTCCGGGCAACGTGATGGCTAAAACGCTTTCAAGTTTTCAAGTGGACCCGGATTGCGCGCGAGAGTTGGAACTTGTGAAGCGATGGCGGCCAACGGATCACTATGGCTTTTGGTTTCAGGGGCCTCCCGGTAGCGGCAAGAGTCACCTCATGGGATCTTTTGTTCACCGCTATTTTGAAGCGTCCACCGAAAAAGTGCCTCACATGGTCTGGTGGTCCGTGCCCTTTTTGTTCGATCAGATCACGAAGGACTTTGCGCGCGAGGACCGAGCGGAGCCCACGTTTCAAGATGCGCTCAACGCCGACGTGCTTTTTCTTGATGACTTGGGAACTCAGCAAGGAAAGCCCTGGGAGACAGAACGTCTTTTCCAGATTTTGGATCGGCGGCTTAACTGGGAACTTCCAACTTTCGTGACCACGAATCTTGCCACGGGCGAAGTGAAGAACCTCATGCACGAGCGATTGACCTCGCGGCTTTTGGGTCTCTGTATTCCAGTCACCCTCAAGGCCCGAGACCGCCGTCGTGACGTGCTTGCTGAAAGGCTAAGGGATCTCCATGGAAGGGTTTAAGGGTGGTAAAATGCCCATTTTACGAATTACACCCACTTCAAGACTTTGGGTTGGAATCGTAAAAAAGGTCGTCTCAAGTCGAGAAACGGAGGCTAAGTGATTGATTTTACTATGACTGGCCTATTTACGAACTGCACCCACTTGACTTCACTGGGGGCATTTCGTAAAATTAAGAACATGAACAGACCAGAATTTAAAAAGCTCCTGGAGCTCCCATCATTCACCGGCAAAGAGGCCAAAGCCCACGGGGTCGATCCCCATGTGCTGCCTTACTATGTGAAAACCGGAGTCCTTGAGCGCATTGCTCGCGGGGTTTATCGCAATCCTAATGTCGCCACCTCTGCACCTTTCGAGATTCAGGACCTGCTCGAAACGGCTCAGAGTATTCCCGAGGGAACTATCTGCGGGGTTTCAGCCCTGAGTTATTACGGACTGACCCTTGAGATTCCTCGGCAGCTTTGGATTGCCGTCCCTCACTCTGGGGGGACTCCGCGGCGGCCCAAAACGAAGATCCTCCGAATGCGTAACCTTGAGCTCGGAAGAGTTCCGCTGAAGGTGGACAAGTATCAAACTTTTATTTTCGACCGAGAGCGAAGTGTCGTGGATGCCTTTCGTTATCTTTCAATTGAATCAGCCATCCACTCGCTCAAGGAGTATCTAAAAATGACAAAAGACCATAAGCCTGACATCGCAAAACTTGGAAGATATGCGCGTGAGCTTCGCGTGAATATCAGCCCTTACCTGGCGGCACTTACATGAGTCAGGGCAAAGAACAATCCGTCAAAGACCGCGTGAAAAAGATTGCGGACCAACACGGGAGAACTTTCGGGGAGGTCTGGCAAGAAGTCGTCCTTGAACGCTGGCTGGCTCGTTTGGCTCAATCGAAATATCGGAAGAATTTTATTTTTAAAGGTGCCATGTGCCTTGCAAGATATACGGATCTGCAACGTCAAACAAAAGACTTGGATTTTCTTTTGAGGGATCTCCAAGGCAGCATCGAGGACGTAAAAAGTTATCTCGGTGAAGTCGCGGCCATTTCCATTGATGACGGATTCACATTTGAGTCGCTGGATGTGCAGCTTCTCTCGCACACTCACATGCAATATCCTGGTTATTCTGTTTCAGTCGTTGCTCACCTGGGGAAAACGCGAACGAAAATTTTCATCGACGTGGGCGTCGGTGATGCCGTGAAGCCGACAGAAATCACGATGCGCCTTCTGAGCACGGACAAAGCCCCACTCTTTGAAAAAGACATCGAGCTATGGGCCTATCCGGTAGAGTCCATCTTTGCCGAAAAGCTGCAAACCGCAATCGCTCGCTCGCAAGAAAACAGCCGCATGAAAGACTATCACGATTTGATCTTCCTTATGCGGGGGGAGATCGTCGAAATTCCGAAAGCGAAGTCTGCAATTCAAGACACGTTCACGAATCGCGGAACGGCAATTGGTCCTATCGACATTCCTGCCGAAGACACGAAGAAGCTTCAGGCTTACTGGAACGCCTATCGTGGAACCCTTGCTGAAACCACGGCTGCGGAATTGAACGCGGATATTTTGGAAATCATCAAAGAGATAAACGAGTTTTTAGAAAAGCACGAATTGCTAAAATAGGAAGTCACATGAAATCGAAAAACATAAAGCCAGATCCAGATGACGTAAGCACACTTTGCATTGAGCGCGATTTCACTCCTCAAGCGATCAAAAAGTTTTACGAAGAGACTTTCCCTAGAGCCCCAGACTGGGCAGTCCCGAAATTTGAAAGGTCAGGATACAATCCTCCCAAAAAACCGCCGATCTTTGAATCCAAAGAAGAAATGAATCCTTATTTGCGGGACGTTTTCATGCTTGTTGATGAAGATGAAATGAGTATTCGAGACGATATGTTTTCACAGGCTGGAATCAAATACGGAATGCTGATGACGGTTGCACGGCGACGTTACGTTTACAAATACGCTTGGGCCATTCCCTGCAAGGCGGCGCTTGAGGCCATCACGAAAGAAGGACCGATTGTTGAAGTCGGCGCTGGAAGCGGATACTGGGCGCATCTTCTGAGTCAGATGGGCTGCGATATTATTGCCTACGACATCGAAAAAGAAAATCGCTACGCACTTAGCGGCCCGACGAACTTCCATCACCGATGGTTTGAAGTGATTCAAGGCGATGAAAAGTCAGCAGCTCGCCACCCAGACCGCGCTCTTTTTCTGTGTTGGCCGCCCTACGGGGAGACAATGGCCTATAAGTGTTTGAAGAGTTACAAGGGAGACACAGTGATTTTCGTGGGCGAAGACAAAGGTGGATGCAATGGCGATGACAAGTTTTTCGATCACCTTGAAGAACATTTTCACGAAGTCGAATCCATCGAGATTCCGGTTTGGTGGGGTCTGCACGACAGGCTCTACATTTTTAAGAGGAATAAAAAATGAAAGTGAAAGACCTCATTGAAAAGCTGAGAGCCTTTGACCCCGAGATGCTTGTCGTCACTCGGGGTCTTGATGAGGAAGGGTTTGCCGATATTTATAATCTTGAAATTGTATCTGTTCAGGAGCGTACTTCGGAGGCTGCAAAGCAAGCCCTTGGGGAATACAAGAAAGCTGGCGACGATGCGGACTCTACACGCTTAACGGCTGTTTTGGTTGACCACGATTAAGGGTCTCAAGATTCGTTACGACTTCTTTCGCGTTTTAAATTGTGCCGATTCCTGCTGCAACATCTGGTCTTTTTCTCTCAAGATAAATTGCTTCGGCGAGATGCCAACTTGAAATCGAAAACTCTCTGAAAACGCGCTCGTGGTTGGATAATTCAGTTCCGCGGCCACTTCCGTCACGCTCTTTCCCAGCAAAAGCAATTTGATTCCCTCATAAACTTTCGCTCGCTGCCGCCAAATGGAAAACGACAGACCAGTTTCCTTGAGAAAGTAATCCGTGAAAGACCGCCGTGACATCCCGGCAACATCGGCCCAGTAATCAAGTCCGTTCTTATCTGCGGGGTCATTTAAAATCCGAGCGACGACAATACAGAGAGCCGATGACGTTGGCATCGGAACAATTAAATGACGGACGCTTTGAAGCGTTTCAAGCTGATCGAGGAAAGTTAAAACAAGCCGCTTCTGCGCTGCCGTTTTGTTGTGACTCATGATCGGTCCCCAACGAGTGATTTCTCCGGCGATCCTCAATATCAAACTTGAAGGTTTCAAGACGTGAATTTTGTTGGGTGCAAGAACCGAACGGTCTCCTGGGATATTGATATAATAACCTTCGACTTTTTCCGTGAGGACTTCCGAGCGGAAAATCACACCTGGCGGAACATAGATCAGCATTCCCGAAGAATAGACAACACACTCGTTATCCGTTCTTGTCGAGAGCAGACCGGATTCAACCACAATAAGAATCCCGTTCTCACACTCGGACCATTCCATCCGAAAAGATGAATCAATTGAAAAACGAAAACCGGCAACCACGTCGGGACCTTGCACCTTTTCAATAGACAAGGCGGCATCAGGAAGTGGAATGGCTTTAAGTTTCTTCATTCGTTTTGCCCAATAATGATATTTTTATGCCGTAATGGGATAGCAAGATAAATCAAAAGACTCTAAAATCAATCAACTTGATTGGTTCGTCGCATAGCAAAACGGTTTTCTATTTAGTTTTCATTAAATAAACCATTTAAGTTCATTTAAACTTAAGAGGACTTAAGAATTCTTAACCGTCGAAAACTATACGGCGAACTTTCCTTCTAAGGATTCTATCCTGAAGGGGTCGCGCCCTTGGCGCGTACCTGCACTTCAGGAGGGAGTCCGCATGAAGGCCAGGGACGGCCACTTTACAAGCCGTTTTGCTAAAAGATCAAAGTTAAAGAATCGTCGTGTGAACATCGACGGAAAATCTTTTGCCTCAAAGCTTGAGGCCGCAGTTTATTTAGAACTCAAGAATCTTTCAAGAACAGGCATTCTTCAGATTCTTGAAGTTCAGCCTCGTGTGTATTTGACCGAAGCAAAAATTCTCTACATCCCAGATTTCAAATGTCTTGATCTCAGATCCAACGAAGTTTTTTTTGTTGAGGCCAAAGGACAAGAAACAACAGACTGGAAAATCAAAAAACGTCTCTGGGAACATTACGGACCCGCAACACTTCACATCTGGAAAGGCACGTTCAAGCGGCCTTCTCTTCAGCAGAAAATCCTAATCATAAAAAATAACTATGTTTTGTTTACCTTAATTCAGCTTCGACTGCATGGGGCACCTCTAGCCTTGGGCAAAAACCGCAATTCCGCAGTTTTTTAAACCAAGGCGGAAAGAGGAACGCCATGAGCGAAAACAAGAAAACTGAAAAACAGAAGCGCGTCGCTGTGCTGAGCCGTTATCCCGGAGAGACGATTCTCGTCGGTGAAACGGTCATCAGGATTCTGAAGGTCGATAAGAAAAGGATCTCAATTTACGTTGAAACGTCATTGGATCAAGAAATCAAAAGACTTCCGAAAGATCAGAGTGAAGCTGTTTCGTCAGTGATTGCAAATGAGGGGGTGAAGAAGAAAGACTAAATCACCCTTAGAATACCTTGGGGACGGATTCCCGAGGCGTTCTTTTTAGAACGCCCAAACTTAAAGACACAATCCGGTCTGTCTGACCTTGCCAATGATGGCAGGCACTTTTGAATACTTCCCACCATCACGAAGAACGGCCCAATAAACGCCGCTCGCTAAAATCACGTTTCCCTTCTTTTTAATCTGATTCGCCAGGATTCGCATTCCGCACTCTAAGTTTATGAGTGGATCAAGAATCGTCTTTTTTGAACTGGTGACTTCAAGAGCTTTATCCTTCTGCCATTCAATACGACAAAGCGGATATTTCAAGACCGCACCATAATTCGGAACATCTTGATAGCTCAACTGAAGCAGTCCCTCGCTGACAACTTGCTTCTTCGTCACGGGATCTGTACCCATCGTCGTTTCAGTCATCCGACTGACTGGACTCCACCCACTTTCATAGTAGGCCGTGGCCGAAATCAACTCACTCCAAACCGCAATCCTTTGATCCCTCGCAAGAGTCTCATACTTCGGACAGATTCTGGTCGCGTCCTTTGCTAAGTCGAACGCTTCAAACAGTTCAGCACTTAAGAGTTCTGAAACGAAGGCGCTCCACTCTTTTCTTTCGGGGTGATTCTTCTCCCAACTCAGTGCCAATTTCTCAACGGGCTTTTCAGGTATTGGCGTCGGCTTCGCCTCAATAGGTGTCGTGGGCACCTTCCTCGACATCGCAAAACTTTCGTTCTGCTCTACAAGCCATAGCAAACCGATCAATAAAAAAAGTGACATCATATATTTCACGCTCATCCTCCTTGTGAATGAATTTGAAATCCATTCTGTCAGCGATGAGTGGCGCGCATAATGTTCCTGATTCGACAGTTGAGAGTTCGACGCCGACGACTCGCGGTAAAATTTAAAAATAATTTTCCCGCCCAAGGATAAATTCGGAACTGCTTTTGCGTTTGAAAATCGCTCATCTGTTTTTTGATTTCAGATGACGATTCATCTCATAGGGCCAACGAGTAGAAGTCAGAAATGGTGTCGAAAAATACGCGGTGACGTTGAAAATTTAGCTGCGCGAAACTCGACAGTGTATGGAAACTAACAGTTTAAATTTTAACGGCGATGATGAAATCACAATATCAGTAAAGCTCCCTCTGAACCTTCCAGATGTCTTGGAGAAGTTCCAAGCCACTTTGCTAGAAAAAGCGATGGAGCGAAGTCAAGGGAACCGCACTCACGCGGCTCACGCGCTTGGACTGAATCGAACAACTCTCATTTCAAAAGCTAAACGTCACGGGGTGATCTCAGACTCTGGCAACGGCCACGACTAAAGAGGTATCTGATGAAATCAAAAAGAACTTCCTTAGCTCAACTCCCTGGGAATCCGAAGAATCCGCGCAGAGTGACCGACCAAAAACTTGAGATGCTGAAAAAAGCATTGGCAGAGTTCGGGGATCTCTCCGGCATCATTTTCAACCGAAAGACAGGACAACTCGTTGGGGGGCATCAACGGGTCAAAGTTCTGTCTCCTGACGCAAAGATCACGCTCCGAAAAACATTTGATAAACCCACGCGCACCGGAACTGTGGCCGAGGGGTTCATTGAAATAGATGGCGAAGAGTTCGCCTACCGTGAAGTCCAATGGAGTGAGACGAAGGAAAAAGCCGCCAACATTGCCGCGAATAAAGGAGCTGGTGATTGGGACTTTCCGCAGTTGACCGAATGGATGACGGAGCTTGAGGCCGAAGGCTTCGACAAAGAACTGACCATGTTTGATGAGGAGGAACTGGATCGACTTTTCGGGGGGTGGGAGACCGGAACTGAATCCGTCGATAAGACTTCAGAAAATCTCGATGGCATCACAGCCACGATCAAAATCAAATGCCCTCAAGAAATCTATGACGAAGTTTGCATCTACCTGAAGGCAAAAATCATGGAGACCAGTTTCACGGGGGTGGAGATTGTCTAAGCGGCCTCCGTTGAATCTTCTGATGGCTTATCCCTACATCAAGCCCGATGTCTTACGTTTTTTCATCGAAAGAAAAAGTGAGATTCGGGTCCTGATTGATTCGGGCGCTTTCACAGCTTGGAAAGCCGGAACATCCATTTCAGTTGATGATTATTGCCGCTTCATTGAATCGCTTCCGATCAAGCCTTGGAGGTACTTCACCCTTGATGTCATCGGTGATCCTCACGGGACTCTTAAAAATTACGAAATCATGCTGAAGCGCGGGTTTAAGCCTGTTCCGATTTTCACCCGTGGCGAAGATCCGAGTCTTTTGGAGGAATACTATAAGACTTCGGAAGTTGTCGGCATCGGTGGCCTTGTCGGAACCGAAAAGAATAAGGGATTCGTCAAGGGCATCATGGGAAAGGTCAACGGTCGCAAGGTCCATTGGCTGGGCTTTACGAACTTGGCATTTCTAAAAGTCTTTAAGCCCTACATGGCCGATTCAAGCACTTGGGAAATGGGCGCTCGATACGCTTCTTGCTCACTCTATTTAGGGCGGGGCTTGCCACTTGTTCAAATCACGAAAAAAGCCCTGGGAAATCAGCTCCGGGACCCTGTGATTGTTCAAGCCATTCAACGCTACGGCTTCAACCCGAATGATCTTTTGAAACCTGAAAATTGGAATGGAGGCCGCAGCATCACTCGGCGTCTGGGGGCAAAAAGTATGCGTCAGCTCAGTGATGATGTCGGCAAAAACATTGGAACAAATTTATTTTTAGCGGCTGCCACGAGGTACGCCGCGGAACTTCTCTTGGAGGAATAAGAAATGAAAACACTCGTCGTCCTTTCTGGTGGCATGGACTCCACCGCAGCACTGGCCCAGGCAAAAGAAAACGGTCATGAAGTGATCGGTGCCGTTCACTTTCAGTATGGGTCAAAACACAATAAGCAAGAACTTGCGGCGGTCAAAGCTGTCACAGAGTTTTTCGATGTCCCGTTGAAGGTCGTTGATCTTCCGTTCATCAATGACCTTTTCAAAAGTGATCTTCTTCAATCCGGTGGGGAGATTCCCGAAGGTCATTATGAAGATCAATCCATGAAGCACACCGTGGTTCCTTTCAGAAATGGGATCATGCTCGCTATTGCGGCGGGGTTAGCTGAGAGTCTGGGGGGTGAGATGGTCACGATTGGAAATCACATCGGCGACCATGCGATTTATCCAGATTGCCGCGAAGAGTTTATCAAGCCCATGTTTGAGGCCATTGAGCGCGGCACCTACGCCCGAATCAAAATCTGGTCTCCGTTCATGCACAAGACCAAAGCTGAAATTGCCAAAATCGGATCGGAGCTCGACGTCCCATTTAAGCTGACTTGGAGCTGCTACAAAGGCGGCAAAGTTCATTGCGGGAAATGCGGCACTTGCGTTGAGCGCATTGAAGCCTTCGCAAAAGCGGGAGTAAAAGATCCGACCGTTTACGAGGTGAAATCATGAGCCGCGCCCAACTTCGATCAACGAAATCGTTTTGGAATTATCCTTGTTCACATCGCCAATGGCGTCACGCGGGTCACTGCGCTTTCATTCACGGCTACTCTCGAAGTTTTCACTTCACGTTTGAAGCTTCGGAATTGGATTCGTTCGGCTTTGTCGTTGATTTTGGAGCTTTCAAAAAATTCCGCGCAAAACTGGATGAATGGTTCGATCACACTTTACTGCTGAACGAAGACGATCCTTTGCTTGGTGAGTTCCGAGCTCTGGAGGCTAAGGGGGCTTGCAAAATCACTGTTCTTCCCAATGTGGGCATGGAAGGCACCGCGCACTTTCTTTATGAACAAATGAACGAGTTCTTGTCTGTTGAAACTGCGGGACGCGCAACGTGCGTGAAGGTCGAAGTCCGCGAGAACGACAAGAACAGCGGCATCTATATGGATTGGAGATAGAGATGAAAACCTATCAGGTGAAATCTATCTTCGGTCCCACGATTCAAGGCGAAGGCAGTCATGTCGGAACTTGTGTTCTCTTTCTGAGGTTTGCGGGGTGCAACCGTTGGTCCGGTTTGGAAAAAGATCGAGCGCGTTCATTTTGTCGCTTCTGTGACACCGACTTCAGGGGAGGAACCCCCATGACCGCTCAAGGAATTGCAGCCGCTCTAAATGACTTGAGCGGCCCGAAGACCGTTGTCATTACGGGGGGAGAGCCCACACTTCAGATCGACAAGGATCTGCTCCTCACTCTTCGAGAGAACGGCTTTGCAATTCATCTTGAAACCAACGGCTCTAAGTCGTTGGGTGAGCTTTTGCCTTTGATCGACCATGTGACGATGAGTCCAAAGCAAGGCCGCGCGCAGACAAAACTTGAAAGCTGCGACGATCTTAAAATTCTGTTTCCGTTGAGCGATCCGCTCGTCACGCCGGATGCGTTTTCTGACTTTCCCGCAAAGCAGAAGTTCCTTCAGCCCATCGCTGAAGATGGTTACGAAATCAACCGTGACGAGACGCTTGCCTTTATTTTCAGACGCCCTGAGTGGCGGCTCTCGTTACAGACACACAAAATTCTTGGAGTTGAATAATGAAAAACTATCCTGACTTGATTCGTGAAGTATTGGTCGCCATCGGCGAAGACCCAGACCGTGAGGGTCTGAAAGACACTCCGAAACGTGTCGTGAAGTCTTGGTCCGAACTCTACGCCGGATATATGCAAAAACCCGCAGAGATCCTTTCGACGGTTTTTGAAGATGGTGCGTGTGATGAGGTCGTGATTTTAAAGAACATCGCGTTTTCGTCCATGTGCGAGCATCACATGATTCCTTTCATCGGGGTGGCGCACATTGCGTATCTTCCCGCTGGAAAAGTCGTTGGACTGTCGAAACTTGCACGTCTGACCGAGTGCTTTGCTCGTCGTCTTCAGATTCAAGAGAAGATGACGGCCCAGATTGCCAACGCCATTGAAGAACATCTCAAGCCCAAGGGCATTGCGGTTGTCGTTGAGGCCCATCACCAGTGCATGAGTGCCCGAGGGATTAAGAAACAATCAACGACGATGGTCACTTCCGCCATGCGCGGAGTCTTTCGTGAGGACCAGGCCGCAAGGAGCGAGGTTCTGGCATTGCTGAAGGCTTAGGACTGTCGAGCTTTCAACGGCTGGCAGCGATCCGGCAGCGATAAAAACAAGGATGTGAATGGTGGCAAAGGGTAAGAAAACCGGAGGGAGAGATTTTAAAAAGGGGCAATCTGGCAATCCTAGAGGCCCTAAGCCCTTGCCTTTGGAAGACCGCATGAAGTTGCGGCTCTCTCATGCGCAGTTCGTACTCACCGCGAACAAGTATCTGTTTTCGACGAAAGAAGAAATCCGCTCAATTCTCAACGATCCCAACACAATTGCCCTGGATCTGGCCGTCGTGTCGTTGATCCATGAAGCAATCAAGGGCGACGGACGAATGCTTGAACTTCTTCTGAGTCGTCTTATTGGCAAGGTCACTCAGCCTATTGAACACTCAGGTCCTGCGGGTGGCCCGATCCCAGTTCAAGACCTTTCACACCTAAGCGATGAGGAGCTGGACCAAGAAGTTCGCAAGATTCGCGCCCGCCTGAATATGGCGGTCGGTGATGAGTCGTGAGGCGTTGCTACGCGCTTACCTCGATGCCCGAGCCCGTGAGTACGAACTTTGTACTCGCTCACTCAATCAATTCGTCGTCGGCGCATGGGATGTCCTAGAGCCTCAGACGCCGCTTCTCTGGAACTGGCACCATGACTTAATTTGTGAATATCTGATGGCCGCTGAGCGCGGCGAAATCAGACGCCTCATTATCAACATAGCACCACGTTCAACGAAGTCGCTCCTGGCAACTGTTTCCTTCCCTGACTGGATCTGGACTCACTCGCCAGCGACGCGCTTTCTATTTGGATCTTACGCCGAGACTCTTGCAACCAAGCACTCTCTTCTTCGTCGAAACCTGATTGAGTCCGACTGGTATCAAAAAGGATGGGGGCACAAGTTTCAGCTTTCGGGCGACCTGAATAAAAAGACCGAGTTTGCCAATAACAAAACCGGACAAATGAAATCCGCCGGCATCAAGGGATCGATCACTGGTGAAGGTGGCGACTTCATTCTTATTGATGACCCTCACAATCCAAAAGGTGCTGAGAGTGACGCTGATCGTGAGGCGACACTTCAGAACTTTGACCTGGCTTGGTCAAACCGACTCAACAACAAGAAAACGGGCCGAATCATTCTGATTATGCAAAGGCTCCATCACCAGGATCTAACAGGTCACTTGATTGCAAAGAACCTGGGCTATGAAGTTTTAAAAATTCCTTCCGTCTGCGAGAAGAAAACGATCATCACTTTTCCGATTTCTGGAAAGGAACTGATTCGTGAGCCTGGGGAGCTGATGCATCCGGAGCGCGACGGCAAAGAGGAACTTGAACAAGCAAAGAAAGACCTCGGTTCATACGGGTTTTCTGGACAACATCAGCAAGATCCGTCGCCTCGGGCTGGCGGTATCATCAAACGTGCGTGGATCAAGTATTACAAAGAGCTTCCTGATAAACTCGATGAGAAAATCATCGTCGCGGATCTTACCTATAAAGATGCAAAGACTTCGGACTTCACGGTGATTGAAGTTTGGGGGCGCAAGGGTTCAAGTTTGTATTTGATCGACCAGATTAGGGATCGAATGGGTTTCCCGGCGCAAGTTCAGGCGATTAAAGCCATGTCCGCGAAACACCCCGATGCCATTGCAAAGGTGATCGAAGAAGCTGCCAACGGTGCGGCCGTCATTCAAACCCTTCAAGATGAAATCATGGGGATCGTTCCCTATAAGCCGCAAACCGGAAAAGATGCGCGTCTTGCGGCGGTGTCTCCGATCTATGAGGCTGGCAATGTCTTCTACCCAGATCCGACAATCGCGCCGTGGGTGGGAACCAATGTTGAGGAAATCGTTTCGTTTCCGAATGCGGCTCATGATGACACCGTGGATTGCGCTTCGCTTGCGATCATGCGCTTGCGCGAGACCTCTTCAAAACGACTTGAAATGCTCCTGAAAATGTAACCTCTGACTTGATTCGGGGCTGCTGGGAAGCATCAGGCTTGATTTACGAGTGCCATCCATCTATTCTTAAGTTCAGGCAATGGAGTCTGCCTTGAACCGCCGCTCAATTTAGAGATCGCGCTAATGACTCCTACCAATCAAAGGTAGGAGTGTATCTTGAAGAAACCAAAAACCCTTCAATCAATTTTCCAGCATTACGTTAAGTGGATTTTTCTCTCAAGCTTGATCGGCGTCGGTTGCGGCGTTGCCTCGACCATTTTCTTGCGGACTCTTGAACTGACGACGGAGTTTCGGGAAGCGCACTCATGGCTGCTTTTTCTTCTTCCACTGGGTGGCCTTATCGTGGGGGGTGCTTATCACTACTGGGGAAAGTCCGTTGAGGCCGGAAATAATCTCATCATAGATGAATTTCATGATCTAAAAAATGTGGTGCCGTTTCGTATGGCTCCGCTTGTGTTATTCGGAACTTTAGCGACGCATCTCTTCGGCGGATCGGCAGGACGCGAAGGTACTGCCGTGCAAATGGGTGGCTCGATTGCCGATCAGTTCACACGCATTTTTAAAATGACTCCCGAAGATCGGCGCACACTTCTCATGGCAGGAATGGCCGGAGGCTTCGGCTCGGTTTTCGGTGTTCCGTTTGCTGGAACTATTTTTGGACTAGAAGTGCTGGCGATCGGAAAGCTTCACCTCTGGGCGCTTGTTGAATGTGCCACCGCAGCTTTCACCGCGCACTATGTGACGCAACTTCTAGGCGTTCATCATACAAGTTACGTTCATCCGACTTTAGAAATTCCAAACTCGTTCGTGTTCTGGGCATCCGTGACTTTCGCAGGGGTGCTTTTCGGCCTAACTGCAAAACTGTTTGCACTGATGACGGAACAAATCAAAGCGAGCTTTAAAAAGATTTTTCCGTATCTGCCAATAAGAGCACTCATTGGGGGCGCGTTTATTTCACTCGTTTTCTTTTTGGTTCCTCTCACGACTCGCTACGCGGGGCTTGGAGTTTCGATCATTGTTGATGCCCTCAAAGCTCCGCTTCCGGCCTATGACTGGATTGGAAAACTAACTTTCACGGCATTCACTTTGGGAGTGGGCTTTAAAGGCGGCGAAGTGACTCCGCTTCTATTCATCGGGGCAGCTCTCGGAAATGCTTTGAGTGGATTTCTGCCAATTCCGTTGCCGATCCTAGCTGTGATGGGGTTTGTCGCCGTGTTCGCGGGAGCAGCCAACACGCCACTAGCTTGCACGATCATGGCACTTGAACTTTTCGGGCCGCAAATTGGAATCTATGCTTTGGTTGCTTGCTTTGTGAGTTACGCCGTATCGGGCCACCGAGGAATTTATCACGCGCAGAGAGTTCACAAGCGAAAGAATAGTCGGATCATTCTTTCGCTTGTGCAAATCAGGGTCAGTGTAAAGCGAGTGTTAGCTGACTCTGAGAGAAGAAAAAAGTAGAACACGTCATTTAGATTTTGGTTTTTCTAAACTGCAAATGGCAACACCATCCCAGTCCACTCCAACGGTGGCGTGTTCAATTTTGAATCTTTCTCTTAATTCATGTTCAACTTGTTTTGCCACCGTCGGAACGTCAGCGTCAGGTTTTGGTTGAATCTGTAAAGTTGCTAGAGTTCGACCTGACGTGATTAACCAAACGTGGACGTGACTGACTTTATTTAAGCCCTCAACACTTTTAAGCAAATGAGTTTCAACGTCAGATGCAGTCATGTCAGGAGGAGCGCCTTCAAGCAGGATGTGAAGTGTGCTTTTGAAAAGGCTCCACGCACTGTTAAGAACCAGAAGCGAAACAAGAACCGAGAGAATTGGATCAATAGGTGTCCAGCCTGTGTACCAAATCACAACGGCGGCGATCACTGCTCCCACTGAGCCCAGAAGGTCTCCCATCACATGAAGGATCGCACCCTTCACATTGACGTGATCTGTATCACCACGAGTAAGGAACCAAAGAACAAAGATATTCACGAGCAATCCACCGATAGCAACGAGGAACATTGAACCCGCTAAAACAGGTTGTGGACTGTGGAATCGCTCATAGGCCTCAAAGAGAATCCATCCCACAATCGCAAAGAGTGTGATTGCGTTTATAAGACCCGCGATGACTTCAAATCGAAGATAACCAAAAGTGCGGCGTTGGTCACTTGCGCGCCGACCAAAACGAAAAGCCATGTAAGCCAAACCTAGAGCCGCAGCATCAGTCATCATGTGACCCGCATCGGCCAAGAGCGCGAGAGATCCCGAAATGTAGCCGCCCACGGCTTCAACGACCATGAAACCTAAAATAAGGATGAATGAAATTAAAATCTTCTTTTCATTTCCCTCGGTGACAGCCGGAACGTGCGAATGGTCATGGTCATCACCGTGATCGTGTCCCTTGTGATCTTTGTGACCGTGGTCGTGTCCTTCATGGCCTTTGTGATCGTGCTTATGATTGTGCCCTTTGTGATTTTCGTGATTGTGATTGTTAGCCATAGTAAAACTTTAAACCTTAAATTTTTCTTCGTTATCAATTTTTGCGGATCTAAGTCTGAGTGAGTTCCCGATAACAGAGACGGAGCTCAAACTCATAGCTATACTTGCGATCATTGGACTCAGCAAGAGACCAAAGACTGGATAGAGCACTCCGGCAGCGACAGGAACGCCGAGGGTGTTATAGCCGAAAGCGAAGAAAAGGTTCTGTCTGATGTTTTTCATCGTGGCTTGGCTCAGTTTGTGAGCGCGCACAATTCCAGACAGGTCGCCTTTCACCAAAGTCACTCCGGCGCTTTCAATCGCAACGTCAGTTCCGGTGCCCATTGCAATCCCGATGTCAGCTTGCGCGAGTGCTGGGGCGTCATTGATTCCGTCTCCGGCCATCGCCACGCGCTTGCCGCTTTGTTGAAGCTTCTTAACAATTTCACCTTTTTGATGAGGAAGCACATCGGCTTCCACTCTGTCGATTCCAAGCTCTTTTGCCACGACGCTTGCGGTGTTTTTGTTGTCACCAGTGAGCATCACAACTTCGATGCCTTGCTCGTGAAAGTATTGAATCGCAGGTTTAGAGGATTCTTTGATTGGATCTTTGACCGTAATCACTCCCGCAGCTTTTCCGTCGATTGCCACAAGCATCGCTCCGTGACCTTTCATTTGAAGGTCTTGCGCAATCTGAGAAAGTTCGTTTGCAGAGATGCGATTTTCTTCCATTAGGCGTTTGTTACCGATAAGAACGGTTCGGCCTGAAATTGTTCCTTTCACGCCCATTCCGGTGACAGAAGAGAAATCCGCAACATTCAAAATCTGAGCGCCGCGCTCTCTTGCGCCGGACACAATGGCTTCAGCGAGTGGATGTTCACTCGAATTTTCAAGTGAAGCTGCAAGCGAAAGCACTTCAGCTTCGTTAAATCCGCCAAGCACTTTCACTTCTGAGAGTTTTGGTTTTCCAAGTGTCAGGGTTCCAGTTTTATCGACGACGAGAGTTGTGATTTTCTCCATGCGCTCTAAGGCTTCGGCGTTTTTAATCAAAACCCCGTGAGTGGCACCTTTACCAGTTCCCACCATGATAGCCATTGGAGTTGCAAGACCCAGGGCACACGGACACGCAATGATAAGAACCGCAACCGCGTTAATCATGGCATGAGTGAGCTTCGGATCTGGTCCGACTAGATACCACACCACAGCCGTTGCAACGGCAATGAGGACCACAATTGGAACAAAGTACGAAGACACGGTGTCAGCCAGCTTCTGAATCGGCGCGCGACTTCTTTGGGCTTGTGAAACCATCTTTACGATCTGCGAAAGAAGAGTGTCAGATCCCACTTTGGTTGCCTTCATCACGAAAGAGCCTGTGGTGTTCACGGTCGCTCCCGTAACTTTATCGCCAACTTCTTTTTCAACTGGGATCGGCTCGCCTGAAATCATCGACTCATCAATGACGGATCTTCCATCAGTGACTTCGCCATCGGTCGGAACTTTTTCACCAGGGCGAACGCGCAGGAGGTCGCCTGGGCGAATGTCATCAATTGAAACATCCTCTTCGGTTCCATCCGGTCTGATTCTTCGCGCAGTTTTCGCGGCAAGTCCTAGAAGGGCTTTGATTGCGTTTCCGGTTTGGCTTCTTGCGCGGAGCTCAAGGACTTGGCCTAGGAGAACCAGGGCCGTGATCGTGGCGGCCGCTTCAAAGTACAGAGGCACTTGTCCGCCGTGCGCGATCATGCTTTCAGGAATGATTGAAGGGAAAAAAGTTGCAACGACACTGAACGCGTAAGCAACGCCGGTCCCAATTGCAATCAGCGTGAACATATTCAGGTTCCAAGTTTTAATTGAATACCAGCCACGATGAAAGAACGGATAGCCTGCCCAAAGAACGACAGGGGTCGCAAGAAGAAGCTGAATCCCAGCATAGATCCAATGCGGAAGACTCATCTGAACAGGTTGCCCAGGGATAATGTCCGACATCGCAAAAAGCAGAAGCGGAATCGCTAAGAACGCGCTCACTTTCAAACGTTTTTTAAAGTCCGTGAGTTCAGGATTTTCACCTTCATCCAAAGAGATTTCTTCAGGCTCAAGAGCCATGCCGCATTTCGGACAGGTCCCAGGGCCTACTTGCCTGACTTCGGGGTCCATTGGGCAAGTGTACATTCGTTTATCGCTGGCATCGGCCTTGGGTGCTTCGCTTTTCTTGTGGAGATACGCGTGAGGGTCCGCATCGAACTTGGTTTTACATTTCGGGTTGCAGAAGAAATAATCCTTGCCATCAAAGGTGCTCTTGCCCCCTTTGGCGTTATTTGGATCTACTTTCATTCCGCAAACCGGATCAATCACGGTTGATGATTTTTGAATGTAGGATTGAGGGTCGGCGTCGAATTTCGTTTTGCACTTGGGGTTACAGAAAAAATAATCTTTTCCGTCAACGGTGCTTTTGCCGCCCTTGGCAGTTTGAGGATTGATCTTCATTCCGCACACGGGATCAGTCACAAGCTGATCTTCGGCTTGCGCCTTTGCTTTTGGGGCGCAGCAGCCGCCACCATGTTCTGCATGGGCTTTGTTTTCAGTGGCGCTCGGTGCGTGACAGCTATCTTTTCCGCCGTGAATATACGCGAAGGGATTCTCATCAAACTTCGCTTTGCATTTAGGATTGCAGAAGAAATAGTCGTTGCCTTGAAAATTGCTTTTGCCACCCTTAGCGGTTGCGGGATCAATTTGCATTCCGCAAACGGGGTCGGTCACTTTTTTGGTTTCTGCTTTTGAGTTGTGAACACCACAGCAGCCATGTTCGCCGTGGTCATGCCCCTGATGATTGTGGTGATTGTCGTGTGTCATATACTGCTCCTTGAATGCAAATGTCCTTAATCTGAGTTCATTCTGCACCTTCCAAGCATTGGAAGGTCAATAGACTATCCAAAGAATTGTAATCTTCCGAGAATTTACGCGCTGTTTCAATATGTTGCGCCATGTTCATGCAGAGCCCTCTTGACCTTCCAACTATTGGAAGGATTACGCTGGAATCATGAATATAGGTCAAGCCGCGAAAGCCTCAGGAGTAAATGCAAAGTTGATTCGTCACTACGAATCTATTGGAATCATCCCCAAAGCCAGCCGTTCAGAATCCGGCTATCGAACGTACAGCGAGAGCGACGTTCACACCTTGTGTTTTGTGAAACGCGCTAGAACTTTAGGCTTTTCCATGAAAGATATTAAGAAGCTTCTGAGTCTCTGGCGCAACCGCTCAAGAAAGAGTTCGGACGTGAAGGCGTTGAC
Source organism: Pseudobdellovibrionaceae bacterium (assembly GCA_039810425.1). Lineage (GTDB taxonomy): Bacteria > Bdellovibrionota > Bdellovibrionia > Bdellovibrionales > Bdellovibrionaceae > JACMRP01. The sequence continues at coordinate 45,463 of JBDHWW010000015.1, read as the reverse complement.
TCTGGCTCATGTAAAAGAATTAGAAGACAAGATCCAAGCCCTTCAATCCATCAGAAATACTTTAGTGGATCTTGCGCTTCACTGTCATGGCGATGATAGACCGACGTGCCCCATTTTAGAGGACTTTACGAAGAAAAAATAAAACCACAAAACCAACGAGGATGACATGAAACACGGCAATCACAATTCGCATCAACAGCACAAAGGCTTAAACCCCTATACGGGTCTCGCCCTGATGACCATCCTGCATTTTGCTTTTATGTACGGGATGAACTTTCTGATGGTTGATGCCGCCAGCAGCATTTTCATGAACGTTAATGCGCTCTACATGACGCTTTGGATGGTCGCTCCTTCTGTTGTGATAATGATTCTTCTGATGAAGGAAATGTATCCAAACAAAAAGCTAAACGCTGCACTCTCCGGCGTTTCGATTTTGATTTTCGTACTGTCTTTTATTTTCATCCGTCAGCAGACATTCGTTGGGGATAAACAGTTTGTCCGCTCTATGATCCCGCACCACTCAGGCGCGATCTTGATGTGTCAGGAAGGTAAGCTTGAAGACGCAGAGCTAAAAAGCCTTTGCGCCGATATTATCAAGGCACAACATGACGAAATTGAGAAAATGAAAACCATCTTGAAAAGACTCGAATAGGAAATTTTATGAAAAGTTTGTTGTTATTTGTTTTGATGATTCTCCCGCTTTCGTCTTTCGCAAAGACCGTTCGCTATGAACTGACGATCAGAAATGAACCCGTCAACATGAGTGGAAAAAAGACCGTGGACTTTGCGCTCACCGTAAACGGCGGGATTCCTGCGCCAACGTTAGAGTTTACTGAGGGAGATGATGCTGAAATCACGGTCAAAAACGAGCTTAAAAACTCCAACGAAGACGTTTCAATCCACTGGCACGGCATTCTTTTGCCGCCGCTTGAGGACGGAGTTCCGTTCGTAAACACTCCGCCGATCTATCCAGGAAAATCTCGTACGTTTAAGTTTCCAATTCGCCAGAACGGAACCTACTGGTATCACTCTCACACGATGCTTCAGGAACAAAAAGGTGTCTTTGGTTCCATCGTCATTCATCCAAAAAAAGAAACGATAAAAGTAGATAAAGAAGCCGTCGTTGTTTTGAGCGACTGGTCGGATGAAAACGCCGATCATATTCTTCGCAATCTCAAAAAAGATGGCGACTACTATCTTTATAAAAAAGGCACCATGCGATCCTACTTTGAAGCCATCAAAGAAGGAAAGCTCATGAACCAATTCAAAAACGAGTGGACACGCATGGGGGGCATGGACCTCTCAGACGTTGGCTACGACGCATTTTTGATTAACGGTAAACCCGTGTCACAACTTTTGGAAGCGCACCCAGGACAGCGCATTCGTCTCAGAATTATCAATGCGGCCGCTTCAAGTTATTTCCAGGTTTCGTTAGGAGGATTGCCGATGACGGTCATTTCTTCGGACGGAATAGACATTGAACCTATTCAGACAAATGAAATTCTGATGGGCATGGCTGAAACCTACGACGTACTTTTCACGGTGCCTGAGCATAAAAATTACGAGTTGCGCGCAACCTGCCAAGACGGAACTGGTTACGCATCTACGTTCATCGGTATGGGTGAAAAGGTTTTCGCAAAGGATGTTCCTAAGCCAGATCTTTACGCCACGATGGACCACGATATGTCCGGCATGGATCACTCTGCGATGGGTGGAATGGACCACTCGAAAATGAGCGGTATGGATCACAGTAAGATGCAAGGCATGGATCATAGTCAGATGAAAGACATGGACCATTCTAAAATGAAGGAGATGGATCACTCCAAAATGGGCGAAATGGACCATAGCAAAATGCAAGGGATGGATCACTCGAAAATGAAAAGCATGGACCACTCTGAATCTAAGCCCAAGAAATCCACCCCAGCAAAAGAAGATCACTCTGGTCACGATATGAAAGGCGCTCAAGCCACTCCAATGACGATGGCATCAGGGAAGGTCATCGAACAATTGAGCGTTGATAAACTGAAGGCGTTGGAGCCGATCAATTTCCCAAAAAACGCGAAGGTCCATGATCTTAAGCTTGTTCTTAACGGTGATATGAGACGTTATGTATGGCACATCAATGGAAAAACGATTTCCGAGGATCGCTTGCTTACAGTGAATCCAGGAGAGATTGTTCGCATCACTTATCAGAACGACAGCATGATGCACCATCCGATGCACTTGCACGGCCATTTCTTCCGCGTCATCAATGAAAACGGAACTTATTCGCCTTGGAAACATACCGTGGACGTACCTCCAATGGGTTCGCGCACAATTGAGTTTTACACTGATGAAGTCGGACAATGGATGCTCCACTGCCACAACCTCTTCCACATGGATACAGGTATGGCTAGAGTCGTTAAATACTCAAATTTCGCGTTAGAGGGCGAAATGGCCGAACACGATAAGCACGATCATCATCGCATGGACCCTTGGTTCAATTACGGCCGCGTGGAACTTTCCTCTAACCACATGGAAGGAAACTTCAGAATCTCTCAAGCCTGGAATGAGTTTTCTGCTCGCATTGAAGGCGCAAATATCAAAGGCAAAAACTTTGATTATAACTTCAAGGATGAATGGGACTACGAAGGCGATGTCTTTTACCGTCGTTGGTTTAATAATTGGACGAATCTCATCGTGGGGGGAACATCCTACGGAGAAAAAACTCACGGCGTAATTGGTATCGGACATTTTCTTCCGATGATGATCGAGACGAATTTATTAGTGAATCATGATGGGAAATTTCGATTGGATATTGAGCGCGAATTTCAATGGACGAAGACGGTGTTTTCGGAGCTTGAGTTTACATGGCGACCGGACAATCAAGGGGGCGAACACGAAACGGAATTTGAGCTCTCTTTGATGTATTCACCGAAATGGGAATGGGCTGCCGGATTGATGCTGACGAATGATAGTTTAGGGGCTGGCTTTGAATATCAATTCTAAGGGCTCTTGCACTGCGCGAGGAGTTTCAAATTAGAAAATGGATTCAATTTAGAAAAGAAGAACTTTAACCTAAAAGAAAAGGAAAAAAATATGAAAGCAATCACGACACTCTTATTCTCAGTATTCGTTTCGGCAACTGCATTTGCCCAGTCGCCCCATCAGGGGCACGACATGAGCTGGAAAGTTGTTCCGAATGAAACTGTGTGCATGGTCACGGAAAAGCACTTCGGTAAGCCACAAATTCCCGTGAAAGTGAGCGGCAAAACTTATTACGGGTGTTGCGACAACTGCAAGAAAACTCTCTCTGAAGATAAAACCGCAAGAACGGCCACTGACCCGCTTACGAAAAAGTCGGTCGATAAAGCCACGGCTATCATCGCCGCAAACGACGCAGGAGATGTGATGTACTTTGCGAACAAAAAGAACTTTGAGAAATACATGAAAGATCCTTCGCTGCACGGATCTGAGGGTTCGTCGAAATCGACAGACTCTCACGAGGGTCACGGCGGTCACTGATAGGATAGATACAATGCGGCGGGAGAATCTAACCATTCTCTGACTGAAGTTGCGGTCAACCCCTTGACCTTACAATAATTAGAAGGTTTAAACTTAAATTATGAATATAGGTGAAGCGGCGAAAGCCTCCGGTGTAAATGCAAAATTGATTCGTCACTACGAATCAATCGGAATCATCCCTAAAGCCAGCCGGTCGGAGTCCGGCTATAGGAAGTATTCTGAAAATGACGTTCACATTCTTACGTTCGTCAGACGCTCTCGAAGTTTGGGTTTTTCCATGAAGGAAATCAAAAAACTTGTGAGCCTCTGGCGAAACCGCTCACGAGCAAGTTCCGAAGTTAAGAGCATGACCATGACCCACATCAAGGCTCTGGAAGAAAAAATCCAAGACCTTCAAGCGATCAAAAACACGTTATCTAACCTCGCAAAACACTGTCACGGTGACGACAGGCCAACGTGTCCGATTCTCGAAGATATTTCTGAAAACCGGCAAAGTTCATAGGGCTACTTTCCCAAGGACCTGATCTCCTTTTTCAGATAGCTTTTTGGTGAAACACCAAACTGACTATGAAACGAATTGACGAAGGCGCTTGGAGTTGAAAACTCCAATAGGTCCGCAATCTCTTTTACATTTCGCCCCTGTGATAAATGAATCAAAGATGCCTGAAGAAGTACGCGCTTTCTCCAAGCAACAAATGACAAACCCATCTCTTTAAGAAATCTGTCGGTAAAGGTACGTCTCGACATCCCGGACTTCTTAGCCCAGTAATCAATATTTTCCTTGATACCTGGGCTCATCAAAATTTCGTGCGCAACTTCAAAGATTTTTGGACACTTTGGAACCGGAATAACTAAATGACGGATGGGCTCGGAACAATCCAGTTCATCCATGAAAGCCATAACCAGTCTTTTCAAAGTTGAATCTTTTTCGTCCGCTGACGACAACTTCGCACTGACGATCTTCTCGCAAAAGCCCTCGATAAGCGGTCGTGCTTTAAAAATCTCAGGACTCAAACAGTGTTTTCTTACCGATTTTTCGACAGGGATATTGATGTGCCAAGCCAGGACATCAACTCTGAAAGACAGTTCAAAATAATGAGATTGGGCAGGAATGAAAATCATCATGCCTGCCGAAACGACGTGGTACTCGTTCTGAAAAACGTAACCTATCACGCCAGAGCGAATAAGTATAAGAACTTGGCCCGTGTGAGTGCGCGGGGTTCTTGATACCATGTCCGCAGAAAAATTTAAGATGCCTCCTGTGACAATTCCAGGAGGACCGAAATTCCTAGTTGGAAAATCGGGCGAAGCGGATTCAAGCTTTTTCATAAGTCAAAAAAGCCAGCGAACTTCTACGAACCCTGAAGGCATAACCTTATCAAGAACGATCTTTTTGAATTTTATGATTTTTGAGATCCAAGAGTCCATCGCGCCTTCATCTCTCTGACGGTTTGCCTGTTGAAGTGGCGGCGCGAATGGTATTTCTGTCGATTTCTCCTTGTTGATTTAGCATTTTAATTCTCCTTGATTATGACAAACCCTCATCCTCGTGCTTCCAGCAATTGGAAGGTCAAGGGGTATTTAAAAAAATTTGAAACAAAAAGCGCAAGTAATTGAATGGGATTGGGCTTTTTCCAGCTTTTAATGACTGCCGGACATGAGTGGGCGCAGATCCTCCGCTCCGCGAAAATCATCGCGGAGCGGAGGACGAACTTTTTCATTATTGAGTTACTTGCCCGTGAAGTTGGAACCATTCAGGTATCCATCTTGTGTGATGAAGACAAATAGGGATTTCTTTCCTTCGGGCTGACTTTCGCTATTGAAAGTTGCGACCCATTCTTTGCCCTTTGCAAAATCACGAAGCTCCGCTTTCGATGGCTTAACTGATGCGAAGCTGGCTTTGCTAGGATCTTTCGCGGCGATCAATTTGATTGCCGATTCAGCTCCTGCCAGAACTTCAGATTCAGTACATGCCTTCGCTTTTTGGCACTTCGCCACTTGCGGTGGATGTTCTCCGTGAGCCCAAGTGTATTGGGCACAACCTAGTGCTAGTAACAATGCTACGATTTTCATATTGCCTCCTTTGGCGTTGTTGTTGTGGTAGCGGTTAATGAGTGTTCGTTTCTTCTTGTTGCATGTCTTGATGGACGTGAGAGTGATCGTCACGATTCAACGGAAAAGCATCTGGATCAGATCCATGCCAGTATCCGTGGAACTGCATGAAGAACAGAAAAACTCCTCCGGCGATCAGCCCGACATTCGCAGCTTTTGCGAACTTCATGTAGGCAGCGGCTTTTCTCCAGCCGCTAAGTAGTATCAGCATTGCGGTAAGAGCCACGATTTGCCCGATCTCAACTCCGACGTTGAACGAGAGGATTCTAAACAGCATCTGGAAACTGTCATCTCCCAGGGGGAGCTGTTGTAGTCTTGTCGAAAGACCAAAACCGTGAATAAGACCGAAGAAAAAGACCATCTTCAAAAGACTAGGAGCCTTCCAATCGAAGAACTTTTTAAATCCGTCGATATTCTCGAAACCTTTGTACATCACACTGAGTGCGATAACGGCATCAATCAGATAGTAGTTCGCGGTGATCTTAAAGAAGGTCGCAAAAACCAAAGTGATACAGTGTCCGAACGTGAACACGCTGATGAATTTAACAATGTCTCTGAAAGACGTTAGAAAAAATATGACCCCAAAAATAAACAGTAAGTGATCGTAACCAGTCAGCATGTGACTGGCTCCAAGCCAGACATACTTTCCATATCCACCGCTAAGCATTGCGGCTCGATCTGCGGCTGAAATTCCATGCGCCCATGCGCTGGAACTCGCTAGAATTGTCGTTAATAAGAAAATTAGTTGTCTCATTTTTTACTCCTATAGGTGACTTGTTTCATTGTTGTTAAATTTAAAGTGACGTTCGAAAGCTAGGTAGAGTGCAGGTAGTACGAGCAGCGTGAGAAGTGTTGACGAAACAATTCCGCCAATTACGACCGACGCCAACGGCTTCTGAACTTCGGCACCAATTCCAGTAGAGATCATCATTGGTAAGAATCCAAAAATATCCACCAGAGCCGTCATCAAAACAGGCCGCAGTCGGAGAAGCGCACCGCGAGTCACGACTTCATGCGCGCCGAGATTTTCTTTTCGGAGCTCATTGAAGTAGTTCACGAGAACGACGCCGTTTAGAACAGCGATTCCCGAAAGCGCAATGAAGCCAACGCCCGCCGTGATACTGAACGGAAGCCCATTCAGCATGAGTCCTAAAACTCCACCGACCAAGGACATCGGTACGCAAACGAAGATAAGCAGCGTCTCGCCGATGCTCTTAAATGCGGCGTAGATCATCATAAGAACCAGAAGCAGTGCTAACGGTGCAAGGAGCATCAAACGCGACTTAGCCGTCTGAAGATTCCTAAATGTTCCGGTCCACTCGATGTAATAGCCTTCAGGCAATTTAATCTGGGCTTCCACGGCGGCGCGCGCCTCATTGACGAAACTCTCAGTGTCTCTTCCGTGAGGATTGATAAGAACTGCTGCGCGACGTTTTCCATCTTCGCGGACAATAGTTCCGTAGGCTTCTTCAAATTTAATGTCGGCCAGTTCGCTTAAAGGTGCGGTGGCATTGTTTCCATACCCCACGGGAAGGCCACGAATCGCATCTAAATCAGATCGTCGATCTTCACTTAAGCGCACAAAAATTGGAAATCGTCGTTCGCCCTGATAGAGCATTCCAGCTTCTGCGCCACCAAGTGCAACACCCACTGTCTGTAGAACGGATTGAGTAGGAATGCCCATTGACCGCAAAACATCTTTCTTTGGCGTCACACGCAAAAGAGGTGAAGTTCCGCGGAGCTCAGTTTCAACTTCTCCCGCACCTTCAATTTTCTCTACAATTGCGGCAATTTGTTTTGTGATCGACGAAAGCGTTGCCATGTCATCACCGTAAAGCTTCACGGAAACATCGGATTTGGAGCCTTCAAGAAGATCGTTGAAGCGCATCTGAATCGGCTGACTACGGAGAACCGATTGACCTGGTAATTCAGCATCAAGTCTTTCGATAATCGCATTGGCAACTTCCGCGCGAGTTCGCTTACGTCCCTCGATCAGCGGCCACTCTTTCTCTGGCTTATAGATCACGTATGTATCCGCTTGGTTGACGCCCATCGGATCATTTGCAATTTCAGAAGTGCCGATTTTCGAGAAAGTAAATGCGACCTCGGGGAAATCTGAAGCTATTTCCTCGGTTTTTGCCTGAAGCACGACTGACTGATCAATGCTGACATTCACCGGACGAGTTGTCTGAACAAGAAGCGTTCCTTCGTCGAGCTGAGGAAGAAACTCGCCCCCTAAGCGCATGAAAAGAACTGCTCCTAAAACAGTGGCTGCAAGGCCGACACCTGCGGTTGCAAGACGGTGCCGAAGAACAAACGCCAAGACTGGAGCGTAAAGTTTCTCTAGCTTTCTCATCAGCCAAGGTTCTTTATCGACTACTTTTCCTGTCATCAAAATGCTTGCGAGTGCTGGTGCGGTCGTGAAGGACAGAATTAGCGCCGCGACAATAGCGATAATGAAGGTCGCAGCCATTGGCCGAAACATTTTACCTTCAACGCCAACAAGTGAAAAAATAGGTAGGAAAACCACAACGATGATAAGTTGTCCGAATCCCGCCGCAGTACGAATGTGAACTGTGGCATCGTAAATGGCTTTCTGAAGTTCTTCCTTTGTGAGAGTTCGCTTGAGCGCGGTTGAACGATCTTGAATAACCCGAACGCAGTGATCCAAGAGGATAACAGTTCCGTCAACGATGATCCCGAAATCGAGGGCACCGAGACTCATCAAGTTCCCTGAAATGTTAAAATATCTCATCGCGATAAATGAGATCAGAAGGGAAAGTGGAATGGTGACTGCCGTGATAATTGCAGCGCGGATGTTACCCATCAGCAGAGCAAGAACCACGATGACAAGAAATGCGCCCGTTAAAAGGTTATGCTCAACTGTTCCAATGGTAGAACTCACAAGATCTGAGCGAATGTAAAGGGTCTCGATCTTATAACCTTTTGGCATTCCCTCTTGAACTTCCTTAAGGCGATCCGCTACTCGAATAGCAACTGTTCGGCTGTTTTCCCCCATGAGCATCATCACGGTGCCAACTACGGCTTCTCGTGCTCGAACAAGTCCCGCACCAGATCGAAGCTCAGTCGCTAGTCTGACGTTGGCGACATCTCCGATGGTGATTGTTTTAAAGTTTTCAAGAGACTTTAAAGGTACTGACTTGATGTCCTCCATGTCTTGAAGAAGTCCGACCGCCTGAACGAGAAACTGTTCTCCGGTTTGCTGAACATATCCGCCGCCCAGATTTTTATTAGTGCGCTCGATTGCATCTATAATCTCGGAGAACTGAACTCCGTATCTCGCCATCTTTTGCGTGTCCGGCTGAATGTGAAACTGCTTCTCGAATCCGCCGATGGTATTTACTTCCGCAACACCTTTCACGGTCAGAAGTCTCGGCTTCACATACCATTCCTGGATCGTTCGCATTTCCATCAACTGTTCAAGGCGTTTGTCTCCGCTTTCAATTTTCTCCGCTTCAACGGAATAGTGAACGATTTCACCAAGGCCGGAACTGATAGGGCCAGGTTCAGGACGAATGCCTGCCGGCAGAGAGCCGGAAACAGATTGCAGGCGTTCGCTTACAAGCTGACGTGCTCGATATATGTCAACGTCGTCCTCAAAAATGACTGTAACCTGCGAGAGATTGAAGCGCGTGAGTGAGCGCACTTCATTGACCCCAGCGAGCCCTCTCATGGCTGTTTCGATCACGAAGGTGACATTCTTTTCCGTCTCTTCTGGTGAAAGACCATCGACCTCGGTGTTGATTTGAACTTGATTGTTCGTAACGTCTGGAACTGCGTCGATCGGCAAATTCTCAAAGGTGATCCAACCCGCAATAGCGATCCCCACCGTAATAGCAAGCACGGCCATTCTATTATAAATTGAAAATGCTATGATTCGGCTTATCATTCTTCACCCCCGAAAGCGTCCATCTCACTCACCCGCAGGAGAGCGACGCCTTGAACTGCGACTTCATCATTGTCACGAAGTTCGCTGCTGGAGATTTCAACAGCCTGAGATTTATTTTGTATCTGAACTTCAATAAGTTTGAACCAGCCATCGCGGTATCGGTAAACACCTGCTTTATCGCCGTAGTGAACAATTGAAGATTGCGAAATTGAGAATGGTCTTGTGCCGAGTTTTTTTGTTTTCACTCCAATGACTTCTTTTGCTTTATCACTGAGTCTAAATCCGTCTTTAAGATTGGCCTCTTGAACTGCGAGAGCTGGACCAGCTCTGAAACCCTCGACTCCTTCAGGTGACTGGGCGTGGGAAAAGCTAAAGCCAATAAAAATAGAAAACGGCAGTAAATAGATTTTGAATCTCATAGTCCCTCCGAAAGCAAGCGACCCTGAACTGAGTAGATTTTTGCCAGTGCTTCAATTGCTGATGTTTCTTGTTCATTTACGCTTCGAGTGTAGTCAGCCAATTGCCGATGAATTTCGATGATGAGTGAGCTCGGGACAATGCCATTAGCAAAGGACGATTCGACTTCTCTGTGTTTGCGTTGAAGGTCAGATGCGGAAATTGTGGATTTGAGTAGCTGGACAATTTCCTCATAGGTCTGACGATTTAGGTTTAGTTCGTTGCGTTCTTCCCGCACTGTAGCCGTGGCAGTAGCTTCTGCGACCGAGACGCCAGCATTTGCGTATGATTTTCCTGCACCGTTGAGATTGAAAATGGGAATTGCGAAACTGATATTAACGCCTAGTTGTTGATAGCGTTGACTACCTTGCGACTGAGTTTCAAAAGTAGGTCCGATTTGAAGGTCCGGCCAAGCAAGGCTTTTTGCAGACTCAAGTTCGGCCAGTGCGACCTCAACCTCTGCTTGAGATTTTCTGATCGCGGCACTTTTCAAATTAGCTTCTTCAGTTCCATCTGAAATTTTCGGCCAGTCTTTGCGACGTGCGGGATAGAAGTCTCTGCGAACATCAAGTCTTCGTCCAACTGCGATTTCAAGGAATCGTTCATGAACTCGCGCTTCGCGCACAAGCGGCTGTCGGCGCACCCGATAGTCACTAGCTGCAATGTCCAGAACTGAATACGTCGCACGTTGTTCAGGAGTCATGCGAGGGCGTGAGCGATACTGTTTTTGAATTTTCTCGAAGGTGGACAAAGCGTCGTCGTAAATCTCAATTTCTTCTGAGATCTGTCGCAATCTAATCATGGAGAGATACGTCCTTAAATATATCTCCTCTTGAGTAAGCTGAAGATCTATCTCGCTCACTTCGACCAATGCTTTCGCTTTTTTTATTCGAGACCCGCGCTTGCCACCTAACTCGAACGGCTGTGCTAAATTGACTTGCGTGTAATCAACGCGTTCGTCGCTATTAGTTTTGCCAGACAGAATCTGGGTGCTGATTTGAGGGTTTGGGATTTGCTCCGCAACGCCGGTCAAATTTTGGTTCTGGTCGAGCACCAGTCTTGATCGTTGAGTGCTCGGATGATTCTGAATAGCACACTGAAGAACGTCCTTATAGCTGGATAGAGCTTGGCAAGCTTGAGTTTGCGTCTGGGCAAATACTGGCGCGCCAAGCATTCCTAGCCATAGAGACAAAAGTAGTCTCGCCGACATAAATACCTTTCGCAGCAAAGTGCTGCTGTTTTAATTTTGAATTTTGTTGTGACGCCGTTAGGACGCAGCAGTGCCTATGATGGCAAAATTGGGCCAGCTAACGCGATCTGAAGACGTGTTTTTTTAGACAATTGGAGGTCTGAAGAGAGATCCAAGATAAGGGCTTGGATGCTCAAGGTCTTCAGCAGAAGACAAGCTCAGCGAGGTACTGATAGCCATTTCAAGAAGAATGGTATCGCGGAACGTGCAAAACGATTGTTGGGCATTTGGAAATGAGTGCTGGTGGCTGTGAGAATGTTCTGGCTCCCCAGGTCCATGACTGTGTGTATGTTCGTGAGAGTAGTTCTCCGTAGAACCGTGTTCCGTGCTTTCACTTTCGTGTTCGTTTAGCTCAGCAGGATGTTGATGATGTCCTTCTGTCGAAGCAGAGGCATAGACTCCAAAAAGAGAATCAAGGCCACCCACAGAAGTGACCTGCATCGTTAAAAAAGTGAGAATTATCAAGAATTTCACAACATCCTACTTTAAACCTAAGCGTTTGGCATCGCAACGGGAATTGCAAAACGTCTCACAATGACAGAACGCACTATGTAGCTATCCACGAGCCGCTTCATGTTCCACTCCCAAGAATGCTTTGTCCTTCGTTCGCCATGCCCAAAAGCTAAAAACCAGTGCAGCCAAAACCACGAATACGACTGATGCGATGATGAGATAAACAAAGTCGTTTGTGGAAGGCAGGAGAACGCCCGATGCAAAAAGTCCGAGCGTCGCAATGCCGGTCAAAGCACTTGCGAATCCGTTTACCTCTCCGCGAACGCTCGGACGAATCCCCAGTTGACGAATTTGCATTTCACCTAAGCCGAATCCGTACACACCGATTCGTGATAGCAATATAAAAGCCAGAAATCCAATCTGCCCCATTCGAGAATCGGAAAAGAAAAAGGCCAAGGCAATTGCAACGGTGATGGCCTGATAAATAACGAAAGATTTTGAGCTTTGGATAAGACCGATTTTTTTCTCAACGAATGGGAAAATGACGGTAGCTGCTAAACCAAAGACAGCACCCAATCCGCGAAACAATCCGATCTCCCACTCCGGCAATTTCCAGCCATCCTTTAGAAAGGCCGTGAGTAAAACTCCATGCGGACTTAAAACAGAAAGCCAAAGAATTGCATAAGCGGCGACGACCAGGGCGACAGGTTCTCTAAAGAATGATCGCCATCCTCCGGTGAGCTTTTCTAGGAAAGAAACTTTCGCACTCTTACTGACGGCAATACGCTTCTCGGACAAGTCGGGACGCTCGTGAAATATCGAAGTCAAAATTCCATACTCTGGAAAAAATGAAATCAGATTCCAAAGTGCAACGAGGTAAAATCCCAGCATTGGCAGATCAGAAGATCCCATCACCAAAAGAAATCCCGCAGCAATTGGAGCCGCCACCTCGGTGAAAAGATCAACTTGTCTAAAGCGACTGTTGAATGCGGCCAACTCAGCTTCGCTAATTCCTGACGGAACAAGATCGTTTGCAATTGCGATATCCATGAAATTTGATCCGAAACTGCTCAACACTCCTCCGAAGAGAAGCACCAGAAAAGCTCCGATAATTTGCGGGCTGGAAACAGTCAATGACTGCGATTTAAAGTAACTAAGAGCGAAAAATGCAATCGCTCCGAGTAAAACACCAATGAACTGCAACGATATTCCTAGTCTTGCTGCTCGCAAACGATTCATTTCATCAATGAGAGCTGTAATTCTCGGAAGTAGCACCACTAAAAACAGACGAACAATAAGATAGTAAAGAGCTGCAACTCGAACCTCGCCGGGAACAAGACTTAACAATGCTAACGGAACCGCAAAATCCCAAGCTTGATCACCAGATCTCGTGAGAAGTCGTCCAATCAATAACTTTGAAGAGAGTGACCAAGTTTTCGTGCTCAATGGTGTGAACCCTTGCTGGCTGAAGTTGATAACTCGCTAACAAGTATTTTGAGTTCGTTTATCACCGATTCCTGACCTGGCTTGAGAGCAGATTGCACACATGACAGCAAGTGATCGTTTGCAACCAAACTTTTACATTCAATCAGCAGCGACACGACGCCGGAAAGCCGTCTCACAACTTCAACGCATGGCTTTCCATTAACGAGCATTTCATCGGCCATTTCTAAATTCTTGAGTGATAATCGTAGAAGCGTGAGTGCTTCAGATGTGTGATGATGTTCATGTTTTGATTGTTCGTCGTTCCCCATATTTAATCCTCTAAAGTTTTCTGACTTTCGTTATTGATCTGAACCCAGTTTTGGGTGCGCTGTATTTTTCATTTTAAAAAGCTACCTAAGACTTGGATCAGCTCGTCTCCAGCCTCTGCCGCATCCTGCTTATTTGAAGCTAGGACAATGTGGTCTTTGATGTGTCCATTTACGATGTCACCCATGAGGCCATTTAGAGCGCCACGGCACGAAGCAAGAAGCTGCATGACTTTGTAGCAATCATCTTCCTCGGCCTCGATAGAGTTTTGGAGAGCCGACAATTGCCCTTGGATTCGCTTTATTCTTGTAATTACTTTTTTCTTGTCTCTAATTGTGTGCATAGTATAGTACCCTATACTATAAAGAGATAACGGCGTCAATCCTTTGGTGAAAGCAAAATCAGGCAAAAAGATTGCAAAATTGGGCAACTCGAAACGAAACTCGCCAGCCTATCCGTTGGGCTTTCTTACTGATTTCCCTCGGAAATTTGGGGGATTTGATGGCGCGCCTCGTATTCACTCAAGGCACTCTCGGTGATAAGGTAGCTCGGTCCAAAAACCCACATTTTATCTTCGGGTTTAAATAACTATGTTTTTGAAAGGAAACTAAATGAAACAGCCATACTTAAATTTTCAAGTCGATCACATGACGCTCCTTCTTCAGCCGCGCCTATATTCGGTGGCCTATGCGATTTTTCGCGTGGTGTTCGGAGTGCAAGCTGCGGACATCCTCTATGATAAACGCAAAGAGTGGGAAAAAGGTCAGGGCGAAAAATCCATGACTTATGCCCTTATGATCGGAAAGGCTGACGAAACTCCGCGCGAGCTGATGAATACAATTGTGGCTGTCGTTCAACCCTCGGAGCCGCAGTCTCGTCCATCCCACGTTAGAGAAATGCTCGACGGGCATCAGGCCGCAGCCCATTGGCAACATATTGCGCTCAGAACACCGGATCTGATTTCGTTCCACGAACACGCACTTTCTTTGGGCGTGAACTTTGTGACCCCAATTTTAAATGACGCTGAAGAAGACTTGATTCAGGTATTCAGTGGCGAGTGGTTCTTTCCTGGAATGAAAGCCAGCGGAATGTTCTTTGAGTTCCTAGAGCGTCACCCAAGCAAAGACAAACAACAGAAACTTCAGGAGCAAAATCGTCAGTCCTGGTTCCGTGACCGCACCTTTGATGGCCTTTATGAAGAAAAAGAACGTGAATATCAATCAGGAAAGGTCACTCCATTTATCGACTTTGAACTTTTTGAACTTATTGAAAAGCAGATCAATGGCAAATCGACATTCCAACTTAATGCTGACGACTTAAAAGCCTGCGAGGACATCATGAGAAACTACGCGGCAAAAAAGAATAAGTGATAGTTGAAGAATATAAAGACCTCAGATCTTGGGGTCTTTATAAAAGGACCCCTTTCAAAATCCTCTCGGAGAATCCTCCATAATTCTATTTTTGAATGTCCTAAGCGGTGAACTTCCGTTCAACGAGACAACGACTTTAAATATCTTTGTCACTGTCATCTCTTCAACACGTTGAAGACTAAGCGGTGATCTCTTTGAAGGCCCGATATTCAATGATCTCATGGATCGTAGAACCTTCGTTGCCAGACTTGATGGCTGGCTCAACTTAATCACAGGCTTAGGCGTTCGAGGAAAAGACAAAAGAACTTCGTCGGAAGCATTTTGGACTCATCACGATGAACTTTTTTTTGAGCACCTCTACGCCTCCGATGGATTGGCGACGAGAATCGTCAATTTACTTCCCGAAGAAGCGTGTCGCAAAAAATGGTCGTACAAAGGAATTTCACAAAAGGACTCAGATGCCTATGCGAAGCGGATCAGAGAACTTGGCGCTCGTCTGAAAATTATTGAGGCCTGGAAGCAGGCCCGAAAATATGGCGGTTCAGCCATTCTGTATTTGAGTCGCGGAAGCAGTCGCATGGAAGAACCCATGCTGGAAACGGAAGAGGTCACTGGACTTCAGGTTCTTGGCCGTTTTGAACTTCAGGCCGATTTTAGTTCCATCGACATGAATCCTTTTTCTCCGTACTTTCGCCTTCCGACAAAATATAGGCTCAATCTTCAACAAAGCGTTTCGAGTTCACTCAACTCGCTTGTCATTCATGCCTCGCGGCTTGAGATTTTTAACGGGGCTATTCTTCCGAGAAGACTCTTTATCCAGAATGGCTATTGGCATGATTCCGTTCTCACAAAGCCTTTTAATTCCCTCCGTAACTTTCAAACGAGTCACGACGCTGCATCAGCGATCTTGCAAGATTTTAACGTGGGCGTTTTTAAAATGCGCAACCTCGCGGAGCTCGTCGCCGCAGGAAAAGAAGATCAAATTCGGGAACGCATTGAGCTGGCTAATTATTCAAAATCAGTCATTCGTTCTTTGATTATCGACGAGTCTGAAACCTACGAAGAAAAATCCCGCACCGTCACCGGAATGCCTGAGCTTCTAAGAGCCTCGGCAGACAATCTCGTTGCGCAGACGGATATTCCGCACACGAAGCTCTTGGGCGAAAGTCCAGTCGGTTCAAATGCAACCGGAAACTCGACCGTTTTGGCTTGGTATGATTTTGTCGATTCCCAGCGCCAAGAGTACCTAGCGCCTAAGATCCTCAACCTGACAAGAAAACTCAACCGTGGGGCGATAGAGAGCTTAGAAATCGAATTTGAACCCCTATGGCAACTTGATGAAAAGGAAGAGGCCGATGTGCGGGTCAAGGTTTCCCAGGCAGACGCCGTGTACCTAGACCGAGGGGTGTTAGATCCTGCCGAAGTTGCGGTTTCGAGATTTGGTCAGGGTGGGTTTTCAATGGAAACCAAACTCGACGTTTCAACGCGAGTAAATCCAGAAAAAGAAACTCCTCCGGCACCCGAAAAAGAAAAGCCAGAGGAAGAGTAAATGAAAGCGGCTCAACGCTTCGATGCCGACACTATTGCCCAGATTCGGGAGCGAAAACTTAAAACACCGAAAAGATCCCGCCGGTTGCCAAGGCCGCTCAAACCCGCGTTTCCTCACGGAGCGCAAAGGCAATACCAAAGAGAACTCTCTGGGTTTGTTGCTGAGGCCAAAGCCATCACAAAAAAAGCGATTCTTCCAAACCTTCCATCCCTCATCTCAGAGATAAATTCAAAAGTTCCTAGCCGTGTTCGGCAAGACGACATGATTGATGACCTCGCGGCTTTGATTGGCGAGGCACGAGCGCGCTTAGGCGTTCTGTTTACGGATTCAATGATTTCAGCAATTGCATCCCGGATGGGGTCTGCCGTTGAATCCGTGATGCGCGGAAATGAAAGTCGGCAGCGGGATTCTCTGATCCCTTTCAACATTCGTCTTGGATCAGGAGCTCTGACAAGCGAAGTGCGCGATTATCTCCGCTTAAGAGTGAGCGAGAACGTTCAACTTATTAAAACGCTCGCAGATCGACACTTCGGAAAACTTCAAACTGAAATCATGCAAGCGATCACTCAAGGCAAACGCGTCGAGGACATCGAATCCGTTATTGACGATCAGTTTGCGTCGATGGACTCAAACGCGGAGCTTATTGCACGCGACCAAGTTGGAAAAATAAACGGACAGCTCACGGAAATTTCGCAAGTTGGTCTTGGCATCACTCACTATCGTTGGCGCGGTGTCGGAGATGAACGCGAAAGGTCTTCTCATCGAGATCTTGAGGGGGAGATTTATTCTTGGAACTCTCCACCTATCGTTGATGGTGAGGCCGTTCATCCAGGCGAAGCTATTCAGTGTCGGTGTTATGCAGAGCCGATGATTGATGATCTTGCAGAGTGAAATTTGAAAAGCAACGTTGAACATTCAACTGTCGAACGTTCGACGTGTTGAAAATGAAGCGGTGAAAAGTTTTTTGCGCGTGTTCACACTGAACCCAATCGCGCATGAAAACAAAATCAGTAAATCGTTTTGATAAAGGTGAACTTCAGTCTGCGGAAAAAACTCCGCAGGGATTTTTGCGCGTTCCGATTTTTGCAACTCGCGCGGGAGTTTTCACTTACAAAACAGGCGAAGGAAAAATCATCCGTGAATTTCGTCCACCTGATGAAGTTTTCAAAGAGGACTCGCTTTCAACATTAGTCGGCGCACCTGTCACCCTCAGACATCCTCCCGAAATGATTACTCCTGAAAACGTATCGCTTTATCAAAAAGGATACGCCTTAGAGTCGATCAATCGTGATGGTGACAAGGTTTCAGGGACCATCATCATTTCACACGCTGACGCCATCGGTGCCGTTGAGTCCGATGGAATGCGCGAAGTCTCTTGCGGTTATACCGCAGATCTTGTCGAGGAACCTGGCGTTTACCAGGGTCAAGCCTACGACTTCATCCAACGAAACATCAAATACAACCATATCGCCATCGTCGATAAGGGCCGCGCCGGACCTGATGTCCGCATTCGCCTCGATTCGGAAGATGCCGTGATGGAAGTCGAACCAATTCAAAACCCAAAACCAAAAAAGAAAGAGGAGATTTCAATGGGAAAAGTACGCCTTGATGGAAAAGAACATGAGGTTACATCTGAGGTTCAGGCCGCTGTCGAGGCTGACCAAGCAGTTCACCAGAAAACGAAAACGGATCTGGATTCTGCAAACTCAACAAATGCCACTCTAAAAAAAGAGAACTCAGAGCTGACAACGAAGGCCACAAGCGCCGAGACAAAGCTCACGGAAACAGAAGCGAAACTTGAGGCCACTCAAGCCAAGCTTGATGCCGCAAATGAAGAACTCAAAAAGAGAACCGACTCCGTTGATCCGAGCGATGCCAAGGTCCGCGAATTTGCGAAGGCTCGCATGAGCTTGGAGAAGATTGCGGCCCACGTTCTTCCGCAAGAGCAGATCGAAAAAATGGACTCGATGTCTGATGTCGAGATCAAGAAGGCCATCATTCAAGCTGACAGCCCAACGGCCATTCTTGACGGCAAATCTGAAATCTACCTCGAAACACGTTTCGACTCGGTTGCCGAAAAAATTCGTGCGCGTTCCGACTTCAACACAAATTTCGGAAAAGCAGTTGTGAAAAACGACTCTCGAAATGAAGCCGCACCGGACTCTGATGAGAAGCGCAAACAAATGCGCAAGGACTCAGAAGACGAATGGAAAAAACCACTTTCAGCAACCAAGTAAGAAATTTTTAAAAAAGGAGATTTCAAAATGCAAACATCTTACTCAACAGATCAGGGAGCGGCAGCCTACGAAGGACAGCTCTATGATTCTGGCTTTACAGACAAAATCAGCATCAAGTGTCTGACCGCAATTCTATTCGGGCGCCTTCTAGTCAAAGACACGGGCGATTTCCAAGGAAAACTTCCTTCGTCCGCGCTCGACGTTACGAATGCGCAGCGAACACTTGGCCTTTCTCTTTCCACTCAAGCCCTTGAGCAAAGTCTTACGGGTGATCCGCAATACCCTGAAAAGTCCGTGGTCTCCACTCTTCGCAAGGGCCGTGCATGGGTGAAAGTCGAAGACACCGTGACGCCAGGATCTGACGTTTATGTTCGACACGCGGCAGGTGGAAACGGTTTGGGGAGTTTTGCGGGAGCCGCCAACACGGGTCTTGCGAAATTAGCCGGTGCCCAATTCCTGACAGGCGCTTCGGCAAATGGCCTGGCTGTCATTGAAGTGAACTTCCCAGCAACAACTTTTACTCCTCCGGCGTAATCCAAAACTTAGGAAAGGAATCCAATTTATGAAAAATCAAAGACAACTTCTGCATCTGGACGCCGCTGAAAGTGCGTTCTTTCAGCGTGAACTAGAGTATGTGAAGTCAAACACCTATGACGTGAAATACGCCGAGCTAAAAGCCCGTCGTCTTTTCCCTTTGAATCCTGATGTTGATCCAGGTGCGACAAAAATCACCTATCAACAATATGACGGATTCGGGATCGGAAAAATCATCTCAAATTATGCAGATGACTTGCCTCGCGTTGACCTGAAAGGGAAAGAGTTCAGTTCTCCTGTCAAAGAACTGGGTGCGGCCTACGCATACACCATCAAAGAGATTCGTTCTTCTAACATGGTGGGAAAACGTCTCGATCAGCGTCGCGCAAGTTTCGCTCGTCGTGCGGTCTCACAAGCTGAGAACAAAATCGCGTTCGTTGGTGACGCTTCAACGGGACTGCCTGGGTTCTTGACGAATCCGAACATTCCCACGGTCACGATTCCTGCCGATGGAACCGGAGCGTCCAAAGCATGGAGCACAAAAACTCCGGCGCAAATCATTCGTGATCTGAACTTGGTCGCAAACTCCGTTCCGGCCAACACGAAAGGCATCGAAGTTCCTGACACACTTCTTTTGCCGCTTGAACAGTACACCTATATCGCAAGCACTCCGCGTTCGGACAATTCCGACACGACGATCCTGAAATACTTCTTGGGAAATAATCCTTTCATCAAGCAAGTCGAATGGGTCAATGAGCTTGCCGATGCTGGTGGTGCTGGAATTGATCGCGCCGTTGCTTACCGCCGCGATCCCGAAGTTCTGACTCTGGAAGTCCCTTCAGACTTTGAACAGCTCGAAGCTGAAAAAAGAAACTTGGAGTATGTGATCGACTGCATCGAGTCCTTCGGTGGCGTCATCATCTACTACCCATTGAGCATTTCTTTCGGCGACGGAATTTAAAAAAGAAAACCTGCTTACTGGCGACAGTGAGCAGATAGGAGCTGGCCTGGGGTTTCCTAGGTTTTCCAGAGCCAGCTCCGACCTTCCAAAAGAACCCAGGAAAAAACAAAGGAGAAAACCGTGATCGTAAAATACAACAGACCGAACATTCACTATGCCTACGGCATTCGCCTGATTCCAGGCATTAACAACGTTGATGAAAAACTTTGGGCCATCGCCGCAAGCGATTCCGAGATCAAACGTTTCGTTGATACCGGAATCATCGAAGTCGTCACTCCTGACCAGGGCGCTCCAAAAGCACCGGAAGACCCACTGGCGGGACTCAGTGATGAAGAGAAAACAAAACTCGAAGAAAAAGCCTTTGGCGATAATAAGGATGGCGTCAAAAAGAACGCAGCCCCTCCCGAGCTTCCTCCTGTTACGCCATTGACTTCATTCAACGAGAAAAAAGCCTTGTCGATGGTTGCAGAAACCTACGACGTGAAAATTCTCAAAGAGTGGCTGGATTCTGAAAAGAGATCCAAAGTCAAACGCGCCATCGAGGAGCAGATCCAAAAACTCGAAGCTCCAGCGGCGACCAACACGAAAAAAGATGAGGAGTAGTCTCCAATGGCTATTCCGACCGTCGTCGATCCCAGCTATGTGAAAGCACTTTTTCCTGAGTTCTCTGCCGTCAATGACGTGAGGATTCAGGCGCTTCTCGACATTGCGAATCTTTCTGTCAGTCAGAAGGTTTGGGGATCTGCCTACGCGCCCGGAATGGCCTATCTGGTCGCTCATCTCTTGAAACGTTCAGGGGCTGCAACCGGAGTCTCTGGCGGCAGCTCGAATGCTGGAACGGTTTCGTCAGAAAAGGTCGGAGAACTTCAACGAAGTTACTCGGCCCCTGGCGGTTCAAGTTCATCCGGTGAAGACGCACTTCTTTCGACAACTTCTTACGGCATGGAGTATTTGCGGCTTCGCCGCCAGCTTCTTGTCACTCCGATGGTGACATAGCTATGGCAAAAACGAAGATCATCGACAAAGACAGAGGCTGGAAGAAGATTGCGGCGGACTTAAGAAAGACCGCGAATCATCCCTATGTGAAAGTTGGCTTCGTCGAGCCTTCGGCTGAAGCTCCTCACAAGGGTTCAGCCCTGACGGTCGCGCAGATAGCGACGATTCATGAGTACGGATCTGAAGACGGAAGAATCCCGCCACGGAGTTTCATCCGTGGGACTTTGATTCAGGAATCTCAGGCGATTCAAGGTGCCATTTCTTCGCTTTTAAAGAGTGTGCTTTTCCAAAAGCTCAACGTCGAAACGGCCCTCGGAAGACTTGGCCTTTTTGCTGTTTCACTTATTAAAAACCGCATCACGAATGAACACATTCCACCGGAACTAAGCCCCGCGACCATCAAAGCGAAAACTCGTGACGGTAAAAAAGGCGATGTTCCTTTGGTCGATACGGGCCAGATGCTGAACTCCATTCGTCATCACGTCGTCATGGATGGGAGGAACGAATGATTCTCTCATTTGCAACCGGAGTCTATTCAGTCCGACGACCTGTCACGAATGGCTATTACCTTGAAGGAGTTTATCAACCTTCGGCAATTGAAACCGTTCAAGTTATCGGATCGCTGCAACCTCTTTCGCCGAAAGAATCCTTACTGCTTCCAGAGAACGATCGCAACCGCGAGTCATACAACCTTTTCACGGATGTTGAACTTTCTCCTGCGAGCGAAGACGGACTGCGCGTTGCTGACTTGGTTGAGGTCAATGGGGAGCTGTTTCAGGTTCGATCTGTAGAGGCTTGGCGCAACGTCGATATTCCGTATTTCAAATCTCTTCTTCTGCGAGTGAATAACCAGGAGGACTCACCATGAGCGCCATCACGGTCACTCAATTTAGAAAAGCGGTTTGGGATTTGATTTCTGCGCTCTCGGCTCCTCTCGTTCCTGCGGCGCGAGTCGTTTGGCTGGAACAAGGATCACCTCGACCGAAGAATCCTTATATCGGACTAAATGTTGTTTCGGGTCCTCGCTCCTATGGCGAAGACGACATGAGGCAGAGCTCGCCAGGAGTTTATTCGTTTGAAGGCCAACGAGCTTTCACGGTGTCCGTCAATGCTTACGGAAAAGATGCGGATGAGATTGCGGCACTCATCACCAACGGTCTGTCAAAAGTTTCCGCTATGGATCTTCTGGCAGCACGTTCCGTATCCCTTCTTTCTAACACATCACCAAAGAACGTGAGTGTGCCGCTCGAAACCAATTTTGAAAACAGAACTCAGTTCGACATGGATTTTGGTTGCGTCATGGCAATCACAGAAAACGTCGGATTCATCGAACAGACCGGAATTTTGAACAACGCAAGCGGAGACCAAACCGACATCGGCTGACGCTTACAAGGAGGAAAAAAATGAGCTTAGATGAAATCGTCAATATTCAAATCACCTTGGGGAGCAAATCCGTCACTCGTGCCGGATTCGGAACTCCGCTCGTGCTTGGCCCGAATGGAGATTTCGGATCGGACCTCGTTAGAACCTACACGAGTTTGCCGGGAGTGGCCGAGGATTTTGATACAACCGATGACGAATACAAATGGGCGCAGCGCCTCTTTTCCCAGGAGAAAAAGCCTCGTCAAATTCGTATTGGAAAAAGAGCCGTTAAGGTTGTGCAGATTGAAACACTGACGCCCACGGTGGCAAACACCACGGCCTATAAAGTCACTATCAATGGCGAAGACTATGAATTTACTTCGGATGCTGATGCAACGGCAACCGAGATCGTGGCCGGCCTTATCGCTCTTATCAATGCAGATCCACTTTGTAAGATGAGCGGGTCCGGGACGACGACTTTGATTTTGACTGCCGAAAATCCTGGTGAAGCCAACTCGGTCAGCGCGTCCAGCAATCTTGCAATTGTTCATACAACCGCAAATCACGGCGTTATTGAAGACATCCAGGCACTTCAGCAAGTCAATGACGACTGGTATTGCCTGATTCTGACTTCGCGTGATGACTTAGAGATTCTTCAGGCTGCGGCTTACATCGAAGCCTTGAGAAAGATCTTTATCGCCGCGAGCGATGGCCTTTCCATCAAAACAGCCAGCACGACCGACCTTGGAAGCGTCCTCAAACAAAAAACCTACAACCGCACGGCACTTCTTTGGAGTGGCGATGAAGCGAGTGGTCCCGAAGCGGCTTGGGCCGGACGAAAACTTCCCACTGATCCAGGTTCTGAACAATGGCGCTATGCAAGTCTCTCGGGAATTTCGACCGACGTGTTGAATGCAACGGAGCTCTCAAACCTCAACGCAAAGAACGTGAATCATTACACCACGGTCGGCGGCGTTGGAATCGTTCAAAAAGGAAAGATGGCAAGCGGCCAATGGATTGATGTCACACGCTTCTTGGATTGGTTCACGGCGCGAGTGCAAGAAGGAATCTATGGACTTCTTGTGAGCGTTGAAAAGGTCCCTTACACGGACGGCGGCGTGACCTCTCTTGAAGCGATTGTGCGCGCCAAAATTGAAGAAGGCATCCGCGTGGGCGGTATTTCCCGCGATGACGGATACACAGTCGAATCACAAAAGGTCGCCGAGGTTGATCCGCAACTTCGTCAAGATCGAATTTTCCCAGACATTGCCTTTGAGTTCCGTCTTGCTGGCGCGATTGGCGAGGTAACGGTCAAAGGCTTTGTTTCAGTTTAAGGAGGAACTTTTAGATGAAAACGTATGATCCAAGTCAAGTCGTGGCTACGGTCGGAGGAAGATCACTTGCAGGCTTCGCGCCTGGGACATTCATTGAAGCCGAGCGCACAGAAGACGCTTACTCGATGACGGTCGGCATTGATGGCGAAGGCACAAGGTCTAAATCCAATAACAAATCAGGTCAGGTTCGTTTCACTCTGCTTTCAAGCAGTGACTCGAATGACATTCTTTCGGGGTTTGCGGCAGCAGATGAACTCAACAATGGCGGACTTGTTCCTGTCCTTATCAAAGATCTCAGTGGACGCGCTCTGATTGCTTCTGAACAAGCCTATGTGAAGAAGCTTCCGGTCTTGGGCTTTGATAACGAAGTCCGCGAAGTCGAATGGGTTCTTGAAACCGACAACCTTCAATTGTTCTTGGGAGGTAACTAATGCGGTTTGAAGAACAGTTCAACATCGACGGAGAGAACTACAAAGTTAGACATTTTTCTGCAACTCGCGGCACTCGAATTTTCGCAAGGCTTGTGAAGTTTGCGGGTGAACCCGTCGCAAAGTTTCTGAGCGCCGGAAAAGCCATCAAAGAAAATGACGAAGCGGCCGCAAATGCCGTTCTTGGACAGGCCATCAGTGCGCTCAGCTCACGCATCGACGAAAACGAAGTCGAGCTGCTGATTAAAGACATCTTGGAATCCGTGCAAGTCATTGATGCCAAAAGCGGACAGCTCCGCGGCGTCGGCGCTGAATACTTTGATGTCCACTTCCAAGGTCGCATCGGTCACTTGTTCAAGGTTCTAGGGAAAACCGTCGCTTTCCAATACAGCGATTTTTTAGGCGGTCTCGCGGGGCTGCAAGGGCTTCAAGACCTCGCGAGCAAAGCGGACTTTCAGTCCCAGAACACCTGATATGGCCCGTGTGGAGAGTCGTCATTTCTGGAATGGCGACCCTTCACGAGATTGAGGAGCACTGGTCAATCCTTGATCTGCTCGATGCCAACGAAGCTCTAACACTGGACCAGGAAGCGAAACGAAAGGCGGAAGAAAAAGCTGCCAAGGGGCGAAAATGATTGTTCGTGAACTCTACGCAAAGCTTGGTCTCGAATTTGACGATACCAAACTAAAAAAAGTCGAAGAAAAACTTGATGGTCTAAAAAGTACGCTTTCAACCATCGGTCTTTCTGTTACGGCGGCGTCTGCAACTCTTTTCGGGTTTGCAAAGCTCACGGCCAATGCCGGTGATGAAGCCGGAAAGACAGCGATGAAACTGGGCCTCAATGTTGAGACCCTTCAGCGTCTTCAGACTGCCGCCGAATATGCGAACATTTCAAATGGGTCACTTCAGCAAGGACTCGGAACGCTTGCGAAGAACCTCACGTCTGCGCGTGACGGTTCTGCCGACACAGCCAAGTCACTCAGAAAAGTTGGAATCGACATTGGCCGCATGGGTGGCCGAATCCCATCGGCAACCGAAGCCCTCAACCTGATTTCTGATCGCTTTTCTAAAATGCCGGATGGTCTGGAAAAAACGGCTCTCGCTATGGACATCTTCGGAAAAGCCGGAAGAGACATGATTCCGTTTTTAAATAAGGGCTCGGCTGAAATCGAAAAGGCCGCAAGCCTTGCTGATCGCTATGGCCTTGTGATGGATCAAGAGGCCGTTCAAGCCTCCGCGGAGTTTAACGACACAATCCAGGAAAGTGTTTTTGCCCTGCGAGGGCTGAGAAACATTCTTGGACTGGGCTTGATGAAAGTCATCAAACCTCTCGCTGAGCAGTTTAATCAATTTATTTCTGAAAACCGTGTCCGCTTAGCTGACAAAATCAGATTCGCATTCGACGGAATGGCAACCTTCGTCCGACTGGTTTGGCGTGGGATGTTGGCCCTCGTTGAATCCGTGGGCCGTTTCGTTGATATGTTTGGCGGCCTTGAGCGCGTGGCAAAGATCGTCGGCGTGATCGCGGCGGTTTTTCTTGCCGGAAAACTCGTCTCTGGAATTGGTTCCGTCATCATTGCCGTGTGGAGAGCCGTTGCCGCTTTCGTGGCGATGGACGTTGCAGCTCTCGCCATTCCTCTTGCAATTGGGGCCATCGCTCTTGCGGTCGGACTCATGATTGAAGACATTGTGACCTTCTTCCAGGGGGGAGAAAGTTATTTTGGAAAGTTCCTAGCGAATTTTCCCGTGCTTGGAAAAGCCATCCTCGGAGTCTTTTCACTCATCAAAAAAGCGGTCATGGACGTGGTTGAAGCCTATTCGATCATGTTCGGTTGGATCATGAAGATTGCAAAAGCCGTGGCCGAATATCTTGCGCCAGTCTTCTCAGCCATTGGAAAAGGTCTTGGATGGGTCGGAGAAAAAATCGGAGCTAAATTAGGTCAGCTCGATACCACGGGGGCCTATGAAATTGTCGAAAGAAATAAAGCTGCACAACAAAAAGCGCAGTCTTCGCAAGATGCTCCGGGAAAACAATCAAATAGAGGCGCGAGCATTTTCAGCGGATTCAATCCAGCCGGAGCCTTCAGCTTCTTTGATAAAATAAACTTAACTCCTCAGAGTCTTCAGGGCGCACAAGAAGCCCTTGGCAAAAACGCGAGTCCTCTTGCCGCGCCGACGACTTCAACTTCAAACGTCACCTCGAACGTCCAAAGTCCGGTCAGCGTCGAATCACAAATGACGTTCAACGTGGGACCGAACGTTGATCCGACAACTGTCGCTCCAAAACTTCAGGCGTCCGTTGAAGAAGGTTTTTCTTCTCTCATTCGCAAAGTGAACAGTTCTTATCTAGGAGAGGGGGCACCGATTTACTAATGGCACTCCTCTCTCTTTTAACTGGTGAACCAGTCAGAACAAAATTCAGAAGTCAGGATGTTGCAGCAGATCTGTTTTTAGTGGATGCGACCATCACGGAAACTCCAACTTACGAGTCGGACATCACTGAACACGCCGTTGAAGATGGACCTGACGTTTCAGATCACATCCGTCCGAAAAATATCTCGCTGGAAATTGAAGGCGTTATTTCCTCAACGCCGCTCAACCTCAGCGCGCAAGCGCGGGGCCTTGTTTCCGCTGCCGGAAGTATTTTGGGTTCTCAGCTCGGTGGCTTCGGGTCCGCTTTGGGTGCTATCGGTGGAGCTTTTGCGGGGGCCTCTCTTTTTGCTGATGCCGATGATCCTGCAAAGGTTGCCCACGATATGCTGACCGCTATCTGGAAAAACCGACGACTTGTGACCGTCATCACGGGCCTCACACAGTACGAAAATATGGCCATTCAATCCCTGTCGTTCCCTCGTGACCAGAAGACAGGCAAGCAACTTCGTTTCCGGGCAACCCTGAAAGAAGTCAGACGTGTCACTGCGAAAACCGTTGCGATTAAAAAAGTTCAACCCTCAGTCAAACACACAGCACCGAGCAAAGCCGATCTAGGAAATCAATCAGCGACTCCGGCTCCCAACGTCAATTCGAGTTTGGCCGTTAAAATCGGAAACTTCTTTGGGGGTGGCAATTGATCCTCCAAATTCCAGTTCGTTCCGATATTCCATCCTACGAGTTTCAGATCGCGCTTGAAGGCACTCCGTATCGTTTGGCTTTTAGATACAACCGCCGCCGTGAACGTTGGGCGATGGATATTAGCAATCAGCAAGGCATCACTCTGCTTGCAGGGATTCCGATTCTGGTCGCAATGGATCTGACCTCGCGCTTTCGTGTCGTCGGTGGGCCTCCGGGCCGCTTCTTTGCGGTCGATACCTCCAATCAAGACCTTCCACCTTTGGAAGCTGATCTCGGCAACCGTGTCCTTCTCTATTACGAGGAGGCCTCCGGTGGATAGCCAAGAGCTTTTTGACCGTCTTGCGGTTTTAAATTTCGGCCTTGAAGGAGTTGCGGGACTTAACTTCGCCAGCCGCATCTATTCGGAAGACCCACAAGACACAGGGGTTCCTGGCTTTCGCATTGGCTTTAAAATCGAAAAAGACACTTCAAGCACCATCAATAAAGCTGAAATCCGCATTTACAATCTTTCGTCAAACTCTCGAAGTCTTGCTGAGAACAAAGACAACATCATCGAGCTTTTTGCCGGATACGGAAAAGAACCGAAACTTCTTTTCCGTGGAAATCCATCAAGAGTCATTTCCACCATCGGGGGGCCTGATTCCGTTACGACGTTTGAAGTCGGTGACGGTCTTAAGTCATTTCAAAATTCCCGCGTTGACGTGAGTTTTAAGCAAGGAACGCCAGCAAAAGACATCTTCCAAACCCTGACAAATACGATGGGCCTTGCTCGTGGCGAACAAAAAGGAATCCCCGAAAAAGCATTTTCAGGGGGGCTCTCACTCTCCGGCCCCGTGAGAGATCACATGAATTATCTCACGGACAAAATGGATCTTGAATGGTCCGTGCAAAATGGCGCGCTTCAAATTCTTCCTAAAGGGAAATCAACGGATCAGGCCGCATTTCTACTGTCCGCAGAAACCGGATTGATTGGAAGCCCGAACAAAAAAGACAAGGGCCTTGAAGTCGTCTCACTCCTTCAACCTGACATCAACCCAGGCCGAACGGTTGAAATTCAAAGCAAGTTCGTCAACGGACAGTTTCGCGTCGAGAAGGTTTCCCATGAGGGCGACACCGCTGACACGGCTTGGTTCACAAGGATTGAAATTGCATGAGTGAAACCCAATTTTCTCCGCAACTTGAAGAAGTATTAAAAACCGCGATGGAACAACGCCTTGTCCAGCTTCACACCTCCATGCCTGGGGTCATTGCGAAGTACGATCCGCAAAAGCAAGTCGCCGATGTTCGTCCGGCGCTTAAAAGAAAATATCCCGATGGAAAAACCGTCGAGCTTCCATTGTTGACGAACGTTCCCGTCGCCCATCCTCGCGCCGGAAAAGCCCGTATTCATTTGCCTCTTAAAGAAGGCGATTCAGTTGAAATCTGCTTTAGCGAAAGAAGTCTTGAAAACTGGAATGCGAAAGGCGGCATCGTCGATCCTGAAGATCCTAGAAAACATCACCTGTCGGACGCCTACGTTAAACCTTGTCTCTATCCGAACAAGGAGCCTTTTCAAGTCACTGAGCCGGAAGCGATTGAAATCGTAAACGATACGGCAGAGGTCTTTATCAAGGCTGATGGCAGTATTTCAATCAAAGCTTCGCAGCTCTTACTTGGGGATCACTCGCTTTCGGAGTTCGTAGCCATTGCCTCGAAAGTGAAACAGGAAATCGAAGCCTTAAGTAACTACGTCAAAACCCACACGCATCCCTATGTGGACACACCTGCGGGACCGTCGAACACAAGTCCGCCAGCCAGTCCACCTCCCACGGTCAATGACGTGGCAAGCGCGAAAGTGAAGGTGGCTCCATGAGTGACTTAAAACTTGGCGCTGACGGCGATTTAGAAATCAAAAACGGAAGCCTTCAACTGACCAATGGAGACGACGCCGTTAGACAGCATCTTCAACAAAAACTCCGCACGTTCTTGGGCGAATGGTTTTTGGATTTGGACGTTGGCGTTCCTTACTTCCAAGACATTTTGGTTAAGAACCCGAACGTCAATCAGGTCGATGGCATTTTAAAACAGATCATTCTCACCACGCCCGGAGTTATCGAGCTTGTCAGTTTCACGATGAGTTTCGACTCCACGGCGCGCGCATTAAGCGTCGAATTTGAATACACGTCCTATTCCGGTGAGATCAATTTTTTTACTGAAACTTTCGGAGGCTAAGGAATGGCTTTTGGACTCTCTGCAACCGGACTTGAAATCAAAAGGCTTGCTGACATCAAGCCGGAAATTGAAAACGTACTTAGGCAACGCCTGGGAAACTCGATCAATCTTTTACCGGAAACGGTCTTTGGACAGATCGTTGGGGTGTTCGCGGATCGTGAAGCCGAAATCTGGGAACTGATCGAAGACGTTTATCACTCACAGTATCCAGACGATGCCGAAGGTGTCAGCCTTTACAATGCGGCCGCCTTCAACGGAATTGAAATCATTGACGCTGCAAAATCGGTTCAGAAGAACCAACTCCTTTTCGGGGACGTTGGAGCTTCGATTCCTATTAACACGCAGTTTTCAGTCGATGGAAACCCGGACGCAAAATTCAAAACCCGCAACACGGTGATCCTTGTCGCGGGATTAAACGCGATCCAAACCATCAATTTTGCAATTGCACCCGATGGCGGCTCCTTCTCGCTTCGGCATCGAGGCTTTGTCACAAGCCTCATTCCTTATAGCGCAACGGCAGCCGACGTTCAAAATGCTCTGAATGCTTTGGTCAGACTCAGTGGCGTCGTTGTCACTGGCGATTTTGCAAGCGGATTCACGATTGAATTTGATGGCGCTGATGGACTTCAGCCTCAAGATCTTTTGGCGGTGCAAACGAACACGCTGACCGAAGAATCTGATCCGGTGCTCATGACGATTGCTCACGATCAAGTCGGAGAAGTTCAGGGCATCGTTGACCTTGAGGCCCTTGAGACTGGCCCAATTGATGCGCCCATCGGAACACTCACGGTCATTGATACTCCGGTTTCAGGTCTTACGAGCACAATCAACGTTGAAAGCACCACGATTGGAAGGAACCGCGAGACAGACGTTCAATTCAAAGCTCGCAGAAAAGAAACGTTGGCCGTTGGGGGGAACGCAACCCTTGAGGCAATCCGCTCGCGCATTTTGAATCTTGAAGGTGTCACAAATGCTTTTATTTTCGAGAACGACACTCTTGAAACTGATGGTGATGGCCGACCTGGAAAATCTTATGAAAGCGTGATTGATGGCGGCACGACTGCGCTGATTGCTGAAACACTCTGGAAGTCAAAACCTGCTGGAATCAGAACGCATGGGGTGCTGACCGAAAGTGTTCTTGATTCGCAAGGTGTTTCGCGGGTCATCCGTTTCAGCAGACCCACTCAGGTTGCAATTTTCCTGAGTCTTGATCTGACAATTGATCCCGTCGAGTTTCCAAGTAACGGAGCTCTCACGGCAAAGAACAGAGTTCTGTCTTGGGGCAATGCTCTCGCCATCGGCCAGGACGTGATTGTCTATCCTCGTTTGATTTCACAGTTCGCGGATATTCCGGGAATTTTGGATGTCCGAGTCCGCATTGATAAAGTTCCCGTTTCCAATACTCCGGGTGATCCGGCACTCGATGACAATATCAATATCCTACCGTTTGAGGTGGCTTCGTTTGCCGAATCAAACACCGTGGTGAATGCGCTATGAGTTCAACATATATTTCCGACCACGTTACGAGAGCCAAGAACCGACTGATTCAGCAGTACAAGGGAAAACAAAAAGTTGAAGGCATTGTTGAAGCTCTGGTGACTCCGCTTCAAGACATCGAGGACGTACTTCTTCAGCTTAAAACCGAGCGATGGATTGATTCAGCCGTCGGCGTTCAGCTCGACAAAATTGGCGAGATTGTGGGCCTTGAAAGAGAGTACGCCCAGGAAGACGAAGACTATCGTCTTCTTATCAAAGCCAAAATCATCATGAATCTAAATCAAGGAACACCGGAAGAAATCATTGCGGCGGCGAAGTTTTTCATCGGCTCAATTTTCATCTGGTATCTGGAAGTCTATCCGGCTGCGGTTGACATTTTTTCGTCAACGGTTGTTCCCCCACAGAACCGCGCCAAGATTCGCGGCCAACTTAAAAAATTTCTTCCTGCGGGAGTGTCTTTGGATTCCTTCGGGCAATTCGACGAGGCGAACGCCTTTGTTTTTAACGGTGGAACCGGATTCGGAGACGTGAATGACCCGAATGCCGGAGGACTTCTTGCGGATCTTTATTGAAAGGATGAGTTATGGCACGACCGACAGTCCCATTTTTAAATTGGACACCAGACAACGACCCTCAGAAGGTTGTTGAACCTTCAGGTTCTAAGAAAAACCAAGGGTGGAGTCCTAACGAGCCTCTGCCAGCACAGAACATGAACTGGCTTTTATATTCAATCGACCAGTGGCTTCGGTATGCCGTTGAAAGCGCGGATCGCGTCGGTGGACAGATCAGATCTGTTCTTGGAACGACCGCACAAAAGAATGCGGGTGCTGCCACTCACGACGACCCTCAAGAAGCCTATGACGAAGTAGTCGCCCAGGGCGGCGGCGTGATGCTCGTTCTTGAAGGCTCGATGACAGGAAATCTGAATCTTAATGATTCGACTGGAGTCGTGGTGAAAGGTTTGGGCTACCAGTCGGAAATCAACGGCAACGTGACCATGAGTGCGCCAAGAAATGTATTTGTCGGCTGCCGTGTTGCCGGAAATTTTACGATCTCGTCTTCGGATTGTTTTGCGGATCAAGTTTGGCTCGCGTTCACGAGCACCTTCGTAAACTCGTCAACCAATCAGCGAAACTTCTATCGCATCACGGGTGGAACGAACGGCCTTTACATGAGTCACCCAGGTAAGGGCGGCGCTGGCGTTGGGATGATCCTTGGAGGACCGTTTCAGCTCAATGAATCTCATAACGGCAAAACAATGTTGGTCGATCTGTCTTCAGGGCCGCTGGAAGTTCTACTGCCGAGTCCGCGGCTGAATTACATCGTGACGCTGAAAGATTATCAGGGCTTCGCGGCGATCAACAACTTAACGATCACACCGCCAGGCATCTCGAAGATCGAAGGGCTTAACGTGCCATTTCTAATGCAAATCAATCATCAGTCCAAAACGCTTATTTCAGATGGAGCGGACTGGTTTTCAATCTAGGAGGATTTATGAACGGATATTTAGCTTTCCGATACAAAGGAACATGGAAAGTTCCAGCCGGCGTCACAAAAGCAGTCGTCACATTTAGAAGTGCTTTGTTCAGAGTTTCAATGAACAAGGCATCCCACTTCGTTGATGAGAACGGACTCCTATGGGGTACGGGAGACGCTTTCAGCGGGAACTTAGGCGACGGAACAAACGTTTCAAAATCATTTCCGATCAATCTCGCTGCCGCGAAACGCTGGATTGCTTGCGGCACCGGAGAAGATCACGGCATCGCCATCGAGCAAGTCACAGGGATTGCGTATTGCTGGGGATCTGCCAGCGGCTTTGGATTCAACATTGGTGATGGAACGATCATTCCGAAATCAACACCAACGGCTGTCGCTGGAGGCCGCCGATACATTGCTTGCGATGTTGGTTCAAATAACGGCGCAGCCTTAGAAAAAGACACTCTCAATCTTTATATGTGGGGAGGAAATTTCTATGGCGGCGTTGGAGATGGGACAACGACAGGACGCTCCTCTCCGGTCGCCGTGGCTGGCATGAGACGAGTGATCGGTTTTGACGTAGGTGTTTCGCACACGGGAATGATCGACGTGAACCAGGATCTTTATACCTGGGGGGATGGTCTTTCCGGCAAGCTCGGTCATGGAACCGGGAATGAGGTTTCGTCTCCGACTCTCGTTGTGGGTGGAAAAAAATGGCTGAAAGTTGCCGTCGGAAACAATCACACAATGGGTCTGACGACAGATTTTGACGTTTACGTTTGGGGCTCACACTCCTTCGGACAGATTGGAAACGGAGTTCCTGGCAGTTACTCGGTTGAGTATTCCTCTCCGGTGCTCGTTGCTGGTGGCCGCAAGTATATCGACATCGCAGCTTCAAATGATTCCTGCTACGCGATCGAGAAAGACACTTATAAAGCGTTCTCCTGGGGCTACAACATTGGGGGGAGCCTTGGCGTTGGTGATACCACGGCAAGATCAACTCCGACGGAGGTTGTCGGCGGCCGCAAATATCTTGCGATCAAAGCCGGAGGCACTGGCGGCTGCTTTGGAATGATGAAAGACACGAATCTTCCCGAAGTTGGCATTCTTGGATGGGGTTCAAATTTCGGGGGTGAGCTTGGCAACGGCACAACCTCCCAGTTTAACAGCCCCGTTGCGGTTCTTGGTTTCAGAGATTTCAGATCTGGAAATGCACCGAATACTTTCACGATTGATGTCACACCTGGCGCGACCATCACAGTCAGTCCGACGGAGCGAATCTTTGGCGGGTTCTTAGCGCCTCACGCTGAATCCGTTTATGACCTCATCGAAGTCAGATGGTCGGAGTAAGGGGGCATTATGAATTTACAATTTAAAACTCCGCAAGTGTTGATTCCGGGTCCAATGATTCCGTCTTGGAATCTTGAAATGGCAAAATTGAAAGGCGTCACGGGCAAAGTTCTGCTCGTGACCTGGGGAGGTCTTGGCGATCAGGTTTGTGCCGAGCCAGCAATCAGATGGGCACTCAAGAACTTCCCGAATAAAAAAATCTATCTGGCATCTGAGTGTCCAGAGCTCTTTTCCCATTTGAAATTCGAGGGAGTTTTTGACCTGAGAAAAGAAAGAATTGATCCATCAGATTTCATGGCCTTCTATTCGATAGTTCCAACGGAACATCTTGCCTGGGATTTCTACAGTCATTGTCTGACTCAGGCCGTGGACTACTGCTCAATCTGTATGTTCAAAAAGCAGCTTCCAATTCGGGACCGCGAGATCATTCTCACCGCTGAAAAACCGCATACGGACTGGGCTGATTCTCTTGAGAAAGACCCCAAGAAATATGTCGCAATTCACGCCGGAAAGCACTGGCCTTCAAAAACGTTTCCGAAAGCATGGTGGGATTCGGTCCTTCAAACGATCAGCGAAAAAGGTTTGATCCCGATCTTGGTCGGCAAAGACGGAAAAATGCTTTCAACCGATGGAACTGGAACCGTCGATGTGAACCCCGAAGGCTGTATTGATCTTCGCAATCAGACCAACTTGAAAGAGCTGGTTTGGCTTCTTCAAAATTGCAAGGTGCTGATCTCAAACGACTCATCACCCATTCATATTGCCGCTTCAGGAAGCGCGCACATTGGCTTTATCGCTTCTTGTAAGCACCCAGACTACATCACTCATTGGAGAAATGGATCTTGGGGGTGGAGAACGAAAAACCTTGGGCATGACGGCATCTGGAATTACACCGACCATTTTCCAGCGCAGGATGAAGAGGTCAAAGTTGATGTTCTGCCGGATGGATTGATGGAAAAAATTCTGCCGACTCCTTCTGAGGTTTTATCTTTCATCGAAACCTCTCTTGCAGACTAAAGAACTGACGAGAGTTCAACACGTCTAAAACGAAACATTATGCGCTCTATTTGACATCGTTAGCATGAAGCTACAGATGTCAAATAGAGAACGTGCCGACTCCAACACAATAAAACTTAAGCCGCTTCACTTCGCGGCCATTCAAACATTCATCGCAATTGTCGTCGGCGTTTCATCTTTCTTTTTCTCCGGCGCAAGCAAGATCACTTCCTTTGTTGTCGCAGTTGAAAATCGTTACGCCACAAAAGAACAACTCAATGCTGAATCCACTCAGCGCAAAACGGACAACGCTCGAATCGAGCAGATGATCCGCGATCAGAGTCAAAAAATTGATTCCATTTACAACATTTTACTGACGAACGGTGGATCAAAAGCTCCCGGCGTCAGCAAAGGCACTCGATAAAAAAACTTTCCAAGGAGGAAAAATGAAAAACGCCTTTAGAACTCTCACGCTCGCTTTTTCGATGATGCTCTTTACGATCATTGTCTTTGCCCAGGAAACGGTTCCTCTGCCTGTGGAAACCGTCGATGGATTCTTTACGCAGGTTCTAACTTTCGTGAAACAGTTCGGGGGGCTTCCCTGGGTTTTAAAAATCGCAGGGATTGCAGCGATCTTGATTTCGACATTGAAGGTCAGCGTCCTTCGAGAATTGATCTGGGACAAACTGGGAAACGCAAAAGCCTGGGCCGCACCTTTGCTCGGGCTGATATTCGGTATCGCCTCGCTCGGCTCTGATCTGAACTGGGCAAGCGCACTTGCGTTTATCTCCGCCGGTGCGGGCGCCATCATTCTTCATGAACTTCTCAATACTATTAAAGCCATTCCCGGAGTTGGCAGCGTTTGGCTTTCCATCATCGAAGTCATTCAGAAAATTCTCGGCGGCAAAAAATCAACCTGACCATGAACCGCGATGATTATGTCAATTCCATCCGGTCGGCTTTCGTTCTGCTTGGGACGAAAGCTGTCATGGCTGAACTCATAGCCCTTGGCGGGTTCTTTTCTCTTCCGCTCATCAACCCATTGGTCGAATGGGGAATTTCTAAAGTCTTAACACTCGCAGCGACGAAAGCTGAAACCCAAGTGTTTTTTCTCTTCATAGATATGCGAGTTGCAGCTCAGGGGCGCGACTTTGAGTCTGCGGCTTTGAACTACTGGAAATTGCAACGTGAGGGAAAAACAGACGCTCTGAAGGAGGCCGAGAATGAACTCATTCAGAAGTTTGTTCCTCTTGTTAAGTTTGCTTCTTGAAGTCGGATGCGCAACCAAGCCGCCAGACGTTCCCATCTGCACAGAACTCTCAATGACGAGAGGTTTTTGCACCAACACAATTTCTGACAAGTCTTTCTTCGTCGATGAAGAAAATAAACTCAATGGTCTTACTTGGTGGGAGCTCAGGCCCACGATGGTTCAGGTTCCCATCACATCTTGGGTCGAAATCAAAACGTTCATCATCAAGGTCTGCAAAGAGAAAAACAATTGCGGCGATCAAATCTCCAACTGGGAGAGGCGCGTTTACGACCTTGACGAACAAATTCAACAAAAACGGCTGCCGTAAAGACGAAGCCTAAAACCAAGGAGGACCCATGGAAAAAATCAAACTAAACGCTTCAGGTACAAGTGTTGAGCTGCTTCAGGAAAAATTGAAAGAGCTGGGCTATTACGGGGGTGCCATTGACGGAAAGTTCGGCCCGATCACTGAAAGAGGTGTCCAGCTTTTTCAGAAGTCGCGTGGACTGAAAGTTGATGGAATTGTCGGCCCCAAAACTTGGAGTGCGCTTGATATTCAAAAAGCGCCGCCAGAAAACGCTCGCGCTCCAAAGCGTCCAAAAAACTACACCGAGGTCAAAGAGACTTTCGGCGATCCGTTGTCTTCGGGATGGTCATCGGCAAACCTTGCGTTCTGCGAACTCGCACCCACGCTGAAGGCTTTTCCGATCAAGAAGGGTTCAACCGCACGAGGGTTCTACTGTCACAAGCTTCTGGTCTCGGTCTTTCAAAAGGTATTTGAGGAAATCGTTTTGGCGGGTCTTACCGATGAAATCAAAACCTTCGACGGCTGTTTCAACATCCGAAAGATTCGCGGCTCTAGCACGACCATGAGCCTTCACTCATGGGCGATTGCCATTGACCTGAACTATAAGGGCAA
Organism: Pseudobdellovibrionaceae bacterium; assembly: GCA_039810425.1. Taxonomy (GTDB): domain Bacteria; phylum Bdellovibrionota; class Bdellovibrionia; order Bdellovibrionales; family Bdellovibrionaceae; genus JACMRP01. The sequence continues at coordinate 8,486 of JBDHWW010000015.1, read as the reverse complement.
CGAGCTTGGAAATAACAATCCCGAAATGAACCCAGAGGTCGTCAAGATTTTTGAAAAGAATGGCTTCTACTGGGGAGGAAGATTCAAGCGCAAAGACGGAATGCACTTTGAGTATTTCAATCGAGGTTAGATTTTTAGATTCAAAGCAGTTCACGAGAAAGAGGCCCCGCAAGGGCCTCTTTCAAATTGCAGCTAACGTTTTGATTTCTTCGTTGCTCGATGGCGCTCTTTTTCATCTGCTTCTTTGAGTTTGTCGCGGACAAAGCGACCGACAACTTCCGCAAATTCACCCACGATTCGACGGGTTGATTTTCCCGTGTGATCTTGTCGGTTAAATTCTTTTAGTGCCGCTTCCAGTTCTTTATTTGCTTTAGAATTGCGATCCTTTTTTCTAACGCCTTTTTTCTTTTTACTTTTCTCCACTTTAACCCGTACCTGTTTACTTGGAGCCAGCTCCGTTGCAGGTTTAAGGTCATTGCGAAGGCAAGTTCTGGCAAGTCTTTCACAGACAGTCTGCTCATTGAGCTTCGGCGTTAATTAGGACGAACTCATTTCTTAGGGCGTTTAGTTTTTGCGTTCTTTTTGCTGCCCTGGGGTGTCTGCGCCATCTCTTGCATTTTGATGGGTTGTTTTGAGGCGAGGTCCAAGTCCTCTTTGAGGCCAAGGGTTGTTCCCATATAGCTATTCATCAAGCTTTCGGTGACGGATTTCACCAGGCAATTGATGGTCGATCCGGCATCTTCAGAATTGAGTTTGTCGTCGATGTCGATCTGAACTTCGTCCTTATCGGTCAGGTAGGCTTTCACAAGATTGTTCGCGCTGGATTTAGCATCAACGGCTTGAACAAATCGCGCTCCAAAACCGTTCGTATAGGGAGCAACGATTTCGCGGAACTGTTCTTTTTTGAAGAGAAGACGCCGGCGACGTGCGCGCTCAAGGATCTCCCATTCCTCCCGCATGATGCGGTTTTCTTCTGCGTTCATTTCCGCAGCCGTTTTAAATGGGGTCTCTCTCAGACGGATAATAGTCGAATTTTCGGACGATTTTTTGCCTCTCACATCATTCTCCTGCTTGCCCAGATTAGGCTTGTTTCGGGCAATTCGCAATAATTTACCTAAATCTGCCTAAATCCCCATGAATAGCGAAACCCTTGGAAAACTTGTTCGAGGGCTTAAAATACCTAAATAAACCTAAAAACACTTAAATATACCTAAAGGAACCTAAATTTGCTTGAATATATCACCTGAGATGTCATAACATGGCGAATCAAGGAAGACCCCTCGAAGGCTTGAGGGTTGTTAGCCTTGCGAAAGAAGATGGTTTGCCCGATTTCGATATTTTTATACCTAAAGAGCGGTATCCAAAAATTGACAGTTCGATAGCATGGTCATCTTGTGCGAAGTTTATAAACAAAAACAAATGAGCAAGATGAGCCGCGCTGATTTCTAAGCTTGTGGCCTCTGCAAAGAAAAGGAGCCATAAGATGCTTGAAGCATTCACCGAATTAAGAGAAGAAATGGACCGTGAAACAACAGTTGAAAGTCCCACTCCATTTTCCCGCAGCGTTCGACCGTTTCGGCAGAAGTTCTGCCAACTAGCTAGAGCACAAAGCGGCTTGAGCTATGAAGATCTTGCGGCCGCTTTAAATCAGCACCCTGATATTTTGAAACTCGATAAACTTCCGGCTTACAAAAATTTTTATCCCATCACGCCGGATTTTCTTAAAACCCTTGAAACAGAAATCACCAAGATTTGGGAATACAATCCCTATAATCAAGGTCTCTTGGGAATCGGCGCTTTCGGCACTCCGACAAAAGACATTGCGGCTGCCATTGCGAAAATCTGCGGTGTTCATGATATCTATAAGAGATTTGAGAATTGGAGTCTGGCATATGAATTTGGCACTGCGACCGTAGCGAAGTGGAATCTTCATTGAATCCCTTAGAGCCAAACTTTGATCCCAAGGAAAGCCTGGATTGGAGCTCTCAAGTTTCGATGTCTGCACGCTTTTTCAAAGTTTCGTTTCGGAAAATGTTAGACATGCTGAAATTGGTGAACGACTTGGATCACTCTCTTATCGCAATGAAAGAGAGTGAAAAATCCGAAGACAGTTTTTTGAGTATCGTGGACGCTCACGAGCGAATCGCGTCACGCATGAGATTCATTGAGTTCCGTATTTCATTTGAGCTTGGGCATAGTCTTCCGATGTTAAACGGCGAAGAAGTTTCCCACCATCAGCTCGCTCGTGATCTTTACGCAAAAGGTGCCATCACGGAAGAACGCATGGAAAGGGCTTTGCGCGGAGAACCGAGCGAGGATCTTCCGGCTGTTTTCGTTGCAATTGAGAAAATGCGGATGAGCCAAGAGCCCTTTTGATCTACTTCCAAAACCTTTTAAAAAGTTCCCAGAGCGGCACTTCCAAAAGATTTTCTTTTTCGGGGGCGTCGTCTTTGTAGCCCACTGATTTTTTATAATCTTCGGGTTTGAAATGTGGGCACCAATAAACATTCCTCCTGATGGCAAGCTGAGTGATCGCATCGCCAGGGGTTGAAACGTTGTCCTCCACGATATGCTGTGCGAAGCCTTGAAGCTTTCGGCAAGGAACAAGATGGCGATGCCTCCCTTCAAGTCGTCGTCCAAACTTAAAACCAGAAAGATCGCTGTGAATATAGTGGCAGTGCGCGCGGTGATCCTTTGGAACAAAGCTGTCCAGGTAACAAGCGACAACATCTTCAACTTGATAGTTGCTGGTGAGAATCCTGCCGTGGGTGAAGAACTTTGTGCCTTTCCAGTCACGAGCGGCTTTCACGACCATGTAAGCATAAGAAGCTTGCGTCTGATCGAGGCCGAACACGGCTGAGTGATAAAGTTTTGTTCCAAGATAAAATTCACCGTAAAACTTTGCTCTTTGAGCGAGGGCCACGGTTTCGCTGTAAGCTCTTGATGGTGATTTTGGAAATGCAATTGCGATCAGGTTGCCAGCAGAAGTCTCTTCCGCGGCGACCATCGAATTGATGACCTTCGGACTATTCACGACTCATCTCCGCTTCTTTATCTAAAAGTTCGGTGATGACGGCGCGAAACTCTTTTGCGGTTTCTCCACCTTCGGCGAGCAAATTCACCGCGAGCTCTCGGACAAATTCAATGCGGATTTTTTCTAGCGGCTCTTTGTTGCCCATCATTTCGTAGATGTATCCGGTCATAGAGTCGTCGGTGAACTGATCTGTAAAGTCTCGAAGTCGGCCACGGGAGACCTTCTGAACGTTGACCGGAAGTAATTCGTCGCCTTGCTGAAGCGCCTTAATTGCTGGCTCTAAATTAGTAGCAATAGTTTTAAGAAGGGCCAGGTTTTCGGCGTTCGCGTTTTGAACGGCGACCTTCACTTCGTCACTTAAACTTGTCACCATCGGCGTCGGAACCGAGTTATCATTTTCAAAAAATTTGTATGCGGGAACCTGTGTGGCTAGTTCAATTCGCGCAAGACTGTCGAACGTGGGATTGGCTTTGCCGTGCATATATCGACCTGCCATTGCTTGCGTGGTTCCCAAGCGTCTTCCGAACTCCTCTTGGCTCCATCCCTGGCTTTGAACTACTGCCGTTAATTTCCGGGAAAAAATCTCTGCGTAGTCGTTTAAGCCCTGTTCTTTGGGGACCTGAACCTTTTTATCACGCGAATTTACAGTCTTTTTAGCCACTTAGCCTCCAATATCTGGGATATTGACATTTTAATATCTGATGTTATATTTGCGTTTATGACACACACAAAAACTCATAAACACAATGGTTCTACTTTAAAGGATGGGGTGCTTAGTCTCGGCTACACAATCACGGACTTCTCAAAGGAGTCGAAGCTAAGCCTGACCTCATTGAGAAAGATTTTTGAAGATGCACACGTCCGTGAGTCCACGCGAAACAAAGCATGGGTCGCACTTCGGCGCTTACAGCGCCGGAATGAGGCCACCACAATCTAAAGCTCACATCATCTTTTAATATCAATAGTATTAACCGTCAATCTTTGAACACCTTGAACGCTCTGGGTGAATGGACCACTGCGTTCAAAAACTGGAAGGACCGAAATGAAAAAGGCAAAAGCCAAAGCAAAGCCGAAACAAAAGCCGCTAGAGAAGCGGATCGTTCGCCTGAAATACAATTATGTCATCGTGCGCGCTTGCCTGGACACCCAGGTAGGGGCAAAGGCCGCAGATCTAAAAAATCTTACTTCGGTTCGCCTAATCGCAGCTCTCTTTCAAACGACACCTCTGCGGGTGGCAAAGGACATGGCGTTTTTGAACCACAACGTCGCCGCATTGTTTGAACAGGAAAAACTTAAGCGCAAGGCAAAGAAATGAAAGTCCGTTGCGATTACTGCGGGAGTCCCGCGCAACTTGTAACTGGTTCCGAGATCTATCCGCACAGGGCAGATCTTCGTCACCTCCGTTTTTGGAGTTGTGAACCGTGCTCCGCTTATGTGGGCTGTCACAAGAACAGTAATCGCAACGTTCCACTCGGTCGCCTTGCCAATGCCGAACTCCGCATCTGGAAACAACTCGCACACTCCAACTTTGATCCGATCTGGAAGTCAGGCCGCCTCAATCGCCGCGAAGCTTATAGCTGGCTCGCTGACGAAATGAATTTGGATTTAAAGAGATGCCATATCGGCATGTTTAACGTCGAGCAATGCAAGCGCGTTGTTCAAATCATCGCCGCAAGAGCGGCAAAAGGAGTGCGCATGAGTGCAGTTATAGTCTCCCTTATTCAAGGGACCTCCGAGTGGAACGCTTGGAGGATGAACGGTATTGGCGGGTCTGATGCACCTGTCATCGAAGGGACAAGTCCTTACAAGACTGTCCGCGATCTTTACTTCGAGAAGACGGGCCTACTGAGTCCATCGGAGGATGATGAATCAAAAGAGTTTATCTTTGCGAAGGGCCACAAAGTTGAAGCTCTCATCAGAAAACAATTTCAGGAGCAAACTGGTGTTGAGATGAAGCCCGTTTGCATGGAGCACGGCGATCACCCATATCTTCGTGTTTCTCTCGATGGATTCGATTCAAGTCGCGGTGTCCTCGAAGGAAAACTTGTTGGACAAGAGGTTCTGCTTGAAGCGTCTAAAACTGGGCGTATCCCTGATTTCCACTATACGCAGATGCAGCATGGCTTCATGGTTAGTGGCGCAGATGTCGGTCATTGGTTCGGACATGACGGCAAGAAGAACGGAATCTTAGTACCGATTCGCGCTAACGCTGAGTTTATCAAACGCCAGGAAGAACTTGAGCATTTGTTTTGGGATGACGTTCAAAATCGAATCGTCCCACCGTTATCTGACCGAGATTATTTAATCCCGGAAGACGATAGCCTTCTCGTTGAACTCCGCAATGCAAAGGAACTTGCCGAAAACGCGCAGATCCAGTTTGAGACCCTTCGTTCGCAGATTGTGCTTCAGTTCAATCACCCAAAAATTGCGGGCGGTGGACTAAAGATTTTTAAAGTGAACAGACAAGGCTCACTGGATCTTCTTGCGGTTCCAGAAATAGCGAAGGCTCGTCACGAGCTGAAAGACGACTATCTCGAAGCGTTCCGCAAAAAAGGGTCCGAGTCTTGGACTGTGCGCTTGGATGCCGTGAAAAAGTCTAAAGGGGCCAATGTATGAAAAACGCCGTAGCAGAACTTATTCCGCAACAGCCGTTTTCCCTGGCTCAGACGCCTTTGATTACGAAGCAAGATTTAACGGCCTTGAAAGCTCACAAAAAGTTGCTGAAAGAGTTCATTTCCTCGCAAATGCGGGAAGCTCAGTTCAGCAACCCGAATGCCGAGGACTACGGCGAAGGCGATTACGGCATCATCCCAGGTTCAAAAAAGAAAAGCTTGCTCAAACCAGGGGCCGAAAAACTCCTGAAGCTTTTCAAGCTGGGGTGCCGTAACCGTCAGGTTGATAAACTGATCGACCGCCAAGGCAACTTTGCAATGTTCACTTATCGCTCGGAGGTTTACGACCTCCGGTCTGGTGTCGTCATCGCGGATTGCGAAGGCATCACCAATTCTCAAGAGAATAAATATCGTGAGCGCACCGCATGGAAGAAAAAACAACTTCCAGGGGGTGAAGAAATAACGGAATCGCTGAAAGAGGAAACTCCGGTCTGCGACATCTTAAACACGCTCATGAAGATGACTCAAAAAAGATCCATGATTGGGGCGACGATCATTGCAACCGGCGCGTCCGATTATTTCACCCAAGACATGGAACTTGACGAAACTCCGGCGCAAACCAAGAAGGCGCTTGCCGAAGGGTCTCCCGCAAGAAAACAGGAGCGAAAAACCGTAGCGGCATCGAAAGAAAAACTCGCTGTCGTTGCACACCTAAAAATTCCCGTTTGCTGTGGAAAGGACATGATTGTTTCAAAGTACCCGGATCGTGATTCCGGTTTTCATCCTTACTACTGCATGACGTGCAGAAAAAAACAGCCAGGGCCTGACGAACTGGCGAAAGGATTAAAATGAAAAATCAAACGTGGCGAGGTGGCAACGGTCATGCCATCGCTATATTGAGAGCAGCTTCCATCAATCAAGCCGATCCCGAGGCAAGTTTTCGGGATCAAGGCATAGCCGTTCGGTCCTACGCACGAGCGAACGACTTACGTTTGCCGGATGAATCCATTGCGCGAGTGATTGAGCCCGGACTTCGCTTCAAAGGATCTCAGCGCGAATACTTCATCAAGTTGGCTGTGCGGAAAAAAATCCGTCACGTCATCTTTGAGCAAAGGTCGCGCTTTGAGAGGAACTTGGCATCTGATGAATGGTGTTCCGATCTCATTTTAGAAAACAAGATTGTTCTGCATTTTGTGAAGGAAAAATGCGTCGTCTATACCGATGGCGAATCCGTGGTGATGGAAGTCGAAGGCAGCTCCGAGCTCATCAAGGGCTTTAAGGGGGAAACATGAAAACCATCGCGCAAAAGAACGACTTGTATCGCCAAACGTTCATCGGCTGCCGAGTGAATATCACCCACGCTTTGAACGCATCACCGAAGAAAGAGGACGTTATCACTGCGGTACGCAGCTTCAACGCTTTCACACCTCAGAATGACCCTCATGGGGAGCATGACTGCGCCTTCTTTGAGGTTGATGGCGAAACGTTTTTCTTCAAGTTCGACTACTACGACGACAACTATGAATTTCATCAGGAAGACGGAAACCGAGTTTTAACGATTGGGTTTGCGTCCGACTACTGATTTCTAAATTTAAGCAGAGGCCTCATGTGTGGGCCTCTTTCACGAGTACCTAGTTTTTCTGGGCTCACCCGCATGAGTGGGAAACGAGCGCGACGGTTCTGAAATCGTCGCTGAGATGTGAAGCGTTCAACGCGCTTCGGTCTCTGGGAAAACGAGGTCCCTAGTGGAAGAAAGCGTTCTGTCTCCTGAAGAACAGGAGAATTTAATTGATGTTTTTAGGATTTTAAAACTCTGGCGGGAAAAGCGCCACGAGCGTTTGCGCTTGGAGGAATGCGAAGCCGCCGATAACGGTGCGGAATTTTCTGCACAAGAAACGGAGGAACAATGAGTTCAAGCTACTCATCAAGAAATAACCAATATGAAAGAAAACGCCTTGAAATGGCGGAGCGTGATGGTGCTCCGGTATGGATGGGAGAAAATCGTCAGGGGTTCGCCTTTGTTCGGCGCAGTTGGTACGGACAAGAAGACAACTCTTCGGCGATGGTGCAAGAAAAAGAGATCCGCGCTTACTGTGAACACAACGGCATCGAGCTGGTGAAGTTGGAAAACATGATCGAGTCTGCAAAGGATTCCGATTTCCGTCGGAAGTTTCATGCGGCCGTCGAATGGGCGTTAAAGAATAAAATTCGTCACTTCTTGTATTACATGACTGATCGTGAAGTCAGAAATTTCACGGATTTAGAAAAAATGGAGAAGCTGATCCTGAGTGATCGCATCGTGGTTCACTATGTTCGAGACAACCGCCAGCTTCATCGCTTCAGCGCACCGTCGGATTTTAGTCACCGGGAAATTGATGCTTGGAGGGATAAACAGTTAAGCCGAACAATCAGCGTGAAAGTTATTGATGCCATGAGGGACAAGGCAGAACGTGGCTGGTTCCCGAGCAATCACGTTCCTTTGGGATATGCTTTGAAGAAGAGCATGGATGATGACGGACGCGAAAGAAAACGCGGGGCAATCGTTGTTCCTGATCCAAACCCTAAAAAGGTTCTCCAAGCGCAACTTGAGTTTAAGTATCGCGCATTAGGGCTTTCTTACGAAGAAATCAGACGCAAGATCATGGAGCACCCGGATCGTTTGTTGAACGATAAGGAAATGAAGACCTATTACGTCTCCGCAATCGAGAGAAGAATTAGGAATCCCTTCTATGCGGGAACCTTCATGTGGCAAGGGATCGAATACAAAGACAATGTAAGAAAGCGAGCATCCCCTCAGGGGAACATCCACAAATGGACCTCATGCTAGCCTAAAAATAGAC
>JBDHWW010000014.1:0-71075 GCA_039810425.1 Pseudobdellovibrionaceae bacterium | reverse complement strand
CCCTCGCGGGACGCGTATTTGGCCTTTATCAGAACCCTGACTTCTTTACTGGTGAGTCTTCTTTCAAAGCTTAAAGGGAGGTCCCTCAAGGGCCTTTTTGATCTTCGCCCTTTTACTAAGATTTTGTCTTGGGGGAAGCAGTTTAAAGCCGTGGTCGCCTATCATGAACTCAATGATTTAGAGGGGCGCGGGCTTCTGGTGAGAAAGAAGAAACCGAAACGCCCGGGATAATAGTAGCTGCGAGGCCCCGGTGCGGATCTCGCTTTAAAACGGAGAGCCAAACCAAACAGACAAATCCATCGCAACCTGACTCCAGCAAGACTCCAGGAGGATTTGTTTGACTAGGCGCTAAGATGCTTTTCTAGAGAGAAGTTCAATGTAATTTCTCGTCGAAGTGCCCGCGAAAAAAGCATGGATTCTCTACGTAGAAATTGCAATTTTGCTGGGTCGATTTGTTTAAATAGTTGGAAAATTTCGGTTTTGTCATTTTTTCATTCAATTGCCATATTGTGTCATCAGGTCTTTTAGGATATAACCTGTTCCTCTGCTAAACGCTTAAAAAATAATGGGGAGGCTTGGGGCCGTGATCGATTCAACTGGTACAAATCCAAATGCTATTGAAGAAGAAATGGATGAACTCGACGGGGAACTCAGCGATGAACTCGATGAGGATCTTGATGGTGAAGAAGCCGAAGATCAGTTTGGTGAGGATGGCTTGTCTGCCGAAGCTCTCGAAGGTCAATTAGGTCTCAACTCTCTTGGCCAATTGGGCGAAGAAGAAGAAGATCTGAACCTCGATGAAATCGACAATATCTTGGATCTCACTGATGATAAATATCCTAAGTTTACGCTGGCGAAGAATAAAGCACGTTTCTTGCGCATGGTGAGCTGGTACCGCTCTAAAGAAGAGTGGATCGAGGTGGCTCCTTTGAGCGGCGTAACAAAGCTTTTCAAGCAACAAACGAAAGAGTTGGAAGGCATCCGTTCTTCTAAACTTGATTACGAAATGGAACTTGAGACGGGAACATTGACTCCATCTCAACGTTCATACCGTCGTGATGAATTGAAAATGTGCCGTGTCCAAGAAAAGATGGCGGTTCATTTGATTTCCAAACTGCAGGTCAAAATCAAGTCTGGCCGTAGATAAAGGTACCAGGTCGCTTTTCGGAATTGACTTTGGGCCTTTGTGGTGACGGGGGATTGTGTGAGATCTCCGAATCATTTAGCGACTAAAGAAGTTTGCCGCGCGGCGGTCCCGCTGCTGGCGGCTCGCCATGGGCTTGGGTCCGTGGTTTCGCTTCGGCTGGATGAGAATGGATGGGTGAATCCTTGTTTCTTTTTGAACGAGGATTTTGTTCTTCGCTTTAATGCGCGGGATCCTGAAGCCCCTAAGTTTCAGCGCGAGAAGTTTGTTTTTTCTCTTTTGCAGGACTCGCCGATTCCGACTCCGAAATGGTTTCACCTGGATTCGAGCCGTGAGTTTGTTCCTTACGATGTTTTCATCACGCGCATGCTGCCGGGGGCGAATGTCGAAGCGCAGTGGCCCTCGTTGAAGGAACGTGCGCGGGACGACGTGGCCGCGGATGCCGGGCGATGGCTCTCGGAGCTCCATAGGCAGAGATTCGATTTTTTTGGTGAGCTCGCGAATCAAGGCCCGTTGCCGCGTACTCGAACTTGGTTTGAGTATCTTGAAGCGCGGCTTGAGTCCCACCTTCACCAATCAGGGCGGTTTCACATCTTTGACTCTGCAACAGAGAAGCGGTTCCGTTTGGCTTTGCAGGATCGTCGTGCGGTTTTTGAATCCGTCACGGAAGCCGGCCTCGTTCATATGGATTATCATCTCGGAAACCTTTTGCATCAGCACTTGAAGGTCACGGCAGTTTTGGATTTTGAATGGGCTTTTGCTGGAGATCCTCTTTATGATCTCGGTCGCTGGGTTCACGGAGAAGATTGGCCGGGGAGCCGCGCAGGGTTTTTACGAGGCTATGGTCGAAATGGTTTCAGTGATTTGGAATTAAGCCGGATTGAAATCTATCAAATGCTTCAGAATATAGAACTGTGCCCTGTCGCCGCAGAACATTTTCCGGTGGACGAGGCGCAATCCTACCGTAAAACGACATTAGAACAATTCGAGCGGATTACTTGTAAACCGCGTTGATGAGCGCGCCGCCCTTTAGCATGTTGATCACTTGAGTGCGCAGGCTCATTGTGACAGCAGGGCAGCCCCAGCTGCGGCCTTGGACCGCGCGGGATTCGTTCACGTAGTCGGCCCCGTGAATTACAATGGCACGGCTACGGGCGTTTGAGTTCGTTGAGGAGCGTCCATCCAACTTCAATGAAAGACCGTGACTGCCGTTGTAAGCTTCCGCCGTCGTGTAGAGACCCAGAGAACTTGCATTGGAGCCTGAGACGTTGCTGAATTTCGTTGCGTAACTGTCGTGATCAGGATCAGAACCTTTGCCATGGGCAACATGGATTGCCATCACCTTGCCGGTTTTCATATCAATAATAAAGAAACGCTTTTCTTTTGAACTTTGCGCGAAGTTTATAACAGCGATGTAATTTTTGTTGCTGATTTTTGAGGGATTAGCTTCGAAGTAAGCAACAGTATCAGCAAGGGCCTTACTCGGAACGATGTGATCAGGATCCAGGTAGTCATACTTCGACAGGGCCATTTCTTTATCGCCGTGGTTTTGGGAGGGGGGAGTCAGTTCTTCCAAATCTTTGTTCGTCGTGTCTCCCTCGTCGGCAGCGGAATTCCCAGAATCTTCAGTGGCCGGGTCATCATTGAGTACAGTTTGACCAGGGTTACTGAAGTTGCTGCCACAAGCCGCGAAACTGAAGACCAAGCTGCATATCAGAAACGTCCTTGAAATTATTTTTGCCATCAAATCCCCCTGGTGATTCCAAGGCTACAGGACACTTTCGGCGACTGGCGCGTGTTTGCTGCTTAAACAGTTGAAATTAAGACCTTCGCCTGAGGGAAAATAAAACGTAGGTCGCGGAAACAAACGAAGGGCCCGGTAGGGCGGCCCCGCAATTGGCGTCGCAGTTTAGGGCCTCGGTGTGACAAAAAAGGTCGCTTTTTAAAGAGTTCGACAGATAAAAATGGATGGCGGATGGATTCATTGGAGTTAGGCGCCTGTCTCGTTTTGGCACATCTCCTGCTTGCTATAGAGATGTGGAGATCCCTATGGAACGTAAGATCTTGTTACTACCTTTATTGGCATACCTTTTTGTGTCCTGCTCACCGCACGGGTTTCAGGAACCATTGGTGACCCTTGAAAGGGAAGAGACACTACCAACCCTTAAAAAAGTTGAGCAGCCTTATATCTCGCGCAAGGTCGGCGATCTCGCTATTGTCGAAGGGTATGTTCAATCAAACGATCTCAAGCTTTCTATCGACGGTGAAACTGCGAAGACATCCATGAAGGGGAATGTCGTTGTGAATGTGGTCGGTGTGGGCCCTGTAAATCTTCCCGTCGACGTTGAAGGGAAGATTGAAGAGGATCCAGACTTTGGCGCCATGGGATACATGAAGCCGGTCAACAACGATCAGTTGGCAACCCAAAATGCCCGAATGGGCGCAAAGATCACATGCTTGACTGCAAACTGCGCGGATTCTTTCATTGATATTTACATTTACCAACGTAATTACGTTTACCATCATCAAGTGCAGGCGCAAAAAAATGAAATCCATGATTTTAAGATGGGAAATTACCCCCCTCATGATGAAGACTCTGATGCGAATTCAGGCTCCACTAGTCGGCCAGCGGCAAAAAATCCACCGCTAGAAGAACCATCTAAAATGTCCCCGGCACAGCCGGAGACGAAGAAACCTGAGCCACAGTATGAGGACGATGGTTCCCAACTTGAGCACGACGATGGCGAGGCGGACAGCAACGAGAACGGCGGGTTCTACGTTGGCCAGCAAGAGCGTGATGTGACCGTGATCTTCCCGGATTTGGCTCCGAAAAAAGAGGCTCCGAAAAAAGAGCCTTTGCAGAAAGAAGACACGCCGTCAGGCGGCAAAACCGATATTCAGGAGCCTAAGCCTGATAGTAAGAAAGATGATAAGAAGGCAGGGCGAGATAATCAGAAGGATTCAAAGCAGGATGCTCAAAAGCCACCTGAGAACAGTGACAAGAAGGCGGATGCAAAAACTGATTTTGGGAGCACGGGTATCGTCGGTACGATTCTTCGTCAGTTGAATCAAGCGGTGACTTCTGTTTCTGCGAGGCGCGGCGGTACAAACTTTACAACCGGCCGTTTGGAGAATGCGACAAATATCTATAGCTATGAACAAAAAATTCCGGAAATTGGTTTCCGCTTTGCCTATCCTCAGCGTGAAACTTACTACGGAACGGAAGATATGTTGTCGGCATTGATAAGTGTCGGTAAATATAACAAAGCGAAGGTCAACGGCTACGTGACCATGGTCGGAGACGTCTCTCGTGAAAAGGGTGGTCAGCTCGGCGGCCATAGTTCACATCAGATGGGTATAGATGCGGATATCTCATACTACTTTGATGATGCGACTAAGCAAAAGGGCATGGGTGACGCGGTCGAGTCTTCGAAGGTTGTAAGAAGTTTTATGGAAGGTGAACAGTGGGCATTGTTTAAGTCCCTCGTTGAACAAAACATCGTGGCGTTCATCTTTGTAGATCGGATGATTAAGAAAGACCTCTGTGCGTTTGCAACTCGCTCGGGCGATTTCAAGCCAGGCGATACAACCAGCATCGCCTTCAAAACATTGCGCAGCTTGAGTACGGTGGCGCCAGGCCATGACAATCACTTCCATTTGCGCTTGAAATGCTCAGAAGGTCAGCCTCGCTGTCGTCAGCAACCGTTGCCAACAGGCAAGGCTACGGGTTGTTAAACGCTCCCTAATGTATTGTCAGTTTCCAGAAAACGGGACTCAGCTTGATTCAACTCGACCTGAGCCCCGTAGTCATTCTCGTTATAAGTCAAGTCCCCTTGTGAGACGGGTTGATTCCGAAGTCTTTCCCGAGGTTTAAACTGTCTCAAAATATTTTTGTGGAGACCCCTAAATTCTCACGATGAAACGCCGATACGATGAAAGTGGTTCAAACATGAACGTTTAACGTATCAATAGGGGAGGACGAAATGTCTCGTACGATTATGATTATGGTGAGTGAAAATGCTGAGGCGATTGAGAATGCCAAGAAGCAATGGGAACACAGTGATGTGACTTTCCAAGTATACTCGCCAACACAATGGAGAGAAGGAATGGAGTCTCCGTTCTTCCGCCAGCAACTTGTTGCCGGTGTTCCAGCATTGGCATTTGGTTCTAGCTCGGTCAGTGGCGAAACTGGCAGCAACAATGTATTGCCATTCCCAGGCCCCGGCTCTTACACAGCGGACAACAAAATACAAAAGATGGATGAGTTGGAAGCTCATGCGATTGAAAACGCAATTGTTCAGTACAAAGGGAATTTGACTGAAGCAGCAAAAGCTTTGGGTATCGGTCGCGCGACACTCTATCGCAAAGTGAAGCAATATCACATTGATCCGTCACAAGCTCGTAAGAAAAGAGCGGCTTAATATTCCCTATTATGAAGATAAAGGTCTTCGAAAAGCCAGGATGGATTCCTGGCTTTTTATTTTTACTGCTGTGTTTGGTCTTTGGTGTGTGGACGGTCCGCAAAGAGAAGCCCGTCAACGCCTATGCGCAAATTTGCCATTTCGTAGCCGAGCATATCTACATCAGCGGCGACACGGTCCGAACTTGGGGGCAGAACTGCGTGAAACGCTCCAAGCTTGTTCGGCCTGATACCGCCGTCAGCCGCATTATTGAAGACCTCAATGGTCAGTTTTCTTCCCTCCATACCTCCCACTTAGTGATTTATAATGCCGCCGAGTCGAAACGTGTCTGGAGCGGGGAGAGCACGGAGACCGGTATAGAATCCGGATACGTCGAAGGCGAGCTTGTCATCTTTAAAATTCATCGCAACTCCCCGGCAGAGGACGTCGGTCTTCGCATGGGGGATATTATTTATCAAATCAACAATGACCTCGGGACTCCTGAGGCCGCGGAGAAAACCTCTGGCACCTACCTCATTGTGCGGAATAAAAAGGTCACAGAGTATAAAATTACCGCAAAGGAAATTAAGCGCGAAGAAGATCCGCGTATCGAGCGGGTTTCCGAGAAAACCGTTCGCCTTATTATTCCTTCCTTCCGGGCGGAATTTTTTGAAAAAGATCAATGGCGAACCCAGATCAGCGAGCTTAAGAAATATCAAAAAATCATCGTCGACCTGCGCGGCAATCTGGGGGGGAATTTCGTCGCGGGCCTCCGGTTCTTATCGCCATTTATGTGCGGTTCCCAGGACATTGGATACTTATGGAAGCCCAAATCCAAACTTAAAAAAGAAGCCGCGTTGCCCGATGATCTCAACGACGAACATCAGGTGGAAATCCTTGATGAGTCGTTCCTCGTTCGCCTGCTAACTTTTGAAGATTATGACTGTCTAACGGCCTCCGTCGCGGTTCTTGTCGACTCTAACAGTGCTTCGACGGCCGAGATGGTGGCGCAAGCGTTGAAGGACTATATCGGGGCAAAAATCTTTGGCTCTGCGAGTGCGGGGAAGCTGCTGGTGGGCGTTTGGTACCCATTGCCAGTCTTGTCCCAAGGCGTAAAAATCTCGGTGCCGGAAGCGATTTATCAGACAAAGCGGGGGCATAAGATTGAAGGTCCAGGAGTCCAGGTCGATAAAGTTCTCTATTATCATTTGACTGAGCTTCAGAATGGCGAGGACAGCTGGGTGAAGACCGCAGTGCAGTTGTTTTAGCACCGTATCATTCTAAAACGTCTAACAACTTACAGTCGGATGTTGAGTGAGTGTACGATAAGATGTACTTTAAAAGAAGCTGGTGAAGTAGAGGTTCGGCACGGGATTCGCTTAAGTCTTATTATAGATCACTCAGATTAACCCGACCGGAAATTTCACGTGTCGAACAAGAGGGGCCTTACATGTCTAAACAAGCAGAACACAAAGTCCTGGATTTCCCGCAATTCAAATCGTGGCGTAAGCGTTTGATGGATCGTGGCCAGGATCAGAAAGCCGTTTTGGGTCTTTCCATTGTATCTGTTTTGGTGATGACGGTTTTCCTCAATGAGTGGATTGTGAAATCCCAGCAATCCGTTAATGCTATCACGGAAGGAGGTCGTGGAGTCGCAAGTTTCGACGATCACGATTCTGTTGAGAGCATCAAATGGGAACATGAAATCGCAAAAAAATTCGCTGAAGAAAAAGAGTCGGCAAAGAGTTTGATGGCAGTAAAGCCAACTTTGAAAGATGAATTGGTGTTTGGTTTCTTGGAAGGGAAGTATAAAACCCGTTTGGTAAACGCAAAGATCGAAGGCTTTGACTTCACTGAAAACCAAGCCGGGGACCAGCCTTTGGTCATCAAGGAAAAAGCGGAGTTCTTGAAGATTTTCAAGAGTGTTTTCACCGTCGGGTATGCCAAAGTCCAGCTGGAAAGCCGCGAAGGCAGCAAAGAAGTTTATAAGCTGATGAGTTCGTCCAATAAAGACCTCGGTCAGGCTCAGTTTGAGCTCGATGAAGCAGGACGAGTTCTGTCCTTGAAGATTGTCCAATAATATATAACTAGACCGCAGTTTTAGGGCTGTTAGGCCGATAAATCCCTTATGGTAGTAAGGGATTTATCATTTGCAGAAACGCATCCACCGCGCACTCATCGGCCGTCAACACCTGTGACGGAGCAATTGCCACTGGCGCCAGTGACGGATCGCTTTATCGCCTTCATTTTGGATTTCTTGATACTATCTCCTATCGTAAGTTTTTGTGTCGCTGGAGTTCTCAGAAATCTAAAAACCATCTTGCTTTTAAATTCTGAATCGGAAGAGGCCGTGGTGATCTGGGCTCTCTTTGTCGCCGGTATCGTTTGTGTCTCTTCGTTGGTTCAGGCTTTTTTTATTTACTTCTGGCAAGCGACGCCTGGGCAGAAATTTTTGCAGCTAGAAGTGGTCTCTTACCCACAAACTTTGAGTGATCACCGCAAACTCACTTTTGCGCAATCGTTCTTGCGTCCGATCGGTTGGTGGCTTGGATCGTTGTTGATGGGAGTGCCGTTTCTTGAAATCTTGGGCCATCCTTTGCGCCGTGCTTTCCATGAGCGTGTCTCTGATACGCTGGTGATTTCACACAAGCACGGGCCCGTGGATTTGCCTCTGGCGGTCGAGACTCGTTACATTAGCTCGACACTTTGGATTTTTTTCGGTTTCATGTTCGTGATGGGAGTGGCATTGATGGGAAAAGCCTATAAAACGGCGGTTCTCGAAGGCCTGAACGGCAAGATGACCGTGAGCCAAGCCTATTGCTTAAGCATTCCGACGGATCACTATCAGGGTCTAAAGCGCCTGGATGTCGCTTTAGCGATGTACTTAGCGGACGAAGCAGATGATACCTGCGTTTATACCGAGGCTCAGAACGCGGTTTGGACGCTTGAGGGAGAAGAAAAAGCGCTCGGTAATTTGGCGATGGCAGTGATCTCGGAAGACGAGAAAGAAGCCTCCGCTTATCAGGACCTTGTTTGCACGGGAAGTGGGAAATCCGAAGCGTGCGCAATTTCAAAATATTTAAAATCTAAAGACAGCGACAAAGGTAATATCCTTCGCCGTGCGGGCTTGGGCCTGGTGTCTTCCCGCTTGCTTCTTTTAAAGGACTCGATGGAGCAGAAGAACTATGCTTCAGCGGTCGGCCTCATCAAGGATCTTGAGCGGGAATCGCCACTCGAGGGTTTTTTAAATAGGAACCTTGTGAAGGCGGCGTGGATCTTGAATGCTCAGGCGGCTCAGAAGAACTCGCGTGTTCCTGCGAGTGCGGATGAGAAACAAATCCTTCAGGAATTCAAGAAGCGGTACGAAATCGAATGATTTTGCCTAACCCGGAACCTCTTTCAAAGTTCCACCGCTATCCGCTGACGTGGACGCTTCTGGCTTTGAACGTTCTGATTTATTTCTTGTTTTTCGCCGGTCAACCCGACGCTTTTCAAGAGCAAAATATTTTGAAAACAGAATCAACGATCATCACCGGCAAGCTTTATCACCAATATCTGCAGCACCTCAGCAGCTTTGAGCAATCCAGCCGCGCTTCGTGGATTTTTAAGCTCAACGCCAGCAACGATGATCAGATGGAAATTTTAGGTTCGTATGCTCTTCGCGACGCGGATTTCTTAAGCCAAGCTGAGACCTTTCCATTCTCGGGTGATCAAGTGGCGATCCTTCGCTGGCGCGGCCAAGCGGCCGCTTTCATGAAGTTTTACGCTGAGGATACGATGTACAACTTCGGTTTGAATAAAGCCGATAAGAGTTCTATTGCTTGGATCACGTATCAATTCTCACATGCCAGTCTGACTCATTTATTCAGCAATATGCTTTTCCTCGTCGTGATGGGAGCTGCGGTGGAAACCATGGTGGGCGGCTTTGCTTTGCTTGTGATCTATCTTTTAGGTGGTATCGCAGGAGGCGTGGCTTTCTTGGCTTACAACGGCCATGGCGTCATCCCGATGGTTGGCGCGAGTGCTTCGATTAGCGCGCTCTTGGCGTTTTATGTGGTTGCTGAGACCCGCCGTCGTGTGCGGTTCGTGTATTTTATCTCACCATTTTTCGGGCATAACGGTTTCATTTATCTGCCGACTTTATTGATCATTCCGCTCTTTTTACTGGTTGATTTTACAAGTTTGATTGCGAATCCGGAAGGAATTGGCAGTGGGGTCGCATATTCGGCCCACGTGGGGGGTACGATCTTTGGTGTGATCACCGGCGCCTTTGCCCGCTGGGTCTTGCACGTCGAGCGCCCGCTGGCGTTTGTCGATCCCGTGCCGGTGCCAAAGCGCGAAGAAGACAGCGGTGGTTACGGCGACGACGAGTGGTTCTAATTTTCAAGCTATATACCAACAAAGGGACCGGAAGGTCCCTTTGTTATTTGGTGGTAACTCGTTTTATTCTTCTGCAGGAGCAAACCCGCGGCGGAGAGTGTTCTCGGTGACCGCTGCCGGTTCCATGTATTGCTTTAAGTAGTCAGGGCCCCCGGTTTTTGAACCGATGCCTGACATTTTGAATCCGCCAAATGGATGACGATCGACCATCGCGCCCGTGATTCCACGGTTGATGTAGAGGTTCCCCACTTCGAACTCTTCTTTCACACGGGCAATGTTTGCCGGGCTGCGAGAGAACACACCGCCCGTCAGAGCATACTCTGTGCTGTTTGCGATCTCGAGGGCTTGATCCAAATCCTTTGCACGAATCACTGCCACCACCGGACCGAAGATTTCCTGCTGAGCTAACTGAGAGTCTCCTGGCACATTTCCAAAAATTGTCGGCGGAGCAAAGTAGCCCGTCGTTGGCACTTGGCCTTTGAAGAGAAGCTTGTTCGTTTTCTCGGCTTCAGTAATCGTGTTCAAAATACGCTGATGAGCTTCTTGGTCCACCACCGGGCCCATGTAGGCTTTAGGATTTTCAGCCGACAACACGTCGATAGACTTCGCCGCTTCGACCAAACGATCAGTGAAGCGATCATAAACTTCATCCAGGACAATCACCCGGCTCGCCGCAGAACACTTTTGACCGCTGAAACCAAATGCCGAGTAGAGAACTCCATCCACGGCCTCATCAAGGTCGGCATCGTTATCGATAATAACGGCGTTCTTACCACCCATTTCGATGATGCAACGTTTGACGTGGGTCTGCCCGGTTTGAACATGCGAAGCCCGGTTTAAGATATGTAAACCAACGGCTTTAGAGCCCGTGAAGGCGATTGTCGTCGTGAACTTGTGGTTCACGATGTATTCGCCGACCTCTTCGCCATAACCGGGCAAGAAATTAATCACGCCGGAGGGGAAGCCCGCTTCCACGACCATTTTCATCAAGCCCCAAGCAACAACGGACGACTGTTCAGCAGGCTTCATCACCACCGTGTTTCCCGTCACAGCCGCCGCAGCCACCATGCCGGCCAAAATCGCCAGAGGGAAGTTCCATGGTGCAATCACGGCCGTCACGCCTCGAGATTTGTAGATATAGTGAGATAGTTCGCCTGGCAAACCGCCCACGCGAAGTGGTTTTTGCAACAAGCGCATATCACGGGCGTAGTAACGGCAGAAGTCGATCGCCTCACCAATATCGCCATCCGCTTCCGCCCAGGGTTTGCCAACCTCAAGAACTTGTGTCGCAATCAGCTTGAAACGATCACGGGTCATGATGTCAGCAAGCTTATCGACCAACGCCGCGCGCTGTTCGCAATCCACGTTCTTCCAAGTTTTGTATGCGGTTTGCGCCGCTTGCATGGCTTGTTCAGCATGCTCAATCGCCGCCATGTTGATCTTACCCACAACTTGAGTTGATTCAGATGGATTCACACGATCAAAAATTTTGCCAGTCTGGATTTCTTTGCCATTGATATGCAAGGGAACGCTGACAGGTAAAGCCGCTTTGATTTCGTTCAAAGCTTTAAGCATTTTTTCCCGATCCGCTTTCACGGCAAAATCCAGCAGGGGTTCGTTATAAAACTTGCCGGCTTGCTTGACGACCTGGGAAGACGTCGGCGTCAAACCCTGCGCCGGATCCTTCAAGAGCTCCGACGTCGACTTATTATCGGCAAACTTTCCGCGCAGCCAAGATTCGTTGGATGAGTTCTCAAGCAAGCGGCGCACGAGGTACGCCATGCCTGGAATCAACTCGCCGACAGGAGCGTACTCGCGCAGGCGGTAGCCCATCTCGACGATGGTCTTCTTCACCGGTTCCGCCATGCCGTAAAGCATTTGGAACTCGAGGGCGGCTTTAGGAATGCCAAGCTTCTCTGCGTAGATCATGCACGCTGCGAGTGTTCTCACGTTGTGAGAAGCAAAAGCAGGGCGGATGTGTTTGATATTTTCAAGCAAGTACTTCGCGCAAACTTCGTAGTTCGCATCAGATTCGGCCTTATTTGTGTAAACCGGAATCGGCCAACCACGTTGTTCGGCTTCAATCGTTTCGTAATCCCAGTAGGCGCCCTTAACTAGACGAACCCAGAATGGCGTTCCGCGTTTTTGTGCGAAGTCCGTCATGGCTTTGACGTCTTCGAAAGAGTCGCGCAAGTAGGCTTGGATCACGATGCCGAAGTGTTTGTAATTTTTGAACTCAGGCTCGTTGATAAGCTCCGTAAACACTTCGAGCGTCAAATGCTTAACCCCGTAGTGTTCCATATCGAGGTTGATGAAAACGCCTTTTTCCATGCCGAGACGGAAAACAGGGCGCATGCGATCTTTGAGAATTTTCTTAGTTTCATCCCAAGCGAGGTCTTTGATTTGGGAATAGAGAGCCGTCATCTTCACTGACACATTCACTTTAGGAATCGCGCCTTCGTGATCGCGGTCGATCTGCGGAACTTCGTCCCACTTCTCAGCGTCTTTTGCGAGCCAGTTTACGAGCTCAACGTATTTATTCGTATACTCCTGCGCTTCTTTCTCTGAGAGTATGGCTTCGCCCAAGATGTCCACGGTGAAAGTCATTTTATTTTTGCGGGCCTTTTTCAAAACCGGAAGGGCCTCATCAGGATTCTCGCCCGTAATAAACATCTGAGCCATGCCGACAACATTTTTCTTAATCGCACCGGCCATCAAACCCGGAGCAAGAGACCCTAAACCCAGCCCGACGTTAAACACCGGAGGAAGTTTGCCGCCGTCTTCAGAGAAGTATTCTTTCAGGTGACGGGAAACTTCGTCGCCGGAATTCAGGGATGGCAAAACGTCGACGAAGCGGAACATGTTGGTTTTGAATTTTTCGTTCTTCATGCTCCATTCCATGATGGAGCCGTACCAGAAGTCTTTAGAGAAAATTGAAGCCTTGGATTGGCCTTCCATGTTTTTGAGAATTTCCTCGCCCTTAGCGAGAATCTGCGCCTGAATATCTGACATAAATTTTACCCCAATTGAGAGGCCCGCATATTCGCTCCAGGGGAGTAAAAACTCAAGGACTTTACGGGATCGTAAACCGCCTAGAACCCTCGGTTGACGCGGCGTTTATCGGGAGCGGTTCTGAGGCCTGTTCTCGTTGCTTCCGGCGGCATTCCGAACTTATCCTTTTCCTATGGATACACAAGTTTTGATTCAAGATCATCGTCCCACGTTTGAAACCCAAAGACTGATCCTCAGACCCTTCCAGCTGAGTGACGCGAAAACCGTCCAGCGCCTCGCCGGTCACAAAGAGATCACCTCTCGCACGGGGAGGATTCCGTATCCCTATCCCGATGGCCTTGCCGAAACTTGGATTCAAAGCCAGCCGGAGTCTTTCGCTAAGGGCGCAAATGTTGTTTTTGCGATGACGCTCAAAGATTCAGGCGAGATCGTTGGCTGCATGTCGATGGAGGGGATTTCGAAGAAGCATCAAAAAGGCGAAATGGGTTACTGGGTCGCGGTTGATCATTGGGATAAAGGCTATTGCACCGAAGCGGCACAAGTCCTTGTAAAATATGCCTTCGAACAACTGAAATTGAACAAGATCACCTCGCGCCACAAAGCTACGAATCCAGCGTCAGGCAAAGTCATGCAGAAGCTGGGGATGACTTACGAGGGGACGCTCCGCCAAGAGATGTTCTCCGAAGGAGTGTTCGTCGATATCGTGGTCTACGGTCTGCTAAAGTCCGAGCATTCGGCAAATTCGTAGACAGGACAACAGACGGGGTCCTGTAAAAATCTTATCGCTCTCATTAAATTATTTAATTGGTCCGATATTATGGAAGTCGCTTAAATATTCCTCACAAGGAGAGGTTTATGCGTTTCTTAGTGTTTACTGTCGTGGCTATGTTAGCGCTGCCGGCGTTTTCTCAGGAGTTCGCCTCTGAGGAGGCTCAAGCTACCAAGCGCCTGACGATGGATGAGTTTGATGGCATCACCAAAATGCTCTATGCCGGAAAGCTCGCGCCCCATTTGAAGTGCGATCTGAAGGTTCGCACCATCAAGGAAGAGCGTACTTTCACGACGGGTAAAAAGCTCGTTGAGTTGATTGAAGTCGTTTATTATCCGCGTGGAATTTACTCTGATACTAAAGTGAAAGTTTTGATCCCGGCTGAGATAGCCACTTACGGCACTCGCTACGGTTCGAATCACTGGAGTGGCACGGGTGAAGAAGTGAAAATCGAAGCCCATGATGGTTACGATCACTGGCTCCGATTTATTCACGACGGTAAAGGCAATATTGTCTTCTTCAGTTTAGGGAATCGTCTTGCGACCTTTCCTTGTATGACGAAGTAGGCTGCGAAGCAATTCTTCGCGTGATGAGCTTCACCACGTTCGAGAGTCTCTCGGGAGTGGTGAAGGCGTCGCCGGTCAGAACCCGCACGACTTCATGACGGCCAAAGGCTTTCGCCAAATCTAAAGCAGTCATTCCATAAGTGTTTTGTAAAAATGGATCCGCCCCTGAACTCAGCAAGAGCTTCACGATGCGCACATGGCCTTTAAAGCAGCTGCCCATCAGCACGCTGTTGCCGGAGATATCAATCGAGTTCACATCGGCGCCCTTTTGCAGGAGCCACGCACATGTTCCCCAATGATCGTTATAGGCCGCCAGCATCAGGAGTGAATAGCCCTTGGTATTTTTGATATTCACCGAGCCGCCTTGCCTTAAAAAGTCAGCAAGGGCGACGCGGTTGCCTTCGCGGGCCCAGTCAAACTCAGGGTGTTCTATTGACGTCGTGTTCATGGGAATGCTCCTTATGGTTGGAAACTGCAGCCAGCATAGTCAGAAAGGCAAAAGGGGTTGAATCCCTTTCCGGTAATATGACTAAGTACAAATTTGCTGGGGAGCTTCGGTGGCGGCTTCACAGAAAACGATAACAATCGTCGCAGGATTTTCCAGTTAGGGAGAGGGGTATTTTACTCGTGTGCGCCGTTGTTGGCCGACTGGCGATGTGGACGCGGCGGCCGATCCACACCTTCGTAATCATCTTTGCGAAGAGGGCGTAATCCGTGGTGTTCCCGGGCCTCATCACAGCGCGGATTGTGTTTGCCGTCCTCGTAAGAGGCCATAAAGTTGCGGCACGGCGTGGGGCGGTTTTGGTAAATACGGCAATGGGCGTCGCGGCCGATACGGCCGGTCAAGGCAATGCACTTGTTTTGGTGTTTCACTTCTGTGCCCTTCATGCAGCGGTATGTGGAATCCAAATCCACAGTGAGCTTGATCGGAACTTTCCAGATGGCGTCGGGCTCGGCTTCTCGCCAATAGAAAGCAACGCGGAAGTGCGCGCAGCAGGCACCGCAGCTCAGGCAAGGATGTTGTTTGGAGTGAGGACCCACAGAGTGATTATTCTATGGGCCCGAGAGGCCGACAAGAGCGTCTGGATCTTGGTCTAGTTCACGATCCAGCGTTTTTGAACTTTACCGTGGATCTCAGCCACGAGCGCATCGCCGGGCTTGAGGGCCGCCACGCCCGAAGGAGTTCCCGTCAGCAGCACATCCCCTGGGCATACCGGGAAGTGCGCCTTTACGTACTCGATCTGTTTTTCAAGAGAGAAGACCATCTGCGAGGTATTGCCCTTTTGGCGAAGGTCACCGTTGACTGTGAGTGAAATATCGAGCTTTGCGAGTTCCTCCAAAGAACTTACAGGGAAAAAATCCGAAAGCGGGCAGGAGTTCGTGAACGATTTTGCCAAAGTCCATGGCGAACCTTTGGCTTTGAGTTTTGCTTGCAAAGTTCTTTCGGTCAGATCCAGCGCCACGGCGGCTTTGTGGATTTTGAGTTGATCATCGAAGAGCAAGGCCAGTTCAACTTCGTGATGAACATCGGTGGCCCAATTCGGCAATGCAAAGTCGGCAGTGTTCATGACCGCGGTGCTGCCGGCCTTTAAAAAAATCAACGGCTCGGTGGGTACTTCATTGCCAAGCTCTTTTGCGTGTTCAGCGTAGTTGCGGCCGATGGCCCAAATATTTCTGATGATCATGGTTCGACCTTGTTGAAAGTTTTTAAAATCCATAGGCCGTCGACAACTTCAAAATGCATATACTGAGCCGGCCGCCAGCTCCAGTAGCGCGGATCGAGCAGGTCCGTGTCTGACGGAATCACCGAAAGAGAATCCTCGATCCAATCGTGATGAGAACATAAATAAATCACGTCATCTTTTGAAAATTTCTTTTCGAGTGAATTCACTGTTTGTTGAATGCGGGAGCGAAAAGCATCGCTGGTTTCAAATGTCGTGCGCTGATCAAGGCCGCTGATCACTTGGACCGGAGCCGCGCAAAACTCCGCCGCCGGGTTGAGCGTGCTCTGGGCGCGTTTTCGTGGTGAAGCCCAGAACTGCGTGCCTTTCAGAAGAGTCCCATTGCGAATCAGTTCCGCCAGTTTGTTTGCTTGTTGATGGCCGAAACCCGTGAGATCAGGGTCTTCAAAGGGCTGGGAATCTTTTTGTCCATGGCGAAAAAGGTAGACTTTCATGTCTCTCAATATTGCCTTTATTGGCGGCCTTTGATACCTTTGACACCTACTGTCTGGGGAGAGTCATGAAAGAAAAAGTCCATCGGTTCGTGTCGAATGATTTTACTGTCCGCATCGCAGCGGTGAACTCCACAGAAGTCGTTGCGGAAATGCAGAAGCTCCAAGACACCTATCCGCTGCCAACAGTGGCCGTCGGCCGTGCAATGACAGGAGCGCTTCTCATGGCAAGCCATCTCAAAGAAGGTCAACAAGTCGGTCTTTACTTTAAAGGGGATGGCCCACTCACGGCTGTTTATGCGGAAGCCAGCTTTGAAGGCAAAGTGCGCGGCTATTCTCCGGTGCCGATTTACGAACCAGCTAATTATGACACTGGCCTCAAACTCGGGCCTCATTTCGGTAAAGGGATGTTGACGGTGACTCGGCATTTGCCATTCCAAAAACAGCCGCACAACGGAACTGTTGAAATGGTGTCAGGCGAAATTGGCGACGATATTGCTCACTACTTGATTCAATCGCATCAGATCCGCAGCCTTGTTTCCTTGGGCGTCTATTTGGACACCTATGGCAAAGTGCGTGCGGCAGGGGGAGTCGTGCTTGAGGTTATGCCGGGAGTGGAAGAGTCCCTCGTTGATAAAATTCAAAAAAATGCAGAAGCCTTCAAAGAGAACATTTCAAAAATGCTCTTGGATGGCGCCCAGCCGATTGATCTGGTGAAGCCTTATATGAATGGCATTCCGTTCACAGAGCTGGAGCATGAGCACAGCGTGGAATATTTCTGCCCATGCACGAAGGACCGTGTGGTGCGCGCGCTAGAGACCCTCGGTTTAGCGGAGCTTGAAGACATGATCTTGAAGAAAGAGCCTGCCGAAGTCGTCTGCCAAATGTGCGGACGCCCCTACGAAGTTCCGGTGGAAGAACTTTCTGAACTTGCCGAGAAAATTCATAAAGGCAGCCTTCATTGAGACGCTGTCCATTTAACTAAACTCGATAAAACCGCATAGACCTGGGCTCACGACGCAGGCCTCGACTAAGCTCTGGCAAGACTCGGAGTTCTAGACCTGTTCTGTGGACAAAAAGCGGTCGATTTGCTCAAGTGCTCAGCTTTCGTGGGCGATAAATATATGTATGTTTCTGATACCATTAGGACTTCAAAGCCGAATTGTAAAGTGGCCTGTTGCCACTTTGCTTCTCATCATCGCGACCTGCGCCGTTTCAGTTTTCTATTTTCCAGAAAATGCTTTGTACATTCGCCATGTTCGTCAGGCGATGGTCGACTCAAAAATTCTTGATGCTCGCAAAGATCTGATCCTCGCGACGTGCGCGTCAAAATTTGAAACCGAGACCTGTGACTACCTGAAGGTCCATTTGAAAGCTGAAGACCTTTTTGATCTGCAAAATTTCAGCAACGCCTATCGCAAAGAATTTCCAAAAGCGTCGTTTTTGGAAAACCGCAAACTCTTCGGATGGTTGAATGACGATCACATTGATAAAAAAATAAAACCTGCAGAGGCGGCAAATCTTCCGGAATACGGCGCTTATCTTGTGGCTCGCGAAACATACCTGCAAAAAAGCCTGGAGAAATCCAAAGAAGAGCACGTCTTTATCCGTGGTAATGGTAAAATACTTGCGGGCCTCAAAGCGATGGTGACCCACGAAGGTTGGGTGCATTTGATCGGGAACATGCTGATCTTTGCTTTGTTCTCGGTTTTCGTTGAGCAACGGGTTGGCTCCGTTGGCTTGATACTGCTGTACTTGTTGGGCGGTCTGGGTTCGAACTTCTTGCAACTGCCATTCTTGCCGATGGGGGTCCGCCTGTTTGGTGCTTCGGGGGCGGTCAGCGCCGTGATCGGTGCGTTTGCGGTGTACTTCTGGCGCGAGAAAATGCGCTGTCTGCTGACGGCGGTCGTGTACAACCGTATGATTTACATGCCGGCGTGGATGTACATTGGACTCTTCATGGTGTTTAGCGATGTCGTGGGTGCCGTCGGGGCGGGGGGCGGTGTCGCGCATCTCGCACATCTGACGGGGTTTGCCATCGGTTTTATTTTTGCCTTTATGCAAATGGATATTTTTCCCCTGAAGAAAAGCTTCTTGTTTACACAAGAACAGGATCTCTACTACGCGGCCAAATCCTCGGAAGTGGTTGAAGAAAAGCTAGGAATCTTTAAGCGCATTTATGCCCTTAATCATGAAAGCTTCTATGCTTTCCGAGGACTCTTTATCTATTTTCAAAAGCAAGGATTCCTGCTTTCGACCTTCAATAAAGAGGATCTCGCTTTTGTAAAAAAAATCATGGTGACATGCTTCCATTACGTGGACCGTAAGGAGGAAAAATACGTCCTGTCGCGTGAGATCCTCGGCATGGTCCCGGTCACTTGGAATATGGCGGAACTTGGCCTGAAGGTGACGCCGGATGAAATCATCGAGCGTGCGGAAGAGTTCTATGGGGTCGGTGATCTGGTTCAGACTCTCAGGTACTATGACCTATTTTTTGCCAGCTTTGCGGCGCATCCGATGGCTCAGGACATCAACTCGAAAGTGATGCGCATCTTTGATGACATCGCGAAGTTTGATGCTGAAACCAAAGCCCATTTTTTAGATACATTGATGGTTTATGCGGATCATCATCCGGACAATCATTTTCAGACTCAGCTCCGCCAGTTGATTCACCAAATTCACCGGGAGGAAAAGAATGCAGCAAGCTAGCTTTTCCTCGCGTTTCGCCGCGATGAATTTGGACATGCTCATTTACACGGCTATTTGGCAGGGCGTGAGCATGGTACTTGAGCGACACGCGCCCGAACTCGCGACTTTGAGGAATCTTTTCGTGCTAAGTTTTGTATTTGCGATTGGCTATTTCATTTATCCGACAAAAATCTCAGGTCAGACTTTGGGGAAAAAGCTTTTAGGTTTGAAGGTGGTTCCGCAGGCGAATGAAAAGAGGCCTCTGAGTTGGGGACAAGTCTTCATGCGTGAAATCGTCGGAAAGACGGTGAGCTCAATTCCCTTGTTCCTGGGGTACTTGTGGGTGCGGTTTAGGCCGGATCAGCGTGCCTGGCACGACATGATGAGCGGCACGAAAGTCGTGTCGCTTGTCTATGAGGAAGAAAAAACGGTGTTGCAGAAAATCCAGCAGGTGATGCTTGGGATTTTAACTATTCCTCTGGGCGTGGCGCTGATTCTGATCGCATTTCTTTATACGTCGATACCGCTGGATTCCATCAAAGAAAAAATCGAAGCTTCGGGCATCCAAGTGGGCTCTTTAAAGGGAAGCCTCGCCGGTGGAATGCATTTCTCAGAGATTCGCCGTCATGATCAGACTCAGGATTTTTCGCTCAAATCAGTAGACTTGAAATTCAACCTGTCCGCCTTGGTCTATGAGCATGTTTTTATAATTGAAAAGCTGACCGCTGAGGAAGGACACGTTGAAGTGTCGGCGGATTTTTCGTGGATGACGATTTTCCAAAACTTAATGGCGGTTGGCCGCGCTGAGAACTCCGGAGGGATTTCTCTTGGCAATTTTAAAATGGCGAAGATGACTCTTAAGAATATCATGTTTGAGCATCAGAAAAAAACGGTCACGGAGCTTGAAGAGTTTTCGGCCAAAAATCTTGAAATGGCGGACAAAGAACTGCGCATCGCAGAGGTCATATTCAAAATTCCCGGTTTTACTTTAAAGACGTTCGACTTTAAATCGGCTTTCGGGCGTATCGAAGTCGCGTCGGCAACGGGTGGTATGGGGCCGGAGCTTTTGCCGGTCCTCAAAGCCCCGGTGGACTTCCACATCCAGGGCGCCATCGGTAAAAATCCGAAGACGACGAGGTTCGATGGCGGAATGACAATCGACAAGATCAAGTTCAAATACGAAGGCGGCAAGTTCTTAATGACAGCGGATAAGTTGCTTTTAAATGAGATGTTTAAAACCGCTCTGCCGCTGGAAGATCTCGACATGAAGCTCAGTGCGGAAGGTGAGAGTGCACTCGAGATGATGTCGTCGCTTAAAATTGAGTACGGGCTCAAAGTATGTGGCAGTGAGTTTAAGCCGGATGCAGCGCGCGGACCGACCCTGGTGCGCGCGGATCGTCAGTTCCAGTTTAGGATGATGCCTCGCCCGGTGGAAAATTTCAGCCAAGTGCTTCTCTCGAAGGATACAACGCTCGATCAGATTTTCCTTTATGAAGTTCACGGGAAAAAACAAACCGGCCCGCCATTCGCGAATCACGAAGAAATGGTAGCGGATCTCTGTTATCAAAAACCCGTTGCGAGCCTGCAACCGCAGGAACTCGAGATCATGAAGCCGCTCCTGGCGGCGGCCGAAACCATTCCTGCGGGCGAAGGTCTGCAGGCTTTGTTATCCAAGACCGTGCCAATTACAGTCCCTAGTGCGGTGGGAAATGAGGCCGTCGCGGCAGCGGCGCCATCGGCGGAACAGCAGGCAAAAGCGGCGATGTCAGAGGCCCGCGGTCTATTGCGCGCGGGGAAGTTTGCTGAAGCAAAATCGGCGATGGAGTCCGTGACGTCTGGCCTCGAAACCTTGCCTGCGGCGGATCAGGGCACGTTCTTTAATTTAAAAGCGTGGGTTTATCTGTATTTAGATCAGCCCTCAGACGCGGCCCAAAATTTTGAGCGGGCTTTCAATGCACGAAAAGATATTTCCGATGCGGAAGGACTCTTGCGTGCCAGCGAGGACTTGAAAAACGAAGAGAAGACACGTCAGTGGACCGAATACATCCGGACATCTTTAAAAGAGCGCCCGGAGCTTAAAAGTCATTTGTCGCCGAATATGCAAAAACGCTTCGATCCGTCTAGCGAAGCTGCTGCAGAATCGCATCCGTAAAGCCAACAGTATTTCCGCGGCCCTGCAAATCACCGGTACGGGCATTTGGATCCTTCAAAGCCTCAATGAGGGCTTTCATGATCGCATCTGCTTTTTGCGTTTCGCCCACGTGTTGCAACATCATTACGGCAGATTGTAACAGCGCAGTTGGGTTTGCCTTATTTTGGCCTGCGATATCTGGTGCTGAACCGTGAACCGCCTCAAAAATCGCTGCTCGTTCGCCGATATTCGCACCGGGAACCACGCCCAGGCCGCCCACGAGGCCCGCGCAGAGGTCGCTCAAGATGTCGCCGTATAAATTCTCAGTCACAATCACTTCGAATTGCTGAGGCTTCGTCACAAGCTGCATACAGGCATTGTCCACGATCACATCGCGAGTCGTGATTTCTGGATATTGGGCGCCGACTTCTTGCGCGACTTTCAAAAACAAACCGTCAGACATTTTCATGATGTTGGCCTTGTGAACGATGGCGACGTTCTTTTTACCAGTTTTGCGCGCGAGCTCATAGGCGTAACGAGCAATGCGCTCCGAACCTTTACGGGTGATGCGTTTGATAGACTCCGCCGTGTCGTTATCAATCATGCGCTCAATGCCCGCATACAAGTCTTCCGTGTTTTCACGCACGATCGTGAGGTCCACGGTTTGGGTCACGCAAGGAACATTTGGTAAAACGCGCACCGGGCGCACGTTGGCGTAAAGATCAAACTGCTGTCTCATTTGTACGTTGATAGACTTATGGCCACCGCCCACGGGAGTGGTCGTCGGGCCTTTAATCGCGAGCTTGGTTTTTTCAATCGACGCCACGGTGGACGCCGGCAAAAGAGAACCGTGTTTATGAAGTGCGACTTCGCCGGCATCGAATTCTTCGTATTCGAAAGGAGCATTTACTTGCTTTAAGACGCGAACCACTTGGGCCATGATTTCGGGTCCAATTCCATCGCCGGGAATAATCGTGACTTTTTTCACAGGAGTTTCCTTCTATTTAAGAGTTTTGGAGAGGTTCTAATTATAAAAGAAATCTGAAAAAGGCAAAAGATCCCAGTCGAGGATTTTTTTTTGATCTGGAGTTTGTTTGTTCTGCGCGAGCGGCAGGAGCTCGGCACTCAGGGCACTGCGGCCCTCTCGGGCCATCCCCCCCTCTCCGGCCCCAAGTCAATTCCGAAAAGCGACCTGGTACCTTTTCGGCGCGCGAAGCCGGGGTGGGGAGCTTTTCGCTTCCTCCGGCCGATGGGTAGGGTTTCTAGGTTGGATGGTCAGCCCTCTAGGTTTCCGCGACCGCGGAAGGAGCTGGGTAAGTTATAGATATGCTTAAGCAAGGGCTGTACCAAATTGAGATTCGTAGTTATTTCGATAAGTTACCTGAGTGGTGTCACTCTGGATGTTGGGCTAGGTTCTGTAAGTGGCTAAATACAGTGTGCTTTTGCCTCTAGCCATGGGGTTATGGACTCCCCAATTTTTTCTTATATGAGACCAGCACCCCGGAACAATTCACGTCCCACGCCCTGTTAGAAACTCGACAGTACTTTTCCATAAGTAAAATCAGCACTTAGGTATTTTACCGATGCGCTCTCAAAGCTGGAGTAGTTACAGATGGCAAAAGGAAAGAAATTGAAGAAATAAAAAATATAAGTTAAATCATATATTTATAGATAAAATAGGCGCTTGGAATGAGCTGGCTTGGGACATGCTAAGGATTAGCTGTAGGAGACTCTATCCATGCGGAAGTATTTCAGCTTCTTACTCGTCCTGATTGCGTTTGGCCTGCAAGGCTGTGCGCCAAAATCGCAAGAAGACTGCGGTTTTGTTCAGAACGTCTATGGTGAACGCATCTCATGGAAAGGCGAAGTGCCTGTGACCATGTATCTGCATGAATCTGTCCCTCAACAATATGTGGGCGCCATCGAGGCGGCAGCGGCCACCTGGCAGGACGCAACAGGAAAGCGTTTGATCAAAATCGTTCCTGATCAGAGAGTGACGGGGCCCATCAATCCCCAGAAAGATGGAAGAAATATTATATACTTTTTCGATTCTTGGGAGTCAGATAAGAACTCAGAGCAGGCTCGCACTTCGATCTACTGGATCGGAGATCAGGTCAAAGAAGCTGATATGCGAATCAATGCTAAGAATTTCACCTATTACTGGAATCAGCCCGGAGTCGCATCAACGTCCGCTCCAAATTCAGTTAACATTGAGGCCTTGGTTATTCATGAAATGGGCCATGTATTGGGTTTAAAACATAAAGATCGCGATAGCAGTGTGATGGCCACTTACCTGGCGAGCAATACGGATCGCGTGAACGTTGCGGCGACGGACAAATCGGCTCTGCAATGTGAGTACTAGCTCTCATCTTGTAAATAATTTATGTAAGATTATTTAAGTTGAAGAGCCCAAACGAATGTCACTAGACTTGTTGATTGTGCGCTAACGAAAACAAAGGAGTGCAGATGAGATTAAACGAAAAGAATGCTGAAAATCTGCAAATCGCTGACGTCATGGAAGCTGAGCTGATGGTGGATTCCCTGGCTGAGCACCGTTCCTATCACGAGATGGAGGACACTCCAGTTCTCGAGATGGATGCTTTGACTCAGCTGAAAACGAATTTGCAAGTTCTAACGGATCTCACCTCGCGTTTAACTTTCTTGAACCGCGAAATCCGTTACATGATGAAGGCCGACTAAGCTCGGCCTTCTTACTTTTCTTTTTTAAACCAACCTTTAGCCTTAAAAATTTTCTCCGCTTCACGGGTCTTTAAGTAATCAATGAATTTCAACGCAGTTTCCCGCTGATTGGTAATGCTCGTCACGGCAACGCCCAGGCTTCTATAGATGGCTAAATCTTTTTCGATGTTCACGATATCCGCCGAGAGGCCTTCGTCTTGACCCCATGTTTTGAATGTCAGAAATGCTTCGACTTCCTCGTGATTTTTCCAGTACTGCATCGCCTCTGAGGTGGTGCGCGCGGTAAATGCAATATGCTTGCGGAACTCTTGCATCGCCTCGATGTCCTTGAGTCGGCCAACAATATCTTCCCACAAAGCCACTTGGCCCTGGCCGTTAACGATAACGACTTTGAGGTCGCGATGAATGAGGTCTTTTATGCCTTTGATTTTTTTTGGATTGCCCGGGCGGACCAGAATCACCGCCGCTCGCATGAAGACCGTTGTGATTGTGCCGGCATCCAATATTGATAGCGTGTCGTTGTAGGTGTCCATCACGTTTTCAGAACTGCCGTAGATAATGTCGGCGTCTTTCGCCGCAGCGGTTTTCCATTTTTCAACCGCCTTACCGGTGATTTCGACTTTAAGGTTGTTGCTTGCTGCAAAAGCATCGGCGGCCTCTTTCATCGGAGAAAAGGGGCCTTCGGTGCCGAAAATTTTGAAAGTTTGTTTTGTCTCCTCGGCAAATGCGGAAACGCTAACGAAAAATACCAAGCTCAGGGTCAGAAATTTCATAGGGGCTCCATCAAGTTACAAAGAAGGTGTTCGTCCGCCATCCACCGGGATGTTGATTCCCGTAATATAGGATGCCGCAGGACTGGTGAGAAACGCAATGGCCTCGGCAACTTCCAAAGGTTCGCCGATTCTTTTCATCGGGATTGCCTCTTGCCATTGATTTTCAATGTCTTCGCTCGGGACCTTTCTTTGCTGCGCCGAGGCCTCGACCAAAGAACTAAAGCGCTCTGTGCGGATGTAGCCAGGTAAAATATTATTTACCGTGATATTGAAAGCCGCCAGTTCACCGGCAAGAGTCTTGGACCAATTGGCCATTGCGCCACGAACCGTGTTGGAGACCCCGAGATTTGGAATCGGCGTTTTCACGGAGGTAGAGATGATGTTGACAATACGGCCATGGTTCGCGGCCTTCATTGCTGGCAAACAAGCCTGGGTCAGAATGTGCGAAGCCAGCAGGTGAACCCGCAAAGGGGCATCGAACTCTTCAGGTTTGGCTTCTGATAACAGGCCGCCTTTAGGGCCCACCGCATTGTTAATCAGAATCTGAATATTTTCCTTTGCGATGAGGGGCGCGATTTCAGATTGCAATTTTTCGGTATCGGCGAAATCAATGACGAAGTACTTGTGGCCTTTGCCGGGCAGGCTTTTAGTCAGCGCCGCGAGCCTGTCTGCGCTGCGGGCGAGAGCTACGATGCGGGCGCCGCGCTCCGCAAGAAGTTTTGCCGCGGCTTCTCCGATACCTTGAGAAGCACCACAGACTAATGCGTTTCTGTTTTCGAGATTCCATGAGGCCGGTGTCATGGCCAAAGACTACCAGGAAAAACGGCGAGAGCTAAACTTTTTTGCTGAGTTTACGAACTCCGTCAAAGCTATTCAATTTTGGCACCCAGAAGGTCACATAGTCGCCGTTGCGCTCGCGGGTCATGCCCTCGGTGATGACCGGTTTTTCAAAGTTGAAGTCTTCGCGGAAGGTCTGATAGTTGCTGGTGGAAAGCTTGCGTCCTTCTTCTTCGACCTGATCTTTGAAGGCACGCTTACCTGAGATCGAAGCGACATCATCTTTGATCGTGACTTTGATGTTGTCTTTTTCATGGTGTGGAACATAAGCTTCAATGATGTAGAAGTCCGGATTTTCGCGCAAGCGGTTGCCACGATCCTGAAGCTTGTAGAATGGATCGTCTTCTTTGCCGGCGTACTTTTCGCTTTCTTTGAAGAACTTTTTCTTCATTTCAACTTGTTCCTTGAGCAAGTTGCCTTTTTGAATATTCAAAGACTCGCGGTTGGCTTCGCTGTTTTTTTGGTAAACGGATTCAAAGCGATCGTACTGATCTTTGAGCTGATTTTCATAGGCTTTTTGGCTGTGGGCAATGCGGTTTTGGTACTGCTCGTTCTGGCCTTTTTCGCGTGCGTCCCATTGATCTTGCTGTTGATGAAAGCGCCTGTCGTACTCGTTTTCTTGGCGGTTGTACTGAGTATCTTGAATGGCTTTGCGTTCGTTAATGCGCTTTTCGCCGGTTTCATTGGTGAAAGCGTATTCTTTTTGCAGATTTTCGTGGAGCTTTGTCTGCACCTGACGGCCTTTTTCCTGCTCATTCTTAACGGCGGTCTGATTGGTGTCTTTAATCTGCGCAAGACGCTTGTCCGTGAACTCTTGGGTGCTGTGGAGTTCTTTATTGTATTTATCTTTGACGGTCTGAATTTCTTTCGTGGCTTCTTCGCGAACCTTTTGAACTTTTTGTTCTTGGTTTTCAGTGATTTCGTTGATCTTGCCGCGGCTGTTCGCACGGGTTTCATCCAACTGTGCTTGACGCTTCAGCCGCGTGTCGGCCATCTTTTTGCGATAGTCGGTCTCCATCTCATTGAGTTGCTTCTGGCCGCGCTCATTGATTTCGTGTCGGCTTTCTTCGGTGGCGGCGACGTTTTCGCTTTGGCGTTTGCGAATATGATTGATGGCCGCCTCGCCCTGTTCGCGAGTCTCTTCTTTGCGGCCGTTGTAATAGTCTTTCAAATCGTCGAGTTGCTCTTCTTGCTCACGCGCATACTTTTTCTTTTTCTGGGCGTACTCAGATTGAAGATCGCTCAGGTCGGCCTGCTGGTTACGACGGGCTTTAGAAGACTCTACGGACATGAACGCATCTCCTTCCTGGAAAAGTCGTTTCAATCATAGAATAGCATTTTTTAGGGGAACGCTCTAAGGATTCGCGCTTGGTGCTGGGCCTTGGTTTTGCTCAGAGCCCTCTGCGGTCTGGGCTTGAGCGGCGCCGTCTCTTAGGTGTGGGTTCGGGCATGGTGGTTTGAAGCCTCCGGTGTCCCCATAGCAGCGCCAGGTATCGGTGTATTGGACGATTTCGTCTTTATGGACAGTGTGATAGTAGGGGTATTGAATAGGATCGAGAGTGCTATCGACCAAGCGATAGTCCTTCGTCTGGGTGTTGGTGATCTTCAGTGTGAACATACGGTACTCCGCGAGAGCCATCACGCTGAGACTGCAAATCACGAAAATCAAGCTACCAAGAAGTCTTCGCATGTTCCTCTATCGGATCGTGCGGGGGGAAACTAAAGCTTGGGTGAAAGTCGAGGTTTTTGTGGTAAGTGTTTGGAATATTTTAAGAATTATTTTCGCGTTTCGGGTCCGCTCTGGCATGAGGCGGTCTGCCCAAAAAAGGGAAATTCATTCCAAGCAGCTCCGAAGCGAGTTGCCGGTTTAGAAAATAGATTGCGCGAGAGCCGAGCCGCCCCCGTGAGCTGACTTAGTGAGCTAAGTCCTGGTTGGCACGAGCGGTACTTTCAACGATGTGGAAATACGCGCGAACTACCATTTCGTAAGCCTCTTGCTCCAAGGATTTCAAGTAAGCCACTTTCTCGATATAGGTGCGTTTCGCGATCAGCTCAGTCATCACGTCTTGGACTTTCTTCATCTTGTTGAAGTCGTAAAAGTCTTTGTCGTCTTTCACCTGACTGAGAACATCCGCGATGGATTTATTGTCGAAGAGTACGTGCACACCCATGGCCGAATGAGAAAGAAGAGCTTCCATGCGCTCCAAGCTTTTTTCTTCGATAATTGACAAAACCCGCCTCCTTGCGATGGTCTTAAACAAATGGTGAAGAAAAAGAATTCTCCTTGCAAGACAAAAACATCAAGCATGACAGTGTTTGTCATGGAGGGAGCTTTTAACCTTGTGACTCTGTCGAGGAATCACTGATAATGAGTCTGGTCACTCTGACAGGGGCAAATGAATAGATGGCAAAAGTAAAAGCAGGACAGTCGACGGCAAGTAAGGGAAGATCTAAATCTCGCGGCGCTAAGAAAGTGACGTCTGTGAAGTCCAGTCCCGAGAAGGAATATATCGTTATCGACGAGGCCAACGGGCTTATCTTTGAGAACGAGACTGATTTGTTTGGTTACTTTGAGCAAAGCATCCGTACCCTCGAAGAGGAGTACCAATCCGTCCGGTCTGGAGAGGATTTCACGGATGAAGAGCAACTGGGGCTTCAAGATTACCTTGAAAGCACTCTGGATGAGCCGGATGAGATTTGGCAAGACACGAAAACCTTTCCGGAACTGCCGATCCATCACTTTGTCCGCTCATTTGAGGTGGGCAACCAGGTTTTCCATTACGTGGCGATTGCCTATGTCACTTCGGAAGAATCCTATCCAAGCTTTGTGTTTATTCACTTTCCGACCAAAGACCTCCGCGTTCTGCAGAACTACCAGCGCGGTGACCTGGTTTACGATAAGAAATACGAATACGTCCAAGATGGCGCAATCGACGGGGACGCCCTTGGCGAGGGCGACCCACTTTCGATGGGACTTTACACCGCCATGATGAAGGTGCGCAGCGAAAAGGATATCGATCAATCCAAGTTCCGTGACTTTGTCGACCTGCGTGAAGATACCATCGAAAAT
The DNA here is from genome assembly GCA_039810425.1 of Pseudobdellovibrionaceae bacterium. Lineage (GTDB taxonomy): Bacteria > Bdellovibrionota > Bdellovibrionia > Bdellovibrionales > Bdellovibrionaceae > JACMRP01. The sequence continues at coordinate 42,432 of JBDHWW010000014.1, read as the reverse complement.
GCCGACGAGATCTGGCGCAAGAACGACCTTGAGGGGAATGTGCTTGTGACCTTTATCAAGGAATACCCGGATCATGAAACGGTGAAGGACCTGGCCTATATCGTTGTCACCCAAGAGGATGATACGAGCAATGTGCATTCGCTGCTGTTCTCATTCCCCACAAACGACAACACCCTGGTCGATCGTTACCGCCAGGGTGAGAATCTTCAGGCTGAAGAGGTCGTCCAGGAAAGCTCGCACTAAAAACAGAAGCTGCTGCCCATACTGAGGAATTGGTCGGGAGTGTAGGCTTGATTGATATACGCCGCGAACGGGTGGAGCTTTTGTAAAGAGTTTGAACGAACCGCGCCGCCATCATTTGCATAAACGCTTGGGCTTGCGGCGAAAGCTGGCAGCAACATGTCCATGTTGATGGTATTGGTATTGCTGGTGTTGTACATCGCGATTTTCAAAGCATCAAAGTTTGCTTGAGGGTCACGGATATCAACGACTAAGCGGACATTTTGGAAAAAGGCATTGACGTCGCTAATACCCCAAGCTGCGGCGATTGCGGAAACTTGGCCCCAATAAAGCGACGATGAGAAGTTTGTGATCAAGCGGCCGTCCAGTGTCTCAAAGCGCGCTTGCACCGGCGTCGGGTCTATATAAACCGTGTTCGAGGGGTTTGCTTGCCAGCGGAAAAGCTGAATGTAGTCACCCGAGCCGAAGCTTGCGGGCATTTGAGTGAATTTTAATTTCATATAGTCGTTGCGAACTTGGTTGGCGGCATCGGTATACACCATGAGCTTCGCAGCGAGACCGTTTTTGGCTCCTTGATTACAGTACAATACCGTCGTACCGACAGGTTGTAAAGTCGTTGCGGTCACGGGTGTGCGGCTGGCGAAATCGCTAGAGGTGTCGGTGTTCTGAGCACCGCAAGCTGTGAGCATCGCCAGAACCGTGAAAAGAAGAGCTGTTTTAAGTGCTGTTTGTGTTGTCATGGAATCCCCCTATGTTTAAAAATTCGTTTGATACTCTTTAGTAGAGCAACGGGGGTGCCAGTGTTTCGCTCTGAAACAGCGGTTTTTTGGTCGGAATTCAGGCACTTGAAAGGGCAGGCATGGCTCTCTTTGAGACGTCTTGGGATGGGGCGTTTTTTTCTAACGAAGTGACGTTTTGGGCGGCCGTTCTTTGAAATATTAAAAAAAGATGGAAACGAATCCTCGGGGCGACTCGTCTTCCTAATATTAGTTCATGTAACAGGGGGAATGTCATGAAATGGAATAAGCTTTCTTTTTACCTTACGTCTACAAGCCTTATGCTGGTTGTTTTGTTCGGTTATCAAAACTGTTCACAAACTCACTTCAGCTCCGACTTAGGCGGTGCCGTATTGAAAGCTGAAACGATTTCTGACGGTCACACCACTGGCGACGACGGCCAGGTGGCGGCGCTTCCCGTGGACGATGAAAAGGGCGATCCAAAGGATAGTCCAATATCTGATGGGACAATTTCCGGTGGAAAAGGTAAAACTTCGGACGGCGCTGCGGCCAGCGGTTTGGTTGAGTGCCAGATGTTACATCCAAATAAAAAGATCGTATTGGGTTATGATCTTTATGTGCAGCCAGGCAACTCTTCATCCGTGCGCGTGTGTATGTCCGAGAATGCCTGCTTGAAATTGATTAACGCCTTCGCTGTTCAGCACAGCTGTAGCCTCGATGTGAGCGCGCCGATGGCTCAAGCCGATGCGGGCCGCCAATGTACAGAGATTTTCCCTGGCAGCAAAGGCACTTGTCAGAATGCTTCAATCGTAACAGATGCCCAAGTGAGCGAGCTTTTAAAGAAAATGGGAGAAAGTAAATAGCGAGAGCCCTATAGGTATTTATAGGTAGTGTGTGACCCTGTGTGAGAGGATCCAGAAATGGATCCTCTTTTTTATGTATTTCATCTGAAAAGTTTTTTACTATTTGAGTTCCATGCGAGCAGTTGTTCTCATTCTTATTTTAGTTTGCGCGAATCCCGGCACGGGCCTGGTTTGGGCCGCTTCGAATGAAGGGGTGCTGTTGAGGGCCGCGCTGCAAGCCTATCAGAAAAATGATTTCGGGGCCTGCGTGAAAGATTTTACGAAGCTGCTGAGGCTTCAGCCCCAAAAAGGCCTCTATTGGTTTAATCTCGGCAACTGCTTTTCAATGTCGGGTGCTTACGGAAACGCTGTCTCCTCCTATGAGAAAGTCGTGCAACTTCGTAGTCCCTTGGCTCCGGCCGCTAAACTTTATAAAGCCAAAGCCTTGCTCAAGATGAATCAAACAGAAAGGGCCCGCAAGCTTCTGGCCGAGCTTCAGAGCCAGCCCCTGCCGCCCGGCTTGCGCGCAGATTTTGCTTTAGAGCTTTACCGGCAAGGAATGTACGCACCAGCCGAAGCGCAGGTAAGGCAAATGCCTCAGCCGTTGGATAGTACGACCCAGTTGCTGTTGGGTATGATTTTGATGAAGGAAAATAAAAACAGCGAGGCGGAGAAAGCTTTGAAAAGTGCCGCGGCCGCTGCGGATTTATCGGCGGCAGACCAAATCTCGGTCCGTGAGCTCGTGGCAACACTAAAGGCCTCGGACATTTCGGCGCGGCCCTACGGCCTTTTCCTGGACCTTGCTGCGGGCGCGACAACCAACGTTTTCCTCGAGGGGCGAAGCTATGCTCCGGTTTCAAGTCCCCTTGTCCGCGGGGAAATTGGCGCGAACTATCGCTTGTATCAAAGTCCCTCGTTTCAGCAAAGAGTCTCCTACCTTTTCGGTTATGAAAACGCCACGAACGCGCCGGAGCTCAACACGCAAAATCACTCCCTTCAGATACCGTTGGTTTATAAAAACCAGCTTTTTGAGTTTGGTTTGGTTCCGTTCATTCAAGCCGAGATATGGAACGGAACTTTTGCGGCACAAAAGACCGGGGCTCTCGTGAGGACCGCAACTTTAGGAAGCGTCTGGGGCGGTGGTTTTGACCTGGAGGTTTACACTCAGAGAGGGACGAACGATACGTACTCGTACTTGACGGGATCCTCCTATTCGGTTCGCCCTTTTTTCAGTTATGGCGCGAGCCTATGGACGCTGCAAGTTTATTGGCTGTTAGGGAGCGACGGGACTCAGGACATTGTCTATTCCGATGGGTCGCGCTTGCCATTACAACATAGCTTTCAAGGGCCGGGGCTTCGCGGCCTTTGGCGTCCCACGCTGTCGTCCTCATTGCTCGCGCAGCTGCTGTACCTCGAACGCAATTATAAAAACAATGCTCTTCCCGAGGACAAACATCGTCGGGACCATGAATTGAGTGCTTCACTCAAGTACGTCTACGGAATTTCACAAGGCTGGGCGGTGTATATGCTGGCGGAATACAATCCAAATAACTCAACGCTCGGAAGTGACGACGTTCGGGATAAAAACTACGAGAACACAAATTTTCTGGCGGGACTTGGGTGGGATGTGTTTTGATAGAACATAAGGAAATGCATGGCTGAAACAAAAGAGAATCCCGCACTCACGGAACTAGTGGTGCGGGTGCAAAAAGGCGATGAGAGAGCTTGTGGCGAATTGATTGAAGCCACTCAGGCGTCTTTATACAAGTTCTGCCTTTTGCTCAGCCGCAATCGCGAGCTTGCGGAAGATCTTTGCCAGGAAAGCTTTATCAAAGCGCTCGAAAGCATTTCTAAGTTGCAGAAGCCGGCAACTTTTATCGGCTGGCTTTTTCAAATCGCTAAAAATTTATATATTGACCTGACCCGGAGTGCGGCTTTCCGTAAAAATGTCGCCGAAGAGGAAATGCCTGAGGCGGCGTCGGGTTCAGATATGGAAGCGGTGGTTTTCGTTCATAAGGTTTTAGCCGATTTTGATCCCGAGGAGCGTTTTTTATTGTTGCTTATTGAGCTAGGGGGCTGTTCCTACAAAGAGGCCGGGGAACATGCGGGGATGAGTGAGGACGCCGTGAGATCAAAGCTTCATCGCCTGCGTCATTTGTTTATGCAGAAATACCACTCAAATAAAAAGAGCTAAAAGTCTCAAAATAAGACGCTTTTTCTTGAAACGATTTCCGCCGTGGAATCGTCTTTATATTAGAGGTTGGCGCATATGTCAGGCAAACAAGAGCAAGGACAAGAAGAAGGACGAAAAGACTCTCCGGATCAAAAGGCACTTCAGGATCTCTTTGCAAGAGTTCAGAAGGCCCCGGTTGAGCTTTCACCTTATTTAAAGACCCGGGTGTTGGCGCACTGGCGCGAGAAGCGCGCGCCGAAGGGGTTGCTTTTTTGGCAGTGGCTCTCAGGTGTTTCGTTGGCCGGCGTTTTAGCCCTGAGTTTTGTGAGCTATCAATTGCTTCGGCAGAAGAAAAGCGATGGCCTGACTCAACAAGCTTATGTGATTCATATTGATTTCAATCAAAGCGATAGGGATCTGGTGGCTCAAGCGGAAGTCGCGCTTCCGGAGCACGTTCACTTTGTCTCTTCCAATAAAGAGATCCGTGAAGAGCGTAAACTGACTTTGCCGGTCAGTGTGAAAGCTCTGGGGCGCGGTAAACTGCCGTTTGTCGTTTCGTCCGACATTTCTGGCGAGAAAAGTATTCGCGTGCGGCTCTTGAATGAGAAAAATGAGGTGGTCCGTGAGCAGGTGCTGAAGCTCACATTTGCGAAACAAGGAAACCCCGTCGTTTTCTAGTGTTTTCCAGGAGAAGTGAAGTTATGGGAAAAATTCTATTTTACACTTTTGTCGCGCTCTTCTTTGGCTCTGTGTCCTTAGCGCAGACGTTGGTACCAGCGACTTCCGAAGATCTCAGTGAGTTTGACAGTCAAATTCACCAAGCCCAGAAGAGTTCAACGGGTTCACAATTCGGCGCGAGGGTTTCAGAAGAAGCACGCAACTTGCAAAACTCTGCCGGGCATAAGAAGAGAAGCCGTAAAGGTGTTCTCACTCCCAGGGATCAAGAGGACAAGTCTTCTTTGGGGGCGGGGGGAAACTCCAGCAGCAGCGATAAAGACGCGAAAGTCTCTTCACCCAAGAACAGCGATCGCGGTAATTCTGCCAATGCTCCAGGACGTAATAAAAACAAATAATCAAGGGCGGCCGAAATGAGCCAGCGGCCCTAGTCCAGATTGAGTTCCACCCAAGTAATGCCGTCGCCGCCGGAGTCTGGCCCTCCGGCCTTCCACTTTTTCACATAGATGCTCCGAGAAAGATAGGTCCGCACGGCTTTTTTAAGAGCCTCCGTGCCGTGGCCATGGATGACCTTCAAGCGGTCCTCGCGGGTCTGAACGGCTTTGTCCAGGGCCACTTCAAGTTCTTCGATGGCGTCTTCAGAAGTCCTTCCACGCAAATCTAGGACCGTCTCATCTTCGTTCAAAGCCACCGTGAAAGAAGAGCTTTTACGCACCAATTGCGCCGTCGGGTTTTGTGGTTTTCCCGGAGCGCGCAGCTCTTGCCAAGGCAATTGCAGGCGAATCGAGTTCGATAGAATCATCACTTCGCCTTTTGAATTCGGCGCGCTTTGCACAATGCCATCCTGATTGAGAGACGGCACAAATACCTTCGATCCCGTCGGATAGCGTTTTACGAAGTCCTCGGCGCTTTCAATGCCGCCGAGGTTGATCGGTTTTGCTTTGACGATCTCAGGCAAGTTGTACTTGATATCTTGCAGGTTGCGGTGACGCTCGAAAATATCGCCGGCTTTCGCAAGCCCAATGGCTTCGTCAACTTTCTTTTCGGCCTTTTTGAGAGTCTTCGCAAGCTGGTCTTCTTTTTCTTTATTAAACTGGGCCAGCAGCGTTTCGTACTTGTTTTTAGTTGCCGTTGCTTTCTTCGTTTCACTGCGCAGGTGTTCCTGTAAAATCGCGATGTCGGCTTTGAGCTGTTCAATCTGCTCAAGACCTTGCAGGCGTGCGCGAGTCGTCGGTGACAGCACTTCAATCGCGCGTTCGACGATCTCTTTGCCCACACCCACACGTTTTGCGGTCTGGATGGCCAGTGAGTCGCCGGGAATGCCGGACAAGAACTGATACGTTGGGCGGCCGGATTTAGGATCGTACTCAAGGCTTCCGTTTAAAACGTGATCATGCTCAGTCCAGCCGGCCTTGAGAGGCCCTAAGTGCGACGTAATAACCGCATACACGTTATTTTTAGAAAACGCCTCGATAAAACTGCGCGCCAGCGCGCTGCCTTCCTCCGGATCCGTCGATCCGCAGATTTCATCGATTAAGATGAGGTGGTTCGGGCCCCGCATCTGCGCAGCTTTCGTGAGGATCTTTAAGTGCGCCGCAAAGGTACTGAGCTCTTCATCGACGCTTTGGGCATCGCCGATACCGATCAGGATGTCTTTAAAAAACGGCAGTTTCGAGCTTTCGCTCGCGCAGACCGGAAGGCCACAGCGGGCCATCTGGGCGGCAAGGCCAATGCCTTTGAGGAGGACTGTCTTGCCGCCGGCGTTCGGGCCGGACAGAAGCAGGATTGATTTTTTCTGGTTCAGAATAACCGTATTCGCGACGACATTTTTGCCCGAGAGCTGCAAAAGCGGGTGGCGGACGTCGGCGAGTTCAAAGCCGTCGGTGGTGAACTCAATCGCTGCGCCCTTGATCATGGAGGTGAATTGCGCTTGCGCCAATCGGATGTCGGACTCTTCCAGCAACGCGAAAGTATTTTGAAAATCTTCCGCTTTGGCGGAAAGGTAATGTGAAAGCTCGACCAGTAATCTTTCAATCTCGTCTTCGATCTCGACTTCGATCTGACGAAGACGGTTGTTCATCGGAATCACTTTTTCAGGTTCAATGAAAACAGTCTGTTTTGTTTGTGAAGAGCCATGAATCACTCCGGGCACATAGTGTTGCATGCCGCCACGGACCGGAAGCACCCAGCGTCCTTCGCGAGTGGTGACGTACTTGTCCTGCAGATTGTTTTCCATTTGGTGATCTTTCACCAAGCGGTCCAAGTTCGTTTGGACATCGCGCGCGAGACGTTCCTTCTCGCGGAAAAGATTGTACAGTTTTTCGCTGGCGTCAGAGCGGATCTCTCCACCTGGAGTTAGGATCTGGTCGATCGCTGAGAGGGGTTCCTCCGCTTCCATGAGGCTTTCGCGGATGCGGCTCCCCCAAGTATTGTCGAGGGGCGAAAGAGCTTCCTTCAATGCAAGGGCCTCTAAACAGAAGCTGCGAACATCTTTGATTTCAAGCGTTTTCAGCGTGGCGCGTTTTTTAAGGCGTGGATACCAGGTCGCAAATAGATCCAAGCTCTGCATGTAAGGGCGTACGCCTTCGGCCAGAACGGCGCCGGCGCCAAAGATTTCCTGAAAGCTTTTCTGGGCTTCGTCCGGGGTTGCAAGCGGTCGGATTTCCAAAATTTTATTTTTGGCGGACTCGCTCGTGGCTGAGCCACGGATTTTTTCTAAAATTTCAATCCAATCAAGGGCGATGAGATCTTGCATCGATGGCACCTTTAGCGACTACGGCCAACAAGCCGAATAAAATTAAAATCCAATCATAGTGGCCCCAAAGAACAAAGTCCGTGGTTGGGGCCTTTTTCTTCATCTCGATGTCAAAGCTGCCGAACCACTCCGTGTGCAGCGGTGACTGTGGCAAGACAGTTCCGTTTGCAAGGATCACGGTGCTGATTCCCGTATTCGTAGAACGAATGAGGGGGCGGCGCACTTCAATCGCGCGGGCTAACGTCATTTCCATGTGCTGGCGCGGTTCAAACGGGCGACCGAACCAAGAGTCATTGGTGACGTTGGCAAGAATATCGGCCTGTTTCTCGGCAAGGCCACGGGTGAACTCGGGATAGAGCCCCTCATAGCAAATCTGGCCGCCGATTTTGATATCGCCCTCGGGGTGAGGGTAAACCAAAATCTCAGGCCCGTGGCCGCGGCCGAAGTTGGAAATAAACGGCAACAATTTCAGCAAAAATGGAAAGCGTTCGCTAAAGGGCAGGTACTCGCCAAAGGCCAGCAAATTGGTTTTGTTGTAAGGCTTGCCGATCACGTGGGCGTTGGAGTCCACCAGGAAAAGCGAGTTGTAAGTCTGGCGGGGAGAACGTTCCCCCGGCGCATCTTTGCCGTAGGCTCCCGTGAGCAAAGTTTTTCCAAGGGGCGCAAGGCCGGCCCCTAAAAGGCGGGGAATGCGGGAATTGGTGTTGTAGGCGTTGAGGTAATCCGGAAACGCCGTTTCCGGCCACACGATCAGCTCGGTATTTGGAGTGGCCGCGACCGCCTGGCGGGTCAGGTTCAGAAACTTCATGACGATTTCGTCCTGAAAGCCCTGGCCCTTTTCCGCGACGACTTTTTCGAGGTCGCCAATGTTGGCTTGAATGATCGAGACATTGAACTTGCGATCAAATTCATTCCAGCGCTCGCCATGGAAGTGGCCGCCGATATTAAACACAACCAGGAAAAGAGCCAGCAAGAGTCCGTGTTTTTGCAAAGTTCCGCGCTGTTTACGGTGCAGCCAAATCCAGGCAATCCAAGCATTCAATAAAAGGATCACTGTTGAGAGACCCTCAAACCCAATCACGTCGGCCCAATTGTAAGCCGGAATATTTGCGGCGAGCAGGGTGTAGCCTAAGTTCCATTGAAAAATGCTCGGCCAAACCCGCTCGGCAAGCGATAGAACAAGCGCGCAAGCCAGTAGAAATTTTCCGGCGCTCCAAGCATATTTTTCCTTTAGATAAGCCACCAGAGCGGTTGCCGCAGGAATGTAGAGATGCATGAGGGCCGCGAAAATCAGCAGTACGAAAATCGCGAAAGGCCACGGGAAGCCTCCGAATTGTTTGGTTACATAGGCGATCCAATGAAACCCGATCAGTGTCAGGGCGAATTGAGTCCACCATCCGGCTGCGAAACCTTGTTTCCAATTTTTCCCGCTCTGAAAAACGAAAATCCAAAGGGGCGCGTAACAAAAAAGAAGAGCCCAAGGCGGGAACGGGATGTAACTGGTGCCTATCAACAGGCCGGCGATAAATGGCCATAAATAATTTCGTGGAGAATAGTTCTTGAAAAACGTGAGAATCTTACCCATCATAGACTTTGTAACATTAAGGAATGAATAGGAGAAGCTCGGATTGAGCGAACTATCGGCTGAAAAACAGTTTGGGAGATTCAGAGTGCGCTGCCCGGTTTGCAGCAAACTCTATGAAGTCAGCGAGGGCGATATTCAAAGTCACACCCCGCAGTTTGACTGTATTTCCTGCTCGAGCCGCTTTTCATTTGCTTACCCTGTGACAAATCCGATGTCTGTGGCGACTTTTCTGGTGCAGACATCTCCTGAAATGGAAGAAGCCCGCACGTTCCAGCAAGAGTTGGAGGCGCAATCATTTGCAGCTTTGCAACAAGAAATCGAAGGCTCTGCTGAAAAGACGAGCACCCAAGCTTGCCCGAAGTGTGGAGCCATCAATGAAAAGAAAAATTCAGAGTGCTATTCTTGCCATGTGATTTTTGCGCGTCTGGAGCAACTGCCTTTGGATCCGACGTTGAAAGCGCAGCCAAGTTTGGTGCGCAAGTGGAAGAACCTTATCATGAACTTTGATAACTTGAGTTTGCATGATGATTTTCTCAAGAGCTGCCATCAGCTCGATGCCTTGCGCTTTGCGATCTTAAAATACGAAGAATTGAAGAGCGCTCAGGGAGGTTCGGACGACCTCTGCGAGCGAATGATCTTTAAAGCCCATGGCTTATTACAAGTGACGCTCTCCGGCAGATCTGAAGGCGATTTGCGCTTCGCGCAAAAACCTCCGATGCTGCGAAAAAAATGGCACAAATATGTTTTATGGGGGCCGCTTGTTCTTTCATTTTTAATGATCCTGACAGGCTATTTCAGCTTGAGTCTTCGCAATCTCGTGGGAGCCGGAGTGGCTGTGGCGTTGCTGACATTCGGACTCATTCTTTTTTGGAAAGGGAGAATCTCTCTTTCCGACTTCTATTAAATAAATTTAATCCAAAATCATTTCCATGATTTTTCTCCTGACGAAATCCTGACAAAGAATTTCGAACGTTCTTAATTGACTTCGTTATTACCAAAACGCGATAGTTCCGCCCAGAGGCTGTAAACATCACCCCCAATAGAAATGGCGGACCCGAATGAAGACAAACTTCATTAAGACAGTGATCCTTTTTTCAATGTTCCTTTCAGGCGTTGTTCACGCGGCGGCGCTAACAGAAAAGATTCCTTATTATGGTGACGAGTTTTATAGCGAGCTCGGTGCCGGCGTAACTGATAAAAGTTTGTTGATGCGTTTAAAAGTCATCTTGAAGGTTTACCACAATCCACATAAAAACGGTCTCGATACATTGGGCACATCCTGTGAAGGGAACGGGTGCTATCAACATACGGCCTTTGGCTACAATAACGCCCGCAAGTTTCTCTTCGGGAGTTTCTATTTGATTCCTGATTCAGGCAATGGCTATGGAGTGAAGGACGTTTACTGCGATCACGATGCGATGCCGGAAGATTTCAGAGGTGGCTCGCGTCCCGGGCCTGGCCTGATTCCTGACAGCACCGTGATCAATGCGGAGCACACTTGGCCGCAAAGCCGTTTCACCGGCAGATACCCAACAGAGCTTCAAAAATCAGATCTTCATCATCTCTTCCCTACGGATTCTGAAATGAATTCGGTTCGCGGCAACAACTGGTTTGGTGAAGTCGTCAGGGATACAAAAGTATTGAAGTGTAAAAATGTTCGTCTTGGTAAGCCCGATGGCGGCGGCATGGATGTCTTCGAACCGCCGCGTGAGCATCGCGGAAATGTCGCGCGTGCTTTGTTTTACTTCTCCACTCGTTACGATTTACCGATCGAACCTCGCCTCGAAGCGGTTCTTCGCAAGTGGCACAGGGACGATCCCGTCGATGGCGAAGAGAGTGATCGCAATGACAAGATCATGAAGCTCCAAGGCAACCGAAATCCATTCATCGATTACCCAGAGCTCGTCGATAAAATTCGCGACTTCTAAAGAAGGCTATTGATTTGCGGGCGTCTGTTTTTCACCGATACGCCCCATTTTTTCCATACTCTTAAGCAGTGATTTACCAAATGTCGCCATTTCGGCTGGAGAATCTTTTTTAAGGTTCGGGTCTTCGCGATCCGTGTGGGCGTTTTCTTTGTCGCGAATTGTGAACTCTTGGTTGCTTGCGCTGCCTTTATTGGCGGCCGCCACCCCGGTGAGGCCCAAGCCCTGATCGAGGATCGTCAAAGATTTATAGAGGTTCAGCTGACGGGATGTGCGTGTCTTTGCGCTGAGCGATGCCATCGCATCGCCGGTTGAAAGAATGTACTTTTTTACTTCGACCGCTTTATAGGCCCCACGTCTTGCCATCACCAAAGCCGCAGCACCTGAAACGAAAGCCGTCGCTTGCGAAGTTCCTGTCATCATCCCGTAGGAGCCGCCCGGAAGCAGGGACAGAATATTTTGGCCTGGAGCTGCGATGTCGACCGTCTCAGTTCCGTAGTTGCTGGAAGAAAGAACTTCCGTGCTGGGATCAATCGCCGTGACGGAAATGATATTTGAAAGGCCATAGTCCGCAGGGTAGTAGCGGAATTGGTCCGAGTTGGATCTTTCGTTGCCGGCGGCGGCGACAAACAAGATGCCTTTTTTCTCGGCTTCAACAATGGCATCATGCTCTTCTTGGCTGAATTCCGTGCCTCCGCCTGAGTAGTTGATGATGTTCGCGCCCATTTTCACGGCGTACTTGATGGAAGCGACTGTGTTTTTCAAGTTGTCTGTGCCGGCCACTTTAGGATCGTAGTATTTCAAAACCATCAAGCTCACATCTTGAGAGATCCCCCGGAAGCCTTTGCCATTCACCGTATTGGCGCCGATGATGCCGGCGATGTGAGTGCCGTGGCCATGATTGTCGGTGAGAATGTTGTTGTTAGAAACGAAGTTCCAACCGTGAACGTCATCGACGAATCCGTTGCCGTCGTCATCAACACCGTTAGTGGCTTTGTCGCGGCCTTGAGAGTCTTGGCCGGTTTCACCGGGATTCATCCAGAGGTTCGCGGAGAGGTTTTCATGTTTTACATCAGCACCCGTGTCGATGACCGCAACGACAACGCTCTTACTCCCCTTAGAGACCGACCATGCGCGCGCGGCATCGGCCTTCTTGAGGCCCCAGGCTTGGGCAATGGCCGGGTCGTTGAAAAGGGCACTTTGTTCGTCATCCACACTTTCAGTTTTTGAAGTGATCTTAGATTCCTCAAAACGACTGCTGGCTTTTTTGATGGAGTTCGTAGAGCGGGAAGCAATATCCCCATTGAGATGTTGGTAAGTCCCGTAAGCACCGATGAAAACTACAAAGATGCCGCCAACAAGGAATATCGTTTTCTGAGAACGCATGAGGTTTCCTCCACCTCATTTAGTATCGGATTTCCGAGGACGCTCTTAAACTTTCTTGGCTTTTCTTCTCAAATTGAGACACCGATTCCCGGTGCCGCTGTTGCTTTGGTCTAGATCTTGACGAGCTTGAGCCACTCTTCCGGGAATGGCACCGGTGCACTCTGGCCTAGACGCTTATAGAACACGAAATTGCGCATCACGAGCTTAATATAGGCGCGGGTCTCATCGTACGGGACCTCTTCGATAAACTCGAGGGAGTCGTCACGGAAACGGGTCTTCAGCCAACCGCGGATCGCGCTGCCGCTGGCATTGTAAGCGGACACCGCAAGGATGTATTGTTGGTCATACTTTGCCAGTAAATTCTTAAGCTCGCGTGCCCCAAGGGGGACGTTCACTTCGGGATCAAACAGGTCATCCGGCTCTTTGTAAGAGACCTTCGCGTTTTTGCTGAGTTCTTTTCCAAGGCTCGGCAAAAGTTGCATCAAACCGAAGGCATCCACGGGGCTGCGGGCCCGCGGGTTGAATGCGGATTCTTGGCGGATGATCGAGAACACAAACTCCGGCGCGATTTGCTCTGTCCCGGCGGCTTGTTGGATGATGTCTTTGTAGTTGCGCGGAAAAAGAAGCTCCGGATGTTTCTGAATCATCTTTTCTTTTACTTCGCTGGGAAGGCCGTTGTAGGCGGCAAAGAGCGGTAAGTACAAATTTGCGCGTGCGTAGCTTGTTAGAACCACGAGCCAAGTATCTTCATCCACGCGGCCTTTTTGGCGAAGGTCTTGCGCCAACTGATCGATCACTTTTTCTGAGAAGGTGTTTTCACCGACCGCCATCAGCCACTCAGCTTGCATGGCGGACAGCGGGTTCAATTCTTTCAAGCTTGTGAGCGAGTAGAAAAAGTCCTTCTCGTTGCTCTTCATCGGATTGTAGGTCTGGCCGAGTTCACGCACGGCGAGCATGCCGTAGTAACCGATTTGGTCGTCTTTCACGAGTTGCTGCAAGAGGGCCGTTGCCTCGTCGGGCTTATTGGAGTTTTTCAGTGCCCGGGCCGCCCAGAACATGCTGCGGGTTTTGTCAGAGTTGTCCCTGGCTTTCTTTGCGCACTCTTGGAGCTTCTTGGCGGCTTCATCGTATTGTTTCATTTTGTAGAGCACCCACGGGTGCAGCCATTGAACACGTTCACGGATGCTTGAGCTAGCGAGCGGTTCTTTCAGGCTGGCTTCGTAGTAGTCGGCCGCTTTTTGCAGATCGCCTTTTTCCTCCGCCATGCGGCCGAGAACAAAGTAGATCTCGTCCAGCGAGTGCTGGCCTTTGAGTTGTCGTTGGGCTTCCGTGAGGTACTTAAGGGCCAAACTCACACGGTCTTCAGTCCACAGCGTGCGTGCCAGCAGGACATAACTTTCATGCAGGCGCTTGATGTTTTGCGGATCTTTTTTATTTCCTTTAAACCCCGCTTTCGCCGCGTTCACCAGTTGAGTGGTCGCATCGATGTAAGCATTTTTATTTTGCGCGACCTTATAAGTCATGCGGATATTTTTAAGCGCTTGGAACCTGTCCTCCGTCGAGGCTCGCGGGTCTTTCAAGATCTTGCGATAAATTGCAAGGGCCTTTTCAAACTCACGACGCTGGCGATAGTCCATCGCGGCCGCCGGAAGTTCTTTGAAAGTCAGATCCGGCTTTAAACGCGGCGAAGATTTATAGAGCTGAGCTTGAACGGTTTTGATTTCCTCTTCGGCTTTTAATTCTTGGGCGATTTTGAGGGCATCAAGAAGGTATTGCTCTTTCTTTTTGGCAATCACCTCTTGGCGCGCGCTTTCTTTGAGGGCCTCGAGGTCATCCAGCTTGTCGTCCGTTTTGCGGGCTTGCTTCAAATTTACGTCGGCAAGGACGTCTTGGCTCCATTTGTAGTTGCTCTTGTAAAGCTCCGGATCCAACTTCGCAAGGTCTTTGGTGTCGGCGCAGGTTTGATGGGCGCGGAGTAGTGCCAAATCACGAAGCGGGAAGTGGGCTTCTTTGGAAAGAGCCGTAAACTGGGGGCAAGAAAGCTCCGGATTTTTCTCCAGGGTTAAAAGCCCCAGGCGGTACTTTTTCCACCAGGCTTGATTGTCGTCGCTGGTCTTGAGAGCCTCGAGTTCTTTTTGGCTATGATCACGGTTTTGCACGATGAAGTCATAACCCGGAGGCATAGAAGAAGGGGGGACCTTCGTGTCTTTTACTGACGTTGTAGTGCACCCCAAAAAAGCAGTCGCAAAAATGGCGGAAGAGAGGGACTTACGCATTAGCCCACGCGACCTCTCTCCAGAGCATTGATACGGTCTTGAAGCGCAGGGTGAGTCATGAACAAGTCCGCGAGGCTGCCTTTTTTCTCGCGGCCTGAGATTTTCAAACTCGCGTAAACGTCATCGGTTGAAGGAGGGGCTTCATGCAGGCTTTGGAGGCGCTGCAAGGCCGCGATCATATTTCCCGAAGACGAGATCTTGGCGCTGCCCGCGTCGGCCCGGTACTCACGTTTACGCGAGTAGAAGTTCACGACGATGGAGCCGAGCAAGGTGAAGGCGATATCGCCGAGGATCGTACAGGCAAAGTAAACAATGCCGCGGAATTTTTCATCGACGTTGCTGGCAAGAACATTTGCTAAAATGCGCGAGAAGAACATCGCAAACGCATTCACCACGCCTTGAATCAAAGTCATCGTCACCATGTCGCCGTTGGCGATGTGAGAAACTTCGTGGCCGAGGACCCCTTCGACTTCTTTGTCATTCATGCGCTGAAGAAGGCCGGTCGAGACCGCGACGAGTGAGTTGCTCTTACTGGGGCCGGTGGCAAAGGCATTCACATCATAGGATTCGTAAACGCCCACGTCCGGCATCTTAGGAAGTTTTGCGCGGCGAGCGAGTTCGTGAACTTTTTCAACCAGGGCGCGAAGCTCAGGTTGATTGGTGTTCGGATCAATCACTTGAACGCCGTGGAAAGATTTTGCGGCGAACTTAGATATCAACAAAGAAATGAAGGCACCGCCCATACCCCAAACCAGGCAGAACGCCAGCATGGTGGGAAGATATTGATTAAATCCCGCGAGTCCGAGGAAATGACTGATAATAGACCACGCGATACCGATGGTGACCATCACCAGAACGTTGGTCAGGATGAAATAGCCGAAACGTTTAAAAAATTGCATGTTGCAAACTCCTTTGGGGGGGAACCACTGAATCTCAGTCGCGCAGCGCGCGCGCCACGTCCACCCCTCAGGTTAATTTGGCATCTCTCTAAATTATGTCAAGTCGTGACGGTCTCTTTCGACCTTTTGGAGCTATTGCCGCTCTGGGTGGTGCTAAATTGGAACCGCAATACGCTGTTTTCCACTTCAACACCAACGCGGCCGCCATCGACCAACCGGCCAAATAGCAACTCATCGACAAGAGGTTTCTTGAGGTGCTCATCCACGGTCCGGGCCAGAGGGCGGGCCCCATAAACTTTGTCATAGCCTTTCTTCATGAGCCACTTCAAAACTTCTGGAGTTGTTTGCAGGTCGACTTTCTTCTCGGCCAAAGTCATCTTCAGTTCATCAACAAACTTACCAACAACTTTGAGAATGATGTCCTCTGACAAGTCACGGAAGCTCACAACGGCATCCAGACGGTTGATAAACTCCGGCGAGAATGCTTTCTTGATGGCTTCCATGCTTTGGGAGCTGCGGCTGTCTTCCACGATACCAATCGACCCGCGAGCGACTTCCAATGCGCCGGCATTGCTCGTCATGACGAGAATCACGTTCTTAAAGTCAGCAACCCGGCCATGGGAGTCCGTCATGCGACCCGCGTCCATGACTTGCAAGAGCGCATTGGTAATATCCGGATGCGCCTTTTCCAACTCATCCAGCAGCAAAACAGAGTAAGGATGCTTATTCACGGCTTCCGTCAACAAACCGCCTTCTTCATAGCCCACGTATCCCGGAGGCGCGCCGACCAGACGGGCGACAGCATGTTTCTCCATGTACTCACTCATATCGAAGCGGTGGAAGTGGATGCCAAGAATGGCGGCGAGCTGTTTACAAACTTCGGTCTTGCCCACGCCGGTGGGACCTGTGAAGAGGTAACTGCCGATGGGTTTGTTGGGACGGGCCAGGCCGCTGCGTGACAGTTTAATACTGGTCACAAGGCGATCGATGGCCTCGTCTTGGCCGTAAATGAGCGCCTTGAGTTTTTTGTCCAAATCGCGCAGTTGCATTTTCTCGTTGGATGAGATGCTTGCAATCGGAAGACCGGTCATTTTCGCGATCACTTCTTCGACCTCGGGGATACCGATGACAACCTTGTCTTCACCCAAGTGGCGCAGGCGGAAGTAAGCCCCGGCTTCATCCATCACGTCGATGGCTTTATCCGGCAGCAGCTTCCCGTGAATATGCTTAATCGAAAGGTCCACGGCGGCTTTGAGCGCTTCGTCGGTGAAAACCACGTTGTGGAATTCCTCGTAGGATTTGCGCAGGCCTTTTAGGATCGCCACGCAGTCTGAAGGTGTCGGTTCGTTGACATCAATTCGTTGGAAACGGCGGTTGAGGGCGCGGTCCTTTTCGAAGTACTGGCGGTATTCACTATGAGTGGTCGAGCCGATACAACTGATGTCGCCACTTGCAAGCGCCGGCTTTAAAAGATTCGAAGCATCGAGCGATCCACCGCTGGTCGCGCCGGCTCCGACGATGTTGTGAATCTCGTCGATAAAGAGAATGGCATTGGGCTGCTTTTCGATTTCTTTGATAACCGCTTTTAAACGTCCTTCGAAGTCGCCGCGGAACTTCGTCCCGGCGAGCAGGGTGCCGATGTCGAGAGAATAAATGATCGCGGTTTTTAATTTCTCCGGCACTTCGCCTTGAACGATTTTCGCAGCAAGGCCTTCGGCAATCGCGGTCTTGCCGACGCCTGGCTCGCCAATCAGGAGTGGATTGTTCTTCGTGCGGCGGGAAAGGATCTGTACGCAGCGCTCGATCACATCTTCGCGACCAACGAGCGGGTCGATTTTGCCTTTCTTCGCCTTTTCATTCAAATTCGTGCAGAAGCTTTCGAGCGGCGAGCTCTTGCTTTCATCCATCGGCTGGCCGTCGATGTCCAGGCGTGGAGCTGGCGTTGAAGAGTTTTCTTCGTCAGTCCCGCTGACGTCTTTGGCGACTCCGTGAGAGAGATAATTGATCACATCGAATTGACTGAGACCTTGTTGGGTCAAAGCAAAAACGGCATGGGAATCCTGCTCATAGAAGAGTGCGACGAGCAAGCTCCCCTCATTGATTTGATTTCGACCCGAGCTTTTAACTTGGATGGCCGCCCGTTGGATCAGGCGGTGGCAAGCAAGGGTGAATTCGGGGTTCCAGCTGTCATAGCCACCATAGGAGTCGAGTTGTTCCTGGGTAATGCGTGGAACGGTTTTTTTAAGGTGGGTTTTGAGATCCGCTTTGAGCTTCTGGACGTTCACTCCACAGGCTTGCAGAATTTCGACCATGAAAGGGGATTCGGTGAGAGCGAGCAGGATGTGTTCCAGAGTGACAAACTCCTGATAGGCCTGCTTGGCAATCTCGGTGGCGACTGAGAGGCGACGTTCAAGTTCTCGTGTCATCATAAATCACTCCTCCTCTAGCGTACTTTTTAATGGATGTTCGTTCATTTGCGAATACTGATTCACTTGCATCACTTTCATCTCGGCGACTTCCAGAGTGAAGACTCCGGCGATTCCAGAACCTTTTTTGTGGACGTCCAGCATGATCTTGTTCGCCTCTTCTTCGGTTTTACCAAAAAAGCGGCGTAGAACGAGGACCACAAAATCCATCGGCGTATAATCATCATTCAGTAAAAGCACTTTGTACAATTTCGGAGTCTCGACACGCGGGACTGTTTGAATCGAGGTTTCGCCGTCGGTAGAGACGTAGGGTTTCGGGCTGTTATCGCTGACAAGAGTTCCATTCCCCACTGGTTTGTTTTGCATCGTCGGCCCCTTAGTCGTTTTACTCAAGCTTTCCCTTGGATCGTGGGGTGCCCCCAGGGTCTAAAGTCCAGGGGGACAAACTCAACAATCTTAGGATTATTATAAAATGAATGTCTTGTTTTGAGAAGCAATCTTGCTTTGGTAAAGTCTTTTTGGCACCATTTTAAAGTGACCCATATTTAGCGTTTAACAAATTCTTAATAACTGCCGACGAGTATGGGTCTATAAAATACGAAATATAACAGAACCATTTGGAGGTCATATGAAGAACGTTAGCAAAAACCAAGCGGGTTTCTCGCTTGTAGAACTCATGGTCGTCGTTGCGATCATCGGTATCTTGGCATCTTTGGCAATCCCGTCAATCGGTAAATACATGGCGAAAGCGCGCCAATCTGAGGCAAAAACTCAGTTGTCGTCTCTGTACACTGCTGAAAAGGCATTCTTTGCGGAGTATTCGGCATATCACTCAGCATTTGGTGCTATTGGTTACTCGCCGGAAGGTAAGCTTCGTTATGTAGTTGGTTTTGCGGCGGCCGGTACTCCTGCTGACGGCAGCAACGGTTACAACCCAGCGACGGCATTGGCCGGTGTCCAGGCTGCCACAGAAACTCTTACTTACTGCACCACGACGGCGGCTATGGCAAATGGTTGCATGATCTTGGAAGGTTCTGACGGCGTAGCGGCTACGGCAGCGAATTTGCCTGGTACTACGGCTCTGTTAAAACCGTCATTCACTGCGGGTGCGGGGGCTGTGGTTCATAACGCGGCGGCGGGGATGGACCAATGGTCTATCAATCAGGATAAAAATATTGTCCAGGAACGAAATGGGATTTTATAAGGACAATGCCTAGTCGTATTTTTCAAAAAAACCCAAGCTTTGTTTTGCTTGGGTTTTTTTCTTTTCTTTTGGTCATTTACTCTCAGATTTACGCCTCCAAAGGCTTGTTGGATCGGCCACGGGATCTTCTTTCTCCGCCGTTGGGGATTGAACACTTTACGTTTGGACACCGGGATTTAACTGCAGATGCCTTCTGGATTCGTGCAATTCAAGACTTTGACTATTGCGAAGTTCAAGTTTCGAAAAATGTTTGCTCGGGCAAGGGCTGGCTTTTTCGCATGCTTGACGCCATCACGGAGTTGTCGCCCAAATTCCGCATGCCTTACGCCACGGGGGCGCTGGCGTTAAGTGTAATGGTTTCGGATATACCTGGTGCGACCAGAATCTTTGATAAGGCCGTGATTCAGTTTCCAAACGATTGGCCTATTCTTTACCGGGCAGCTTATCACTACCTTTACGAGGTGAAGAATAAGAAAAAAGCGGCAGATCTTTTCATCCGTGCAGGGCGTAGTGGTGCGCCACCGTGGGTTTTCTCGTTGGCGGGTGGACTCTATAACGAGTCCAAAGAAAGAGTGGCGGCGGAAGCGGTTCTTGCGGAAATGATCAAAATTGAAATTGATCCCACTCTTATTAAACGTCTTCAAGAGAAGTTAGAGGATCTTCGCGCAAACTCCACACCTCAATATCCTGTCTATCAATAGATGGCATGGAGAAACGCCCTTGACACTGTCCGGAAATGTTTCATATTCCCTGTACTAGAAAAAATCTGAAACGGGATATGACATGTCGAATCAAAGGGATTACTACGAGGTCTTGGGCGTTGCGCGCGATGCGGACGGCGATACGATTAAAAAAGCCTATCGCAAATTGGCCATGCAGTTCCACCCCGATAAAAATCCCGGTGATCAAGAAGCCGAAGAAAAGTTCAAGGAGTGCGCGGGCGCCTATGAAATTCTGAGCGACCCGCAAAAGCGGGCGCAGTATGATCGCTTTGGCCATGCGGCTTTCCGCGGTGGCACGGGTGGCGGCGGCCATCCGGACATGGAAGACATTTTTGCCAACTTCGGCGATATCTTTGGCGATTTCTTCGGGGGAAACCAGCAGCGCCGCCCGCGATCCCGCACAGAGCCGCGCCGAGGGGCGGATCTCCGTTACGTCACCGAGATCACCCTCAAAGATGTTCTCCGTGGCCTTGAAAAAGACATTGAATTTGACACCGACACTTCCTGTGGCGAGTGCAAAGGCAGTGGCGCGGAAAAAGGTTCAGCACCGGTGACCTGTCCCACCTGCCATGGTCAAGGCCAGGTGATCCGTCAGCAAGGCTTCTTTAGCGTCGCATCCACCTGCCCAGCCTGTCATGGCCAGGGAACAACGATCAAAAACCCCTGCAAGTCTTGCAAGGGAAAGGGCCGTGTTCCTGAACACCGCAAAATCCGCATCAATATTCCTCCAGGCGTTGATACCGGCACACGTTTGCGCGTCGGCAACGAAGGGGAGGGTGGTTATAACGGCGGCCCGGCCGGGGATCTCTACGTCGAGATTCGTGTAAAAGATCACGCGCATTTTGAGCGCGAAGGTGACGATCTCCATACCTCGGTCAATGTCTCCTATCTCCAATTGCTTTTAGGAGCGGAATTGCCGGTCGCAGGTCTCGACGACGATATCACTTTGGACATCCCGAAGAGCACGCCAAATGGCAAAACCCTCAAGGCGGGAGGCCAAGGCCTGCCGTCATTGAGAGGGCATCGCCGCGGCGACCTCTATTGCACGCTTGAGGTCAAATTTCCGGAAAAAATCTCAAAAGAAGAAGAAAAACTCTTACGCGATTTGGCAAAATTAGAGGGTGTTCAAGTCAAAGGCGAAGGTGGTAGTTTTTTTGGGAAGAAAAAGTAGAAAAGGGCCCTTTCCGACCTTGACGTCGGTGTGAGCCGACTCACGTTTAAGGTGTCCAGCTAAAGTGTCAGAAAGTTTAGTTTTTAAGGAGTGAACAATGGGAAAAATTATCGGTATTGACTTAGGGACGACCAACTCTTGCGTGGCAATCATGGAAGGTGGCGAACCGAAAGTTCTAGTAAATGAGGAAGGCGCACGCACGACTCCTTCGGTTGTGGCTTACACAAAAGACGGTGACCGCTTGGTCGGTCAAATCGCCAAACGGCAGGCTGTGACGAATCCTGAAAATACAATCTACTCTGCAAAGCGTTTCATCGGCCGCAGGTTCGATGAAATCAGCGAAGAGATCAAACTCGTTCCGTACACTGTGGTTGCAAAAGGCAACGACTGCGTATTCAAGCTGACAAACGGTAAGCAGGTTTCTCCGGAAGAAATCGGTGCAGCTGTTTTAGCGAAACTCAAAAAAGTTGCTGAAGACTATTTGGGCGAGCCCGTGACGGAAGCAGTCGTAACCGTACCCGCCTATTTTAATGACTCTCAAAGACAGGCGACGAAAGACGCCGGCCGCATTGCGGGTCTTGAGATCAAGCGTATCATCAACGAGCCAACCGCCGCAGCTCTTGCTTATGGTTTGGACAGGAAAAAAGACGAAAAGATCGCCATCTATGACTTTGGTGGTGGTACCTTCGATATCTCCATTCTCGAAGTTGGTGACGGTGTTGTCGAAGTGCGTTCTACGAACGGGGACACTCATTTGGGTGGTGATAACTTCGATACAGTGGTCTTGGAATGGCTCATCACGGAGTTTAAAAAGGACCAAGGCATTGATTTGAAAAACGATAAAATGGCTTTGCAACGTTTGAAGGAAGCGGCCGAAAAAGCGAAGATCGAACTTTCTTCCGCTCAGGATACGGAAATCAATCTTCCGTTCATCACTGCGGATCAAACAGGTCCTAAACACTTGCAAACAAGATTGTCTCGCGCCAAGTTCGAGCAAATGACGGAGGCCTTGGTCAAGCGCTCTATGGAGCCTTGCCGTAAAGCCTTGGAAGACGCCGGCTTGAAAGCTTCAGAGATCGACGAAGTCGTTCTCGTCGGTGGTTCAACCCGTGTTCCTGCAATCCAAAAAGCCGTTAAAGACTTTTTCGGTAAAGAACCAAACCGCACCGTGAACCCTGACGAAGTGGTTGCGGTCGGGGCCGCCGTTCAGGGTGGTGTCCTTGCCGGTGACGTCAAAGACGTTTTGTTGCTCGACGTAACTCCGCTCAGCCTTGGTATTGAAACTTTGGGCGGTGTGATGACAGCATTGATTGAAAGAAACTCCGCGATTCCTACAAAGAAAACGCAGGTGTTCTCAACTGCGGCCGACAACCAGCCAGCCGTGGACATCCACGTCTTGCAGGGTGAACGTAAGATGTCGGCGGATAACAAAACTTTGGGTCGCTTCGAGTTGACTGGTATTCCACCGGCACCACGGGGTGTTCCTCAAGTGGAAGTGACTTTTGACCTGGATGCCAACGGTATCTTGAGCGTTTCCGCGAAGGATATGTCTTCCGGCAAGCAGCAGCAGATCAAGATCACGGCGCAATCTGGCTTGAGTGAAGAAGAAGTTAAAAAGGCGGTTCGGGAAGCGGAATTGCAAGCGGATGCGGATAAAGCAAAAGCCGAAGCCGTTCAAGCTCACAACAACCTGGACAACTTGATCTATCAAACTGAGAAGATGATCAAAGATGCCGGGACACAACTTCCGGAGACGGAAGCGAAATCTGCTAATGAGGCGGTCGCAGAAGCACGCAAAGTTCTCGAGAACAAAGGCGCGCCCGCGACTGAGTTGAAAGCCGCGTTCGAGAAGTTGCAAGCGGTGACTCACAAACTGTCCTCTGAGCTTTATAAAAAGCAAGGCGGCCAGCCGGGCGGCGACGGATCTGGTGGCGGCGGCGCAGGCGGCGGCTCAACAGAGACTGAAGGCGCTAACAAAAGCGGCGATGATGTGATCGACGCGGATTATAAAGACGTCAACTAAGTGACGACACATTAGTACTTGATTTCAGTACTTGATTTTTAGTTGAGAAGGCTGGGAGAATTTTATATCTCCTGGCCTTTTTAATTTTTAAAGGGCTTCGTTCTAAGAAGAACATACAGCAAAGGGCGTGCTCCATGGATTTTGCACAATACAAAAAAATGTACGACGAATCTGTTCAAAGCCCCGAAACTTTTTGGGCGAAGCAGGCCGAGCGTCTGCATTGGTTTAAAAAGTGGAATAGGGTGAAAGACACCTCTTTCAGGTCTCCGGTTCACATCAAGTGGTTTGAAGGTGGAGAACTCAATGTCTCCTACAATTGCATGGACCGCCACCTGGAATCACGCGGAGATAAGACGGCGATTATTTGGGAAGGTGATGATCCAAAAACGCCGAATAGGAATATAACATACAAAGAACTGCATTCGGCAGTTTGTAAGTTTGCGAACATTCTAAAGCGCAATGGCGTGAAACGCGGCGATCGTGTGACCATCTATATGCCGATGATTCCGGAAACTGCGTTTGCGATGTTGGCTTGCGCGCGTATCGGCGCGATGCACTCGGTGATTTTCGGAGGTTTCGCGCCAGACTCGATCGCAAACCGTATCATTGACTGTGATTCCGATTTCGTGATCACTGCGGACGAAGGTCTGCGCGCTTCGAAGGTGATTCCGCTGAAGAAGAATGTCGATGAAGCGCTCACAAAAACTCCGGGCGTGCGTAAGGTTCTCGTAGTTCGGCACACGGGCGGCAAGATTGAGATGAAATCCGGCCGTGATATTTGGTATCAAGACGAATTGCCGTACGTCCATGACCAGTGCGAGCCGGAACGCATGAATGCCGAGGATTCCCTTTTCTTGCTTTACACTTCAGGCTCCACCGGAAAACCTAAAGGGGTCTTGCATACCACCGGCGGGTATTTGCTGTTCGCAAGCGTGACTCACGAATATGTTTTTGATCTCAAAGAAAATGATATCTACTGGTGCACAGCTGATGTGGGTTGGGTCACGGGTCACAGTTACTTGGTTTATGGACCGCTTGCGAACGGCGCGACGACATTGATGTTTGAGGGGGTGCCGAGTTATCCGGAGCACTCTCGCTTTTGGGAGGTGATTGATAAGCATAAGGTCAGCATCTTCTATACTGCGCCCACCGCGATCCGCGCGCTCATGCGAGAAGGCGAAGAACCGGTGAAGACGACCTCGCGCAAGTCTTTGCGGCTCCTCGGCACGGTTGGTGAGCCGATCAATCCTGAGGCATGGAGCTGGTACCACGATGTGGTCGGCGAAGGACGTTGTCCGATCGTCGATACCTGGTGGCAGACGGAAACGGGGGGAGTGATGATTTCCCCTTTGCCAGGAGCGATGAAACAAAAGCCGGGTTCGGCAACTTTGCCGTTCTTTGGAATACAGCCCGTGGTGTTGTCTCCGGAAGGCGTTGTGCAAAAAGAAACTGTCGCTGAAGGTGTTCTGGCAATTGCGGATTCTTGGCCCGGCCAGATGCGCACGGTGTACAAGGATCATGCGCGTTTTGAGCAGACTTATTTTGCAAGTTACAAAGGCTACTACTTTACCGGCGACGGTTGCCGCCGCGATGAGGACGGTTACTACTGGATTACCGGCCGCGTGGATGACGTGTTAAACGTCTCAGGCCATCGTATCGGCACCGCGGAAATTGAAAGTGCGCTCGTCGGGCACGCGGGTGTCAGTGAAGCGGCGGTTGTCGGCTACCCGCACGATATCAAGGGCACAGGCATTTATGCCTTCGTGACTTTGCGCTCGGGCCTCCAAGGCAGTGAGGAAATCAAGAAGGAGCTTGTTCAATGGGTCCGCAAAGAGATCGGTCCTATCGCACAGCCGGATTTGATCCAGTGGGCACCCGGCCTGCCAAAGACCCGCTCAGGCAAAATCATGCGACGGATCCTGCGTAAGCTTGCCGAAAATCACCCGGATCAGTTGGGTGACACGTCGACTTTGGCAGACCCCGGTGTCGTTGATGACCTCGTGAAGAACCGCCTGAACCAATAAGATATGCGTATGCGGCCCGGGCTTACAAAGCCCATCCTCAATAACGACGTCAACTTTCCGCTCTGCTTGGCTCCCATGGTGGGGCTCAGCCACGTGGCTTTGCGCTTGACGGTCCGCGATTACATGCCGGTCGGGGCGAAAACGATCTGGCCTAGCGAGATGCTGAATTCGCGTCGCCTGCCTTACGAGGATATTACGACAACGCCTGAAACTTTGCGTGCGCCTCATGAAACCGGACTCGTGCCGCAAATTCTTGGCAACGAAGAAAAGCCCATCGGAGACAGCGTCAAAAAATTGATTCACGAGTGGGGGGCCGAAGGCATCGACATCAATATGGGATGCCCGGTCCAAAAAGCCCTCAAACATAATTACGGTGTCGCTCTTATGGGCGATCCTGATTACGCTGCCCGCATTGTTGAGATGACCGTCAAAAATTCAACGGTGCCGGTGAGTGTGAAGCTGCGTGCAGCACCTCAACCTGGGAAGGTTGAAATGTCTATCAACGGCAATAGCGAAAAAGATTTCATGTACCTTCATAATTTTGTGAAGGGTCTTAAAGACGCCGGGGCAAGCTGGGTGTGTTTGCATCCGCGCACAGCCGCTCAAAAACGTCGTGGTGTTGCCGATTGGTCGCAGATTAAATCTCTGTGTGAAATGATTGATTTACCGATCATTGGCAATGGCGACGTGCAAACCGCTGAAGATGCGATGACGATGTTGCAAGAAACTGGTTGCGATATGGCGATGGCCGGACGTGCGCTCGCGGCCCGCCCGTGGATGATGTGGCAATTTGGTGAGAAACTCGGCTTTCCACCGCCTGTGGGCCATGAGGGACAGCGTGCTCCGCAAACGCCACAGGAAGAGGGGCAAGAGTACGGTCGCGCACTTCTGAGTTTAATTGATTATAGTGGCAAGTATTTCCGCGAAGATTTGGCGATGAGAAAAATCCGTTTTCACGTGCGCACCACAGAGGTGTGGCTGGATTTCGGCCAATCCCTGGTAGGGTTGTGCGCAAAAGCAAAAAGCCTGCGGGAGATGCAGGCTTTCGTCAAAGAGTTCTTCCAAGCTCCGATTGAAATGTGCCCGAGAACCGATTTGCGCCAGTAGACGCCCGATCACGCAAATAGATTAGGATTTTAGCATTGGCTCAAGCTGCCCTTCATCATGCAAGGCCTTCATGTCGCTATAGCCACCGATCAGTTTTCCGTTGATCATAATGATAGGCACGGTTCTCCAGCCGGTCTCGTTTTTAATGCGATCGATTTCTTCAGGCTTGTCCGTGAGGTCGATCTCTTCGTATTTGATGCCTTGATCCTCAAAGAAGTTTTTCGCGCGCACGCAGTAGGGGCATGGATCTTTAGAGTAAATAACGACTTTTGCTGTTTGGTTTTCCATATTCACCTCACCCGGAGTGTATCACTAAGAACAAAAAGTTTCCAGCTGTGAGCGGAATTCCAGAGGTTTTCGTAACACTTTGAGCTGATCAAAGGCAGTTTTGGCCTCAGGACTATTTAGTGAGAGGGCGCGGAGCCACTGCTTGGTGCGGCTTACGGCGAAGTACTCGTTAATGTGAAAGGTGCTCGCTTCAAAGAAGCCCGGCAGCAAGTTTTTAGTGTTTTGCCAGTGGGCTTCCGTGACGGAATCCTGGGCGAGGCTTTCGCGGATTTGTTTAAAGATGTACGGATTGCTCAGGGCCCCGCGGCCGATCATGAAGTCGCTGCATCCCGTGACTTCGCGGCAACGGTGGAAGTCCATCGCGTTCCAGATTTCACCGTTGGCGATAATAGGAATTTTTGTGGACTCCTTCATGCGCGGGATCCAGTCCCAATAAGCCGGCGGCTTATAGCCATCGGTTTTCGTACGGCAGTGGACGGTGAGCCAAGTCGCTCCGGCCTCTTCAATGGCTTTGGCATTTTCAATGCATTTGGTGGGATCATCAAAGCCCAGACGAATCTTTGCCGTGACCGGAACCTGCGCCGGAACGGCCTCGCGCACGGTTTTCACGATATCATAGAGGCGATCGCAGGACTTTAGCAGCGAAGCGCCCCCATCGTGACGGTTCACGGTTTTTGCCGGACAGCCGAAGTTGAGATCCACGCCAAGGGCGCCCAGTTTCACAGCCCGCTGAGCATTCAAAGCAAGTGGCTCCGCGTGCCCCCCCAAAAGCTGCACGAATACCGGTGTGCCGTTGCGAGTGCGCGAACCGGTTTTCAGCTCAGGACAATTACGATAAAAAATGGCTTCAGTGTAAAGCTTGTCAGTGACGCGCAAAAACTCGGTCACAAACTGGTCGATTCCACCGATCTGTGAGAGGGTGTCGCGCATAACCCAGTCGACGACACCTTCCATCGGAGCTAAAAGCAAGCGCACGGGAGTTGACAACTAAAGTCCCCCGAGTTTTTTCACGGTTTCGAAATGTTTTTTATCCACAGGTTGCACGGACAAGCGTTGGCCTTTTTTCAGAACCAACATGTCTGCCAATGAGGCTTGCACCCGCAAATCACTCAAAGAAACGATCTCAGGAAACTCTTTTACGTACTCCAATTGAACGCAGTACCACTGCGGCTTTGCCGGGGTCGCTTTCGGATCAAAATACTCTGATTTTTTGTCAAACTGAGATTTGTCAGGTTCGGCCCCGCGTGAGATTTTGGCGATGCCAGCGACTCCCGAAGGTTCCGCGTTAGAGTGATAGAAGAGCACGAGGTCACCGACCTTCATATCGTTCATCATGAAATTGCGCGCCTGATAGTTGCGCACGCCTTCCCACCATGTGGTTTTGTCCTTCTTCAGGGTTCCAATGCCGTAAACATCGGGTTCGGATTTCATCAGCCAGTAGTTCATAGGGCCCCTCTCTAAAGATGTCTTGCGTTATATTGATTCGCAGGGGTGATTTCAAGGAGAAAAAATTATATGTTCTTCCCTCTAAGGAAAGTTCCAAAATGCACAACAAATGGGCAATCATTACAGGGGCCACGGCGGGTATTGGCTGGGCGACGGCGGAAGAGCTGGCGCACGCAGGTTACTCCCTGATTCTGATCGGTCGCCGCGCTGATCGCCTGAAAGAGCTTCGCGACCGCTTGGTCAAAGCCACTTCGCAAAATTTGAAACAGCAAGAATTCAAGACAGTCCAAATGGATGTCACCCGGCGTTCGCAAGTCGATGACTTCGTCCAATCAGAAGCATCGGCGCTCGAGAATATCTGCGTGCTTGTGAACAACGCGGGTCTGGCAAAGGGCACCGAGAAAATGCAGCAATCGCAAGTCGGTGACTGGGATACAATGATCGACACCAACATCAAAGGGTTGTTGTATCTGACGCGCGCGATTTTGCCCTTTATGGTGAAAAATAAAGCAGGCCACATCGTGAACCTCGGTTCCGTTGCGGGACGCTTGGTATATCCAGGTGGCGCTGTGTATTGCGCGACAAAGTTTGCGGTGCGTGCGATCTCTGAAGGATTGCGGATGGACCTCGCGGGCACAAATATTCGTGTCACGAACATCGAGCCGGGGATGGTTAGCACGGAGTTTTCTCTGGTGCGTTTTGAAGACCCCGAAAAGGCGGCCCAAGTTTATGCGAACATGACGCCGCTTGAGCCCAAGGACATTGCTGAGACCATCTTATGGTGTCTGCAAAGGCCGGGACATGTGAACATCCAGGAAATTATGATCTATCCAACGGATCAGGCCTCAGTCGGCCAGGTCCACAGAAAATAGTAACGAGAGATAGGAAAGGCGAGCAATGGACTTCAGAATTGAAAAAGACACCATGGGTGAAGTGAAAGTTCCTGCAGATAAATTCTGGGGAGCCCAAACACAGCGTTCCCGCGAAAATTTCAAAATCGGCGGCGATCGTTTTCCGCGTGAGATGATCAAAGCTTTGGGCATTCTTAAAAAGTGCGCCGCTTTGACCAACACGAAGCTTGGCCTTCTTGATCCCAAAAAATCTGAGTTCATCGTCAAAGCCGCCGACGAAGTGATTGCGGGAAAACTCGATGAGCATTTTCCGCTCGTGGTATGGCAAACAGGTTCGGGCACTCAAACCAACATGAATGCCAACGAAGTAATCGCAAACCGCGCGATGGACATGCAAGGGATCAAACTTCCGGATAAAGGAGTCCATCCCAACGATGATGTGAACAAAGGCCAGTCTTCAAACGACACGTTCCCCACCGCAATGCACATTGCGGTGGCTGATCAAGTTCACAATCGTCTTTTGCCAATGCTCGAAAAATTGCATCACGCTCTTGAGAAAAAACAAAACGAGTTCAAAGACATCGTGAAGATTGGCCGCACGCACTTGATGGACGCGACACCGCTCACGTTGGGCCAAGAGTTCTCTGGTTACGCGACTCAGATGAAGTATGCTATTCAACGCGTGAAAAACACTCTTCCGCACTTGCATCAGTTGGCGCTCGGCGGAACGGCGGTCGGAACGGGCCTCAACACCCATATCAAATTTCCTGTGGACGCGGCAAAAGCGATTGCTGATGAAACAAAGATTCCTTTTGTCAGTGCGGAAAATAAATTTGAAGCTTTGGCCGCTCACGATGCTTTAGTTGAAGTCAGCGGCGCGTTGAACACGATTGCGGTTTCGTTGATGAAGATTGCTAACGACATCCGTTTATTGGGCTCAGGTCCACGTTGTGGTATCGGCGAGCTCAATTTGCCGGAAAACGAGCCGGGCTCTTCGATCATGCCGGGCAAAGTAAACCCGACTCAGTCTGAAGCTATGACGATGGTCTGTGCACAGGTGATGGGAAACAACGTCGCTGTCAGCATCGGGGGCGCCAACGGTCATTTTGAACTCAACGTGTTTAAGCCGGTGATTGTATTCAACGTTTTGAATTCCATCCGTCTCATCGCGGATGCGTGTGAGTCGTTCACAGACCATTGTGTAGTTGGTATTGAGGCCAATAGGGCACAAATCAAAAAACATTTGGACAACTCGCTCATGTTGGTGACGGCGCTGAATCCGCATATCGGCTACGACAACGCGGCTAAGATCGCGAAGACCGCTCACAAAAATGGCACGACCTTGAAAGAGGAAGCAGTCAAGTTAGGACTCCTCACTTCGGATCAATTTGATAAGATTGTAAGACCAGAAGACATGGTTCACCCCCTTGGAAAATAGACCGGGAAAATAGGGAATAGAGCGAAGATGGCAAAATTAAATCCGTTGTTGAGTAAAGCGAGTTGGATGGAATCCGGGGACATCAGACCTTATGTGTTTGTGCGTCCCGAGAATCAGATCGCCCAACCCGGCACTCGTCACAAATTGGATTGGTTTTGTCACCCGCCGATTTACAAGGACCCCCTTGATATCGCCGAAGTGAATTTCGCCGACCGCATTTACTCGATTGAGGAACGGGCATTTGGCCCCTCCAACATGGCCATGCCTCGGTGGGTGTTCTATGACTGCGCGGTGATTCCGGGCTTTGTGGCCGGATTTGCGGCAAAACCTTCAACACTTAGCCCGGCCGTGCGCGAGATTTTGGATCTTAAAAAATTTCCGGCGACAAGTTCGCCGATCCACGTTAGCAAAGCGCCTGAAGCCCAGAACGTCATTGCCAAATCTTTAGACGATATGGATTGGATTCCGCTCTCGTTGTTTATTATTATTCCAACGATGCACAAAGGAGAGTGGGTGGCGCACAACTTGTGTTCGGTGAATTCACTTTTGCCAAAGCAAGATCAGTTTTATGGTCTGGGTTTTCTGTCCAAAGCCTTCGGTCTGTGGTATGCCAATGTTGAGCAATGTTCCGGCATGACTCAATGGGGTGGACCGGCTTTGAAGCTTCACAGTCACTATGGCCACTTGGAAGTGATCGGCTCGTATGCGCCGGTCCACTCGCACGCAAAAACGATCACGTACCGGGCTCAGGTGAATACCAATTGCTGGGAGCAGTTTTTCACGAAAGAAGAAGATCTGGGATTTCTCGAAAATTATGGTCCCAGCGGCTATCTCATCGACCCGAAAGAAGAGCAGAGCATGATTGATCTGCAAAAGCGCATTGAGAATGAGGAAGGACCTTTCTATCTCAACGCAATGGAAATTGCTGCTAAAAATTTAACCGATTCTTTAAACATCTATAAACCAAAGGGATACTAAGATGCCAGTGAACCAGTTACCTCCAGTCGCGAAATCATTTTTTACTTTCTGCAAAAAGTGTAATGCTGATCGCTACCATGTCGTCTTAGCTCACACGACTTCTAAGACCGCAAAGATCAAATGCGAAGTGTGCGGCAGCCAAAAATCCTATTCATTGCCAAAAGCCGGTGGAGCTGCGGGCGCGGCAAAAGTCACGCGTGCTCGTGCGGGGAGTGAAAGCGCCCGTAGATCCTCGCACAACGCGGAATATGAAGCATTGATGCAAGCCCAAGAGAGCGCTTCCGAGGTTGGCTACTCTATTAAAGGCAAGTTCGCTTTGAACCAAAAAATCAACCATCCAAAATTTGGCCTAGGCATCGTTCGTGGTGTGCAGCCGGACAAGGTTGAAGTTGTATTCTCTGACGAAGTTCGCAATCTTGTTCACAATCGCGAATAATGAGTCATTGGACAAAAGGTCTCAACCCTGAGCAGGTCAAAGCCGTTGAACACGATTTTGGCCCGCTGCTGATTCTTGCAGGTGCAGGTTCTGGCAAGACAACGGTTCTGGTTTCCAGAACGGGGCGCCTTATTGCCGATGGCATCGCCAAACCGGACGAGATCTGCGTTCTCACATTCACAAATAAGGCCGCAAAAGAATTAAAGCATCGGGTGTCTGCGAAAGTGGGATCACAAGTGAAAAAAGGTCTCTGGGCCGGAACATTTCACTCGTTTGGTTTGCAAGTGCTTCGCCGTTTTCATAGGCAAGCGGGCCTCAGCCCTTACTTCGGCATTGTCGATCAAAACGACTGCAATGCCATCATCAAAGAACTTCTTAAGGACGTAAAGAACGCGGGTAAAGACAAGTTTGACGTCGATAAGCTGCTGAATATGATCAATGACCGCCGGACGGGGATGGCTGCAAAGACCGAGGCCTTCGACGAGTATCATGAGATGGTCGAGAGCCTCACTCCGAAATTCAATAAGAAACTGGAACATCTCGGCGTGGTGGATTTCGAAGGTCTTTTAATTAAGCCTCTCGAGCTTTTCAGAGAGCATCCTGAGACACTTGAGAAGATCCAAGGTTCATTTACGCAAGTCATGGTGGATGAGTTTCAGGACACCAACCGTTTGCAGATGGAGCTGATCCATCAAATCGTAAAAGACCACAATAATATCACCGTGGTCGGTGATGATGACCAGTCGATCTACGGCTGGCGTGGTGCGGAAGTAAAAAACATTCTCAACTTTCCAAGAGAATTTAAAAGCTGTGAGGTGATCAAGCTTGAGCGCAACTATCGTTCGAGTGCAGAGATCCTGGCGGTTGCCAATGCGGCGATAGCCCAGAATAAAAACCGTCACGGCAAAGTCTTGCGGGCGGAAACGGCCCAAGACACCGGTGAATTGCCGGAGGTCTTTGTGCTTGAGCGGGAGGAGGATGAGTGTGATTTCGTGGTCAGCGAAGTCCAGCACTTCATTCGCCAAGGATACACTTACAAAGACTTCGCGGTGCTTTACCGATCCAACACTCAAGGGGGTTTGATCGAGAGCTCCCTTCGTCGCGCTAATATTCCGTACTCAATTACGGGTGGCACCTCGATCTTTGACCGCAAAGAGGTCAAAGACGTCATGGCTTACTTGAAACAAGCGCTTTCGCCGAATGAAGTTTCCCTCAGAAGAATCATCAACGTGCCAGCTCGCGGGATCGGCGAAACCACGATTGAGAAGCTCACGGAGTATGCGCTTAAAAACAAAGTGACTTTCATCGAGGCCTGCCAGCAGTGGCGGGAAGCCGAAGTTCAAGAAAAGGCCGGGGAGTCCATCGGTCAGTTGTTGAACTTCTGTCATACTTTGCCGTCGCAGATTCTTGATTACAAAGTGGGCTCAAGCCCCGGCGCCCATTTTGTCGAAATTTTGCAAGAGATGGGATACCGCCAATTCATATACAACAGCGCGGGGGATCCAAATGTCGCTGAGAAGAAGTGGCAAGTGGTGGAGATCGTTGGCCGTATCTTGGATGCTTACCTCGGCCGTCGCAGCTATGAGATTGAAAATATTAAGTCTTTTATTGATGCGATGATGCTGAGAGATGATGTGAACGAAGAAGACAATTCGCAGAACAAAATGCAGTTAATGACTCTTCATGCCAGCAAAGGTTTGGAGTTCCCGGTGGTGATTTTGGCGGGAGTTGAGGAAGACCTGCTTCCGCACAAAACCCTTGGTTCGGATATTGACGAAGAACGCAGGCTTTTCTATGTCGGTGTGACCCGCGCTAAAAAGCGGCTTGTCATGTCTCGCTGCCAGCAGCGCAAGCGTCATGGAGTGATTCGTCCCGTGACGGCCTCGCGATTCCTCTTGGAAATCCAGCAAAAGCTCTATCGGGAATACCCGACGGGTGCGCGTCCCGTGTCAGGACAAGAGCGTGACGACCTTGTATCGGGCTTCCTAAAAGGACTCGAGCAGAAAACACAAACGAAATAAAAGCCGTCTTGACTTAAAGGGCTTCGCGCGATGGGATTATTCCATTCACGAAGGAGACCCCATGGCCAGAGCCAACAAAACCCTTCCGCACAGAATCATCTCTGTGCAAATGCTCAAAGGCGGAGTGGCGAAAACCACAACGGCTATGAACATCGGCCTCGGCGCCGTTCAATACGGCGCACGCGTGCTCTTCATTGATATGGATCAGCAAGCGAATTTAACATTCGCTCTTGGAATGGATATTGACGAGGCCGAAGAAAAGCCTGTTTGGCTTGATATCGTGGAAAAGAAGGCCACTATTCAGGACGCCGTCATCAAATTGACGGATAAGATGGACTTGATCCCTTCGAATCTCAACAACTCGGTCTTAGACCGCGTGCTTTTGAACTCGAACCGCAATTGGTCGCAGGCGGTGAAGAATCCGCTCGAAGCCATTCGTAAAAACTACGATCTGATCCTCATCGACACGGCTCCGGCGCTCAGTGCGACAAATACGGCCGTGACAGTGGCTTCCGATATGGTGATCTTGCCGGTGAATCCGGATCGCTTTTCCTATATGGGGCTTGTAAAACATCTCAAGGAGCTTCGTGAAATCAAGAAAGATTTCGAGCTTGATTTGACAGAAAAGATTTTGTTCACACGTTTTGATGGCCGTGAGAAAGTCAGCCATGAGCTTTTACAGAAGTGCATGGATTCCTTTGAGGATTTACTGATGAAGAGTTATATAAGAACCTCCACCGAGGTGAAAAACACCATTGGGACAGGAAAGACGATTTATCAGACGAAATCCAACGCGCGTGAAGATTATGACTTAGTCACCCGCGAAGTGTTGGAAATGAAATTGTAATAGTTTAATTTAAATCGAGGTTGTTATGCCAACAGTAAAAGACTACGCATCTAAAAAGAAAAAAGCCCGCCGCCGTCCAGGCCGCGACGAAGCTGAAACTGCGGTCGAAGCGTCACAAGAAGAACTCGTAGCGATTGCCGAAGAAATATCTAACCGTAAAAAAGTTCATATTGAATTCCCTTACAGCGAACTGGTTCGCTCAAAAGCGCCAAAGGCCTTTGAGGTGGCCGAGAATGTTGCTGAAGAGTGGGTGAATAACGGAAATTTTGAAAATATTCCTGTCGGTCATCCTTTGGCGCAAATCACGGTGGCGGCCGGCCTTCGCAAAGCCAAAGAAGTGGAAAAGAAGCTCGAGGAAAAAGGCGTTTTTGCCATGGCGAAAATGGGGATCGAGTATGCAAAAATGAAAATCAATAGAAAGTAGTAAAGATTGGGACCGATGGAAAAGGCTCTGAGAGCCAGCATTGAGCAGACTTTCGAACCCGAGTATTTCGAACTCGAAAACGAAAGCCACAGGCACTCGGTCCCAGCAAATTCCGAAACACATTTCAGATTGCTCGTCGTAGCTGACGCGTTCGAAGGTAAGTCCCGCGTCGACCGCAGCCGTCTAGTGAATGATCTAATTAAGCCTTTCATGAACCAGGGGTTGCATGCTCTGACCCAAAGAACCTTTACGCCACCAGAGTGGGACAAAATAAAAGACACTTTTGAGATGGTTTCGCCCGAGTGTCGGGGCGGATCTCTCGTAGATAAGAAACGGGTTTAACTTCCACTGCCAGATGGCGGTAACTCGTACTCCCATAGCTCTATAAGCTAGGGATTCTCTTCAGTCGGTTTTTCAGAAGGTGCCGCCGGAGCCGAAGCTGATTCCTGGGCAGCAGTAGTTGCTGGCTCGTCGTTCTCGAAGGCCTTTAATTTATCCTTCAATGACCCCAAGATGCTTTTAATTTCACGGAGCTGTTCTTCCTCGGGAGAGAGCTTGTTCGCCATTGTGTCGGTGAGTTCCGTCCAGGTGTCGAGTGCCGTCTTGAGATCTGAATTGATATGATCCCAAGAAGGCTTGCCGGCCGCCGTCGCGTCTGCTGTAGCGCCGGTAGGGGCGGATTTGTCTGCTTTATTCTGCTTATCCATTAATTTGCACCTGTACTTAATTTGTAAGAGAATATAACACCATTTGACAAGGGAATTCGGCCTGATAAATTAGACCCTTCGTCACTCTTAAAGTAACACTTAAAGGAGCCTGAAAATGTCCCAAGATATCATCTACACGATGAAGGGTGTTTCAAAAGTTTATCCTCCCAATCGCTTCGTTTTAAAAAACATTTATCTCTCGTATTTCTACGGCGCTAAGATCGGCGTTTTAGGATTGAATGGTTCTGGTAAGTCTTCTTTGCTAAAAATTATGGCAGGAGTCGACAAAGACTTCTTCGGTGAAGCGTTTCCCGCTCGTCAAATGAAAGTGGGCTACCTCGAGCAAGAACCACACCTTGATCCAACAATGACAGTGAAAGAAAATATTTTCTCTGGCATGGGTGAGTTGCCGATCCTGATGAAGCAGTTCAACGAGATCAGCGAAAAATTCAATGATCCTGATTTGGACCCAGATGTGATGAATACGCTGATTGAACAACAGGGCGTGATCCAAGAAAAGCTCGAAGCCCTAGGTGGTTGGGAAGTCGATCAGAAAATCGAAATCGCGATGGATGCCCTTCGCTGTCCAGAGGGCGACTTGCCAGTGACTCAGCTGTCGGGTGGTGAAAAGCGCCGTGTAGCTTTGTGCCGCCTTCTAATGAGCAATCCAGATATCTTATTGCTGGACGAACCGACGAATCACTTGGATGCGGAATCTGTGGCATGGCTCGAACAGTATTTGGCGAAATTCCCAGGCACAGTCATCGCGGTGACACATGATCGTTATTTCCTTGATAACGTCGCCGGCTGGATTCTCGAACTTGACCGCGGTGAAGGGATCCCTTGGAAAGGGAACTACACTTCATGGCTTGAGCAAAAAGACAAGCGCTTGGCGCAAGAACAACAGACCGCTTCGAAGCGTGCTCGTACAATGGAGCGCGAACTGGAATGGATCCGTCAGGGCGCGAAGGCGCGGCAGTCGAAAGCCAAAGCCCGCATCTCCGCGTACGAAAACCTCTTGAAAGAGCCGACTCCTGAGAAGCTCCAGGAGATGTCTATTTATATCCCGCCAGGCCCTCGCTTGGGCGAGATCGTCGTGGAGGCGAAGAACATCATGAAGGCCTACGGCGGCAAGCTGTTGTTTGATGATGTCAGCTTCACGATCCCTCGTG
The DNA here is from genome assembly GCA_039810425.1 of Pseudobdellovibrionaceae bacterium. GTDB lineage: Bacteria > Bdellovibrionota > Bdellovibrionia > Bdellovibrionales > Bdellovibrionaceae > JACMRP01. The sequence continues at coordinate 5,654 of JBDHWW010000014.1, read as the reverse complement.
GCGCTGTCGTTGGGGTCATTGGTCCTAACGGGGCGGGTAAAACAACCCTATTCCGAATGATTACAGGCCAAGAGACTCCAGACAGCGGTTCTTTCAAAGTCGGTGAGACCGTGAAGATGGCCTACGTCGATCAAACGCGCGAGACTCTCAACGGTGAGAAAACCATCTGGGAAGAGCTCTCTGGCGGCAATGAGATGATTCAGCTCGGTCAGAAGGAAGTTCCGTCCCGTGCCTATGTTTCCTGGTTTAACTTCTCAGGCACCGATCAGCAGAAGAAGGTCGGCGTTCTGTCGGGCGGTGAAAGAAACCGTGTGAACATGGCAAAGATTTTGAAGCAAGGCGCCAATTTGCTCTTGCTGGATGAGCCGACGAACGATCTTGATGTGAATACGATGCGTGCGCTCGAGGAGGCGATTCTTGAATTCGGTGGTTCCGCCATCGTGATTTCCCATGATCGCTGGTTCTTGGATCGCATTTGCACTCATATTATGGCGTTTGAAGGGGATTCTAGGGTCGAATTCTTCCACGGAAACTTCACAGAGTACGAGGAAGACCGCAAAAAGCGCCTGGGAGCCGACGCTGCCCCTAAGCGCGTTCGCTTCAGATCTATTAATTAAAATAGATCCATCAATGTTTCATAATTTTTTTTGAGTTCGATAAAGGCGCCGGCAACAGCGCCTTTATTCGTATCTGGGTGTAATTTCAGAGCTAAAACACGGAAAGCCTTCTTGAGCCCCCTCTGTGAAAAGGCAGGGGTCAAGGTGTTCCCATGGAGTGCGAAGAAGTCATAAGCGGCCTTCTGCGCTTCGCTGAGGGCGTGTGGCGGCGGTGGAGGCTTAGGTCTTGAAGGATAGGCGCGGGCGGTTTGCGGGCGGAAGTAAGCAGCAGGTCCAAGGGTCCCCATCAGATAGGCGAGGTGAGCCGGATCTTGGCAATGCGGAGCCTGCTCGAACCCTTGCGCAGCCAGAGGTTCCGGGCTTTGGGCCTTCATTTTTCTTTCGAGAATTTCGTGAAAACTCGCTTGTGCTTGCATGATCCCCTCATCGGTTTCAGAATGAGAAAGCTCAAGTCCAGGAGCTGGATTTGACGATTTCCGCACTGATCGCAGAAGGGAAAACGGCTGTTTCCAGAGGGAAGACGGGCGTGAAAAGGGAGTTTTTGAGTGATTTTCAGAGGAGCCGCTCATTGGGTATTTGCAATTTCTCCTCTGAAAATGGGGAGTTTCAGAGGAAAAATCAAAAATCTTTAGAGAGGCTGCATTTTTTTTTGGACAAACCCTCAGAGTTGGTTACACTGGGGTCATTCGAGTAATAGAAAGCAAACACCATTAATGGAGGAATCAAATAATGGCAAAAGCAAAAAAAGCGACTAAAAAAGCCGCTACAAAGAAAGCTGCGACAAAAAAAGCTACAACTAAGAAAGCTGCTCCTAAGAAAGCAACTTCTAAAAAAGCTGCTGCTCCTAAAAAGGCTGCTGGCAAACGTAAGCCAAACCCAGCTTTCATGAAACCACTTACTCCAAGCGCTACTTTGGCAGCTGTTGTTGGTGCAACTCCACTTCCACGCACTGAAGTTGTTAAAAAACTTTGGGCTTACATCAAGAAGAACGGTCTTCAAGACGCTAAAAACCGCAGAAACATCAATGCTGATGACAAATTGAAGCCAATCTTCGGCAAAGGCACTGTTTCTATGTTTGAAATGACTAAACTTGTTTCTAAGCACTTGAAATAGTCCTTAGAAGCTAGTTAGAGCTTTTAAATAGAAGAAGCCTAGGGCGCGACCCTAGGCTTTTTTTTTTATTTTTACCCAGAGTCGTGCTATACATAGCCCCACTATGGGAATTAAGCCGCTTTCTCTCGAAGAAATTAAAAAGATGACCTTAGCCTGCCGAATTGCTGCAGACACCCTGACTTATCTCGATAAACATATCAAAGTGGGTATGACCACGAACGAGATCGACATCCTAACCAACGATTATATGCTCACTCGCGGGGCGAAATCGGCTTGTTTGGGATACGGGGGGTACCCTAAGTACTCCTGCACTTCGGTGAACGAGGTCGTGTGCCACGGCGTTCCTGACGACACCCCCCTCAACGACGGGGACATCATCAATGTCGACGTGACGGCGTTTATCGACGGCTTCTTCGGAGATACCTCTAAAACCTACATGATGGGCAATGTTTCAGAAGAAGCCCGTGACCTGGTAGAAACCGCTAGACAGGCCCGTGACCTCGGTATTGAGGCGATTAAACCGAATGGCTTTACGGGTGATATCGGCTTTGTTACGGACAAATTCGTGACCCGTAAGGGCTATACGGTGGTCCGCGAGATCGGTGGCCACGGGATTGGCCGAATCTTCCATACCGAGCCTTTCGTGCCGGCCTTCGGTAAAAAGGGCAAAGGGGAGCGGATCGTTCCGTTTCACTGCATCACTGTGGAGCCCATGGTCAACCAAGGCACAGATCAGTTTATAGAGTTTGATATTCCAGGCTCTTCAATTAAATATTATAAAACCGCGGACAACTTGCTGTCGGCTCAGTTTGAGCATACGGTCTTGGTGACTGATGCAGGTTACGAAATTTTAACACTCCAAAGCTAAAGGTAATTCAAAATGTCTCTAACGACAAACTCAGGGAAAGCAATGAAGAAAAACGTGAAAGCAGTAGCAATGAAAGCAGCGGCTAAAACTCCGGCAAAAGCCACCACAAAAGTAGATTACATGGTTTGCAAAGAAGCCATGGAAAACCCAAAGGTCTTCGCGGATCTGGCTCGTTGGGGTCGTGAAGAAATCTCTATTGCTGAAACTGAGATGCCTGGTTTGATGGCTCTTCGTAAAGAGTACGGCAAACAAAAACCTTTAAAAGGCGCGCGTATCGCGGGTTGCTTGCACATGACAATCCAAACAGCGGTGTTGATTGAAACACTTGTAGAGTTGGGCGCTGAGATCCGTTGGTCTTCTTGCAATATCTTCTCGACTCAAGACCACGCGGCCGTTGCAATTGCTGCCGCTGGCATCCCTGTATTTGCTTGGAAAGGCGAAACAGAGCAAGAGTTCAACTGGTGTATCGAACAAACGATCACTGGCTGGGGTAAAGATGGTTACAACATGATCTTGGATGATGGTGGTGACCTTACCAACATGATGCATGAGCCACGCTTCGCGAAAGAGATCAAAAAAATCATCGGTATCTCTGAGGAGACAACGACAGGCGTTCACAATCTTGAGCAGATGGTAAAACAAGGGAAATTGAAAGTTCCTGCGATCAACATCAATGACTCTGTGACAAAATCTAAATTCGATAACTTGTACGGCTGCCGCGAGTCTTTGGCAGACGGTATCAAACGTGCAACGGACACTATGATCGCGGGTAAAGTGGTTGTGGTTGCTGGTTACGGCGATGTGGGTAAAGGTTGTGCGCACTCTATGCGTAACTTCGGTGCTCGCGTACTAGTCACTGAGATCGATCCCATCTGTGCTTTGCAAGCTTCTATGGAAGGTTTCGAAGTAACAACGATGGAAGAGGCGACTCCGCTAGCTGATATCTTCGTAACCGCAACTGGCTGCTGCGACATCGTGACAGACAAGCACTTCTCTAAAATGAAAAACAACGCGATCGTGTGCAACATCGGTCACTTCGATATCGAAATCGATATGGCTTGGTTGAACAAGAACTCAAAAATGCGTGAAATCAAACCTCAGGTTGATATCCACACCTTGAAAAACGGCAACCAAGTCATCGTTTTGGCTAAAGGCCGCTTGGTGAACTTGGGCTGTGCGACAGGTCACCCAAGCTTCGTAATGTCTAACAGCTTCACGAACCAAGTATTGGCTCAAATGGAGTTGTTCTTGAACCGTGATAAATACGAAGAGATCAAAGTTTACCGTTTGCCTAAGCACTTGGACGAAAAAGTGGCGGCATTGCACTTGGGTAAATTGGGCGTGAAGTTGACGAAGCTTTCTAATAAGCAAGCGAAGTACTTGCACATGGACGCCAACGGTCCGTTCAAGCCTGAACACTACCGTTATTAATTTTTAGATACGAAAGTTCTTTTGAAAACCCGCACCTTGAAAGAGGGGCGGGTTTTTTTTATGTCAAAGTTCTAGGCGATTTGCGACCGTGTCCTAAAGATTTTTCAGGTGTCTTTAAATAAATACCTGGTTTCGGTATATTAGCCCCTTATGAACATATCCAAACTCATGATCAGTATGGTGTTTTTGCTCATCACCATTGGGTGCCAGCAGGGCAAAAAGGTCGATTCAACCGTCGCTTTTACCTATGAGGAAAGTTTGAAGAGATCTGACGAGATTGCCAGCGAGCTAGCTCAGTTGGGGATATCTCTTGATCCTTCGGCGCCAGAAGAGAAGAGTTTAGAGAGCTTGGATACGGAATCCATTCAGGAAAAACTAGAAAACTACATTATAGTTTCTAATAAGCTATTGGTTGCTGCGGATACGAGATATGTCCAGTTTCCTGAAAAAGTAAGAGTTCAGAATGGTGTTCAAAGAGCCTCAAAATTATTAGGCCGCATTTATTCTCAAAAAACATGGGACGGCAGGGACAATACAGTTCAAACAAGGGACGTTGAATACGCTGAATTCGAAGCGCGTTTGAAGATTGTTTCCGATGGATTAAATTATTTTAAGTCATTAAATATCCATATTTCCGATTCGACAGGCCATCTGGAAAGGCTTAGAAAGCTACCAATCAAAGAAGTGAAGCAGGTTGAGAAAGTTTCGAATCAGCTATCACGGGAATTTTTACGAATGAAGGTCCTCACCGCGCGTAACAATGCTTTTGATCTGAAGGGACTGGAATCGTTTTCAGTCTATGGTGAGCAGATGGGTGGATTTTATTGGAATCTCGGTCAGAGTGCTCAGCAAGAGATTCAGAGCCGAACCAAAGCTTCGCCGTCACGCGCGAGATAGTCATGAAGTATTTGGGAGCCTTGTTAGTTCTGTTATTGATGGTTCCAGGATATGTCATTGCGGACACTCAGATTTCGTCTTACTTGCCAAATTCCCTATCTTTTGAAGTGGCCAATAAACGCACTCACGTACAACTTGGCTTAGGCGAGCGTATCGAGGCTGACAACCGCGCGACCACTGGTGATAGCGGCGGTTTGAGTCAATTGGGAAACAGCCTGAGCTTAACAAAGATGTCGTTAGAATCCAAAACTCAGTCTTTTTCTTTGGACTGGACTCCTATTGCGACATTTGCTTTTGCGAATTTAAAATTTCACGTGCCTACGCTATTTCTGGATCAAACTGATTATCAGCTTTTCCGTGTAAGTATTGGTTATGGACCGGAGCTGACTTGGTATAGTGGCTACGGCAATTTTTATGCAAATGTCTCTCCGGGATTAGCTTATAGTTGGTTGGCTTGGTCTTCGCCTCTCAGCGGGGGCTCGATGGCAAAAAATAATATCAATCTTGCCCTGAGCGTGGGGTACTATAAGTATCTTGCTCAGAACTGGGCATTGCGTTTTGTAGTGAGTGAAGTTTTTGAAGACACTCAAGTCTGGAAAGAAGCCCTGAGCTCAAGTCAGGGTTTTTCAGTCCCTACAGATCGTGTCGTAACGATACCGTCCCGAAGTTGTTGGGATTTTCTAGCTCCCCACAGTCACTCCTAAAAATGACAATTTGATATTTGCATT
>JBDHWW010000013.1:0-75249 GCA_039810425.1 Pseudobdellovibrionaceae bacterium | reverse complement strand
AACAGACAGGATGTCTGTTTGCAGTGACTTTGCGGCAATAAAAAACTCTGTATTCTCCACCAAAGCCTTGATTTCACGTCGACACACTATCACCAAGCATTCGCAGAGGCGCTCGGATTGAAGGTAGATTGTACAGACGTGACTAGCCATAATTGTCACCCCCGTCCCCAGCACTTTGTCTTTTACTTATAGCCTGCGGGTTTTAGGCATAACGATTGCTTTAAAAACAGAAAGGAGCTTTCTATGAAATCGCTGATTCTGCTCATTTTAACCATTCTTGGCTTTCAAACGGCGTTGGCCCGACAGCTTAGCACGGTCCCTGATATCGGCGGCCATTACCCCCTTTTCACTTTTGAAAAGAATGAAAATCCACAAAATATTCTCGTACTTTACACAAAACTCGATAACAACTGTCATGTCGCTGAAGAAGCCCAGGTTCCGGTTTTTGATATGTACTGGCTGATGGATCGCCTGACTTACAAGCCTACAAATAGCATGCTCAAGAACAGCATCAAAAATCGTCTGCAAGTGATTCCAACAAGCGAATCCGCCGGCTTTTATATTTTGATTAATGACTTGAAGGAAGTGAACTCTGACCTGCAAGATCCGCGTTTGATGGTGGTTGCCGACCAACAACAAGGAGAGTGCATAGTCCGTTCACTCTTTACCCTGGGACCTTCAGATAAGAAGGCAACTATGCAACTGACTTCAATCTACTCTGAGGCTACAAAGACGATGGGACCGCCGTTCCGCAAATTGAAGTCCGTCACCTTGAACGGCATCAATACTTTGACCGGTGCAAAAATCAGACGTCGGTATTTGGCAAAATAGTACAAAGGCATTACTCACTAGTTTCCGTATTACTCACTACATCATCACTCTATCGTGCATTTTTCTAATTTATTAAATAGCAAATAATAGAATTGTATTTCAAACTATTGCACACTATGAGTGTCGACCTAAACGAAGTATTTGTGTTTATAAACGTTGTTCAAGAAGGCAGCTTTAGCCAGGCTGCTAAAAAATTGGCAATGCCAAATTCCACAGTCAGCGCCAAGGTATCCTCTTTAGAAAAACGCCTTGGAGTGACACTCATCCAGCGCACGACCCGTAAACTCAATATCACAGAACCCGGCAAAGCCTATTTCAAACGCTGCATGCAAGGCCTGGAAGAAATTACCTCCGCTGAAAGTGAACTTGCCAGCGTCCAAGGAGAGCCCAACGGGCTTCTCAGAATCACTGGACCTGTGGAACTTGGTAGCTCCATTCTGCCGGATATTTTGACGGAGTTTGCGGGTAAGTATCCGAAAGTTCGTACTGAAGTGATCTTAACAGATCGCCGCGTGGATCTGCTTGCCGAGGGTGTGGATCTTGCCATCCGCGCCGGCGAGCTCAAGGACTCATCCCTTATTGCCAAGCGCCTAGGCTCCGCGTACTTCGTGCCCGTGGCTTCGCCGAAATATCTGAAAGCCAAAGGAACGCCATCTCATCCGCGGGATCTGAGAAATCATCAGTGCATCATCTACGCGCCTCTGGGAATTGATGAGTGGAAACTTGTTAGCCCTAAAGGCGGTTTTAATGTACCCGTCCCCGGCCGTATTATCGCCAATGACCTTAGGATGATTCGCATGTTGGTTCTTCGCGGAGAAGGTATCGCATTGGTGCCCACGCACTTGATTTACTCTGACTGTCACGCCGGCAAACTTGCGCGCGTTTTGCCGGATTGGCAAACGACGACCTCGCCGGTTCACTTTATCTATCCGGCCCAGAAATATGTGACGCCAAAGCTCAGCGCCTTTATGGGCTTTGCCACCAACCCGCTGAAAAAACTTTTTGAAGAATTTGAGATGTAATTTGAGCTCTGAGAATCCCCCTTAGCCCTTGGCATTTAAGTGAAAGTCAGTTAACTAGAACTATGCATTTTGAAAAGCGCATCCCATTGATGATTGAACTTGGCTTCCGTGAAGCGGCCCTACCTCAGCTCAAGGCCTACGTGGACCTTCTATGGGCCGCCAATGAAGAACTGAATCTCGTTAGCCGTCAGATGACTTTCGAAGAGCTTATCGACAATCACATCATCGATTGCCTGCTTCCACTGAAGCAGTTTCCCCAAGGTGTGAAAGCGGCGGCGGATTTTGGGTCCGGCGGCGGCATGCCAGGTGTCATTTACGCCATTCAGTTTTCAAAAATTCCATATCATTTGTACGAGAAAAGCCCGCTGAAGCAGGCATTTTTGAATCGCTGTAAAACTGTGACCCCGAATCTGGAAATCCACGGAGAAATCCCCAAGAATTTACCGGGGATTGATGTCGTTACAGCCCGCGCGTTTAAACCCGTGGATGTGATTTTAGATGTCAGCCGCGACTACTATAAAAATGGTGGCAAGTACTTTTTGCTCAAAGGTCGCCGCGAAAAGATCGACGAGGAGGTCGCTCTTTCACGCAAGAAGTTCAAAGATTTGAAAGTAACAATCGAGCCGTTGAAGTCTCCGATTCTCGATGTCGAGCGCCACCTGGTTTTGATTTAGAAGCTGGAAAAATTATTTCTTATAGGCAAGCATCAAGCCGTCACCAACCGTGAGCAAACAAGAATTTACGCGAAGATCTTTACTGACCTTTTCATTCATCGTGCGAAGAGCTTTTGTCGTATCGTCTTGAACACTTGGATCCGCCACAGCGCCATCCCAAAGCATATTATCCAAAACAATCAGACCGCCCGGGCGAAGAAGTTTTAAGCAGGCTTCATAATATCCATCGTAGCCTTTTTTATCTGCATCGATAAATGCAAAATCAAAGCTCCCGGCCTGACCATCGCTAATAAGGCCATTCAACGTCTCAATCGCTGGCGCCAATCGCAAGTCAATTTTTCTCGAAACCTTGGCTTCATCCCAAAACTTTTTACCGATATTGGTCCACTCTTCGCTGACATCGCAGCAGATGAGCTTTCCGCCTTCAGGCAAAACCGCTGCGACTTTCATCGCTGTATAGCCAGTAAAAGTACCGATCTCCAAAGCTTTCTTGGTACTCACCGCCTGCGCAAGAATTCCTAAGAAGGCTCCTACATCACTGCTGCTAATCATTCCGCCAGCCTGCAGTTTGCTGGTTTCTTTGCGAAGTTTGTTTTCCAACTCAGACTCGGTCGTGATTTTTTCCACAACATAGCGAGCGACTTTTTCAACTGTAATAGAACTTTTAACTACGAGATCTTTACTCATTTTTCTCTCCAAGCGGCATTGAGCGCTTCTACAAATGTTTCTACAGGCTGTGCGCCCGAAATTAAATACTTTTCTGTCAGAATGAACGCAGGCACACCTGAAATTCCCAATTCGCTTGCAACGGCCTCATCTTCACGAACTTCGGCGGTGTACATTTCAGACTCGAGCATATCTTTGATCTCCGCGGGTTTTAAACCCGCTTCCGAGCCCAGCTGAATCAACTCTTGGTGCGAGCTCACATCTTTTCCTTCTGAGAAATACGCGGCAAAGAGCTTCTCGGCCATCAACGGCTGAACACCGCGGTCTTTTGCTAAATGCAAAAGTCGATGACCATCGAAGTGGTTCGTCAAAACTGCGGCTTCTAGATCAAAGTGAATTCCCGCTTGCGCCGCTCGCTCTGTCACAGAGGCGTTCAGTGTACGGGCTTTCTCGACGGTCATATTGTATTTCTTCGCCAGCATCTGATCCATGCTGACGTTTTGATTCTTAGGTGCGCTCGGATCTAACTCAAAACTATGCATCGTCACCTGAACTTGATCTTTATGAAGGAACTGAGCCAACGCCGCTTCGAAGTTTCGCTTTCCGATGTAACAAAAAGGACAAGCTATGTCGGACCAAATATCTACTTTCATACTGTCTCCTAGTTCGTATGAATCTGCTTATCAAGAACGGCACGCAGCTCGGTGGTCAGCTTCTCGGCTTCTTCCGGGCGCCCGTGATAAGCCGCAGGCGTATTCTGGAACATCGCTACTTTCCAGTCCCCACCTTTTTTCACCGCAATCATTGTTTGCACCGCATTCACTGCGGGATTGATGTCAGAATAACCGCGAGGAACCATACCAACATTGGCGCGAACCATCGCCGTGTCGGCAGCCAGCTGACGAACTTCACGGACAATGTGAATAAAACGCGCTGTCGGATACTGCGCGAAGATCGGAGTAAGGTGCGCTTCGATCTCCTTTAAGGTGTTCACCTGACTACCGTCAAAACCCACCAAACTGCCGTCGTCAGTAAAAAGATTTGCCATGCCTTGGCCTTGCTTTTCATTCCACTGATTCAGCAACTCTTTGTAAAGATCTAAAACTCTATCTTCGTCAGCAAACTTTGTCGTCATGGGGCGCACTCCTAAGGCAGTTGATCATTTGGCAGCGGAATAAAGTCGACTTCGCCTTCGACATGCCCGAAGGTTTGCTCCTTCCAAGCGGCTGCGGCTTGATGAATACGTTCTTTGCTTGAAGAAACGAAATTCCACCAGATGTGGCGCGGCTCTGGGAAAGGCTCTCCGCCGATCGCAAGAATGCGCGTGTTCTCAGCGTACTTGATATCGATATTTTTCGGATCAGCCACCAGAATCAAATCATCGCCCTTAAGCTCATGACCGTTGACCGTTGCAGAGCCATTTACTAAAAACAGACCTAGCTCTTGTTCATTGAAAGACCATTTGTCGTGGCCTGCTTGTTCGCATGGAATATCCATAAATAACGTGCGTGACAGGCACTTCACCGGAGACTTTGCCTCGCCGTGCTCACCGATCATGACTTTCGCGTTAATATTCTTTCCGAATTTCACACGTGGCATTTTATCACTCGGCCAGTGTGCAAACGTCGGTTCACATTCTTCATGCTCAACCGGCAAACCCACCCAGATTTGAACTCCGTGCATCCATTTGTGCGGATGAGCGACCTGATCTTCTTTTGGAGTTCTTTCTGAATGAACGATTCCACGTCCTGCTGTCATCCAATTCAGATCGCCAGGAGTGATCATTTGTTTTGAACCGATGCTGTCGCGATGATAACCACGACCATCAAAAAGATATGTCACAGTTGCAAGACCAATGTGCGGGTGAGGGCGCACGTTCATCTGACGCTCTTCCGTCACTTCCATCGGCCCCATGTGATCCAAGAAAACAAACGGCCCACAGAAGCGTCGCTGAGCGCTTGGCAGTGAACGATGAACTAAAAAACCACCTAAATCTCTTTCACGTCCGTGAATAATGATGTCTTCCATATGACAGTCATAATTGCTTATCCCCCTCATAAAAACAATTGATAAGACAAATAACAGGCTTTCCATTATTCTGGCTGCAACTCGTCGATGAGGATGACAACTCTATACACACGACAGTACGAATCAAAGAGCGCCGGATTTCCCGGAAGCTGGATGGCACCGCCCACACGAGTCTTGGGCTCCAGTAATCAGACACAAACAAATGAAGAGCCACCATAGGAGGTGCCAAGTGCATCAAGGGCGAAGTTTTATCGGCGAAGTAACGCCGGTACAGGGACAAACCATTTCTATTTGCGGATGGATTTATTATCTCCGCGTATTAGCGCAAACCACGTTTATTGTTGTGAAAGACTGCACCGGAATCCTGCAGTGTGTGATGCCGACGAATTTGGATAATAATGATCTGCATCTCAGACTGGATGATTGCGTTGAAATTCATGGTAATGTGAATTTAGAACCACGTTCTCAATCTGGCTTTGAACTGCATGTGACTTCCATTCGAAAATTGAGCGAGTCCTCGATCGTGCAGTTGCCGTTTAACTCTTCATCGCAAGTCGAGAAGATTTCTTCGGAGCTGCAAATCGAAAACCGCCCGCTGGTCTTACGTAGTGAAAAATCTGGCGGCATATTCAAGTTGCAGGCTTCTGTGATCGAGCTCTTTCGCGAATACTTGCGAAAGAATCATTTCACCGAGATCGTGACGTCAAAAATTGTTGCCGGAGGCACCGAAGGAGGCACGAACCTCTTTCAGATGAAGTACTTCGATAAAGTCGCGTACCTCGCACAGAGTCCGCAGTTTTACAAAGAGCAAGGAGTCGCTGGATTTGAGCGCGTGTTTGAAACCGGCCACGTTTACAGGGCCGAGCCTCACGCAACAAGCCGGCACTTAACGGAGTACTATTCCCTCGACGTCGAGATGGGTTTCATTCAAGGCCCCGAAGAGATCATCGAGCTTGAGCGCGGTTTACTCAACTTTATGTTTGAGCGATTGAATTCAGAACATCGCGTGACCCTTGAAACTTTTCAGCAAAAGCCACTGACAAGTCTTGAGAAAGCGCCTGTATGGGAATTCGGCGAGTGCCTTGAAAGATTGAAACAAGCGTTTGGCAGAACAGACCTTGTCGACGACTTGGATGGTGAGGCCGAACGACAGCTGTGCACTCTTGCAGAAAAAGAGTTTGGCGTGCCTGCCGTCTTTGTTCTAGGGTTTCCGCTCTCTGCGCGACCGTTCTATACAGCATCTCGTGGTGCTGCGGGCGCAGCGCAAAGCTTCGACTTACTCTACCGTGGTCTTGAAATTACTACTGGTGGTCAAAGATTACATCGCCGCAGTGAACTCGAGGCCGCGATCAAGCAGCGCCGAATGGAAGTGGCTTCCTTTGAAAGCCATTTGCGTATGTTTGAGCTCGGCATGCCACCGCATGGCGGCTTTGCGATTGGGGCTGAACGCCTTACAGCGCAAATTCTAGGACTTACAAACGTGCGTGAAGCGACACTCTACCCGCGCGATAGAAATCGACTGACGCCTTAAAGACACACTCGGGGGGGAAAAGACATCTTTTCCCCCTTTCTTCTTTGAACCTTCGCCGCAAGTGATTGCCAAACTATGATGAACAGGATCATTCTGTGGGCATTCGCCCGGAGGATCCTATGCAATTTGTTCATCCTGAAAAGCTCAATGGAAAGAAAATCGCCATCGTGGTTGGCGGCGGCTTTGCCGGCCTTAACACCGCAAAGAAACTTGCGGATCAAAAGGGACTTCACGTTCTTCTCGTCGACCAACGCAATCATCACTTGTTTCAACCACTCTTATATCAAGTTGCCACGGCCGGATTAAATCCCGCGGATATCGCGGTCCCGATCCGGGCGCAGTTTCCAAATACCTCCAACATCGAAGTCCATCTCGGCCGCATCACCGGCGTAAATCTCAACAAGAAGTCAATCCTCACCACGGTGAAAGATGAGCCCGTCGAGATGGCCTATGATTATCTTGTCTTAGCTTGCGGCGCCCAACACAGTTACTTCGGCCGCAATGATTGGGAAGATTTTGCGCCGGGCCTGAAAACCTTGGAACAAGCCACCGAGATCCGCCGCCGTATTCTTGCAGCTTTTGAGCAAGCAGAGAACGCTCTTGATATCGCAAGCACCAAAAGCCTGCTAACATTTGTCGTCGTCGGTGCGGGACCAACCGGAGTCGAACTCGCCGGTGCTATTGCCGATATCAGTCGTACCGTTCTGGTAAAAGATTTCCGTCGTATTGATCCAAAGACCGCGCGGGCCGTGTCCTTGTCGGCAAAGACTTTACTTTAAAGGGGCATCCCGAAGTTTTCGTCATCGGCGACATGGCAGCGTTCGAATATTCACCTGGAAAAATGCTGCCAGGCCTTGCTCCCGTAGCCATTCAAGCCGGCCACTTTGTCGCAGAAGCTATTCTCAGAGACCTTAAAAACAGCCCCCACGAAGAGTTCGCATATTTTGATAAAGGCCAGATGGCAACCATCGGCAAGCGCCGGGCAATTGCATTGTCTGGCCACTTGAAGATGACCGGTTATATTGCGTGGCTGGCGTGGCTCTTTGTGCATATTTTCTATTTGATTGATTTCAAGAATCGCGTTTCTGTTCTGACCCAATGGGCCTGGAATTATCTGTTTTCAAAACGTGGTTCCCGACTCATCACCGAAAAAGACTGGAAACTGAAGAACTAGTTTTTTTGGAAATGCCCCGACCCACTTAATTGGACCCAAATGCGCGGAGTTCTCCGAAGGTGGGATTTTATGGTGGGATGTGGGAATGCGCGATCTGCGCTTGATTTTAGTGGCGCCCACCCTGAACTGGTGCGGGCGAAGAGGAGAACCTGAAAAAATAAATATCAGGATCTTCGCCCGGCTGGCCAATTGATTGATTTTTATCCATCTATAAGAAATTCTTATGAATGCTTTTAGAGCTCCCAATCACCAGAAGCTTCTGGCTGATACTTAATTCCTGTAACCGTCAATTGACGCGATTGACCGTTCGGCATCGGCCAATCAATGCTCTGCCCCACGCGTAGTCCAATCAGCGCAATTCCAACGGGCGCTAACACAGAAACATGACCTTTTGTCACATCTGCGTCCTTTGGAAACACCAGCTTAATTTCTGATTCCTTGCCGGTATCCTTGGCCACAAAAGTCACGATGGAATTCATGGTGACCACGTCATTGGGAATTTCTTTCTGACTCACCACCTCTGCGCGACCGAGCTCTTCCTCGAGGGCCGAAGCATTCGGCCCATGAGAATGCAGGATTAATAGTGCCAATCGTTCAAAATCTTGTTCTGTTACTAAGATGGATTCACCCATAGCCATAAAGACCTCCTGGTTGTTAAAAAACTAAGTTGTAAAAAAAACCACGTGCGTCGGCCGCTTAAGAGCCGACTTAAGAAATAGAGACTGTCACCCTGTCTAGAAGACGAGTGTGTGAAATATATGATTTTGTAAGCACAAGTTCAAAAAGCATACGTCACTGTACCATAAGACTAACCTTTTCGTAAGTGATTCGAGTCTCATTTTAAGAAAGAAAGTCTCAAACTGATACACCGGGGAATGTTTTAATTTTCGTATAAGAAGTTTTCAAAAAGGACTTTAGTCTCGGTATAAATTGCCGATATACTATACATCCAGCATGTAACAGGTGAGGACTCAAATGCTTAAATACACTGCAACTTTGTTTATCTGCACTCTGCTCGCAACGTCGGCGTACTCAGTACAGGACAACACACGAGTTTTGGACTCTCAGGGTGAATTGATCCTGATGAAGGCTGAAAACGTTGGTTTGAAAATGACGGATCAGTGCAAATCCTTCCGTATCTCAAAGAACCCACCGCTTGTGCCCCGCTTGAAATGCCGTTGGTCTTAGTTATTGGGCTGCTTTTTGGCTCGTAGCTGGCTTCGCTGCAGGCTTCTTCGCATCTGTCGGAGTCGCCTCATATGTCGGGGCTTTCTTTAGACTCAGTCCCGGTAACAACGCACACATTCCCATCACTCACTAAGTTTGATGTGATCTCAGATGATCTTACTTCCTCGGAAACAAGCCTCTCCGTTTTAAAGCGAGATCCGAACCGGGGCCTCGCAGCCACTATTATCCCGAGCGTTGAGTTTTCTTCTTTCTCACCAGCAACCCACGCCCCTCTAAATCATTGAACTCATGATAGGCGACCAGTTCAGTGAAACCTCATAAAGTTGAATCCCATACCTCTTGGCATGGGACTTTATCAATAACTCCATCTTACGATGGCCAGGAACAAAACAAGAACTTCCTGAGCTCTTGAGGACAAGATGAATCGGATGTCTTAGCGAAAGCTCGCAGAGGCCGGGAACAAGGACAAGAAGCGCCCACACATGTCTAGCGGATCTACAGCAAACGGTTAGAACGCGAGCCCACCTCGAATACTGCCGTTTTGACACCGCCGACCTGGAACCGGCTTTGCAAACACCTAAGTCATGGCAAAGCCGGAGCAAACAGACATTTATAGCTTCTTAAAAAGCGTCTCAGAACGATACGCTTCCCGTCCGGCATTCTTCGGCCGTCAAGGCACTGCCGAAAACCATACATGGATTCCACTGACTTACAGTGATGTTTGCCATCATGCCGAGAAACTCGCACAAAAGCTGAGTTCTTTGGGCCTTCAAAAAGGTGACCGCGTTCTTATCCTGGCAAAATCTCGCCCTGAATACTCTGTCGGTTTCTTTGGGATTCCACTCGCTGGCGGCATCATCGTGCCAGTCGATATTCGCTTAAGCCTTGCTGATCAAAAATTTATCTCTGAATTTTCTGAAGCTAAATTCGTACTCTGCATGAATGATGAGACTCGTGCTATTGGGGAAAAACTTGTGCAAAACTCCGCGCAAGAACTTCGCTTGCTCAGTATCAACGACGTCATGACCGAGGATTTTGCTGTGACAGCGGACCTCGCTTCCCTTACACGCCCTACTGATGAGACCTTCCTGATGGCTTTTACTTCTGGCACAACAAGCCAGCCTAAAGCTGTAATGTTAACTTTCAGAAGTGTCCATTTTCAAGTCGACCTTGCCGGCGAACTCTTCAGCACGAAGAAAGACTTCCGCTTGCTGTCTATTTTGCCTTTGCACCATATGTTTGAAATTACCGGCGGCTTCTTATTACCATTTAGCCGTGGCGGCAGCGTTTATTACGCAAACTCTTTGATTCCACACCAAATTATTTCATTCTTTAAAGAAAATAAAATCCGCGATTTGCTGGTTGTACCGCTGTTCTTGCGTACTTTGAAAAAGGGCATAGAAAGCGAGATTCGCACTTCCGCTTTAAAACGCATTTGGTTCTATTCGACCGTGCGTTTAGCGCGCTTTATTCCGAGCAAATCTATTCGTCGCCTTTTATTTTATCCTCTTCATAAGAAGTTTGGTGGTGACCTTCATCAAATCATCTCCGGCGCTTCAGCGCTCGATTTAAAAGTAGGAAAATTCTTTGAACTCATCGGCGTTTCTGTCTTTGAAGGCTACGGAATGACCGAAACTGCTCCAGTTATTTCGTGCAGCTCTCCAGGGATAAACAAACCCGGCAGCATCGGTAAAGCTCTTGATGGAATTGAAGTGAAGCTTCACTCTGAAACCCAAGAGATTTTGGTTCGCGGTCCGATCGTTATGCAAGGATATTTTAAAAATCCTGAGGCAACAGCAGCCTGCCTTTCAGCCGATGGCTGGTTTAATACTGGTGATGTTGGTGAAATCGACTCTGATGGTTTTATTACTATCAAGGGCCGCAACAAGGACTTGATCGTCCTTGGCAGTGGTAAAAAAGTTGCTCCAGAAGAAGTTGAAGAAAGCTTGCGTGAAATCCCGAACGTCCAGGAAATTTGTGTCCTCGGGATGAAATCAAGCCAAGGCGCTACAAAAGGAACAGAAATCGTGACAGCAGTTGTTGTCGTCAATCCTGCGGATGCTATACTTCAAGAACAAATTCAAAAATCACTGCACCAAGCGACTATGCAACTAAGTTATTATAAGCGTCCTTCGAAATTCATCTTCCTCACCGAACCGCTTCCTAAAACAACAACATTAAAAGTTAAAAAGAATTTAGTTAAAGAACTCTTATTAAAACAAAGGATCACCGTATGAACAGGACTCTCGTCACTTTACTCCTCGTAAATTTCGCTTATATCGGCATTCTTCCACGCATTTTCTTTAAAAAAGACGGCCGCTATAATTTGATGTGGTGGATGACAGCGGGTCCTTTGTTCTTGAATGCAGTCCTCATCTTCTTGCAACAGTTCGGCGTCATCAGCCTCGAGTTGTACTGGTCAATTCCGTTGGCTGGCGAAATCGCCGTCGTCATCTTGAGCTCTTTCTCTATCGGCATGATCTCATACACGATGGGTACTCACCGTATCCCACTCGCTCTTTGGCACCAAAACAACGATGCACCAGCAAACATCGTAACTTGGGGTGCTTACAAATACATCCGTCACCCATTCTATAGCTCTTTCATCACGGCTCAGTTGGCTTCAATCATCATGATGCCTCACTTGATTACATTCTTGGGTATGGTTTGGTGTATCGTGATCTTGAACCGCACGGCGGCCCGCGAAGAAAACAACTTGTCGAACTCAGCATTCGGTTCCGAATACCAAAACTATATGAAAACGACTGGTCGCTTCTTCCCTAAACTCGGAGCTTAATAATGAAATCCGTTTTCGTTCACGATTTGGCTTATTTCCTGGGTGACCAGAGAGTGTCGATTGAAGAATCGTCTAAGGCCGGCCGTCTTCTCACTGACTACCAGCAATTTGTTGAGGCGGGCTTTGCGTTTCACCGCATGAGTTCACCTTCGCAAAATGCCTATGACTTGGCTGTGGGCGCAGTTTCTCAGATTAAGAACGCGCTGACAAACGTGAACTCGATTGTCTATGCGACATGCCTTCCTTTGAATGGCAATATCGGATCTTTTAATAAATTTAAAGAAAGCCGTGATGTGAAATACCTCATGGACTATCCAGCGAGCCACTTACAAGCCGATTTTGGTCTTGAAAGTGCGGCCGTACTTGGACTGAACCAGCAGGCTTGCACGAGCATGCTTGGATCTTTGCGCCTTGCCCGTGCTTTGATCTTGTCAGAGCCAGAGCAAAAGAAAATCCTCTGCGTAACAGCAGATCGCTTTCCAGAAGGCGCTTCTTACGAACAGGCTTATAATGTAATTTCTGACGGCGCTGCTGCTTGTGTGGTGAGCGACGAAGAAAAAGGTTATCGCTTGATTGCAACACATGCGTTGACGAACGGCGCTATGGCGCAAGCGAATGACGACGAAACTGTCGGCAGCTATTTCAGTTATACTCATAGACTCCTCACGGAGCTTTTTGATAAGTCCGGTCTTAAAATCGAAGATATCGACTGGATTATCCCTCAGAACACCAATGTGAATGCATGGGTGATTTTATCCCGCCTTTTGGGAACTGAGTTTGAAAAAGTTTACTTCAAATCTATTCAGGAAGTCGGCCACATCATCAGTTCTGATAATATTGTGAACTTGGTTAAAATCGAAGAAGACAAGCTTGTAAAACCAGGCCAGAAGTTACTGCTTTTCATGGCAGGCTTTGGTTTGAACTGGCAGGCCGTCATCTTAGAGAAGGTGTAGTATGAGCCACGATATCTCACAAGTTGCTAAAAAACTGACTGCTCAATCGATTAAAGGATTCTACAATCCGTTTACTCATATTCAATTCCCTGAGCAGCTTGAGAAGAATAACTGGTTTGTAAGCCCCGAGCTCATCTCTATCTATGGTTCCCCTGAATGGGAAGCTCTCAATGAAGAGCAAAAGAAAAAACTCAGCTTCTTTGAAGAAGTGAATTTCTTTAGTCTGAATGTTCATGGTGAAAAGTCCTTGCTTGAGGGACTTACTCGCCGTTTGTACGAGAGTGAAAACCAAGATGTGACGGACTATATCCATCACTTTATCGATGAAGAAAACAAACACATGTACTTCTTCGGTACTTTCTGTGAAAAGTACGCAGGCAAGATCTATCCTGATCGCAAAATCGTTTTCCCGCGTGAATATGCAACCGGCGAAGAAGAGTTTTTATTTTTTATTAAAGTCTTCGTTTTCGAAGAGATCGTCGACTATTACAACGTAACGACAGCTCGAGATGAGCGCGTGATGCAGCTTTCTCGCGATATCAATGCGAATCACCACGAAGATGAAGTTCGTCACTTGGCGTTTGGCCGTGTGATTTTGAACGATCTATTTAAAACATTCTCTCCACAGTGGTCGGCGGAAACTCTGCAAGGGATTCGCGACTACATTCGTGGTTACTATGTAACAACTTGGCGTGAATACTACAATCCAGACATCTACGTAGATGCCGGCATTGAAGACGCTTACGACTTGGCTTCTCGCGTGTTTGAAAGCGACAAAGCCCGCGAACACCGCGTCCGCGCATCTCGTGTAAGTTTAAATTATCTGAAAAAATGTGGCATTATCGAGGAGATTTTCGAGTTATGAAAACAGAACAAGAAGTCAAAGAAACACTCCGCCAATGGGTTTTGAAAAAGTCTAAGAAAGTGACTGGGGCAGAGCTTGCCTTTGATACACACCTTTTGGAAACCCGCATTTTAAGCTCACTCCACGTGATGGAGTTGATTTTGGAAGTTGAGAAAATCAAAGGTTCCAAATTTAACCTCAAAGCCATCAAGCCAGGTGCTTTCAACACGATTGACAGCATTTATGCTTCCTTCTTTGGGAGTGCGACATGAGTGAAATCAAATTCACCGAGATTCCTGGCTATAAATGGATTCCAAACGGACAATCAAATCTGAGCGGATCTATTTTTGAGCTCTTTAAAGCTCTTGATGCGATGTTTTTAAGAATCGCAGCGACGGCCCAGGCTCGTGAATTTTATTTCCCGCCTTTCATTCAAGCGGCGGAACTCAACAAGCTTGATTATTTTAAATCATTCCCTCATTTAATTACTTTCCCGGTGGCTTTGGATCAAAACGACGCCAAGAACCTGGAAAAGTTCACTGAAGGCCCACGTTTTAGCGATGGCAAAGTCCATCTTACTGAAATCGACAAGGTCTGCGACTGTTTAACACCGGCCGCTTGTTATCATTTCTATATCCACTTCCAAGATCAGGATCTGCAAGAGCCTTTGCACCTGACAACACGTGCGAATTGCTTCCGTCGTGAACTTTACTACAAACCTTTGCAACGTCAGTGGTCTTTCAATATGCGTGAGATCGTTTGCATCGGCCCCCAAGATCACGTTCGCAGCTTCGTAAAGAAGTACCGCGATATCGTGACTGAAAAGCTTGCGAAGCTCGATCTCGGCATTTCATGGGAAGTAGCAACGGATCCATTCTTTAATCCAGAGAGCAATCCGAAGTTCATCATGCAGCAATTAGACCCTGTAAAACACGAGATGATCTTTAACAAAGACCTCTCGATTGGTTCGACCAATTTCCACAAAGACTACTTTGGCGAAAGTTTTAACATCAAATACCAAGGCGAAACAGCGACCAGCGCTTGCATCGCTTTCGGTTTAGAAAGATGGCTCTTTGCTATTATCAGCCGTTACGGGACAAATCCTGCTCACTGGCCGATGAAGGAGATCCAAAATGGCTAAGATTCTTCTGACCGGTGCCACCGGCTACATCGGCAAAAAACTCCTCGAGCAACTTCTGACAGAACGCTCGGAGACTCTATTAGTTCCTGTGCGTGCAGGTTCCGCAGAAGAGCTAGAAAAGCGCAAAGCAGATCTTTTGAAAGATGTGCCTGCGGCTAAGCACGCTCGCGTTGAAATAGTCCAGAGTGATTTGGCAAATCTCGTTGAGAACCTGCAAGCTCAACGTAACGATATCAACATCATTATCCACAACGCCGCAAAAACCGCGTTTAACGTTGATGAAGTCACTGCGAACTCTGTGAACCGCGATGGCTCTTTGGCACTATTAAAATTTGTATCTGAGTTGCCGAAGCTGGAAAACTTCACTTACGTGAGCACTCTTTATGCTTCAGGTATGGCAGCGGGCCCGATCAAGGAAGAATTCTTTAGCTCTCCTGTTTTTGCAAATCACTACGAACGCTCAAAATGGGAAGTCGAAGAAGCCATTCGCACTCAATTCTCGAACCTCCCGTGGAGAATCGCTCGCGTTGCTACAATCATCGCGGATGGCGATAGCGGCACCGTGATTCAGCACAACGCCATTCATAACACTCTTAAGCTTTTCTACTATGGTTTGATTTCTTTGCTTCCGGGCCGTGCTGAAACACCGATTCACCTTGTGGACGGCGAATTCACTGCGAAGTCTTTAGCCGCAGTCGTGAACAAAGGTCAGAGTCAGAAAATCTATCACGTCTGTTACGACCAAGCCGCGAGTATTCCACTCGGTCGATTTATTGATATTGCTTTTGAAGAATTCAACAAAGACGAAATGTTTAAATCAAGACGTTTGCTAAAGCCTCTTTTTGCTGACGAGAAATCTTTTGATACGCTCGTGACAAATATGAAAGGTTTCGGCGGCAGCGTTCTGAATCAGGGCCTTGCGAGTATTTCTCCGTTTGGCCGTCAGCTCTTCGTGAAGAAAGAAGTTTCTAACGAAGCTCTTCAGTCTTTGCTCCCTGGTTACAAGACGGCAGCCATGGAAGATATCGTTCGAAAAACCTGCCAGCACCTTGCTCAAACAAAATTCACTAAAGGAGGCGCCTAATGAAAATCCAGCCTTTAACAGAGAATGAAAGATGGCTTCTGAGCTTTTATCGCACGAGTGAAATCTCGGGCGCTCTCTTTTTCGGCCGTCTCGCAAAATCATTGCCGCCAGGTCCGATTCAAACGGATCTCACAAAACATTTTGCCGATGAATCTCAGCACTCTTGGTTCTGGACTCGTTGCTTACAAACTCTTGGACACGAACCCATCAAACTCGATACCGCTTATCAGGACCAGTATATTTCTGCTGCGGGAATGCCGGCGAATATCATGGAAGTTTTGGGCATCACGTTGATCTTTGAAAAACGCGTGATTGGACAGTATGCTCTACATCGTCAGGCTCAGGACTTAAATCCTGAGATTAAAAAGACACTCGACCTCATTGTTGAAGATGAAAAGTGGCACATCGAATGGGTGACACAAGCTCTGAAAAACATGGAGGGCGAATACGGCAAAGAACACATCGATAAGACGCTCAAACGCTTCTACGATGCGGACAAAGAAGTCTATCAGAAGACAGTTAAAGAGCATGAAGAGCGCATCGCTGGTATTTTAAAATTTAAGAAGGACTAAGGTAGAACCATGTTAGATAATAATAAGATTAAAACTCGCATTAGCCAGATTTTGAGTGTTCCTTCAGAGAAGATTACTGACAACGCAGTCCTTCAAGAACTGGTTATCGACTCCTTTATCCTCATTGACATGGTCATCGATCTCCAGAACACTTTTAATATTAGATTAAACCAAGAGGATTTGATCCCGGTGAAAACAGTGGGGGATCTGATCTCGGTCATGAATAGCAAAACTTAGGGACCCCAATGCAATCAAATGAAATTCTCGCCTTAAAGAACGTTGTTAAGACTTATCACCTGGGCGAGACGACCGTGCCAGCATTGCGCGGTCTGAATCTCTCAATTAAAAAAGGAGAGTTCACAGCTCTCATCGGAAAATCAGGTTCAGGCAAAAGTACTCTTCTCAACCTCGTCGGTTGCATCGATTCACCTGATAACGGACAAATCGTTTTCGACGGCCAAGACATCACTCACTTAGACGAAGTTCAAAAAAGCTCTCTCAGAAATCATAAAATCGGTTTTATCTTTCAATCATTCAATCTGATCCCGGTTCTCAATGTTTATGAAAACATCGAGTTGCCACTCGTAATCCAACCTGAAGTCAGCGCTGAAGAAAGAAAGAACCGCGTAATGGCGGCGTTGAAAGACGTTGAGCTTGAGCAGTTTGCTCACTACCCGCCGGACAAGCTCTCAGGCGGTCAGCGCCAGCGTGTGGCGATTGCTCGCGCCCTTGTGACTCATCCGACACTTGTTCTTGCCGATGAGCCAACAGCGAACTTAGATTCTAAAACAAGCCATAAGATCATCGACCTTCTTTTGGAACTCAATCAAAAGAAGCAAATCACGTTCTTGTTCTGTTCACATGATGAAAAGCTCATTGATCGCGTCGGCCGTATCATCCGCATCCAAGACGGAGTGATCACAGAATGACGTTGTTTAGCAAAATGGCCCTTCGCAACCTCTGGAAGAACAAGCGTCGTAGCTTTTCAACCGGGATTGCGATCATCGCGGGCTTTACAGGCCTTTGCCTCTTAGGCGGTTACATTATCTACGTAGAGCACTTCATGCGCACGAGCTCCGTGTACGTGAATCACACGGGCCATATCGCCATTTACAAAAAAGGCGGCGTGGACGGCTTCTACAATAATCCTCGTAAGTTTCACCTCAGCGCGGACGATATGCAGAAAATCCGCGAGATCACAGCACAAGAACCTGCGGTTGAATTCACGGTTCCTGTTCTGCAAGGCATGGGACTTCTCAGTAACGGAAACAAATCCGTTCCTTTCGTTGCTTACGGTATTACCCCTTCTGACGAAAAACGTATTCAATCTCATCCGCAAGTAAGTCGTTGGACTCCTGAACTGGTGCCTTCTGCAAAAGAGCCTTCGATCAAGGACGCTGAAGGAGCGCTTGCTGAAACAGTCTCTGTGACAAAGCAGCTAGGCACTTTGATCGGTCGTAAGGCCCCGTTCACGGATTTGTCAGTTGCTGAAAGAGATGTTCAGCTTGCAGGCCGCACTTTTGATGGCGATCTGAATGCGGTGAACGCGAACTTAGGTTTTAAACATACGACAGGTATGATGATGGCCGAAGATACGAGCCTCATTGCTCCGCTGAGTGTTTTACAAAACCTCTATGCAACAGACGGCGCGACTTATCTCGCGATCTATTTGAATCCTGACGCCAGCGTTAGTAGCATTCAAAAGAAACTCCAGGCAAAGATCGATGCTGCGGGCCTCGACTTCCAGACGATTCCTTTTAATGACGACTCGATTGGCCTTTTCTACGTGGGCACTGTTGGGTTCTTGTACATCATGGCGGGCTTCTTCATCTTCTTGATCTTTAGTGCTGTGGCCTTGTCGATTGTGAACTCTATGACCATCGGAATCCTTGAGCGCGTCCGCGAAATCGGAACTTTACGCGCCATTGGTTTTACGAACGCGCAGACCGCGTGGCTATTCACGCTTGAGAGTCTTTTCTTAACGGCGATCAGCTTAGTTTGCGGTTACATTCTAGCTCAAGTCATTGCCTTCCTTATGAATTCGTTAAACATCCGCTTTGATCCCCCGGGGATTGCGGGCGATATGCAGTTCATGATGAATCCAGACACTTGGTTCTGCATCATCTTGGCGATTCCGATTATGATTATTTGTCTTATTTGTGCATACGTTGTTTCCAAGAAACTTGTTAACAAGCCAATTATTCACCTTTTACAACAGGCAAACTAGTGGGTGTGTTTATGAAAAAGTTAGTTATTCTTTGTGCCATCATGTCAGTTTACTCGCTTCACTCCGCAGCGGCTGAAAGTGCGGCGGAGCTATTAAAAGTCAGCGACCGTGCACGCGGCGGCCTGAAAGACGGCGTTGTTTGGGATGCAAAAATCATCACTGAAGAAGACGGTGACCAGAGCGAAAGAACATTTACGATTAAAGCAAAAGGCAATGACGCCAATGTCGAAGCGCTGACTCCCGCCCGTAACAAAGGCGAAGTCTTCTTGTTCAATGACCGCAATATGTGGTTCTTTAAACCAAGCCTGCGTAAACCGGTTTCAATCTCGGCCCGCCAAAAGCTTTCCGGCCAAGCGGCAAATGGTGACATCGCTTCAACAAACTATGCCCGTGACTACGACGCCAAGGATGCCGGCAGTGATAAAGTAAATGGTGAAGACGCGACAGTCTTGATGCTCAAAGCGAAGTCGAACCAAGTTACTTACGATCAGATCAAGTACTGGATCTCTAAGAAGTCAAAATTGGCCTTGAAGGCGGAGTTCATGACTCTTCAAGGGACGCCGTTCAAAGGGGCGAATTTTGAGTATGATAATAAAATGACGGCGGAAGGTAAGACCTTTGCTTTCATCAGCAAAATGACAATCACTGATTCTAAGTTTCCTAAGAACCGCAGTATCATTGAATACACTAAACCAAAGGCGGAATCCCTTCCGGCTTCTCTTTTTAACGTGAATAACTTGAGCCGATGAATAGTCTGTTAAAAATTGCCCTTAGAAATGTGTTCTTGCACTGGCGCCAAAGCTTGGCGGCAACGATCAGTCTTGCCGCGGGCTTGATTTCTCTGGTGATGTTCCAGGGATACATGAAGGACGTTGAAAGAATCTATCAGGAGTCCTTCCGCTCTCGCATGATGTGGGGAGATGTGGTTGTCGAGAACCTCAACCTCCGCCATGCCGAAGGCCGCGCAGAACCTTGGAAGTATGAAGTCACTCCTTCTGAACAAGAGTTCGTACATAAGTTCTTCGATCAATATAAAAACAAAATCGATGCTTACAACCGTTTCCTTTCCATTAACGGAATGGTGACGAACGGTAAGACGTCGACGATCTTCCGTGGCTATGGCTACGACCTTGCTGAGGGTGAAAAAACCCGCGCCCCCGACTGGGCCTGGAATGCTCTTTACGGAAGCCCCCTCAAAGAACAGCACACGGTTTTAGTCGGACAGTCCCTCGGTAAAATTCTTGGCTGCGTTCCTGATCAAAAAGTAAAGATGATGAACGCAGTGGCAGGTTATAAACCAGAAGTCCGCCCTTTCCACTGCAGCTCTCCGGATATTCAGCTCAACATCACGACACCTGAAGGTCAATTAAACGCTTTGGATTTGCAAGTCGTGGGCTTGATGGATGCGCTCTACAAGGATATCGACGATAAGTTCCTCGCGACCTCTCTTGAGGATGCTCAGACGCTGATGAACACGAAAAATATCAGCTACATCACGGTGAAGTTCCTCGATAAAGGCAGCTACATCGACGGCATCATCAAAGAGTTCAACGCTGAAGCCGAGAAAGCCGGTCTCCAGCAGCGCATGTCTCGCTGGGAAAACCACATCATCGGTGAAATGTACGTGCGCACGATGAGCCTCCTCGGAGTTTTCAGAAACTTCGTGGTTTCAATCATCGTAGCAATCGCGGGTCTTTCCATCTTCAACACCATGATGAAGCTTGTGAAAGAACGGACGCGCGAAATCGGAACTCTTCGCAGTATCGGTTTTGTGCCGAAACAGATCTTGTATATCTTTGTGAGCGAAGCCGTAACCCTGTCGTTTATTGGCGGAGTGATCGGAAGTCTCATTGCTATTGTAGGAACCTTTATCCTCAATGGAGTGGGTATCGTTTACAAAGCCGGTGTTCTGGTTGAACCTGTCCCGTTCCGCATCCTTATAAGTCCGAATCTTTATGTTTTTAGCTTTATTTTCTTGAGTCTTTTGGCGGCCGTGACTACATGGATTGTGTGCCGTTCAACTCTTAAAAATAGCACTGCTGAAAACTTAACTTATGTTTAGAAATTTGGTCATTCTAGCCCTGCTCTTGTGCGCGACTCTTCCAGCCGCCGCACAGAGCTTTCGCTGGGATATCGAGTGGTACAACTCTGCTCAAGGCACGGAGCGGGGCCAGGAAAGCCTGATCGATCCAACGGGCCGACGCCTTGATAATCCAGAAGCCCGTTTTCAGTCGGACCTCCGAATCAATACCAAGTACACTTGGCAAAGTGGCACGCATTGGGTCTTTCGTCCCCGCTTTCAGGGCTGGGTGAATCAGTATCGCTATCTGGATACGGAGGAGACGAAGACTACATTCACGGGTGAGGCCTCTCTTCCCGAGGCTTTCCTTGAAGGCGATCCGAATCGCCGCCTGACTTTGGCAGCAGGCCTGCAAAACTACCAATGGGGGCCGGCAGAGTTTATCAGCCCAACAAATCCATTCTTTCATTTCCGCCGCGATCAGCGCTCCTATACTTACCGTGAAGACGGACGTTTTCTTCTGCGTGCCAATTGGAGCCCCAATAGCCGCTGGAGCGTGATTACCATCGCGGAGCCCATGAATAACGGTCAGTCCTTCTGGACCTACGAGCAGAAATTCAAGCCAAAGGGAGTCGTTAAGATTGAATACCGGGGCCGTAATGCTTTGAACTACCTTGGCATGGCGGGTGGTACCATCGATGACACGATCCCATTTGCCGGCGAATATTTTAACTCGGAGCTCACTCCAGGATTCAGCATCTACCTCGATGCCCGCCATACCCAAGGTTCTGCCCAGTACATGCCGGACATCTCGCCTAGTCTTCTCTACGATATGGTCTATGTTCGTAACAATGAAACTTGGAATACTCTTGCCGTCGGCGGAATTCGCTGGGAAGGAGGCATGGACTTCCGCTTAGAGTATGTTTACAACTCTTGCGGCCTGTTGCAAGAAGATATGCTTGCCGCTTTCCAGTCGGCAGTCCCGCAACACCCGCGTGGCAATGAAAATTTAGAACGCATCTTAAATTCCGGTCGCGAGCTCTTAGGGCAGCACTATGGCTATGCCTCGTTGCGCATACCCGATCTCCTTATTCAGAATAACAACGTATTTCTTCGCTATATTCAGTCCCTGACCGACCAGTCCTCCTCCGTCCAACTGGCGTGGGACACGGCTGTGGGTGATGCTTGGACTTTCTTTGCCGAGGCAAACTATAGCTTCGGAAACAACACTCAGGAGCTCTCAGCCCTCGAGAGAGCCAGCGGCCAAATCGGCTTCAAGTGGAACCGCTAATCCCGCGGAATCCCTGCGTTTAGAAAAAATTCACTTTGTATAAATATTTGCCACTTCTGTATAAGTTTCGCCCAGGCTAAAAAATAACAATTTTCGGCAGTTTCTCGCTATAACCTTTTCCAAATTAAAGGAGACACTATGTCTGGGGTTATGGGAAAATTTCTGGTAACAGGATTTGTTTTGGGTTCTGTCGCCGCTTGTTCTAGCGGCTCTGATGACGGCAAAAATTTAACGGCACCAAAAGAGATGAACACTTTCAGCTGTCAGTTCACTTTAACGGAAGGTGGGACTGCTGATTATAGTGCTTTAGGTACGTCTAAAACAGCTCGGACTTACTTCGAAAAAGAGTTCAACTTGAACTACTTGGCAGCTGTATATACATCCAGTGTTGATGAAACTCTTCGTTTCGTTAACTTGACGGGCGCGACTGTCTATAAGTCTGAATTGATTCCAACAAACCTCTGCTCTTCAAGCCTCTACACTGGCGCGCAAACAATGCCTTCAGATATTTCTGACAAATGGAAGTCTTCAAACAAAGATTTGCCAAAAGGTCAGGTAATCTTGGGTCTCTATTTACCTAAGAAAGATTCTTCTCTTTTCCCTTCGCTTCATAAGGGCGCGGCTATCATCGTTCGCGAAAACACAAACAGATGGACTCTTGTGCATGAGTTCATGCATCACTTGTTCATGCTTCGCGCAGATGAAACAGGTTATGACGATGAGGGTATTAGAGCAGAATACTCTATTACTAAAGCGATCATTGAAAATATCTTTTCTGATGAGTCTTTGGATGATAACAAAAAAAGCCAAAAGAGCGCTTTGCCATTCGCAAGATTCGCAAAAGCTCAAGACACCTTGCTTTTGCACTACTTCCTTGAAGAAATCACTATCGAAGCAATCTTGAAAGATGCCTCTTCAAATGGTGTTCTGAAGTACGTTCCGACAGAAGAAGGAAACTGGTATATTTACGAAAGTGCAAAAAAAGCTCTTAAACTGTATGAAGACATAAGCGATGTTGCAAGCCAATTGCTGAATTACTTGCCGTCTTCTGCAGTTGCAGAAAGAGCTGCAATTGCAGACTTGAAAGCAAGCATAGAAAAACGTAAAGTAACTATTGCGGCTTTGACAGATCGTTTCCCTTACACTAACGAGTCTCAGGGTGGCGTTCTTCTTTCTGGCGCAGCACCTTCACACGTTGGTTGCTCGCACGCGGAAGAAGGTGAAAAGATTATGACGATCAGTAAAAAAGTAACCGATAAGTTTAAGAACTTACACTAGTTTTATAAGCAACACTGCAAGTGTAACCGGGAACGGTTTCAAAAAACTGTAGATCCCAATCAGAAAGGCTTCCGAATTCCAACGGAAGCCTTTTTATTTTCCAATGGGTCTCATCGACCAAAACTTCGTGAACATTCTTAAAGACACCGCCGCCAACAGCCTTCACAAGGGCCTCTTTGCCGGACCAGAACTTGGCGAAGATCTCCGTCTGCTTTGCGGGATCGGGTTCCTGCTTAATCAAATCTGTTTCTGAAGCTGAAAAGAACTTCTCTGCGATCTGAGTCAAATGTTGAGGCTGACGGATCTTTTCAATATCAACACCAACTTCGCCCTTCTCTGACAGCGCAAGCGCGAAGTAGTCGGCGCTGTGGGATAAGTTAAAATCGAGGTGCACAGTGGGGTTCATCAAAACCGGCTTGCCCTCACCGACCTTTTTGAATTGAATGACGTTGGGAGCTAACCCCATGTACTTCGCCAAAAGATTCTTCAGTACAAAACGTGTCTGCAGATATTCGTTTTTGCGTTTTTCATTAGTGAGTGCGCCGAGATAAGCGATCTCTTCTAGGTTCAGAAAAGACGGTGCAGGCTCTTTAAAGTCCGTAACGAACTGATGAACCTGCAAAAGATACTTTTGCTGCGAGTCGCCGGTTTCGAAAGCTAACATTACTTGAAGTTCTTTTTAAAGCCTTGCCAGCAGTCTTGATAGTCCTCTTGGAGGAAATCTTTCTGCATTGCAAATTCCGTCAGCAGGTAAGGCGCACGACTTTCAAACATGAAAGCCAAAGTGTTTTCAAGCTTGTGCGGCTTTAAATCCGCACTGCTGGCATTCTCAAAAGTGTCAGCATCAGGCCCATGGGCCGAATAGAAGTTATGAAGACTGCCGCCACCAGGAACGAAACCCCCGCTGGTTTTTGCGTCGTACACACCATAGATCAAGCCCATGTATTCGCTCATGCAATTGCGGTGGAAGTATGGTGGACGGAACGTGTGCTCACCCACCATCCAACGTGGCGGGAAGATCGCAAAGTCCACATTCGCCGTTCCCTGCGTATCACTTGGTGAAGTCAGTACGGTAAAGATCGAAGGATCCGGATGGTCAAAGCTCACCGTGTTGATGGTATTGAATTTACGAAGATCGTACTTGAATGGCACATAGTTCCCGTGCCAAGCAACAACATCCAGGGGCGAATGGTTCATCTCCGCGCTCCACAGCCGATCAGAGAATTTACCGACAATCTCCATCTTGCCTTCGATATCCTCAAAGGCGGCTTGGGGAGTTTCAAAGTGCCGAGGATGTGCAAGACCATTTGCGCCAATGGGGCCCAATTCCGGCAAGCGGAAAGGTGCACCGAAGTTTTCACCAACATAACCGCGGCAAACGGCGGACAATGGATTTACTTGAAACCTCATACCGCGTGGAACCACAACGATTTCACCAGGCTCTGCATCAATGGTCCCCATTTCAGTTTTCACCTGAATAGAGCCTGACTGCAGCACAAACATCATGTCGCCGTCCGCATCCATGAAGTAACGGGAGCCCATGACTTTGTTGAAGGCGTAGAGGTGAATATGCAACCCCCTTTGCTCTATGGCAGAACCGATACCGCAAACCGTGCGCAAGCTTTCAACGAAATCCTGTGAAGCCGCAGGGAGTGGAAGTGGATTCCAGCGCATTTGATTTGGATTAATGTGTTTCGGCTTGAAAAGAGTCTTTTCAGTGAGCTCTTTCATCGGCACAAAGGGTTTATGCATAACAGAAGGACGAATACGATAAAGCCAGCTTGCCAAATTATGAGCACGCGGCGCCGTGAACGCCGTGCCACTCAGTTGTTCGGCATAAAGTCCCTGCTGCACAACCTGCGGAGAGTTTTGATTCAGTGGCAATGCATTTGCGCGTGCCTCTGACGAAAAGTGATTTCCAAAGCCTGACAAGTATTGTTTTTCCATGCCAAAAAGATAAACAGGTTTCACCTCTGAAAGTCAAAGGGGATTTTACGAATCATCTGGGGCCCTTTTTCTTTTTTCTCGCTAAACTAGTCCATAGCCAAGGGCCCGGCCATTAAGTCAGGCCTGTTAAACCGCGATAAGAATGCATGAGGTTTTTCTCTGTTTTCTCTGTTTTCTTTTTTTTCCCGCTTCTTTGCACGACCGCCGTGGCCCAGCAGCTCACGAGTTCAGTCTATGAATGCAGTTTTCAGAATAATTTCGTGACAACCCAAAGTGTGCGTATGAAAGACTATTTCGATACGCAGCTCGCGCAGCGCGCGGGTAAAGTTGACCTATTGGATAATTTCGTTTCTGTAGAAAGCGCCCCGGTTCTTGTCTACCAGATTCCCTTTATAGAACAGCAATTCTATCTGCAGATTTGGTATTCCAAAGAAGTCCGCGTGGATTCGCAAATGTCGCTAACGGGCTCTAACAGGACCTTTCCAGCCACCTACCACAAAGGTTCTTTGCAACAACAACTATTTTGCACTAACCTCAGCAATTGATGAATAAGAAAAAAGCCAGCGTACAGTTTATTTTTGCCACCATTTTCTTGGATGCATTGGGGATCGGCATTTTGATTCCCGTTCTGCCGGACTTGATCCGCCGTTTTTCTGACGACCCCAGTTTTGTCAGCCACTACTATGGCTACTTTATTTCTGTCTACGCATTGATGCAGTTTATTGCCTCGCCGGTCCTTGGCGCGCTTTCAGATCGCTTCGGCCGGCGCCCGGTTTTGCTAGTATCCCTTATCGGCGCGGTTCTCGACTACATCCTCATGGCGTTTGCACCGAATCTTTCGATTCTTTTCATTGGGCGCGTGATCGCGGGCCTCACGGGGGCGAGCATGACGGTGGCGACGGCCTACATGGCGGATATTAGTGATGACAACAATCGCGCGGCGAATTTCGGTTTGATCGGCGCCGCGTTTGGCTTTGGCTTCATCGTCGGTCCCGCCATCGGTGGTTTCACAGGTTCCTTGGGTCACCAGTATCCGTTCCTCGCAGCGGCGGCTTTGAATCTTTTGAACTTCGTATTCGGCGTCTTTATCTTACCGGAGTCCTTACCAAAAGACCTTCGCCGTCAGATCGATATCAAAAAATTGAATCCATTAAAGTCTCTGGCAAAGATCCTAAAGCCTTCGCCGATTCTCGCATTGATTTGGGTGAATTTTCTCCTTTATTTCGCGGGCCAAGTGCATCCGGCTAGCTGGGCGCTTTTTACTGAGTACAAATTTAGGTGGTCGCCGACGGACATCGGTATTTCTCTTTCAGTGGTGGGGATTGCAACGGCCGTAGTTCAAGGTGGCTTGACCCGCATTTTGATTCCGAAGTTGGGCGAATGGCGCTCTGTTTTTATCGCTATTGTCGTGAGCGCCTTGGCTTACGCGGGCTATGCCTTTGCAACAGAGAGTTGGATAATGTATGCGATTTTGATTCCCTCTGCTATCGCGGGCATTGCCGGGCCGGCTTTGCAGTCTTTGATTTCGCGCGAGACTCCATCGCAAGAACAAGGTGAACTTCAGGGTACCCTCGTGGCTTTAATCAGCCTCACCGCGATCTTAGGACCGCTCCTCTATACCGAATTATTTGCACGCCTGACGGCGACGGGAATTGAAAAGCCCTTCCCTGGCGCCCCTTATGTGGCGGCTTCCATCATTACCGTAATTTCCGGAGTGATCTTTGCCGCTCATCGCGCTCCGAAAATTCAGCCCTAATTTATCATGGGGCCATTTTTCCACAAACGCAAGACCTTGGTCCAGTTCTAATTTGGAACCAGGATCACCGCTTGGCTCTCCCTATCCGCAGCAGGATGATCAACTTCGGAAGGGGAATCATCATGAAAACTACTATGTTAAATCCACTGCTGTGGATAATTCTGGCCGCGTCCACAAGCTGGGCGGAGTCTGTCATCAACGTGACAAATCTGAATCAAACTTTGAAGAAGCAAAATGCAACTTGGGTGGCAAAGGACAATTGGCTCACTCAATTGCCGAAGGCCGAAATAAAAAGAATGATGGGTTTACAACAAGCCCCGGCGGTGGACGTCGAGTTCGTTGTGCCTCAACAAACGAACATGCAGGACGTCTTGCCTGCTTCTTTGGACTGGAGAAATAAAGAAGGTCGCAACTGGGTCTCACCCATCTTGAATCAAGGAAACTGTGGGAGCTGCGTCGCTTTTGCCGCTATCGGGGTCCTTGAAACCCAATTGAATATTTCATCACTTCTACCGAGCATGAATATCCGCTTGTCGCCATCCCACTTGTTTTCATGCGGCGGCGGAGCGTGTAACTATGGTTGGATGCCAGAATCGGCCGCCCGTCAATTAATGAGAACTGGAGTAACGGATGAAGCGTGCATGCCTTATCTTTCCGGTGCAACAGGTGAAGACGTCGCATGCAACTCTGCTTGCGCGGACGTCGCACAAAGAACATTTAAGATCTCTAACTACACGACTCCCACAAGCTACGCGAAAAACGTAGACTCCGTGAAAAGAGCTCTTCAGCACGGTCCTGTGATGACATCTTTGTCAGTATATGCCGACTTCATGTCTTACGCTGGTGGAGTTTACAAACATACAGCCGGAGAATACCTGGGCGGTCATGCGATCTCAATCATTGGCTACGACGATGCAACCCAGTCCTTTATCATCCGCAACAGCTGGGGCGAAGACTGGGGTGAAGGTGGTTTTGGTCACGTTGCTTACTCGGATTCCTCGGGCGTAGGCAGTTCGACTTGGGGTTTCGACGTTCCGGCAATGGGCGGCGCGGTTTCCATGCTAAGCCCGCGCGATTACACTTACGTCACCGGCGTTACGAACTTCCAGGCGGAATCCACGATCCAATCCACAGACGCCGTAAACTTCTCCGTCTTTGGACCGACTAACAAAGCTGCTGTATGGGCTTCGTCCTGTGCGGGCGCGAATTGCACGGCAAACTTTGACAGCATGAAATTGGCCGACGGCCGCTACGAAATCCAGGCGATGGCGACCAACGCCCACGGCGACACCTTGGGTACATCCACTCGTCAATTCTTCTACGTGGTGAACAAAGCTCCGACATTGAGCTTGTCATTTACCGGTAAAACAGACCTGCGCCGTCCCGTAAGTGATCGCATCGAGTTCGCAATCACGGCACAATCCAGTGGCGTCCCAATGAGCTCTTTGGAGTTCCACTTTAAAGATGCTTCCGGCAAAGAAACAACCCGCGTGAGCAACGTTGTTTTGAACAACATGGTCACCGGCTGGAGAACAAATCTAGTACCAAACGGCTCCTACGAAATCTGGATGGTGGGCCGCTTGCAGTCCAACACCATGGACCTTAAAACCGAAAGCCAACACTTCACAGTCACTGTTCAGAACTAGGACTGTTTACCGCTAAAAAACAAAACCCACGCTGCCAAGGCGTGGGTTTTAGCCACCTCGTATCATGATAAAAAAAACTAGACCACTAAATCCGTATCTAGTGAGCTAGATCATGAAATCCCCCAATCCCTAGTGCCTTTCCGAATATCACGGTTATCGTTTGGTTATCGAAAGGACTCGATCACCGTGAAAATCTATAAGTTCGATATTTTATTCCAGGAGGTTCCAAATCACATCAGTCTGGGGTTTTACGTCTGTGGCTGTTCCCTGCGTTGCCCTGGATGTCATTCCCCGGAGCTGTGGTCTGAAAAAAATGGCTTTCCCTTAACTGAAGAACTTTTTCTTTCTCTTTTAGAAAAATACGGTTCCAAGATCACCTGCGTCCTTTTTCTCGGTGGCGAGTGGCGACCGCAAGACCTGACTCATTTTCTTAGGCTGGCACAAGACCGGGGATTCAAGACCGCGCTCTATACCGGTCTTGACGACATCCCCGACTCTCTCAAACAGCCCTTGGACTTTTTAAAATGTGGTCCGTGGCGGGAGCACTTGGGCGGCTTGGCGGCCCCTACGACCAATCAGGTTTTTTGGGACATTAAAAACAACCTCAAACTCAATCATTTATTTCAACAACCAGAAATACCAAAGGAGACCCTATGATGGTTCGACTGAGCGCCGATCAAATTCGGCAAAAAATGGATTTTATAAAAAACTATCAACACGCAAAGAATGCCGCCGATGGGTCTAAGCTGGATGCCAATGCCAATGTGACTCATAAAAATATTGCGACCCTGGAGGCCGAAATCAATAAGGACATCAATATTCAGGTGAACCGGGCCCTGGTCGCAGCCAAGATCAGCGACCTTTTCGGCCCCGACTTGGGTAGGGAATACCAGCGCCAAATCGAAGAGCATGAAATCTATGTTCATGACGAAACATCCCTGAAACCGTACTGCGCTTCGATCTCAATGTATCCTCTTCTACTGCAGGGATTGAAAGACCTCGGCGGTGAGTCGGCAGTGCCTAAGCACCTTGAAAGCTTCTGTGGCTGTTTTGTCAATTTGGTCTTTGCAATTTCCTCACAGTTTGCCGGAGCCGTGGCAACCGTCGAATGGCTCATGTATTTCGATCACTTTGCCCGCCAAGATTATGGCCCGGACTACCTGAACACACATCAGAAACAAATTAATAATCACTTACAACACGTCGTCTATGCCCTGAATCAGCCGGCGGCGGCCCGCGGTTACCAATCCGTCTTCTGGAATATTTCTGTCTACGACCAATATTACTTTGGCTCTTTGTTCGGCGATTTTGTTTTTCCGAACGGACAAAAACCTCAATGGGAAAGTGTTCAGAAACTGCAAAATCATTTCATGCACTGGTTCAATGAAGAAAGAAAAAAAGCCGTGTTAACATTCCCGGTCGTTACGGCGGCGATGCTGACCGCCGATGACGGACCCAAGGATGAGAGTTTCGCGAGAATGTGCGCCAAAGAACTCAGCGAGGGCAACAGTTTCTTTATGTACATGAGTCCTTCAGCGGACAGCCTGGCCAGTTGCTGCCGCCTCAGAAATGAAATTTCTGACAACACCTTTAGCTACTCGCTCGGCGCGGGAGGCGTCGCAACGGGTTCCATCAATGTCATCACAATCAATATGAATCGCCTGGTTCAGAAAAAAATCGATCTGCTGGCGACTGTCGAGAAAGTGCAGAAATACCAGGTGGCCTACCGTCGCCTCATGGAAGAGTACTATGAGTCCGGCCTTCTGACCGCCTATTCGGCAGGCTTTATTTCATTGGACAAACAGTTCTTAACAATTGGTATCAATGGTATGGCGGAGGCCGCGGAGGCTTGCGGAATTGCGGTACGCAATGACAAGCCTTACAAAGACTTCGTTCGCGAAAAACTTAAAATCATCTACGACGCCAATAAGCAAGCTCGCAGTCAATACCACTACATGTTCAATACGGAATTTGTCCCTGCTGAAAACCTAGGTGTGAAGAATGCCAACTGGGATCGCAAGGATGGCTTAAAGGTGCCACGGGACTGTTACAACTCGTATTTTTATGTGGTCGAGGATGAGTCCTGCAACGCTCTAGACAAGATGGAGCTGCATGGCCAGGAAATGATGCAATATCTCGACGGTGGATCGGCTCTCCATCTCAATCTTGAGGAAAAGCTGACTTCCGAAGGATTTTACAAACTGCTCAAAGCAGCGGCTCTTTCCGGATGTAACTATTGGTGCGTCAATATCAAAATCACGATTTGTAATGAATGCGAGCATATCGACAAACGCACGCTCTATCACTGTAGCAAGTGCGGCAGCGAAAATATCGACCATGCCACACGGGTGATCGGATATTTAAAGCGTATTTCGAACTTCAGCAACGATCGCCGTAAAGAGGCCGCCAAGCGTTTCTACCATCCGGCTTCTCACCCGCCCCGTCCGATTCGGGCGGCCCTGGAGTCGATGCATCAAACAACAACCCTTTGAGGTTGAGGAGCCAAACTCCTGCCATGTGACCCGTGGAAACCACTTCCACGGGTCACAAAAAACACGCAAAAGTTGATTCGGATCATGGAGTCTCCCGCCAATCCAGGCAGAATCTCACTGAGAGGACTTTATGACAGACCCAGCAATTTATCGAAAGCTTCTAAGCTTTAGCTTTTTTAAAACGATTCCCGAACTGGAGTTGAAAGCCATCGCTTCCCAGAGCCAAATCGTCCATGTCGGCCATCATCAGCCTCTTTTTACAGAGGGATCTAAGATCGAATCGGTTTACTTGGTTTTATACGGCTCGTTCAAGATTCAGCAGACGCCGCCGAACCAAGAGGCCGTCGTATTTTCGTTTCTCAGTCAGGGTGATTTCTTGGGGATCGCGATGGCCAGTGTTAAAAATGCGAACTATCCGGCCTCCGCCATCGCGAACGAAGAAAGCGCGGTGTTGAAACTGCCGCTTCAATTCTTTATTGAAAGATTCATGCAGCACGCAACACTTCGTCAAATCATCCACCTGCAAATTTCCGAAAGATTTTTCGAATTTCAAAATGACCGCTGCATGGCCAAAGCTCGGACGCCCCAAAAGCTTGCGGACTTTCTGCTAAGAACTCTGGATCGACAGCCCAAGGAACATGGGACCCGGCTGATGATCCCAACCACCCGCTATGATATTGCCAGAAAAATCGGTTCCCAGGCTGAAACCGTCATTCGCTTCATCAGTGAATGGACCAAGAATGGCTGGCTCTGCACCGAAGGCAAACATATTGAAATTTTAAACCGCGCCAAATTAGAGGAAATCAAAAATGAAAAAAAGAGCTCCCGTCGTCCGTCTCGAACGACGTCCACCCATTCAGCTCCCCCTCGCAGCTCACGATAAGGGGGCTCAACAATTTGCTGATTTATATCATGATCCACACCTTTCGCGATATTCTGAGATTGAATCCGGGTTAATTTAAAGACATGCAACATACTCCCGCCAATGACTGTCGTGCCGCTGAAATCGCTCTGAAGGGTCTTTTTCTAGGGCCCCAAGCTGAAAACCGTGACTGGGTTGCCGAGCAAGTCGCAATCTTACTGGAATCCTGGTTCAACTGGCGCCGCCAATCCTTTCCCCAAGACGGCAGCGCTATTTCCCGTGAAGACATGTTAGGCGCAGAGTACTGTGAACGCCGCAAGAATACTGAAGACGTTTTGAAATACCTGACCGCCCTTTTCGAAAAAGAGATTCCTAAATTTTCACCGCGATATATCGGGCATATGTTTTCAGAAATTTCCCTGCCCGCGCTGTTTGGTCATATTCTGACTCTTTTACACAATCCGAATAATATCTCTGGAGAATCCTCCAAGGTCGGCACCTTCATCGAAGAAGAGGCCGTTCAAGCATTGATGAAGATGTGCGGTTTCACCCAAAAGGGTGTGGGCCACTTCACTTCAGGAGGCACCATCGCCAACTTTGAAGCTTTGTACCGCGCTCGTGCAAGAAGCTTTTCGTGGCTGTCAACGGCCCTCGCCGCCGGAGAGAACTCTCTTTTTAACGGTGCCGTGAGCGGCTGGGATCACTACGAGTCTCATTCGGAATCCCTGCGAAAAGCGGCCTCGGAGTTTCATCCACTTCAGGGAAATCCCTTCCAAGCCGCGCAACGGATTGCGGAGCGGACCCGTCGGCCTTTTTTGGGGCCCGTGCTGCTGGTACCTGAACATAAACACTATTCCTGGGTAAAGGCGGCGAATGTCTTTGGTTTAGGTGCCGAATCCTTTTGGGCGGTTCGCCTCGATGGTCAAGGCCGCATGGATGTCGCGGACCTGGAGCGGCAAATCCTTCGCGCCGAAACTGAGGACCGTCCGATCCTGATGATCGTGTCCGTTTTAGGCACCACCGAACTCGGCATGATCGATCCGATTCACAAAGTTCAAGACCTTTTGGATCATTATCGCGAAACAAGAAACTGGCATTTCTGGCATCATATTGATGCCGCCTATGGCGGTTTCCTGTGCTCTCTGCCCGGGCCTGACCAAAGCGTGAATCAGGTTCTCTCACCGGAAAGCCTGCTCGCCTTGGCCAGCGTTTCCCGGGTGACTTCCTTGACGATTGATCCCCACAAATTAGGCTATGTCCCCTATTCTTCCGGAACCTTCCTCGCCGCCAATCCACGGGACTATTTTCAAAATCATTTCGGCGGTCCCTATGTGAATTTTAGAATTCAAAAAGAACTCCCTGATAAAGGCCCTTTTACGCTGGAAGGTTCGCGGTCGGCAGCCGGCGCCGTCGCGACGTGGATGACTGCAAAATGCATCGGGCTTTCCCAGGAAGGATACGGAAAAATTATCGCCCGTACCATTCAGCTGAAAACGGAGTTCGAACAAAAACTCCGCGAGACAGTCGTAAATCTCCGTCTGGTTCCAGCACCGGACAGCAATCTCATAGGTTTCTGTATCGCGCGCCCCGGCGAATCCTTAAGTGAAACGAACGCACGAACGCTGCAGATTTTCAAAGCCTTTCATGAGCCTAAAGAAGAAGTCTTTTTTGTTTCCAAAACCCATCTTCATAGGGACAACTACAAGGCCTACATTGAAAATATCGTCGGTTCCTGGGACGGTGTCATTGACTGTGACGAAATTGTTTTAATTCGTCTTTGTATCATGAATCCGTTTTTTAAATCCAAAGAGATGGATGTGGACTATCAAAGCCTCTTTATTGATTCGCTCCGCAAGATTTTGGCCCCGGGTCCGTGAAACCACGGACTCTCTATCCTGAGCGGGCTTCAAAAAGAATCTTCACCAGACTCGCGGGAAGTTTTTCGGCGGAGGCCAGAATTTCATAGGATGGAAACATCCGCGGAAAATAATGTTTGGCATTTTTCTCAATCGCAAAAGCTTTCGTCAGAATTCTTCGCTGTGAAGCCTCCATGCAAGCTTTATGAATGTCCTCAATACCATAGCGCCCCTCGTAGCCGTCATAGTCCGTCGGTTTGCCATCGGTCAGTAAAATCAAAATTTTACTTTTTGCGGAACTGGCGGACAGAATTTCTGTCGCATGACGAATCGCCGGCGCCAACCGGGTGTATCCACGAGGAACCACCGCCGGTGCCCGTTTGTAGAAAGCCGACCAACCCTCGTTGGCCTGCTTCAGATACTCAAACACACAGCGATGGCGGGTCTCAGAAAAAGTTCCCGCCACGATGGTATTATCACGGTCGCTTTCCGCCAAAAGGCCCATCAAACCGACCGCCTCCAGCTCGACATCAAGAACCCGCCGGTTCTCGACATAGGAATCCGTCGACAGACTCAAATCCACTAACACCAAAACCTGATAATCCCGCGCTTGACGAAGCTGGTTAAGATACATGCGCCCTGAGGACGGCACTTGATTCCGCACGTCCGTCAGGTGCCGTACAAAAGAATCAATGTCGATTTCAGATCCTTCAAGCTGCTGGCTCTTCCATTTCCGCTGATTGCAGACTTGTTGAAGACGTTTTTTATAGTGCTCAATCCGAGACTTCTGTTCCTGCAAAAGCCTTTCACGGAACCCGCCGGTTGTCGCATTCTCCGCCGTCGACAGCCACAACCGGCAGTAATTTTTCAAAAATGTTTTTTTCTTATAGTGCCACTCAGGATAAAACAGGACCCGCGGCGAATTTTCTGCCGCCGACAACCCATTGAGACTCTCGTTGCTGGAATGTTGATAATCGGAACTCAAGAAAGCTGCCGCGGTTTCGCCGGAACGGGTGACTTTATTTAGCTTTAACTCTTTAAGAGCTTCCTCGTGATCGCTCAGCTGATCAGAGCCGTCGGTGGTTCTAGAGCCGCCTTGATATTCATCTGCCGTCTCCATTTTTTCGAAGGAATGAGTCACGGGATTGTGTTGTTCCTTATCCAAATCCACTTCTTCGCGCTCGAAACTGGTCTCTAGGTTTCGCTCGTTCTTTTGCCGGGATGGCGGACGCTCGTCCCGTTTTTGATCCCATCGCGCGGAAGCGGAAATCGTGCCAGAACTCAGGCCGCCCCACAACAACCAGGGATTGGTGTGCGAATCCACCTCACGCGTAAAAGCCTGCAAAAGAGTTGTTTGAAATTCACGAAAATAGGGATAGATCCGGGCAACCGCCTCGGTGATGCGTTCTTTTTTTTCGGCGTAGTACCGGGTCCGCTCCGACTCTTCAGCCAGGGCCGTCGGCCACGCCAAAGCCAGGTGCTGTGCTCCGGCCAACATCAAAATCTGGTGAAGATAAAGATCCCGGTTTTTTTCCCGGTCTCTGAAGAAATGAATGGTTGCTGGTAAATAAAAAGCGCCGCCGCACACCCCGCTTTGTTTTGCCGGATGAATTTCCACGGGCTCTTCGAAAAACGGCTGTACCACCAGGGCCAAAGCTTTTTCACAGTCTTGAAGATCATAGCGATTTAAAAAACGGTTCTCTTCAAGCCGTCGCCGCCGCCAATTCGAGACAAGTCCAAAAATCTTTTCACCGATATCCATACTACAAACTCAAGTGAATCAGATCCCGTAACCCCTCAACGACTTGGACGTCATCCGACAGACATTGGGCGATCGCAAAAACACAGCTTCGGCGCAACGGCAGCCCCGCCTGCGCCAGCCGGGCCGCATGAACCAGCAGTCGTGTTGAAACGGTCTCGCGCAGATCCAAGTGAGCCTGCCCGCGAATTTTTGCCGCAAGCTCCACAAGTTTTCCGCAATTTTTGATATCAAGGCCGGACACATGATGAACAATCTCTGTCTCCGTCTCCGGTGGAGGATAGCCAAGGCTCGTTGTCACAAATCGCTGCCGGGTCGAGGGTTTTAACTCTTTAAAACCACGCTGGTAGCCAGGATTGAAACTGGCAACGCACATAAAACCAGGAGGCGCCACCAACTCTTCATTGGTGCGATCCAAATATAGCTGGCGCCGATGATCCGTCAGCGGGTGCAAGGCTACGATCACGTCCTCACGGGCTTCGGCGATTTCATCTAAATAAAGAATTGCGCCTTCTCTGACGGCCCGGGCCACCGGCCCATCTTGCCAAACAGTCTCGGCTCCCTGAATGAGGAACCGGCCTAGCAAGTCCGAGCTGCTGGTGTCTTCGTTGCAAGCGACTTTCACCAGGGGGCGGTCCAATTTTTCAGCCATAAAAGAGACGAGCTGACTTTTCCCACAACCTGTCGGTCCCTTGATCAGTAACGGAAGTTGATTTTGAAAACACTTTTCAAAAACTTCGACTTCATCCGCGACCGACCGGTAGTAGGTTTTCATTTCTGCACTTCTCCGACAGGTTTACCGAAGCGGATGAAGTTCCAGATGAAGGCGATGATTCCGCCGGTGAAGAGAGTCGCGGCTAGCACAAGCCCCAGAAAATGCACGGCGATCTCTTTTTGCACGGTAAGGAATTCAATACCAATGCGCCGTTCAAGATACACCTGTGCCACACCAGCAATACCAAATGCCACGGTCATCGCCACCATACCGATATTGGAAGTCCAAAAGGCGAAAATATTCATGGCGGTGTCTTGTAGTTTACGCCCAGTCAAATGAGGCATCGCATAGGTGATAATCGCCAGCACCAAGCAGGCGTATGCTCCCCAGAACGCCAAGTGGCCATGCATCGCCGTGACCAAAGTTCCGTGGGTATAAAGATTCACTTGAGGGAGCGTGTGCGCGAACCCCAGGAATCCCCCGCCGACAAACGACAAAACCGCCGTACAGATCGTCCATGACAAAGCCATCTTATTGTCCGGAATTTTCCCGCCCTTTTTCGCCATTGCAATGGCGTAAATCGCCATTCCTAAAAAGGCCACGGGCTCCAGCGCACTAAACACTCCGCCGATCCATAGCCAATATTTCGGCGTGCCAATGAAGTAGTAATGGTGGCCGGTCCCTAAAATTCCCGAAAGAAAGGTGAAGCCGACAATAATATAAAGCCATTTCTCAATGATCTCGCGATCAACGCCGGTCAATTTAATAAGCAAGAAGGAAAGAATCGCACCCATGATGAGTTCCCAAACTCCTTCCACCCACAGATGCACAACCCACCAACGCCAGTAGGAATCATGGGTCTGATTATCGGTCTCAATCATGCCGGGCAGATACAGCAAAGCCGCCGTCAACAAGCCAAAGAATAACACCATACTCGTTGTTGTATACCGACGTCCCTTCCAGATAGTTCCGCCAATGAGAAAAATGAAAAGCAACACATCGACAACCACTAGATAGTCCAGAGGACGCGGAATTTCCAAAAACTTGCGCCCTTCCCACCAATTAAAGTGAAAGCCGATGATGGCCGTAACACCGACGGCGACGAAAGCTCCGAGCTGTACCAGCGCGAGCTTCGGATAAATAAGTTCCCGCCCCGCCTCTTCAGGAATTATGTAATAAGCAGACCCCATAAAGCCCGCCAGCAACCACATCACCAATAAGTTGGTGTGAGTCGCGCGGGCGGCATTGAACGGAATCCATTGGTGAAGACCGTCAAACCCCATGTGCGCGAAGCCCATGATAAAGCCATAAACCAGCTGCAGGAAAAAGAGCAGCATGCATGTTGCGAAGAACCAATATGAGATTTTTTGTGTTTGGTATTTCATGACATCCTCATTTCAATTTTGACAAATACGCGACAAGCTCTTGAATGTCTTTTTCCGTCAACGGAAGCTTTGGCATCTTCGCATCGGGTTTGACATCCTGAGGGTTCACGAGCCACTTTTGCAAATAGACTTCGTCCCGGAGTGAGCCCACACCATCAAGCGCGGGCCCGACATTGCCGCCACGGCCCTGCAGGGCATGACAGGCAACGCAGACTTGACCGAAGACGGCCGGCTGCGCGACCCCCTGACCTTCCGCCGCTGCTACTGCGGCAGGTTCGGCGGGTTTCAGATCCGGTTTTGCTGGAAAACCGTTGAGATCCACATTACCGGCCCATTTTAGAAAAGCCGTCAAATCGTCAATTTGCTGGTCGGTCAAATGAAAGTTTGTCATCTTGCGGTCATTCGGATACATCGCCTGTGGGTCTTTCAACATCGCTTTGATGAAAGCTTCTCCGCGACGCTCCCACACCTTGGTGAGTTCCGGCGCATAGTAAGCCCCCTCACCAAAAATAGTATGGCACCCCATACAGTTATTCTGGTCGAAGAGATGCTTTCCTCGAATGGCCGATTCATTCAGATCGGCCTGGCGGGTTTGCTCCGGGATTCTTTTAAAAGTATCCAAGGTGAGCAGGACAAACGCGAGAGAGCACACGGCGGTGCCCACTAAAAAAAACGTCTTAGCTTGTGACTTCGTTAGCATGAAAAAAGATCCTTCCGTGTGAAGTACTTCTATCATGCCGTCAGGCCTTTTTCAAATCGTTGATTTGGATCAATTTTCTCAGAAGCAAATCTTTTTTTCTTCTTAGCCTCTAAAAGCCGGAAGGCCCGTGATATGCTCCCCGAGGATCAAGCGATGGATGTCTTCCGTACCTTCATAGGTGTTTACAGACTCCAGATTTAACAGGTGGCGGCCCACTTGATATTCATAGGTAATACCGCTCGCGCCGAGAATATCCCGGGCCTGGCGTGCGGTCTTAAGGGCCATCGAAACATTGTTCATTTTTGCCATAGAAATGTGCACGGGCTGGGCCAAATCCTGATCTTTGAGACGGCCTAATTGCAGCAACAAAAGCTGCGCCTTGGTGATTTCCGTGAACATTTCAACCAGCTTCGCCTGAACCAGCTGAAAACTGGCAATGGGCTTATCGAATTGGATCCGCGTCTTTGCATAATTCAGCGCCTCATCATAGCAGGCCATGGCGGCACCGACAGCACCCCAAGAAATTCCGTAACGCGCATGATTCAAACAGGCAAAGGGTCCTTTTAAACCTTCTACTTGCAACATTTGCGAAGCCGGCACCCGGCAGTCCTCAAAGATTAGCTCCGAGGTGACCGAAGCCCGCAAAGAAAACTTTTTCCCGATATCCCGCACGGTAAAGCCAGGCGTGTCGCGGTCCACGATAAAGCCGCGAACTTTACCGGCGTCATCCTTGGCCCAGAC
Organism: Pseudobdellovibrionaceae bacterium; assembly: GCA_039810425.1. Lineage (GTDB taxonomy): Bacteria > Bdellovibrionota > Bdellovibrionia > Bdellovibrionales > Bdellovibrionaceae > JACMRP01. The sequence continues at coordinate 36,069 of JBDHWW010000013.1, read as the reverse complement.
AATAGCCAGCTCCGCCAGCCCTCCGTTCGTGATCCACATCTTAGCGCCGTTCAAAATATAATCGCTGCCGTCGCGAATGGCGCGCGTGCGCATCCCCCCGGGATTGGAGCCAAAATCCGGCTCGGTGAGGCCAAAACAGCCGATCCATTCTCCACGGGCCATCTTGGGAAGATATTTGTTTTTGTGCTCTTCCGTGCCGAAGCGAAAGATCGGATACATACAAAGGGCACCTTGCACACTGACAAAGCTGCGCACACCGCTGTCGCCACGCTCGAGTTCCTGCATCATCAAACCATAGGCGGTGTAGCTGACACCGGCACAGCCATAGCCCGGGATCGTCGCGCCCAGAGTTCCAAGGTCAGCAAGTCCCCGAATAAGATTTTTCGGAAACGTGCCTTTGTCATAGTGCTCGGCAATCACCGGCAGCACTTCGGCGTCAACATATTCCCGGACCGCCGTGCGAATCATTTTCTCTTCTTCGCTCAACTGCGCATCCAACAGCATAAAATCCGGAGCGGTAAAGGTCTTCATGGGTTTACTCCCGTGGCTGGCGTCCCCGTGTGCACACGAAGATCGCATTAAATATTGCTTCGATATAGTTTCTGCGTTCTTTTTCAGGTGAATTCATTTTGCAACTCATCCAGGACTTCGGGCGATGGCCGCAGATCCGCTTCTTGCAGGTCGCACAAGGGCCGCGCCGTCAGATTCAGATCCTCCGCCACCGTCGGCCTGGCCTCGCTGACGTAAAAGAGCCCGGTTAAAATTTCTCCACTGCGACGGGCGTTTTGCAAACGCGCCAACGCCTGAGCCGCATCCCGCACATCGTGCTGGTGTAGTTCCTGTAACGGAAGATCGTGCTCTTTGATGTAGTCGTAGGACTTGGTCGAACCCTCGTGATTGTTGAAGGTGATGCACGGTGAAACAATATCAATCACCGCAGTCCCGCGATGGCGAAAGGCCGCTTGCAAAAGAGGCACGAATTGTTTAGCGTCGCCGGAAAAAGAACGGGCGACGAAACCGCAACCGGCTTCAATCGCCAGCGCGCAAAAATCCAAGGCCGGCAACGAGGCACTCTGCCCCGACTTAGAAATACTGCCCTCATCCGCCGACGCCGAGAACTGCCCCTTAGTCAGACCAAAAACACCGTTATTGGCAATCAGGTAAACCACCGGCGCGTTCCGACGGATGAGATGTATGAATCCACCCACGCCGATATTGCCAGTATCACCGTCACCGCTGACACCGAGATATAAAAGCCCTCGATTGGCCACCAGAGCACCGGTTGCCACCGGCGCCATGCGCCCATGCATGGAGTTAAAAGCAAAACTCGCCGACATGAAGTACGCTGGAATCTTTGACGAACAGCCGATGCCCGACATCTTCGCCACTTTCCAAGGCGGGATTCCGCTCTGATAGCAGGCCGTGATGATATGCTTGGAAATGGAGTCATGCCCGCACCCCACACACAAAGTGGATGGGCTTCCCTGGTAGTCTTTCAGTTCAAGGCTCATGAGTGCCCCCGCTTTGCGAGAATTTTTTTCTGAAAATCCTCTGCCGTGACTGGTGTGCCGGCAAAGTGCAGAACCGGCTCTAAACGAGGGGCCCATTGCGGAAACTGTTGCTTCAGTAGCGAGCCCAACTGAGCATCGCGGTTTTGTTCAAGCACATAGACTCTGTCATGCTCGGCCAGAAATTTTTCAAGCGTTTCCGAAAATGGATAAGCGCGCACGCGACAGAGATCAAACTCGTGATTTTGCAATGCCAATAAATACTCCAACTCAGGGATCACCGCCTCGGTGCTGCCGTAATAGAGAATTCCTTCGCGGCGGTTTCGCCGAATGATCTCAGGCCCCGGGACCAGTTCTTTGGCGGACTCCCATTTGCGCTCCAGGCGTCGCATGTTGGCTTCATACTCCTCAGGCTTCTCGCTGTACTGGGCGCGGGCATTATGTCCCGACCCCCGGGTAAAGTAAGCGGCCCGGGGGTCAGGACTTCCCGGTAAAGTGCGGCTACAAATGCCGTCACCGTCCAGATCTTCGTAACGATAAAAAGGTTTTTCGGAGTCAATGGCGCGCACGACCTTGCCCCGGTCATACGGACGACTCGGGGATTTTAAGCGGTCACTCACCCACAGGTTCATTCCCAAATCCAGATCGCTCAGCACGATCACGAGTTGTTGGAGCCTTTCCGCCAGATCAAAACACACCTGCCCGAACTCAAAACACTCTTGAATATTGCCGGGAAAAAGTAAAACGTGTTTGGCATCACCATGGGACAGATGCGCGGCAAAGGCAATGTCCCCTTGCGCGGTTCGAGTGGGCAGTCCAGTAGAAGGCCCGAGGCGCTGCACATCCCAGATCACCGAAGGAATTTCCGCGTAGTACGCATAGCCCGCTCCTTCAGCCATCAAACTTAAACCTGGGCCCGAGGTCGCCGTCAGCGCGCGCGTTCCAGCCCAGCCCGCTCCAAGCACCATGGCAAAAGCCGACAGCTCGTCCTCGCTTTGAATCAAGGCAAATTTATTTTTTCCAGCCTCATCCTTCCGTGCTTTTTCGGCGAAGCGGCCAAAGTTTTCCACCAAAGAGGTCGACGGCGTGATCGGATACCAAGACACCACCTGACAACCGCCAGCCAGAATTCCCAGAGCTGCCGCTGTGTTCCCGTCCATCAACACCTTGCCGTCCGGAGGCGCCCCGGCTTTAGCCAGATAGGGCCAGGAAATTTCCGCCAAAGACTCGCGTGCATAGGTGCGGCCGATCACCAGCGCTTCAAGGTTCGCGCTCAAGGCCGCGGTCTTCTTGTGGAGCTGGTCCCGCACTGCTTGAATCACGATTTCTTCGGGAATTTTTAACAGCTCCGCGAGCACGCCGACATAAATCATGTTCGCCGCCAGTTTTTTATTCTTGATCGGAGCGGAGAGTTTTTCACTTAGAGTTTGCAATGGCAGTGGCACGGCCACGATATCCGCGCGCAGAGTTTTGCCAACGAACTTTTCCGGTGGGTAAAAATAAAAACCCCCGGGCCGCAAGCAGGTCTGATCCGCCTCGAGAGTTTGCGGATTCAGTGCAACGACAATATCGGCCAGTTGGGTCGCGCCAACAAAACCCTTTTCATGGGCACGGATCCAAAACCAGGTCGGCATCCCCGAAATGTTCGACGGAAACACATTTTTTCCGCCCACGGGGACTCCCAGACGAAAGAGCGATTTTAGCAAAACAGTATTGGCGGTCTGAGTGCCGCTGCCATTGACGGTAGCGACATTGATCACGAAATTATCTATGGGCCATGGAATTTCCATAGTCTCACCATAGCGCGCTTTATAAGAAGCTTGTTATGATACATATCAGGGCTCCGCGAGATTTTAGTCCCTATCAGGTGGCGGTTTTTGATTCAGATCAAGGTTTTGGCTATAGTCCAAGAGTAGCATAGGGATAGAAAGGACATGTCATTTATGGACTATGCAAAAAAACAACTGGTCTATTCTTGCTCCGGCTGCTCCAGTGCCGCACAAACCGCCAATGCTATTGCCGTACGGATTGATCGCGAGGGTCTCGCCGAGATGTCCTGTATTGCGGGTGTCGGTGGCGATGTCATTCCCTTAGTCCGCGTCGCTAAATCAGGGCGACCTATCACAGTAATCGACGGGTGTCCGTTGCACTGTGCGAAGAACTGCCTGCGACGCCATGGCATCATCCCTGAACGCCACTATGACCTTTCAAATCTCGGCGTTAAAAAAGTACAGCACGGGGACTTTTCCAAAGATCAAGTGGAAGAAATATTTCAACTCGTTAAACAAAACTTAGAGACTTCCCCGAAGGCGTCAGGTGGAAATGACTGACGACATCAGCAATATTCCGGACATCCAATTTGAAAACTTATTTTTGGAAGACCCACTGGCCGAAATGTTCTGGTCCTACTGGCTCGGCAAAAAAGAGTTTCAAGAATTGCGTAGTGCCTTTTTAGATATGGGAAAACGTGCCGCTGAGGCCACGCCTTTGTCCGCCCGAGCCGATCGGTTTCCGCCTTTTTTAAAAACCCATAATGCTAAGGGCGACCGAACGAGCGCAGTCGAATATCACCCTGACTTCAAGAAGCTTCAAGAGCTCGCTTACGGCGGAGGCATCATCAGCAGAAAATACGATCCTGATTTTCTCAAAGACTTCCGCTCCATCCGTCATCTTGCGAACTTTGCCATCGGCTACTACTTCGCCCAATCCGAGATGAGCCTCTATTGTCCGATATGCATGACGGACGGCCTTGGCCGAGTTTTAGAAAGACATTGGTCTCATGACATGAAGGCGCAGGTTTTAAAACACATTGGCGCAAAAGATCTCTCCTCGCTTTGGCAGGGCGCGATGTTCTTAACCGAAAGGCAAGGCGGCTCCGACGTTGGAACCAACTCTGTCTTCGCGAAACAATCCGGACCGCAGTGGTTCATCCACGGCGATAAATGGTTTTGCTCCAACGTCGACGCCCAAGCCATTCTTGTTTTAGCCCGCATCATGGATGAAAAAGGCCAGACACAGCCGGGAACCCGAGGGCTTGGCTTATTTCTCGTGCTTCGCCCATTTCCCGCTGGCAACGAGAACACCATCAAAATTCATAGAATCAAAGACAAATTGGGTGTCCGCTCCATGCCGACCGGAGAGGTCACCTTGGACAAATCCGAAGCCTTTCTCGTGGGTGGAGCCGGCGAGGGATTTAAACTGATGACGGAAATGCTGAACATGTCACGGCTTTACAACTCCGTTGCCAGTGTCGCGGCGATGAGACGCTCGGTTCTTGAAGCCCTGGCCTATGGCGACCAACGAAAAGCTTTTGAAAAACCTCTCTGGGAACTGCCCCTGTGGAGAGCGACGATGGCCGACCTCATCGCCGAACATATCGGGGCGATGCACCTGGTTTTCTCAGTGACAAAGTACTTAGACCAGGCAGACGGCGGAGACAAAGCTGCGGAGTATATGGCACGTCTCTTAACTCCTATGAGTAAGGCGCTCACGGGCAAATTGGCCGTCTTCACGGCGAGTGAGGCGATGGAAGCTATCGGCGGAAATGCTTATATTGAAGAGCATATCATGCCACGGATTCTCCGCGACAGCCAGGTACTGCCGATCTGGGAAGGCACAACAAATATTCTCGCCCTCGATACCATCAGAGTTCTTAAAAAGTACGGGGCTCAAACTTACTATCAACAGCTGCAGGGCCTCATGGATTCGTGCTCGGATTATTCTCCCAACCCGGTGATCGCGAGTCTCAAGGAGCGCGTGACCGACGAGAAAGTTTTTTTGAACAACCTGCTCGGGGCCCCAGAGGAGGACCAGCAGAGAACCGCCCTCGAATGGCTGCAAAAATCCGCCCGCACTTACATTTTAATTCGCCTGCTCGAAGCAAGTCGGCAGCCATCACTCAAAGCCGTTTCCGAGGCCGCGTATCGCCGCCTTTGGTTGAGACCGGCAGTGACGACGCCCCCGGCCTCGATCCGAGCCCCGGAGTTGAAAGGGACCGAGTCCGTTCTGATGGATGCATGTTTCCGAAGACGTTTTTAGGCCTTAAGAAATCAAAGTCCTCAGAAGCGGCGCGCCGACAACCACGGAGGAATTTCTCGGCCAAATACGACATCCACCAGTCTCTTCCCAGTGTGGAAAGCCATGCCCATGCCATGGCCTGTATATCCTCCGGCAAAGAAAATCTGAGGATCTTCGGGAAGCGCTCCCACCATGGGCTCTCCATCCGCGGAAAATCCCATGACCCCAGACCACCGGTGCGTCACCCGGGCTTCTTTGAATTGAGGTAAGTGAGTCCGTACAAAATGATGAAGTGCAGATTGAATAGGATCCGTAACATGATCGGAGTAACCGACTTCGATATCCTTTTCTATTTGCCGAAAGCCGCCGATTAAAAGCTCTCCCGTGGGAATTTGCCGAAAGTAGTCCAAATAAAAATTAGCATAACAGGGTCCCTTCATAAAGTGAGGGACCGCTTCCATCATCAAGCACTGTGCTCGGGTAGGATAAATTTTATCTTTGAACCACGGATGTAAAAGAGATGAATACCCATTGAGATTCAGCGCCAAGAGGGGCGCTTCAAAATCTCCATGATCGGTTTTAAGAATTCTGGAGCCGGACGAAGGCCTCTCAATCTGATAAGCCTCCACTCCCTCAAAAATGTCCGCCTTGACCAACAAGCTAAGCCGTCTTAATAATTTAACAGGATTTACCGAAGCATCGCCAAGGTATCTGATTCCGCCGACAAAACTCACCGCGCCGACTTGGTTGTAAATTTGGTCCCCGTCCAGGCACTCTGTTGGAATGCCGATCCCACCCATAATATCGGCGACGGATTTAAGTTCTTCGTACTCATTCTCTTGAGCGGCCAACGAGAAGGCGCCGTTTCGTTCGTATTCAAGATGCCCCGCTTCGTCGTGGATAACTTCTTCTTTTAAAAGCCGTTGATTCTCTTCGGCAAAACGCCAGATCTCGATGGCTCTCTCACGTCCATGTTTCTGAATCATTCGGTTAAAGTGCTCCACGGAGCCGCAAGTAATGAAGCCCGCGTTTCTTCCGCTGGCGCCGAACCCCAATCGAGAGCGTTCTATGATGGCAATCCTGAGCGAAGGATCTTCTTTATTCAGCCAAAAGGCCGTGGACAAACCCGAAATCCCCGCACCCACGATAACGACGTCATAATTCTTCTTCGCGGTGGTCGAAGTCCGATCCAGCCAGAAAGATGTACTCATGGATACTCCTCTATGAAGGGAAACTCAGTTTTTCCGCCCCTTAGACGACAGGAGATTTTCAGAAGACTCAAATGGAGATTGAGCCAATGCTGACGAAGATCACCATAACCGCGCCGGCTGGTAAAGATTAACTCGAGCGGATCTCGCTCATGAGGGCTTTATGCAACAACATCAGATCGTTGCTCGTTTGATTCAGACGATTCATCAAAATCAGAGCAATGCGTTTTAAAACCGGTACTGCAAAATGCGGTTGCTCCACCGCGAACTGGTTGAACTCGTCACGGTGAAGTACTAAACATTCAACTTCGGAATCACAAGTAACCGTTGCCGACCGGGCCTCGCCCTCGATCAAGCCACCTTCACCAAAAGCCGCGTGATGATCGCCATTCAGAACGGCCACCTTATAGCAGTCACCTTCTGTCGTCACCTTCTCGATGCTGACCTGTCCTCGGAGTAACACAAAGAACTCATGACCCGCATCGCCTTGCCGAATCAGAATGTGGCCTTTTGCAAACCGAACCGGCTTCATAATGCGCTCAAAACCATTCAAGGCCTCCGGCAGATGCTTGATATCTTGAAACAAAATTACCTGCGCCAAAACGTGGCGGGACGGACTCTTAGACGCCGATGGATTCATTGTTACCTCGGCTACGAATAACGATTGCCATAGCACCTTCGCCAATCACATAGTCATCCTTCGGCGAAAACACCGGACGGTTAAAACGAAGATCTTTCACTCCTTGCAAGTTTTTTACAAGTTGAGTCACATTAGGGGTTAGCTGTGCTTTACGTAAAGCCAACTCTTTCGCCTTGTGACCGTTCCCGGAATTTTCCAGAACACCAAGCAAGGTCATCTCGGGATGTTTGGCTTCAAAGATCTCACGCAATTTTCCATAGGATTGATTCATGGCCTCTTCAGGCAACTCCCGTGTGCCTAAAGAAAAGCCGCCCTGAGGATTCAAAAGGTCATGAAAAATATTTGTTAGCCCCGTGCCGGTTGAAGCCATCGCCAGCAGCAAGCGCGAATAGTCACGGCTATAAATAATTTCATGCACATGCGCCAACTTCAAGTACTGCGCCATATCGGCATCGAGAATCTCCGCTGCCACGGGCACGCCCTTTGCGATATTATTCAAAGACATGGCCGTCATGATCGTGCGGGCGTCGGCTTCCGTCACGGTCGGAATCCCACCGCGCGCATTTGGAGCCGCATCCGCCAGAATCAAAACCTTCTGGGCTTTCTCAGGCGCTGCACGCTTTAGCACGTCAGCAGAAAAAAACTCCCCGTGAATAATTTTGATATTTTTCAATTTCGGAAACTCATGCAGCGCTTCGATTTCCGGGTCCGCCACATTATTCACGAGAACAATCTTTGAAGCCGGCAGTCCGGGATTTGAATCCAGGATGTGAGTCAAAAGACTGTGCATTTCGTTTTTCCAACCGCAGATAATGTAGTGGTTATTGAGAGCATCGCTATCCACGAGTCCCCTCCTGTCTCTGAGTGCCATTTCTAAAAATACCGAAGAAATTTTCGCAGTGATGATGGCCGTTGCCGCGACACCGGAAAACATACTGATCGAGCCCGCAAAACGACCCCATTGAGTGATGGGATAGCGATCTCCGTAACCAACAGTCAGCATTGTGACGATTTCCCACCACAGCGAATCTGTATAGCTGGTAATGTTTGAGCCTGGAACACCTTGCTCACAGAGGTACACGATGTACGCGTTACCGAGCCAAATAGTCAGGAAAAAAATGGTCGCCACCAAAAATGGATGCGCAAGTAAAACAGCCCGGCTTTGACGCGATATTTTCTGCAGCTTCTTCACAGACTTCCCCAATTATCCCGTATTCTTATGATGATGGAGTCTTGTGAATCATGTAAAGACCAGCTAGACTCAGCAAAAGTCGTGAACCGCCTATATTCAAGGAGCTCTTATGGTAAAGGTGATTGCAAAGTACGAAGGCGACAAACACTGTGAAATCGAACATGGTCCTTCTCAATCTACAATCTCTACAGACGCGCCAAAAGACAACAATGGTCGAGGCGAGTTGTTCTCTCCCACGGACCTTGTGGCAGCCGCTACCGCCAGTTGCATTCTGACTGTGATGGCCATCGTCGCCGAAAAAGATGGGGTGAGCCTCAGAGGTTCTTACGCCTCGGTTGAAAAAGAAATGGTTTTGAATCCACGTCGCATCGGCAAACTCACAATCAATGTATTCATGCCGAAAAATATCGAGAGCCCTTATAGGAAAAAACTGGAAAACACGGCGGCAACCTGCCCGGTGAAAAAGAGCCTGCATCCGGATATGGAATTGCCAATGCAGTTTCATTACACGTTGTAGTGTGAATGTCACTTGTGCTTGATACGTAAATGTACTAGCGTTTCATCCATGAAAAACTTTTTATACATATCCATCGTCACAGTAGCCCTTTGCGTCGCTTGTGCCAGCAAAGAAAAAATTCAACCCGTAACTCCTGCAACAACCCCTGCTCCGACTCCGGAACCAGGACCGTCCGCTGCTCAGGCAACAATGAAGCCTGTGAAAAAACAAAAAGTGAAAGGCGTTATCCACTTCACTCAAGAAGGCTCCAATGTGAAAGTTGAAGCCAATATCGAAGGTTTGAAACCAGGCCCTCATGGCTTTCATATTCATGAAACTGGCGATTGCAGCGCTAAAGATTTCGCTTCAGCAGGTGGCCACTTCAATCCGGGCCACAAAGCTCATGGTGCGCCAAGTGCGGCTGAAAAGCATGCCGGCGACATGGGTAACATCATTGCAGACTCTAAAGGCAAAGCAAAACTCACTCTCGAGTTGACTGACGCTTCTCTGGGAGGTCCAGAAGGCCTCGTTGGTAAAGCAGTTATCATCCACGAAAAGGCGGACGATATGAAAACCGCTCCTACTGGAAATGCAGGCGGCCGTTGGGCTTGCGGCGTGATTGAATCTCTTAAATAATAAAAACCGGCCCCTTTAAATGTTGATAAGGGAGAGCTGGCTCCGCCGGCCTTCCTTTATCCTGTGAATCGAGGTCTGGAGCACCCTTCGCATCCGCGGAGCTTTTCTTTCTCAATGATTTTAAAACTTACTTCTTGGTTGCACGAACTTTTTGGAAGATCGTTCCAAAGATATTTTCGCCTTGAGCATTCTTCATTTTCATTTCAACAGTATCCCCGTCTTTCATAAACGGAGTTGAAATTTTACCCTCGTGAATTTTCTCAAGCGTGCGCTTCTCAGCCAAACAGCTAGAACCCATCGCCATATCTTCGTTAGAAACAGTGCCACTTCCGATCACAGAACCCGCTGCCAAATTACGCGTCTTCGCCGCGTGGGCAATCAGCTGACCGAAATGAAAGAACATGTCTTTCGCATTCGCTTTACCGAAGAACGCGCCATTGTAGTTCACTTCGAGTGGCAGGTGAATCCGGCCACCTTGCCAAGCCTCGCCCAACTCATCCGCCGTCACCGCAAACGGAGACAGTGCGGACGCCGGCTTACTTTGGAAAAAACCAAAGCCTTGCGCCAACTCCTCAGGAATCAACCCGCGCAAAGACACATCATTGATCAACACAAACAGGCGGATTTTCTTTAAGGCTTCTTCAGGAGGAATGCTCATCGGAACGAAGTCCGTGATCACCCCGACCTCACCCTCGAAATCCGTTCCGTGCGAGAAATCCACCTGCGGAATGTCTTCTGTCGGAGCAAGAAAGCCGCCGCACTCCCCTTGGTACATCAAGGGAACTGTCGACAACGTTTCCGGCAACTCCGCCTTACGGGCCATGCGCACGAGTTTAATGTGATGAATGAACGCCGAACCATCTGCAAAGAGCCAAGTGCGTGGAAGAGCCGAATGGAAATCCGACTCTTTCACGTCAAAGGCACCCGTGGTTTTACCCGCATTGAGTTCATCAGAAACTCGTTGCAGGTCCGCTTCTACCTGAGACCATTTTTCAACGGCCTCACGCAGCGAAGGAGCAATTTGAGGGACCTTAACAGCCTTCTTGTTGTCACGACTGACAACAACCAGTTCCCCATCAAGAGATTTCGTGGATTTTAGAGAACCCAACTTCATGCGCTCGTCCTTAGTCAAAAGTAATCAAAAGGTTCGCACCCACCGCGGAACCTTTTTCGAAGTCTTCACCGATTTTACCGATGGCTTCGTAGTAAACATCAACACCGAAATTCGGAGCGAACTTGAAGGAGCCCCCGATTACCACGGGCATCGCTCCCTTCTTAGCAGGTGAAGTTCCGCAGTTATCACAGTCAGCCGATGCCGCCAATGCGACGTTGACACCACCGTAAACTCCCCCGAAGTCATTCATCTTCCAAAGGAACGTGAGTGGAATATCAAAATAGTTGTAAGTGAACTTTCTAGCGACTGATGGAGTTCCTGACTTCGCAGTCACTGGTCTTTGGGTGTACAAGAAACCGGAGCGGAACAAGAACGTTTCAGTCATAGGGAATGCGCCCACCAAACCAAACTGGTAAGCCATTTCAGTGCTCGTTGAAACACCGGCGGCCACGGCGTCGGCAGATTGCTGGCGAACACCTAACTCGACCCCCATGAATTGCGCGGATGCATTCAAAGAAACAAGAGCCACTAATGCTGTTGTAAAAACTGCGAGTTTCTGAAACATAGATACCTCTTCTGCTCCAATAGGGAGCGCTTGAGACCCATTCTTTCATAACTTGAATGAATTTAAAACTTTTTATCAAAGGCCCATACCGGGCTTAATGTCATTTGGTTCAGGGCTTGGACGCCGCTAATTTCAGAATGCTCGATGTTAATATGATGCGCAGTCCAAGTACCCCGAGCCGCCAGAGCTGTAATAAAAAGCGGAAGGAGGAAGCCCGTCGCGACCAAAGCAGCTTTTGACTCGTTGGCCTTCAACTTCCCGAGCGACACGGAATTGAGCTGAACCTTATACAAAGTAAAGATGCTGCGAAAAAGCCACAGCACAATGAATAGCATAATAACGCCAAAGGTGAATAACCCACCCCACCCGGACGCGACCTCTCCTACGAAACTAAGCCCGCTGTCTTGCCAATCATAGTAAGTCCAACGGTGACGATTCGCCGTAAAGAACATCAAATCAAACAATCCCAACGCATGGATAATCAGAGTAGTCACGCCAAAGTAAATCCAGAGTACCCAACGGCGGAGGAGCTGAACAAGCTTGCTCGTGCTATTGGTAACCTTATCCGTACTAAGAATCCAGACTATAAAAAGCACCGGCAAATTGAGGAAACCCAATACACAAAGATCAAAACGTGCCCCGTTAATGAAACCCATGGCAATTGTCAGTCCATCAGCACCAAAAAGCCAATGACGAACCACAATTAGGAATAAAACGAAGCGTTGCAAGCTCATGGAAAACAGTACTGAGCCATTGACGTACATCAGTTTTGTAAAGATCTGAGTGGATCTATTCAGTGCATTCATCATCGCAATCACCTTTGACTCGCTGGATATCTAGTAGTGTTATCAGACTATGGCAGAATTTATTTTACACAACTATTTTCGTAGCTCGACGTCTTTCCGCGCCCGTATCGCAATGAACTTAAAGGGCCTCACCTATGACTATCAGGCCGTAAACCTTTTGAAGGGTGAACAACAAAGTCCCGAATACAAAAAACTAAATCCCATCGGCGGGGTTCCCTCACTTGTTCACAACGGAAAAGTCATTCCAGACTCCTACGCAATTATCGAGTATCTTGAAGAGCTTTACCCAAACCCAGCCCTTCTGCCCAAAGATCACTACACGCGCGCCCGCGTCCGCCAAGTCTGTGAAATCGTAAACTCATCGATGCACCCGATGGGAAATTTGAGAGTTCTCAGTTATTTAGAAAAAGCCAAGGGTTATACCCAAGAGCAAAAAGAAGAATGGTTTCAAGAATGGGCCTATCGCGGACTCGATGCTCTTGAAAAGAACCTCGAACAATTCTCCGGTACCTACAGCTTCGGTGACCAAATCACAATGGCCGACATCTTCATCATTCCACAGGTCATTACTTGCCAGCGTTTCAAAACCAACACCGAAAAATACGCAACAATCACAAAAATCTTCAAGAACTGTCAGAAAATCGAGGCCTTCACCAAGGCGCACCCTTTCAGGCAGGCCGATTGCCCAGAGGAAATGCGAATCAAGTAGGCTGTCCGAACCCCCGGACAAATACTGGAGTCAATTCAGAAAAGCGACCTGGTACCTTTTAGTTACGGCCGATGAAGAGGAAGTTCCATTTGTCTATTACTGGGACGAATAGGAAGACCAGCATGCTGATGTTGGTCCACATAAAAAACGCAAACCAGCGCTCAGCGCCTTTCGAGCGGTAAAAACGAACAAATTCCTGCATCACCTTAAAGGCAAACGGTAAGCAGACTAAAAGATAAATCCAGCTGGAACGCACAAACCATGGCGAGGCCAAGGCCACTGCCACGTACAAGATCGTGTACAAACCGATTTGGAACAAAGTCGTTTCCATACCTAACGCCGTCGGCAAAACCGGAATACCGCCCTTAGCATAATCATCTTTGAACTTGATCGCCAAAGTCCAAAAATGCGGCATCTGCCACAAAAACATAATTAAGAACAGATATACAGATTCAGAATTGAAAATATCCGAAGAGTGCGCCGCATAACCGATCGTCACTGGCAAAGCCCCCGGCAAAGCCCCCGGAACCGCAGCATAGATCCATCTCGGTTTTAAGTACATCGTGTAGACCACGTTATAGAAAATCACCGTGAATAAACCCACCCACCCGGCCATCGGCGCAGTCTCGAACAACCAGTTCACACCCACGAAAAGCAAAGCAAACGCCAAAATACCTGCCGCCATAGGTTTTATTTTACCAGCAGCAATAGGACGTTTCGATGTGCGGGGCATTTTTTGATCAAGCTTCCACTCTTGTACTTGGTTTAGCGCCAAGCTGCCAGAGCTCAAGAAGTACAAACCAGCAATGAATCTAAGAAAGTGATGCCAGTCAAACGCGGCTTCGATTTGAAAGCTGGTGGCATAGCCAGCCAGTCCAGAAAGAAGGACGAAGATGACTATGCCAAACTTAGTAAGGTCCGCGTAGATACGAAGCACAAATTACAACGTGCTGGTCTCTATAACACGCGTCCAAATATCTAAACCGCTAAACGCGAGCAACAGTGCCAAGAAGAAGAATCCTGCACCGAAGATCACACGGTTCATCACGCTGTCGTATTTCAAATGCATAAACCACAGCATAACCAAAACTGCCTTTACCGTCGCGATCAAAAACGCAACCGGAGCCGCCAATGCGCCAAGCTGTTGGTTAAAGTGGTGAGCAATGACCGTCAAGAAAGTAAGGGCGAACAACGCGCCCGCCACTTTCAAATAGGTCGCAAACGGAGTGATATGATGTCCCTGACTGTCGTCATGTGAATTTGCCATTGCAATCCTCTCCTATCCAACCAAGTAAAGTAATGGGAACAAGAAAATCCAGATCAAATCGACGATGTGCCAGAAGATACCGACACCTTCAACCGCAGTATAGTAGTTCGAATTGAAATCGCCACGGACAGTCCTAAAAAGAACCCAAGAAATCAAACCCATTCCCAAAAGAACGTGAATCCCGTGAAGACCCGTCATGCAGTAGTAGAAGCCGAAGTACATACCCAGGTTCGCATGCTCAGCTCCGACTTTCGTCACGTCCAAGAAACGGCCTGGATAGAGACCCAAGTGGAACTTATGGGTGTATTCGAAGTACTTGATGACCATGAAGATCGCACCGCAAAAGATGGTGATCGCCAAGGACATCGCCGCTTTCTTCGCCTGATTCCTCTGCAAGAAGTAAATACCCAAAGCCATTGTCAAAGAAGAAAAGATCAGAACCAAAGTGTTCGTGAAACCCATCTTCCAATCAAGAGACTTCGCACCCTCAGCAAACATCTCCGGATAGATGTTGTGGAAAATCGAGTAACCAACGAAGAGACCACCGAACATAAGGATCTCAGTTACCATAAATAACCAAATGCCTTCTTTGCTCGTAAGGTACTCATGCTCAGCACTTCTGAAGTGGTGAGCAACATGATGTTCGTGTCCGTGTGCTGAGTGACTATCTGTACTCATAAGGCCCCGCTGTAATAACTGGTTCTACATCAAAGTTGAAGTGAGGTGGTGGAGAAGTCGTCGTCCACTCAAGAGTTTTACCTCCCCATGGATTAGCTGGAGCTTTCGCACCTTTCGTCAAACCATTGATGATTGTGTACAATCCGATCAAGAAACCTGTAGCAATCAACCAAGATCCCACAGTCGAAATCGTATTCAAAGAGTGATATGCCGGAATATAGTCGAAATAACGACGTGGCATACCCATCGCACCCAATACGAATTGAGGGAAGAAGGTCACGTTAAAACCGATAAAGATGAACACGAAAGAAAAACGTGCCAAAGCTTCGCTGTACATCTTTCCGAACATCTTCGGGAACCAATAGTAGAAACCACCCATGATCGCCATCAAAGTACCACCCACCATCACGTAGTGGAAGTGGGCGACCACAAAGTAAGTATCATGAAAGTGAACGTCGACTGGCAAAACCGCCAACATAATTCCTGTCACACCACCAATTGCGAACAAGAACAAGAAACCCAACGCAAATAACATAGGCGACTGCATCTGCACGGAGCCTTTGTACATCGTTGAAATCCAGTTGAACATTTTGATTGCCGTAGGAACACCCACGAGCATCGTGATGAATGAGAACAACACACCCGCCGTTGTGGATTGACCAGACACAAACATGTGATGGCCCCATACGAAGAAAGAAACGCCCGCGATGCCCAATGAAGAATATGCAATCGCCGTATAACCGAAGATTGTTTTGCGAGAGAACGTCGCGATCAACTCAGAAACCACACCCATCGCCGGAAGAATCATGATGTAAACCGCAGGATGCGAATAGAACCAGAAAAAGTGCTGGAACAAGACCGGATCACCGCCCAGTGCGGGATCGAAGATCCCCACGCCGAAGGTGCGCTCCATCGTAAGAAGTAACAACGTGATACCCAAAACCGGAGTCGCCAAAACCTGCAGGATCGCTGTCGAATAAAGCGCCCAAACAAAGAGTGGGATGCGGTACATCGTCATGCCGGGAGCACGAAGCTTGTGAACAGTCGCAATGAAGTTCAAGCCCGTCAGGATGGATGACATACCCATGATGAAAGCCGCGATCACCATTGTGACAACTGAAGTTCCTGTTTTAATAGAGTAAGGGGTGTAGAACGTCCAGCCCGTATCGATCTTGTGTGTGAACAAAGTCGAGAAAGCCAGAAGAGCGCCCGCCATCAAGCAGTACCAAGAAAGAAGGTTCAGCTTCGGGAAGGCGACGTCTTTCGCACCGATATGAATCGGCAGAAAGAAGTTCCCCAGAATCGCCGGAATACCCGGGATGATCACCATGAAGACCATGATGGCCCCGTGGTAAGTCATGACTTGATTGTATGTATCAGCTGTCATGATCGTCGGGCCTGGAGACATGAGCTCCAAGCGGATCAAGAGAGCCATGATTCCACCCAATAGGAAGAAGAACATCACTGTAACAAAGTACATGATACCGATACGCTTATGGTCCAAAGTCGTTAACCAAGACCAAATACCGCTGGTTTCATTTAGATAATTTTTATCACTGCCGTGGGCTGCTGCATTTGCCATCGTGCCCTCCTTATTTCAACGTCTTAATGTACTCAATAAGCGCATTAAGCTCGGTTTCGTTCAATTGACCCTGGAACGTAGGCATAACCCCTTTCGGGAAGCCCTTTACGATCTTCGCATTTGGATTCAAGATAGATTCACGAAGGTAGTTTTCATCTACGTTAACATCCGCTTCACCCTCGACATGCTCGGAGGCGGCAAATTTCTTCCAAAGAGAAGGGCCTACTTTCGTAGAAGCATCCGCGACAGAGTGGCAAGATGCGCAGGCTTTCACCGCAAAAATTTTCTCACCACGTTTAGCTAATGGCAAATTCCCAACCTGAGACTCTTCTTCCAACCAAGCTTCGTATTCAGCCTGCGGAACAACTTTCAAAGTCGCCAACATGCCTGAGTGCTGGGTTCCGCAGAATTCTGCGCAGAAAACGTGGAATTCACCCAGCTTGTCAGCGTTGAACCACAAAGCGGTGTAACGGCCCGGAACCACGTCTTGCTTGATACGGAATGATGGAATGTAGAAGCTGTGGATAACGTCTTTAGAAGTCATGATCAGTTTCACGTCTTTGTTCACCGGAACAACGATCATATTACCAGTCTTAACACCAGACTTATATTCAAACTCCCAAGCCCATTGCTTGCCAAATACGTGAATTTCCAGCGCGTCTGTTGGCATAGAGCGCATATCGTGGTAAATATACCAGCCCCAACCAAAGACACCCAAGAAAATCACGAGTGGAATGAATGACCACAAGAACTCCAAGAATGTATTGTGAGTGATATAGGCAGTTTTATCGCTGTTTGTCTTACGTCTGTATTTCCATACAAAGTAGACCATCCCCCCAATGAGGATGACACACGATACGAAACTCGCCAAAAGAAGGAATGCATAGAGATTGTCGACTTGAGTCGCAATCTTCGTTCCTTCCGCCGGCATAAAGGACTGTGCCTGTGCTAAATTAAACCACATCATGAAACCTCAACTCCTCGCCACTTTTGCGCCCGCCCTACGTGAGCGAACCCAAACCGGCAATAACCATAAAGCCAACACCAGAACCATCAGCGCCCCGCCCAGCTTCATGATATTGAAAGCATACAGGGTGTACTTGCTCTGATGTGGATTGTACTGAAAACAATAGAGAACCAAATTGTCGACAAAGGTTCCCATTTTGCCGTTTGAAGCTTCGTTAATCGCAAGCTTCACGTCTTTAGGATCAAACATAATCCCTGGCAAATAACGTGAGATTTTACCATCTGGAGTGACCACGATCGCAGCCGATGCATGTGCCCACTCTTTTGCTTCTTCATTCCATTTGAACTTAAAGCCCACCGCAGAAGTAAGAGCTTTAATATTCGCCTCATCACCCGTTAAGAAACTCCAGCCACCCTCAGTTCCCGCGCGGTTGTAGATCTTCATATAAGAGGCTTTTTTCTTGAGTGCAAGGTCCGGGGTCTCTTTTGCGTCAAAGCTGATTGCAACAACTTTGAATTTATCGCCCACATTCCAGTCCATCAGCTTCAAAGCATCTGTCAGACCGTTGAGGTGGAAATTACAAAGACCCGGGCAACTATAATAAACCGGGCTAATGATCACGGGAATGTGGCTGCCGTTAATATATTTCGCCAGCGTGACAGTTTCGCCGTTTTCATCTTTAAAAGTCAGATTGAGGTCGATGTTTGTACCGATCTTTTCATCAATACCAACACCTTGAAGTTCCTTGGCTTGCTCACCCGCCAGCATCTCTGCAGGTTTAGGCTCGTAAGCCGCCTGTACCGTTGGCGCAAATAAAAGCGCAAAAAGAGCCGCCACCGCGACTCCTTGAACCCTCTTCTGCGTGTTCCAACGACCGAGCTTCATCATGCTTCCCTATTTCGCAGTTTTTGCGAACTCCGCAACCTTTTCAGGAGAATCTTTGGATTTATTTGTAGTAATCGATTCGATGAATTGAACCAACGCCCAACGGTCAGCAACTTTGAAGTGACCGAAAGCCGCCATCGAAGATCCTGGAATACCGTCAGTAATAACTTTGAAGTGATCGGTAGCGCCACCACCCTGAGTCCATTTACCTTCAACCATGTTACGTGGTTTTGGGTTCAAACCTTGCCCGGCAGGGCCATCGCCTTTCCCTTCACTACCGTGGCACATTGCACAGTTAGTGGCGAAGAGTTTTGCACCGTAAGCCACGACTTTATCGTCTTTAACCCAAGGCTCTTTCACCGTTGTGATATCGAAAGCCGGTTCGCCCGAAGCAGCAACCACTGCATTGGGATCAACAACTTTCTCACCGAGGTTTACACCTGGATGGATCGCAACAATATAGATAAAAAATAGGCAAACGAACACCATTGAGAAAATAAAGGCATTCATTCCACCGCGATTGTATTCATCTCTAGATTCAGACATAGAACTGCACTCCCCAGAGGGACGATTTGTAATCAATTGGTTTTCACATTTGTATCATTGATTACTAGCGTATAACGAAAGTGCCCGCAAGAATTTATGCCAATCCTTCCGATGTCTTATTGCGTTGTATTATTGATCCGCAATTTTCGAATGAGCCCTATTTTGAAAACAAAAATTCTCGCACAAGTCCGACAAATTTTTCTGGTGCCTCGACATTTGCGCAATGACCCTGGCTGTTGATGACTCTAAATTGGGCATTTTTCATAAGCCCCGCCATCGCCTCGGAATCCTGCATGGGCAAGAGTTTGTCGTGCTCACCGTGCAAAACAAGGACAGGGTGTGTGATTTTAGCAATGCTTTGACGTGAGTCGAGTCCATCAAGAGCCTTTAACACGAGGTGTCCTACGGACTTCACCGCATGAAATGCGTCCTCAACCACCACATTTTTAAAGAACTCAGAGTCTTTATTATTTTGCCAGATCGTCGAGTGCATGACCGTTCCGACAAGATCTCTATCGACTTTCATTTGCTCAAAGGCCGCGATCATGGAGTTATCAAATTGAACACCCGTCGCCCCGACCGGATCCAAGAGGACAGCCTTTTTAAAAAGCTCCGGTGCCTGAGTCATCATCAATGCCGCGATCAAACCGCCCGTGGAATGCCCTACCAAGTGAACAGGGCCAGCATTCAAATTTTTAACAAGCGTAATAAAGTCGTCAGCAAAACGGTGCATGTCGACTTCCGATTCATTTTTAGGTGCCGAGCTTTTACCGCAACCGCGGAATTCTGCATAAATCAAAGACCCCGCATGGTTTTTCGTGCGGGCTTGCGCTTGCCAAAACTCATGGGCCGGCTGCCACCAGCGATTAGAGGCCAAGTTGCCATGGAGGAAAAGAGTCGTCTCAGGAACGAGGCCCTGATGGACCTCGTAGTTTAACTGAAAGCCTGTGCCATCATTGACATTTAGAAGAGGCATGATTGGCTCCCTGAAGAATGTCGTAAACCCATTTCGCGGCAAACGCCGGCATTGCCTCCGGAATCTTGTGCTCAGAGTTTTTCACGATCACACAAGTTCCTTTGGAAGCTGCAGGAACTGCGTCCCAGAAGGTATTCAGGACGGGACGCGGGATATATTGGTCAAACTCCGCAATCATCAAGTGAGTGGTTGCGGGGATTTGTCTTGTCAAATCCACTGGACGGAACTTGCGAATGCCCTGAACCATTCTGAAGACGCCTTCAAGAATGAATGGATTCTGCAACACAACAGGCTCCGCTTGCGGGTAAGTCGCATACACGATCTGATGCAAGAAATAGTCATAGAGCTCGTCATCAGACGCCGGATTATAAGGATAGACTTGGCGGGTCGCCCAGATCTGCGACATGATCCACTTGTATTGTCCTTCGAGTGGCTCCGTGTAAGGCGCCATCAAGATTAGATTCTTAATATCTTGCGGGTAGACGAAAGAGTAAGCGAGCCCGATGCCGCCACCGTAAGAAAGCCCTACGAAGTTATAGGGGCCTTTCAACTTCATCACGGTCAAAAGTTTTTTCAAATCCTCCGCTTGATCTTGATAAGAGATCACATCGGTCGCTGGCGCATACTTCAACAAAGTTTGGCCCATGCCGAACATATCATAACGAAGAAGGCCTACGCCGCGCTTACTAATTTCAGCGACGAAACGATTCCATTGAACAGTGCTGTAGGTCAGGCCATTGAGAATGATCAGCATAGGCTGTCCGGCCTCAGGTTTAACATAATCAACAAAGAGTTCGCGGCCTTCGCGGATTTTGATGAATCCTTTAAAAGTTTCGCCTTTGAAATTGTCGGCACTATTGCCAGTGCTAAAAGCAAATGCGAAACCCGAAATCATCAATACCAATAGAAACGAAAAAACACTGATTACTACTTTCATTTTCAAACCCCCCTCAGAGTTAACCTATCACTAGACCGCCATCAACGTTGATCACCGCTCCGTTGATGTAAGTTGCTTGTTCAGACGAAAGGAACAACACCGTGTTGGCGATGTCTTCAACTTCGCCCAGACGTTGCGCCGGAACCTTAGAAGCCATTTGTTCCAACACCTCTTTCGGCATCGCTTGTGTCATGGCCGTCTTGATAAAGCCAGGCGCAATGGCGTTCACTGTAAAACCTTTACGAGCGAATTCTTTACCCCATGTTTTGGTCATTCCAATGACACCCGCCTTTGCCGCAACGTAGTTCGTTTGGCCAAAGTTTCCATAGAGAGCAACGACACTCGAAATGTTCACGATGCGCTTATGAGCCGACGTGGCATTGAATTTTTCAAAAACAGATTTTGTGACGTTGAACAAACCAGTAAGATTTGTGCCGATCACGGCGTCCCACTCTTCGCCCGTCATCTTGGCAAAAGATTTATCGCGCGTGATTCCCGCGTTATTCACCAAGATATCCACAGCCCAAGGAACAGATGAAGCCGCTTGCGCGCACGAGTCCCTGTTACCCACATCTACTTTCGCGAAATGCAATTGGCTTGTGAACTGGCCAAGTTCCGCTTTTGCTTGCGCAAGAGCACTGTCCGAGTAGTCCCACACGCTGACATTTGCGCTTGCGGCGAGGAAAGATTTTGTGATTTGAAAACCGATACCAGAAGCTCCTCCAGTAACGATCGCGGATTTATTATTGAAGTTAAAACTTAAGTTTGTCATGAATGCTGATATCCCCCAGGCATATTGCCCGGTCAACATATATGATTTTTTCACTCTGCGTTTTGAGTAAAAACTCTATATTTTACTTCTTGCCAAAGCCAAAAAAAGATTTGTACATCGTCTTACACGAATTGGTTTGAAAGGAATAATTATATGAGAAAAGCAACGATTGCCGGCACTGGTATGTATGCACCTGAACGTGTTGTTACAAATCAATACTTCAATGATCTCTATAAGAAAGACATCGGAACCTTTCTGGCAGAAAACAGAAATATCCGAGAACGTCGTTGGATGAAATCAGATCAGACCACATCCGACCTCATTATTCCTGCGGCTGAAGAAGCCTTGAAAAATGCCGGTATCAGCGCAAAAGATCTCGACCTTATTATTGTGTCAACAGACACGCCCGACTATCTTTCCCCTTCAACAGCGTCCGTTGTCCAATATCGCATGGGGGCAACGAAGGCCGGCACATTTGATATCAACACTGCTTGTGCAGGCTTCGTGACTGGTTGTGATATCGCGAGCAAATATATCGCGAGTGATTCCAAATATCAAAATATACTCGTCGTCGGTGCATACGCCATGAGCAAGTACCTCAACTTCGATGACTATAAGATCGCCTCTTTATTCGCGGATGGTGCCGGTGCGGCAGTTCTTCAGCCGACGGCAGATACCGCGGGTTTTATCACAAGCGAACTTTATACTGATGGCCAATACCATGACTATATGGGGATCTATGCCGGTGGCTCCGCAATTCCAGTGAACGAAGATGTCTTGCATTCGAAGAAACACCTTTTAGCCTTTCCCAAGCGTATTCCGCCTGAAACAAACGGCATCCACTGGCCACGCCTGACAAAAACCTTGCTCGAGCGTATGGATAAGCGCCCTCAGGATATTTCTCACTTCTTTATTACTCAGTTTAACGTTCAGAGCATTTACGAAACAATGGATCGCCTCGAAGTTTCTCGCGATAAAGCTCACTATATTATGGATCGGTTCGGTTACACCGGCAGCGCTTCCATAGGTATGGCATTGGCGGACGCCGCCCATGACCACAAGATGAAAAAGGGCGACCTTGTAGTTCTTTTAGGTTCTGGCGGAGGAATGTCAATGGCCGCACTCGCACTTGAATGGGGCTACAACACGTAGTAAGAGGTCGCTCATGGAATTAGATTGGCTGAAGCGCTGGAACCAGTATTCCCCCGGAAAAATCGCCCTGAAAGACGGCGAGACCGGCCGCTCTTTAACTTATAGCCAACTCTATCAAGCATCTCTCGCAAAGGCCCACGAGCTTCGCACTCGGTATGGCCTCCAAAAAAATGACCGTATCGCTGCGATCTCTCATAATGATCTCGACTATGTGGTTCTGTTCTTCGCCGCCCAACGCTTGGGCGCGATTTTAGTTCCGGTGAACTTTCGCCTTACCTATCGTGAGGTGGAGCATATCGTGAACGACAGCGAGCCGGCTCTGCTTGTTTACCAAGAAGTGTTCGCGGATCTCGCCGCCCAGTTATTTGAAAATAAAAAAGTACCCCAGAAGGCTTTGTTAAGCTCCAGAATTCCCGCGGGTGAACCACTCGACGAGAGCTTTTTGGGATCACCATCGGATCCCGTGATGATTCTTTACACTTCGGGCACCACGGGGACCCCAAAGGGGGCCGTGCTTACGCACGACATGCTTTTCTGGAACTCCATCAATACAACGATGCGCCTGAACCTGTCGCAAAACGACTGCACGGTGATTTTCTTGCCATTCTTCCACACTGGTGGCTGGAATGTTTTAACCACTCCGATTCTTCACCGCGGCGGCACTATCATTCTCTTAAAGAAATTCGACGGCGACAAAATCCTCGAACTTTCTTCCAGTGAAAATGCCACGATTTTATTTGGCGTTCCGACCACAATGGATATGATGGCGCGTTCGCCGCTGTTTGAGAAAATCGACATTTCGGCTATCCGCTATGCGATCTGCGGCGGCGAACCTATGCCGATTCCGTTGATTAAGATCTGGGATGACAAGGGCATTCCCGTGCGCCAGGGATACGGACTGACTGAGTTCGGCCCGAATGTATTTTCTTTGAATGAGGAAGATGCTTTGAGAAAAATCGGCTCGATCGGTTTTCCTAATTTCTATATTGAAATCCGTGTCGTTGACAACGATGGCAATGAAGTTCCGGCAAACGAGGTTGGCGAGTTGGTGCTAAAAGGCCCTATGTGCATGGCCGGTTACTGGCACAACGAAAAAGCCACCCGTGAAACGATCAAAAACGGCTGGCTTCATACCGGCGATCTCGTACGCCGTGATGAAGAAGGCTTTGTGTACGTCGTTGGCCGTAAGAAAGACATGTACATCAGTGGTGGCGAAAATGTTTACCCGCCGGAACTCGAACAAGTCATTCGCACTCTTCCCGGCGTCCGCGAGGTTGCGGTGATCGGCGTCCCGGACGAAAAATGGGGCGAGGTCGGCAAAGCGTTTGTCGTGAAAGACCGTCCCGATCTTTCCACAGAAGACTTGCATGCCCACTGCCTTAAGAACCTTGCAAAGTTCAAAATCCCGAAATTTTTTGTTTTTCTTAACGAATTGCCCAAAGGTGACAGCGGAAAAATCCTCAAAAGAAAGCTCGCTGAGGTCGCAGCCCCATTGTCATCCACTTTTTGATGAACTCGTCCCAATCTGAGACGCCGGAGTGGTTTCCAGCGGCTGATCGTTTATTTTTTTTAAGAATCAGGCGAAAATAAGGGAAAGGGGTGAGGTGCCATATGCTGCGATCCATTCTTGCGATTTCATTAGTCGGTAGCAGCCTCATCCTATCCGCATGCCAAACGAACATGCTTAAAGAGTACAATAAACTTCACATTGGAATGGAAAAAGACGACGTCCTAGAGGTCATGGGAAGCCCTCAGCGGACCGAGCGCTTCCATGGAAAAGACCGGTGGTCTTACACGTTCTATCAAGACCGAGTTCGCTATGAAAAAGAGGTTCAATTCTTTGAGGGCAATGCTATCTACGTTGGAGAAAAGTGGGAGCCTGAAATAACTGCTGCGCAAGTTGACGCGAAAAACGAAGTGGCCAATAAAGCCATCGAAGAAGAGTCCGTCCGAAAATATCAAGAGAATCCTCAAGCCTACTCGAACTATGAGAAGGAAGTCCGCGGCACTGATAAAGTGCGCTACGTACCGACATTCAAGCCGGTCCAGTAAAATCCACGCCCTTGCCCCCGTGTCCCACTGAATCCATGAATTGCAAATCTACTTCTGAATTATGAGGGGTTCTGTCAAAGAGGGGACCTCGGCCTCTTGCTTCTGTCCCGGCCGTTTCTTTTTCGGCCGTTTCGCATCGACAGTTTCACCGTATTGAGAGTGCACTGTTTTAAGGTTGCGCTTTAGCTTTGCCTCGACGCTCATTTGATTTTCCATTTGATCCAAAGGCTTTACTTCCATACGTTCGTAAGTGCGGCCGCCGACAAAACCTTTTTCTGGATAACGGTAACGAAGCAGACTGCGGTTCTGCTCGTACTCTTCGATCATTTTGCTCATCTCTTTGTGATCAGAAACCATCTCTTTAATGATCTCAGCTACTTTCTCAGGATCCTTGGTGCGATTCTTTTCCTCAATCAGCTTTTGGATGTTTTCTTCCTTGGATCTGATCTTCGCTTGCAGGGCTTGGACTTTTGCTTGAAGTTCAATCGCTTCACTGGCTTGCTTTTTTTGAGCGTCACTTCCTTCGCCCTCACCACCGCCTTCGCCTTCCTTAGAACCCTCTTTGCCTTCGGCTTTTTTCTCTTCTTTCTTGCCTTCGTTGGCGTATGCGACGGCTGTACCCAAAGAAAGGTTCAGAGCCAAAGCTGCAATAAGGATTTTAGACAGAGCTTGAAAGAACATCCTGCCTCCAACTGATCTTCACCGGGAGATACTTCACCCTTTGAACCAGTATACTGGCTTTTACGGCATTCACAGACCTTATTGTCAAAACCCCGCCCTTAATCTGGGCGATGATCTGAACAGCGCTCCAACCAAATTTGGAGTCGGAAATTGCTTCCTGGATCTGAGTGCGAAGAGCGCCCGAATCAATCCCGGAAATCGTAATGGTATAATTGAGCGCCGATTGATCTAAATCTGCATTGCCGAAATCCGCAATATCGCCGAGTGGATTTGATTCTGACCCTAACGGAGTCATTGGCTGCGGAGCTGTGTCGCCCAAGGGCTGCGAGAAATCGTAGTTGGGCTCTTCCGCGACCTCAGTTGCCGGAGCTTCTTCCGCCGGCACACTCTCGTAAACGGGAGCAGGCTCTTGATCGTTGGGAACTTCGCCGAAGGTTTCAGAATTTGCTGCAACTTCCGGTTGCCCTCCCCAGTCGACAAAGAAAACCGCGCTGCACCGAGGGCATGTAAAAAGAGTCCCGAAGTGTTGCGAAGTAATCTCAATCTCAGACTGGCAGACAGGGCACTGAGCCACAGCGACTACTTCTTCTTCATTCTGCGGCGATCCGCACGGTTCATTTTTGATTCTTCCGCCGGCGCCCGGTTGAAAGTCATTTTCTGTCTTTCGGACGTCGGCGCGGCTTCTTCCATCACACCGATGTCAGAATCGCTTGGCGAGGAGTAATCCAAGCCGCTCAAGTCAGCAGCCTCGGGTCTCATGCCTTCGAGCACCTCTTCGGCGCCCGGCTCTTGAGCCACAAGTTGAACCTTCATAAGTTTTTCAATCACATCGCCTTTGATGATATTATTGAGGTTTTCAAACGCGTCGAAGGCCTCTTTTTTGTACTCGATTAAAGGGTCTTTCGAAGCATAGCCACGAAGATTGATGCCCTCTTTGAGTTTATCGATCACTTGCAAATGCTCTTTCCAGTGATTGTCGATGGACTGAAGCAAAATCATTTTTTGAACTTGTGCGAAGAAGGGCCCCATGGACGCCTTTTGACGTTCATAAATTTCTTTCACCGCTTTACTCACCGTGCCTGTGATCGCTTCAGAGTTTGCCGCGACAGAGCCGAAATCCAAACGGATGCCGAATTGCTGTGACAATGCGGTATTTAAAGCTTCGAGGTTCCACTCTTCTTTTTTACCCATTTCTGGAATGTAAGTATCCAAAAGCCCTGAAGTGATATCACCCAAGAAATCAAGAATCGTTCTTTCCACGTCCTGGCCGTCCAAAACCTGGCGGCGCATGCGGTAGATCACAGTTCGTTGCTTGTTCATCACATCATCGTAATCGATCAAGTGCTTACGGATATCGAACTGATGACCCTCCACTTTACGTTGAGCGCCTTCGATGGCGTTTGTCACCATTTTCGCTGTGATTGGTTCATCTTCAGGGATATTGAGCATACTCATGATCTTCTGAATACGCTCACCATTGAAAATTCTCATCAATGTATCTTCCAAAGAAAGATAAAAGCGAGACTCACCGGGGTCCCCTTGCCGGCCCGAACGGCCGCGCAACTGATTGTCGATACGGCGAGATTCATGGCGTTCTGTACCGATGATGTACAAACCACCCGCTGCCACCACGTCTTTACGCTCTTCAGAACATTGTTTTTTGAACTTCTCGAGAGTTTCCGCGTATTCCGGAGTCGATTCGTCATCAATAGCTTTCTTTGCCATCACTTCGGCGTTACCACCGAGCATGATATCGGTACCACGACCGGCCATGTTCGTTGCAATTGTTACGGCATTTTTGCGGCCTGCCTGGGCAACGATTTCCGCTTCGCGCTCGTGGGCTTTCGCATTCAAAACGTCGTGGCGAATGCCTTCGCGTTTCAGAGCATGGCTAAGAGCTTCTGATTTCTCGATACTCACAGTCCCCACCAAGATGGGCTGACCTTTTGCGGAACGCTCACGAACATCTGCGGCGATGGCTTTGAACTTCGCATTTTCAGACTTGTAAACAACGTCTTCTTGGTCCATACGCAAGATCGGTTTGTTCGTCGGGATCACAGAGACATCGAGGTTGTAGATTTTCTTAAACTCCGTTGCTTCTGTATCCGCCGTACCAGTCATACCTGCGATTTTGTTGTACATACGGAAGTAATTTTGGAAGGTGATGGTTGCAAGAGTCTGATTCTCGTTCTTCACCTCAACGCCTTCTTTGGCTTCGATGGCTTGATGAAGACCATCACTCCAGCGACGACCCGGCATCAAACGGCCGGTAAATTCATCGACGATCACGATCTCGCCGTCTTTGATCATATATTCCACATCAAGACGGTAGAGGTAGTGTGCTTTCAAGGCTTGGTAAACGTGGTGTAGAATATCGATGTTTCTTGGATCATAAAGGTTCTCAAGACCCAAAAGTTCTTCGACCTTCGCATTCCCGTCGTCCGTCAGGGAAGCCGTTTTCGTTTTCTCTTCCATGTTGAAGTGCACGTCGCGCTTCAATTGAGGAATGATTTTGTTGATTGTGATGTACTTGTCTGTCGAGGCTTCCGCCGGGCCCGAGATGATGAGCGGCGTACGCGCTTCATCGATCAAGATGGAGTCACACTCATCCACGATCGCGTAGTTGAGCTCACGTTGAACATAGTCTTCGAGTTCAAACTTCATGTTGTCACGAAGGTAGTCGAATCCCAATTCGTTATTCGTGCAATAAGTGATATCTGAACGGTACATCTCTTTACGTTGTTGATCAGAAAGACCATGAACGATGATACCTGTTGTAAGGCCGAGCCAACCATAAAGACGACCCATCCATTCGGCGTCACGACGAGCGAGGTAATCATTCACCGTTACAACGTGAACACCCTTACCTGTGAGCGCGTTCAGGTAGACCGGCAAAGTTGCCACGAGAGTTTTACCCTCACCCGTTCTCATTTCAGAGATCGAGCCACGATTGAGCACGATACCACCGATCATTTGCACATCGTAGTGGCGCATGCCGAGCACACGCTTCGAAGCTTCGCGACAAACCGCAAACGCTTCCGGCAAAATATCCTCGACGGTTTCGCCGTTTTTCAAGCGGTTTTGGAACTCTGGAGTTTTTGCTTTGAGCTGTTCATCTCCAAGAGCCTGCATCGCCGGTTCATAAGAG
Source organism: Pseudobdellovibrionaceae bacterium (assembly GCA_039810425.1). Lineage (GTDB taxonomy): Bacteria > Bdellovibrionota > Bdellovibrionia > Bdellovibrionales > Bdellovibrionaceae > JACMRP01. The sequence continues at coordinate 7,535 of JBDHWW010000013.1, read as the reverse complement.
TTGATCTTGTCCACGATAGGACGGATTCTCTTCATTTCACGATCATGTTTAGTACCGAAAATTTTGCGTAGAATTTCATTTACCATAGTCCATCGAGAATAGTCCCAAAGTCGATTAACCGCAAGAAAACAGGGCATTTTTAGCTCCTGGACAAGATGTGTTAGATCGGACTTTCAGCCAGAACGGCCCCTTGGAAGCATGGAAATTAGAAAATTTAGATTTTTTAAGATTTTTGGAGAGATTTTTACCTTATTCACGCATAGGATTCCCCCATGAGCACTCCCAATCAAGACGTTGTTATTATCACTACCGGCGGCACCATCGAAAAAACTTATAACGAGTTCGATGGCTCCTTGGAAAATCGTGGCACGAGCATTCGTAACCGGATCCTTTCCAAGATGCGCTTGCCTTACACAAACATCATTGTCGTTCCTGTGCTCAGCAAAGACTCTCTGTACATGACCGACGCGGATCGCGTCCTGATTGCGGCCACCATCAAAGATCAAGCACAGAAAAATTGCCCCATCGTTGTCCTGCACGGAACTGACACTATGAGTGTCTCGGCAGAGCATTGCTTCAAAGAACTCGGAACACCGCACGTCCCTGTGGTTTTCACAGGTGCGATGATTCCGATGGGATTCGACGACAGCGACGCCGCCCAGAATGTGACGGAGGCTTTGCTTGCGGCAAAACTTCTGCAACCTGGGTTTTACATTTCCTTCCACAACCAAGTGTTCAAGGTGCCTCGCGTTCGCAAAAACAAAGACAAATGCACCTTTGAGGAATTCTAGGGCTGAAGTCCTCTTTCGAGAGGTGTTTAGCGAGGTTAGAATTGAACTCTGAGCAAGGGCGACAAACCTATTATGAAACTTTAGGCAAGCATCACTTTACGGCGCAACGCCTTCGCGAAGCAGCTCGTGGGGCTTTGTTAAACGCGATGCGATTAAAGGCAAAGCTCTTGGAGTCCTGTGGAATATTCATTTCGAAGAAATCATTCCACAGATGGACCTCTCAAGAATCTTAGCGCCTCTGAGTTAAGATTTAATCACTGGTTTTTCCAACCAACCCGTGTGAGTATTTCTGCATGAACTTCATTCTGAATCTCTTATGGCTTTTATTCGGTGGATGGACGACGGCGATCTCTTGGTTCACCTCTGCCATCATTATGGTGATCTCGATCGTCGGGATTCCTTGGGCGCGGGCGGCTTTCAATATCGGTCTTTTGAATCTCTGGCCTTTTGGTTCACGTGTCGTCGATCGCGAACATGTCAGCGGCACTGACATCGGTACAGGTGCCCTCGGCATGATCGGAAACATTCTGTGGTTCGTTTTCTGCGGCTGGTGGCTGGCACTGGTCCACCTGTTCTTTGGTATCGGTCTCTGCATCACTCTCATTGGCATCCCTTTTGGCCTTCAGCACTTTAAACTCGCCGGTATCTCTTTGGCTCCTATCGGAAAGGCCATAGTCTTCAAATAAAAGGTCTGTGTTTTTCCATATTCTATGGGTCCTCGTTGACGGGTTCCACGTGCTTCCAGATAAAATTTTTACTGGAGGTCCCCATGAAATTATTCAGCATCCTTGTTGCTCTTGGTTTTTTGTCCTCAGCCCATGCCGCGTCGGCCGCTTGCACAGAAAAATACGAAATCTTCAATGGCACCCAAGTCCAGGTGATTGACGGCCAATATACCTGCTATCTGACAATTCACCCACGCGATGCATTCCAGACGCTGATCTATCGCGATTTCCTTTTTGATGATGATGGACTTTTCATGGTTTTCAATTCCTATGGTCCTGGCGACGAAAGCAAAACGACCGCCGCTCGTGAGTTCCGCTTCTTTCCACGCGGCCAGGGCAACCTTTCTTATAGCCACGATCCCGCCACGCAAAGACTGAGTGTCACGACTCCCAGCGGAAAGGTTTTTGTCTTTGATTCACAAAAAGCGGTTCTCATCAGTGTTTCTGGTTCACAAATCACGCAAGACTACTCTGTGAATCCCAATAACCGCGGCGGCATTGAGTTTGCGAAAAATGACGGCTTGATGCTGGATGGGGGCTTTACAATCGGCAAAAGCCCGAGCCAAAGCTCAAAAGGAAAAATTGTCTTCAAAGATGCAGATGCTCGCCAGTGTCAACTTGCGAATGGTGATGTCTATCGTTACACGCTAGATGATGATGTCATCTTTCGATACGACGATGCTCAGCTTAAGAGCGTCTTGAATAGCAAGTGTCCTCATTTGCTATTCTAAGAAAAGCCCAACTGACGGACGCCTTCATAGGCAGCGATCGCGACACTGGTTGCGAGATTCAAGCTGCGGGCGCCTTCCCCGATCATCGGAATCGTGAGGGTCTGATTTGGAAACTTCGCCAAAAAATCCGGAGCAAGACCCTTAGTCTCTTTTCCAAATACTAACCAATCTCCTGGCCGATACCGCGGTTCAAAATAAGTGCGCTGGGTTTTCGTCGTGAAAAGCCACATGCGTGTTGGATCCGTCACGAGCTTCAACCAATCTGCAAATGTCTCGTGGCGGTGCCAGGTCAGGTGCGGCCAATAGTCAAGGCCCGCGCGTTTGAGATTTTTATCGTTGATCTCAAAACCCATTTTGCCCACAACATGCAGCTCGCAGTTCGTAGCCACGCACGTGCGCCCGATGTTCCCCGTGTTTTGTGGGATTTCGGGCTCGATGAGCACAATTTTAAAAGTGGGCTTAGGCAAGGTGTCTGTAGACTTCATGACCGAGCTTAGATAGCGCAAGTCTTCGGCCCTTGTCTACGATCAGCTCTAAGTTCATGAGTTCTCTGTAAAGTTGTAAGTCGATCGGGACGATCTCGCGCCCAGAAGAGTTCCCCAGCTTGGAAATGTAGCATTTCTGCTTGTCCGTGAGCTTCTGGGTCATGGCTGGCTGGTCCTCGAGGGACTTCTGCCAGTCTCCGCCATGGATCGGTGTTGCGTTCGCCGGCAATTTCATTGGATTCAAGAAATAAACCCAGGCCTTTTCAACATGTTCGCCGTCGATAGTCACGAGAGTTTCTTGGCGATGATAGAGGCTTTTAGACGGATCTTGCTGGTTATAGCCAAAAAATTCATCCAAAAGAGCGATCAAAAGATCTGAGGAACGCAAGTCAACGAGATGGCCTGAAACCACATCTGCGCCAGAATTAATCAAAGCCGGGAAACCAACTTTAAGTCTATAAGCAGTCGCGCGGATTTGAGCTGGAACAGAAGATGCGATGAAGTTCTGAATCTTCGTGAAGTGGACCATTCCCTGACACAAGGAACCGTACACAAAAAAACGCGTTGTAGTCATGAATCCCCCCCGAAATTGCGACAACAATAAGCTTTTTGCAGTGCTCGAGTGTGTACCAGAAACCACATAGGCCCGCAAGCGATTGAAATCAGATTTGAAGCGTTTTTGGAAAATTTCTTGGATATTTACTCAAATTATTTTGTCTCGCGTTAACAACCGTGGCTTTTGACTAAAAAGCCAAATTTGCTATCGTTCTAATAACTTGAGATCTCATGAAAAAAATTGAAGCCATCATTAAGCCTTTTAAACTTGACGACGTAGTTGATGCTCTTGCGGAAGTCGGAGTCGAAGGCATTAGCGTCACCGAGATCCGCGGTTTTGGACGACAAAAGGGACGCACCGAAGTCTACAAAGGTGCCGAATACGTCGTCGACTTTCTGCCAAAATTAAAAATTGAAGTGGTCGTGCCAAGCGCACTTTGCGAAGCCGCTGTTGAGGCCATCGCGAAGACTGCGCGTACAGGAAAAATAGGAGACGGAAAAATCTTTGTATTGCCTGTCGAAAGTGTGCTGCGGATACGTACCGGGGAAAAAAATGAAGAAGCGTTGTAATCATAAAGGAGACATATGAACGCACAACAAGCTTTGCAATTCGGAAAAGACAAGGGCGCCCGCATGGTCGACCTCAAGTTCTGTGACTTAGTCGGAACTTGGCAACACATCACCATTCCATTTGCTGAACTCAGCATGGAAATCTTTGAACATGGGTTGGGTTTTGATGGCAGTTCTATCCGCGGCTGGCGGGGGATTGAAGAATCGGACATGATCATCTTGCCAGATCCGTCTACTGCGAAAATGGATCCTTTCATGCAAGTACCGACCTTGCATTTTATTTGCGACGTTTGCATGCCTGAAACTCTTCAGCCTTACGATCGCGATCCGCGCCAAGTGGTGAAGCGCGCTGTTGCGTTCATGCAATCCACCGGGATTGCGGACACGGCGTACTTCGGGCCCGAGGCCGAGTTCTTTATCTTCGACGACGTTCGCTATGAACAAACCAATAACTCTGGTTTCTACATGATTGATAGCGAAGAAGCGGCTTGGAATACTGGACGTGACGAGGGCGGCGGCAACCTCGGTTATAAAATTCGTCAAAAAGAAGGATACTTCCCTGCTCTGCCTACCGACACGCAACAGGATATCCGTACCGAAATGTGCTTGGAGCTTGAACGCGCCGGTATGATCGTTGAGCGCCATCACCATGAAGTGGCTTCTGCGGGACAGGCCGAGATCAATTTCCGCTACGATTCAGCGCTTGAAATGGGCGACAAAATGATGTGGTTCAAATATATCGTGAAAAATGTAGCTCGCCGTCATGGAAAAACAGCGACGTTCATGCCGAAGCCTTTGTTCAATGACAACGGCTCAGGAATGCATATCCATATGTCTTTATGGAAAGATGGAAAAAATCTATTCGCGGGCAACAAGTACGCAGGTCTTTCAGAGATGGCGCTTTACTACATCGGCGGTGTTTTGAAGCACGCTCCTGCGCTTTGTGGCATTATCAATCCAACTACAAATTCATATAAACGCTTGGTTCCTGGCTTCGAGGCTCCGACGAAATTGGCATACAGTTTTAAAAACCGTTCTGCGGCAATGCGTATTCCAAACTCCGGCCCAAATCCAAAAGCGAAACGTATTGAGTTCCGCACCCCGGATCCTTCTGCGAATATCTACCTGGCGCAAGCGGCGGTGTTGATGGCGGGTCTTGACGGGATCATCAATAAAATTCACCCAGGTGATCCCTTGGACAAGGACATCTACGGGCTTTCTCCCCAAGAGGCCGCGGGAATTCCCGCAGTGCCGGGGACTCTCGAAGAAAGTCTGATGAATTTGAAAAATAATGGCGGATTCTTGAAAAAAGGTGATGTTTTCAGTGACGATTTACTGGAAACATGGATCAATTATAAGATTGATCGTGAGGTTCGTCCTGTTCAGCAGCGCCCGGTGCCTTACGAATTCCATTTGTACTACGATATCTAGGAGAGAGTTATGTCATCCAATGATGTAAGAAATTTTATGGGCTATATGTGGATCCAAGAAGAGGATGGCATCATCACTATTGGTATCAACGAAGAGGGCTTGGCAGATTTCGAAGAAATCACTTCCGTCGACCTTCCAGCGGAAAATGATAAAGTTGAGGCCGACGAAGTTTGCGGTACCGTTGAAACAGACGACGGCCCGCTTGACATCTATTCACCGGTTTCCGGCACAGTGCTCGAAGTGAACTCTGCGGTGATCGACGATCCGACTCTTATTCAAGAGGACCCTTTTGAAGAAGGTTGGCTCATCCGCGTGGAAACATCTGAAGCCCTCGACGATGACGACGACGACGACGACGACGATGACGAGGATGATGATGACGATGAGGATGAGGATGAGGATGAGGACTAGGCCTGAAAAACCTAGTTCTTTACCTTCTCTGTACTTTAATTTGGGGTTCCACTTGGTTAGTAATCACCTTCCAACTTGGAGCCACCTCTCCGGTGGCCTCTGTCTTTTACCGCTTTCTGATTTCTGCAGGTCTTTTGCTGATCGCTTGCAAAGCCTTCCGACTCCCCCTAGCTTTTAAATTAAAGCACCATCGCTGGTTTCTGGCGCAAGGCATTTGCATGTTCTCTGTGAACTACATGCTGACCTATGTGGCTGAAGGCCTGGTCAGCTCGGGTATGGTGGCGGTCACTTTTACATTGCTACTTTACTATAATATTTTGGGAACTTGGCTGCTGTTTCGAACTCCCATCCGGCGAAATGTGATTATCGGTGCGGCGATCGGCGGCCTAGGTATTGGGCTTATTTTTTTGCAAGAGATTTTGAATTTCAAATCCGGCTCGACGTCGCTTTGGGGACTGGTCGTGGGTGCCGTCGCAACCGCGTTTGCGTCCGCTGGGAATCTGATCTCTTACGTTCATCGCAAAGAAAACATTCCTGTGATGTCGTCAAATACGTTTGGGATGCTCTACGGAAGTATTTTTACCTTCTTGGTGGGTCTCGTTTTGCAACAGGGCTTTCATGCGGACTGGACGCTTAAGTACACCGTCAGTTTACTATATCTTGCGGTCTTTGGCACGGTCATCGCCTTTGGTGCTTACCTCTCGCTGGTGGGCCGTATAGGCGCTGAAAAAGCCTCTTACACCAGTATTCTGAGTCCCGTCATCGCGTTAACCCTCTCGTCTTTTTATGAGAACTTTCACTGGACTCCAGAAATCGCCCTCGGCATCGTCCTCTGTCTCACCGGCAATGTGATGACTCTGCAAAAGGCCAAAAAAAGGACTGCCGATTAGGGCAGTCCTTTTCCTTGTTATGATGATTTCACGTAAGGTTATCGTACAATTCCACTGCTGCTACTATTGCTGCTTGCGTTTGGGGCAGTGGTCGTATTGGTCGCGCCAGTCCCATTCGCCGCTTTCTTCGTGTGATTATAGAATTTCTTTTGTAAATCTACTCTGACCTGTTCAAGAGTGGATTCCAAGATCACATCAAACATCTCGTCGACATTCACGTTGTACATCTCAGCCAGCTTCTTCAAGGTGTGCATTGGTGGGCTTGAAAGTCCTCTTTCCCAGTTAGAGATGAATTGTGCGGAACTATATCCGAGCTTATCCGCAACATCCTTCTGAGAGAGACCTACTTGTGTGCGTTTCTCTTTTAAAAAATCCGAGAGAGCTTTTACCTGTTTCATCTTTCACCATCCTTGCATTACGTTCATCATCAACCAACAATCAACTACAAGTTTACGCCCGTTTAGTTATAGATAAAATCCCATCTGAGTGAATTTTACCGTAATTTTAAAACAATCCGAATAAATCTCACGCCTGTTACTAAAACCGATTTTTAGTCATAAATTTGTTGGAATTTATGTCGGAAATTACCGACGCTGTTAAAGACTCTTTACAAAAATATGTACCAATTCACGATTGCCAACTTTGAACGCACCCTCCCCTGTCTTTTGTCAAAGACGAGCTGTTTCAATTTGATATCGAACAGTCAGTTATGACTCACTACATTATAGCCCTTAACGCACCCACCGACAAAATGTCATGAGTCACCTCGATCTTTTTGTGCCGTCGGTAAATCCATAGGCCGCAAGACGATTTCTGGCCTCCGTGGGATTATAGCGGCAGTCTTCAAGAAGATTGCCTATAACAGTTTGTTTGGAGAAATTTCAAATCTAGTTGAAAGTTGAGGGAGCCCGCCTTTCGTGGAATGATTTCCACTGCTTAACAAAGA
>JBDHWW010000012.1:0-75392 GCA_039810425.1 Pseudobdellovibrionaceae bacterium | reverse complement strand
TCACGGCATCGGAAAATTCAAAAAATAAAATTTAACGGATCGGAGAGGATTGCTGCGGAGATTCCACGGATCCGGGTGTTATATAGCTCATATCTGAATTTATCGGTCAGTGAATCACAGCTTTCAATAGGTAGAATGTACAGAATAGCGAAAACAGCGAATGAAAAACGGCTTATAACAGCGAATGAAAGTGGTCTAAGTTATTGAAATCACTAGATTTTAAGGAGAAAATTGGATGGGGCGGCTGGACTCGAACCAGCGAATGGCAGAATCAAAATCTGCTAACTTACCAACTTGTCGACGCCCCAACATGGGTATGATTATGAAGCCCGTAAGTTAAAAAAAAGCGGTCTCAAGAGCAAGCAGTTTCTTGAAACCGCGCAATTAAGAAGCGCGAATTGTGCGACGCATCCGAAAAAGGTACGGCGTACCCTAAAGTTCATCGTCGTAGGTGTTTGCGGGGGCTTTTTGGCGCTTTAGGTTTACTAGGGTGGCGCCCATGGATTTGAGTTCCTTTTCGTAAGCCTCGAAAACCATGTCTTCGATCATCGTCCTTGTGTCCTGATTGAGAGGATGTGCTATATCTCGAAATTGACCGTCTTTGCGCTTTTTGCTGGGCATCGCTACGAAGAGCCCGCTCGGCCCTTGTATGATTTTGAGATCTCGGATGACAAAGCTGCTGTCTATTGTGATTGATACATAGGCCTTTAGCCGATCTTCGTTCACGGGAAAGACCTTAACTTCGGTGATCTTCATGTGTCCATCCTTTGCTGTTACGTGCTTAATTAGGGGACTTCTATTGTTGTTATGCTCTTTTGTTTCTTCCATATAAACCAACGGCTAGTTCGGGTTAATTCTTAAGACCTAAGTCTAAACTAACTGCGCTCCATCACCACTGTAAGAGAAAAATGTCTCGTTTTGGAATGCGTACAAAAAACATAAAAAAAGCCCACGTATCATCGTGAGCTTTCTAAGAAAACATCTTTTTATCTATAAATCAAATTTTATTTTGTGTCAATCGTTACAATCATTAGGCGGTTGCCCCTTGCCAAACGCAATGTATTGGTCCCCTTCTTCAATGCTTTACCGACATCGAGGGCCTTTGTGACTTCTTTTTTATTTATATCCAAAACCAAGTCTCCGACCCTAAGTCCGGCCAAGGACGCAACGCTGCTGCGCTCAACCTCAATAATCATCGGATTTTGGACATCCGGCGGAATCATGTACTCCGTGCGGAGTTCCTGGTTCAGATCAGTCACCGAGAAGCCCAAACCGAACGGAGCTTTTTGACCTTTGTAATTTTTTGGGGCTGAAGCATTTTTCGCGGCGTTGAAATCCGGGCGCTCCAGGACGGTGACGCGGGCACTGACCGGTTTGCGCTCGCGAACGACTTTAAGCGGAACGGTGCTTCCGATTTTCGCATCACCCACGGCATCCATCAAATCCATGGAGGACTTGATTTTGCGGCCATTGAATTCCACGACAATGTCGTAAGGCCGCAAACCCGCTTTAGCGGCCGGGCCGTTTTTCTCTAAGCCGGTGATGACCGCGCCCTCAGCCGCTTCAAGGCCCAGGTACGACGGATCCACGCTTGGATCAAGATCACCGGGCCTGACACCGATGAAACCCTTTTCGATGCGTCCTGATTTTTCAAGCTGTGGAATGATGGCTTTCACCTCATCAATCGGAATCGCAAAGCCGATCCCTTGTGCGCGCGCATCGATTGCGGAGTTCACGCCGATCACATAGCCTTTCGTATTTACGAGCGGACCGCCGGAGTTCCCGGGGTTGATACTCGCGTCTGTTTGGATGAGAGGGATTTTGTTAATCTCTCCGATCTCACGACCTTTTGACGAGACAATCCCTTTGGTCATTGAGTGGCCGTGGCCGTAAGGGTTCCCGAAGGCGGCGACCCATTCGCCCACTTCGAGATCTTTGCTCGTGCCCAATGCCGCGACCGGGAGTTTGCCGTCAGGATTGATTTTGATAAGTGCAATATCGGTGCGTTCATCATAACCTATGACTTTCGCGTCGTAGAGCTTATCGGATTTTTCAGTGAGCTGAACTTGAATGCCATCTGCGCCTTGGATCACGTGATTGTTGGTCACGATCAGGCCATCTTCACGAATAATAAAACCCGTGCCGAGGCCATAGGGACGAGGCTTACCCGGTTGAACCGGCGCTTGCTGGCGCGGTTGGAGTGGCACGCCGTAGAACTGTTCAAGCATGTCGAGCATGGGATCGCGTTGCATGCCTCCTCTTGGGACGCGGGGGATGGCAAGGGTAGAGATATTTACCACCGCCGGGTTGATGGCTTTGCCGAGCTCAACAAAGAGGTTGGCCGGCAATGGATCCGACAGCTTCATGGGCGGTGGAGTCCTTTGTGGAATTTGAGCGTATCCCAATCCGGCGGCGAGGACGATGATGAGAGCGAAAAATACTTTTTTCATGGGTGTCTTCTCCTGAAAGCGTGCTTTATGCCTGCACAAACTTAACTTGCAAATCGCTGATTATGTTTTCAAGGAACTGCTGTTCTTCCTTATTTAAATTATTCTTTGTTTTCTCTTGTAACATCATGAGCAGATCAATGTTGAAACGAGCCATGTTTTTATCCTTGCTGGTTTTGCCGGTGTTCGGATCGGGGGCAAGGCCCATCGACATCACGGCCGATGAAGCGATAGACATAGCAAGAATAGAAAACGATGCTTCCATTTTTTCCGGCATGAAAAACCTCTTTTAGATCGGATAATATCCCATCAGTTTTTGCAAACGAACTTCGATCGAAGGATGGGATTTGAATAATAATTTCTGGTGATAGCCCTCTGGGTTCACAATAAATAAATGACTTGAGCACGGCGGGGGGCGCAGCGGCTGAGTTTGCGCCAAGCCCTCAAGACGCCATAAGACTTCAGCCATCCGGAAACGGTCGTGAATAAGCTCCGCGGCTTGTAAATCATTTTGGTAAAAACGCTTGTGCCCGTTGGCGAGCTTAATAAGTCCCCAGCCGATCGGAGTGAAAAACCTCAAGAAGGGCTTTTGTTTTTGGCCCTTGAGTAAAAAATAATTCGGCGGCCAGAAATGATCGAGCAAAAGTCCTAAACCGATCAGCGCATTGGCAAGCGTGCTGGTGACTCCCACCGTGAAGGAATCCAACTTATTTAGTGAACAGAGTTGATAGGCAAGAACCGCTTCGAGGTCTTCTTTGTGGAAGCACTTCAACAATCCCGTGGTGACCGCCAGCGAGCCGCGCCGCCACAGGTGGTTTACGCAGAACGCGGTTTCAGTTTCAGAAGGGACTAAGTAAAGATCCGGAGCTTCGATCCCCAAGTGGGCGGAGTACTTTTCTAAAACTTCTTCCAGGCCCCAGGCATCTTGGCCTTTGATTTGTTTGGCGTGAAGCGAATTCAATATTTGCGACTCTCCGTAAAAGAAGACGAAGAAGTTTAAGCCCACGGAACACAAGAACCCAATGAAGAGCCCCGCGCGTTCGCCGATTTCGTAGCCAAGAATCAGCAGTGTGAGGGAGCTTATTAGAATGAAAATCCAGACCTTGGTAGAGTTTGCTGTCATACTCTTATTTTGTCCCATGCACTGAAGGTGTTGGCAACCGTAAGTGGCGCGTAGCGGCAGCAAGACTTAGCTTGCGAATATCACAGCAAAATTGTGAAATAAACCTTGGTCTCATCGGAGGTATTTTGTGAGCGAAATCGATATTCTGGCGTTGAATGCTGCGATAAAACAAGAAAGCCAATTCGTTGATAAGATGATGCAAGAAATCAGCAAGGTCGTGGTGGGCCAGAAGGAAATGGTCGAAGGGATTATGATGGGGCTCCTCACCGGTGGTCACATTCTCCTGGAAGGTGTGCCGGGACTTGCGAAGACGCTGACGATCGCGACGGTTTCAAAGACAATCTCTCTCGATTTTCAGCGCATTCAATTCACTCCCGACCTGCTGCCGACGGACCTCATCGGGACCATGATTTTTAACCCTAAAACCGGAGAATTCAATCCGCGTAAGGGTCCCGTATTCACGAATATCGTGCTGGCCGACGAGATCAATCGTGCGCCGGCGAAAGTTCAATCCGCCCTGCTGGAGGCGATGGCTGAAAAGCAAGTTACGATCGGTGAGCAATCCTACGGGCTCGAAAACCCTTTTCTGGTTTTGGCGACTCAGAATCCGCTTGAGCAAGAGGGCACTTACCCGCTGCCAGAAGCGCAAATGGACCGTTTTATGTTCAAGATCAACGTCATTTACCCAACAAAGGGAGATGAACTTGAAATTTTAAACCGCATGGGCACGAATCAAAAGCCTGTCGTGAGCCCGGTGATCTCAAAAGAAGACCTTTTGCGCGTGTCTTCGCGCGCGGATCAAATCTATGTTGATAATAAGATAAAAAACTACATCGTTGAGATCGTGATGGCGTCTCGTCACCCGGGAGAATATGGCCTGAGCCGTATTGCCAACTTGGTGAATGTCGGTGGTTCCCCGCGCGCCACTATCGGGTTGTTCCGTGCCGCAAAAGCCCATGCGTTTATTCGCGGACGTGGTTATGTCACCGCAGAGGACGTGAAGGCGATTGCTTACAAGGTTCTTCGTCACCGTATGATTCTGACTTACGAAGCGGAAGCCGAAAATATTAGAACTGACGATGTGATCAAAGAAATCTTGACACAAATTGAGGTGAATTAGCTTGGGCCTGCCCCCTGAGGTTCTCAAGAAGGTTAAGCTTCTTGAGATCAACACAAGAAAACTTGTGAACAATCTCTTTGCGGGTGAGTACCACACTCACTTCAAAGGGCAAGGGATGACTTTCTCGGATTTCCGAGAATACGTTCCGGGCGATGACGTGCGCGCGATTTCGTGGCCGCTCACGGCGCGCACCGGAAAGACCTATATCAAAACTTTTGAAGAAGAACGTGAGTTGACAATTATTCTCGCGGTCGACGTGAGCGGCTCGACGGATTTTGGAACCGGTGGCTATTTCAAAGGCGAAGTGATGACTCAATTGGCGGCGTTACTCGCGTTTTCGGCGGTTAAAAACAATGACCAAGTGGGTTTGCTGTTGTTTAGCGATCAGGTTGAGCACTTTGTGCCGCCGAAAAAAGGCCGGGGGCATGTTCATCGTATCTTGCGCGATTTGTTCTACTATAAACCTAAGAGCCACGAGACCAAGATTTCGAGTGCCCTTACTTATTTGCAGGGATTGTTGAAGAAGCGCGCAACCGTGTTTATTTTCTCGGACTTTTTTGATGATAACTATGAACAGGCTTTGCGCCTTTTGGGGCGAAGACATGAAGTGGTCGCCTGCGTGGTAAATGATGCGGCCGAAGCGCAGTTGCCGGATTTGGGCGTGGTTGAACTCCAAGATCCTGAAACCGGCGAAGTGATTACGGTCGATACGTCGTCCTCCGTGTTTCAGCGCGATTATTTGCGTGAGCTTAAAAAACGCCAAGAGGTGCGTGATAAGCAGCTTCGCCTGGCACAAGTGGAACGGGTGGATGTGAACTCGAGTGGGAACTACATAGACCCACTCGTGGCGTTCTTCAAAAAGAGATAGTTGATATATGCAGTGCAATTTGGACATTCCTAAAATCTCAGGTCTTGAGGACAATCAGCTCACAGTGGGCCGGGAATTCTATTTAAATTGCAAAGGCGATTGGCCGAAAGATCTCAATCAGGAAAAGTTAAGCTTTAAGGGCGATGGCAATATGAAGTACGCCCTTAAAGTTATGGGCTTTGAGTTCCGTTCGCCCGAAGAGGCCGACATCAAAGTGACGACTTATATCGCCGGTAAAGTTCAAATCCCGCAGCTGCTTCTGACCGACGGGGCAAAAGAAATCGATCTCGGGCCATTGCAGTTTGAAGTCGCCAGTGTTTTGCCAAAACCCGATCCAGCCGCAGCGATGCAACAAGGCCAGGGGCCACCGGCAAAGCCGGAGCCGTTTGGCCCTTTCGGTCCGGCGGTGATTCCCGTGCCTTTGCTCTATTGGTTGGTTTTATTGGGCTCCATCGGCTTTGTGGCCTTGATGGTGTTCTTGCGTATCTGGCGTTTAAATCAACGCCGTGAAATGTTGCTGCGCCTGAAAGAGCACGATGTGGCCCTCAGTCCGTTGCAGGAATTCCATCAAACAATGCGCAAACTCCAGCGCGCCAATCCCGTATTTTACGGCAAAGAAGGCACGGTTGAGGATCTTCATAGCGGCGTGACGGAACTTTCTCGCATGTTTAAAATTTTCGTGAGTCGCCGCTTGCATGTGCCGGCGTTTGAATGGGGCGAAAGATTGATCTTAAACGATATCCGCCGCTACCATCCTCTGGTGTACGCGGAGTACGCGGGTAAGATCCGTGCTTTGTTCACGGAATTTAAAAAAGCTGAGACGATGAAGGCGAAACTTTCTGCAAGCGACGTGAGTCAGTTGTCTGAAACTCTCCGTAAGACTCTGGAAGGTATTGAGGCCTTTATGAACCGTGAAGAGACCGCAAAGAAGGGGGCACGATGACGTCGTTGAAAACCCTTTGGGCGCTGGCTCTTTTTGTCCCATTAGTCGCGATTCTGGTTTGGAACTTCTTGCACCGCAAGCGCAAGATTCCTTCACTGCAGTTTAGTTCGTTAAAATTAATTAAATCGATTCCGCCAAGTCCACGCACTCGTTTTATGATGTTACCGTCGCTTCTAAAAGCCGTGGCTTTGGGGTTGGCGATTGTGGCATTGGCACGGCCGCAGGAAGCGAATACAAAAGTAAAGAAGAACGTGGAGGGGATCGACATCGTGATCTGCCTCGACGTTTCTGACAGTATGCTGATTGAGGACATGAAGCCGACAAATCGGTTGGAGGCCGCGAAAGAAACTATTCGGCAGTTTATTGAAAAACGGACATCGGATCGGATCGGTCTTGTGGTTTTCGCCGGCGAAAGTTTTACGCTGGTTCCGCTGACCTTGGATTATCAACTCATCCTCGAACGGGTTAAAGAAATCACGACCGCAGCAAACGCCAATATCAAAGACGGTACGGCGATCGGGGTTGCATTGGCGAATGCCGCAGGCCGCTTGAAAGACTCTACGGCGAAAAGCCGCATCATGATCTTTATGACGGACGGGGAAAACAACAGTGGGACGATTGACCCTGAAACGGCCCTGGAAATCGCAAAGGGCTATGATCTGAAAATCTATTCAATCGGCATCGGTAAAGATGGGCCGACGAAGATCCCAATCTATCAGCGGGACATTTTCGGCAATAAGGTAAAAACGTATCAGCCATTTGATAGCACGGTAAATGAAGATTTGCTTTCGCGGATGGCGAAAGATACCGGTGGTAAATACTTCCGTGCTTCAAAGGAAGACTCCCTTGAGGGCATTTTTAAAGAGATCGACTCTTTGGAAAAAACCAAGGTCGACGTGAATAAGTACACTCGCTATACGGAAAAGTTCCCGCCATACCTGCAAGCTGCTTTGATTTGTTATCTGATAGCGACGCTGCTGGTGACGACCTTCTTAAGGAGGGTGCCATAATGCGATTTGAAAATCCCATGGCATTTTACTTTCTTTGGACGATCCCACTGCTGTGGGTTCTGGCCGTGCTTTTTCAAAAACGCGCGCAGGCGAAAATGGCCGGAGTCATCGGCGCGCGTTTGTATCCGTTCCTTTCAAGCTCGGTGTCTTCTAAAAAACGCAACATCAAGCGCGTTTTGCAAGGTCTAGTGATTCTATTCTTTGTGATGGCATTGTCGCGCCCGCAAATGGGGCAAAGCATGCAAGAGATTAAAAGCGAGGGCGTCGAGATCATGTTCGCCGTCGACGTCTCTGAAAGCATGCTTGCCGAAGATGTGCGCCCAAGCCGTTTGGAGCAAGCGAAGACGGATTTAAGCCGTTTGCTCGATCGCCTGCCGGGAAACCGCGTGGGGGTCATTGCTTTTGCGGGTTCGGCGGCGGTGTTGGCGCCGCTCTCAAATGACCCGAACGCGGTCAAAATGTATCTCGAATCTTTGAGTCCTTCTTCCGTCAGCAGCCAAGGCACGAGCTTTGAGGAGGCGCTAAAGCTCGCGGTGGATTCTTTCAAGCGTGGCGGTGTCGCGAATGATGATACAACAAAAGTCACTCGGGTGATCTTGATCGCCTCCGACGGTGAAGATCACGAGCCGGGGGCGATTGAAGCGGCGAAGAAGCTCGCGCAGTCCGGCGTGAAGATATTTACTCTGGCCTACGGAACTGAAAAAGGCGGCCCGATTCCAATGAAAGACGGCATGGGTTTTTGGAAGGCCAATAAAAAGGATCGCTCGGGCCAAACGGTCATTACAACCGTGAAGGGGGACGAACTGCGGGCGCTGGCTGCGGCCGGTGAGGGCTCTTTCTATTTTGCGACCTACGGCAGTGACTATATTAAAAGTGTCGCAAACGATCTCGAAAAGCTCGAAAAAGCGGAGTTTGAATCCAAGATGGCCATTCAGTACGAGGAACGCTTTCAATTGTTTTTGCTGATTGGAGTTTTATTAGGCCTGGTGGAACTGTTTTTGGGTGAACGACGCGCGGGCTTCCGTTTGTGGAAGGGTCGTTTTGAGGTGCCGCCGGTATGAAGAAGCTGACAATGGCCCTTCTGCTCATCTTGATGTTGGTTCTATCGCTCTGTTTTTTAAGCTGGAGTGGCCTCATTCGTATTTCACCGTCCTGGTCGTATTCAGTGAATTTTCCGCATTTGAAATCGCTCTGGCTCAATCGTCAGGCGAACACGCAGTTAAAAGCGCAGAACTACACGACCGCCTTTGACAGTTATATTAAAACCCTCGAGTTTGATCCGTTTTCGGCAGAAACGCACCTGGATTTGGGTCTGACCTATGAAGGGCAAAAGCAGCCTGAGAAAGCCGCGCCGTCTTACGAAAACGCGTTAAAGTACGCAAAGAATGATGACGTCAAATTCATGGCGTACTTCAATCAAGCACAACTTCTTGGTAAAGAAAAAAAAGTCGATGAGGCTTTGGCACTTTATCAAAAGGCCCTCGGCGTTGAGCCCGCTTCAAAAGAGACGAAACACAATATTGAACTTTTGATCCAGTTGCAGCAGCAAGACCAAAAAGGTGGCGGCGATGATAAGAAAGATCAAAAGGATCAAAAAGACCAAGATAAAAATCAGCAAGACAAGCAAGATCAAAAAGACAATCAAGACCAAAAGAAAGATCAGAAAGATAATAAGGATCAGAAGCAGGACGACAAAGACGGTAAGGATAAGAAAAAAGAGTCGCCTCGGCAATACGGTCAGAACCCAAAACAACAGCCGCGTCCTTTCAAGGGCCAAGAGCTTTCCGAAGGGGATGTGAAAAAGATCCTCGGTGAAATTAAGCAGCAAGAACAAAAAATTCGTTCTGAGTACAATCGTAAGGAAGTGAAGGAGCAGCCTCGTGACAAAGATTGGTAAGTATTTATGTCAGGCTCTTTTGTTAGCGGCGTTCGTTGCGCCGGCCGCGATGGCCAAAGTCAGCGTGCAAGCCACAGTCGATCGCAATGAAATGGCGGTGGGGGATTCATTTACTCTTGCGGTCTCTGTTATTTCTGATGAATCTGTCGACATCAAGGAGCCGCGCGCTCCGGATATGGATGGCTTTGAGCTTCTCAACAGCTGGCAATCCAGCAGCACCTCGCAAAGATTAGTGAACGGCTCCGGCGGCATGCAGTTTGAAGTTCAACGCCGGAAGGATTTTAGTTACCTTCTCGCTCCTCGCAAAAAAGGCACTTACAGCGTCGGAGCCTTTGAAGTTGTGGTTGAAGGTAAGGTTTATAACACGCAGCCTGTGACTATTTCAGTCGGTGAAGCCGGTTCCGGCCGTGGTGCGGTTCAGCCGCGTGGCGGATCGCGCGCCCAGCAGCTACGTCGTCAGATGCAGCAGGGTTTTGGTGGCAATGTGCCTGGTCAAGATTTGATGGATGAAATGGATCGTGCCGAAGAGGAGCTTTTCAACCAGCTCCTTCAACGCCGTGGTGGGGCCATGCCTCCGAGCATGGGAGGTGGAGTAGGCCCCGGAGTCAACAACGGCCGCCCCCAAGCAGAGCCGCAGTACAGGTCCTTGCCATCAAATCCGAATGAGGCTTTCTTTATTCAAGTGGAAGTGGATAAAACCGATGTCTATGAAGGCGAACAAGTCACCGCAAGTTGGTACATTTATACCCGCGGCCAGATGGAGAGCTTGGATCGCTTGAAGTTTCCGGACTTAAAAGGTTTCTGGAAAGAGATCATCGAAGAGGTCCCATCCATCCAGTTCAGCGAAGAGATCATCAACGGCGTTGTGTATAAGAAGGCCTTGCTTGCTTCGCACGCGCTATTTCCGATTAAAGCGGGCACGGCGGTGATTGATGAATACAAAATCAAGTCCCGCGTGCGCCTTCCGACCAGTGGCTTTGGCGGTTTTGGTTTTGGCCAGGCTTACGAGTACACCAAAAGTTCCCAGCGCGTGAAAATCAACGTGAAGCCACTCCCGCAAGAAGGCCGCCCGTCTGATTTCTCGGGTGCGGTTGGGCAGTTTGATGTGCATGCAACAGCCGATGGGCAGAATTTTCTGGTGAACCAGCCGTTCAGCTTGAAAGTGCGCTTTGAAGGGACCGGCAATGCGAAACTGATTGAGCTCCCGGCGATTGAGTGGCCAAAGACTGTGGAAGTTTACGATACAAAATCAGACGCGAAGTTCTTTAAAAACGGCCGCAGCTATAAAGAGTTCGAAGTTCTTTTAATCCCGCGCCAAGAAGGCGAATTGAAAATTCCGGCTATCAGTGTCGGTACTTTTGATCCGCGGGCGAAGAAATACGAAAAGCGCCAGACTCAGGAAATCATTTTGCACATTGAACCAAATCCCAATGCGCCTTCCGGCAATGTGGGGGCGGCGGGTACGACACCTCCCGGAGGGAACGCTCCAGCAGCGCCCGTACCGAACAAGCTTTCAGGAAATGTACTTCCGGATTTGATTCTGACTTGGGAAAGTCCTGGCCGCTTCCATTTTGCCGCGATACCGGGTTTCTGGGGCGGCATTTATGGTTTGGTTGCTTTACTCTTCGTTTGGCGCTCGAAAGTGGAACTTGGTTGGGGCCGCCGCCGCCAGAATCTGCGTGATCTTGTGGGCAAGCGCTACAAAAAGTTGGATGCGCTTTTGAAGAAAAACGACTATCGCGGCATTGGGGCTGAGATGATAAATGTTTTCAGCCTCGTTCTCGGAAGTATCTCGGGGCAGGAGGCTTCGGGGCTCGAACTGGAGCGCGTGCTTGTGCGGATCCCGCCCAGCCTTCGTCGTGAGTACGGCGATGCGATCGCCAAACAGTATGAGGTCTTCCAAGTGATGAGTTTTGCGCCGGAAGATATGCTGGGAGTTTATAAAGATGCCGCCACCGTTCAAAAACAAGTGGCGCAGGCAAAAGAGCTGTTGCAAAAAATAATCAACTCAAATCCGGAACAAAATGAAGTTGAGTAAATACAAAGGCTCCGATTTCGGGGGCTTGGTTCCCTTTCGGGAACCAAGGTAAATAGGAATTTCCTGGTATTTCAACTGTCGCGTGAGGGCGGCACGTTGAAGTTCTTGCGTGCAGTGCCAGCCGCGGGGTTTCAAATCGTTTTTGATCTTTTCAAGGCTTGTGCGGCGAACGCCCGCGATCGGGCAGAAGGGGTCCGCAAACGGCCAGCGAGTTTTATCCTTCAAAACATCACGAAAGAAGTCCTCCATCGGGTCTGTTTCGGCGACAAGTGTTTCCAGATTCTTCTTCGATTTGAAACGGTTGCCGAAGACCACCTCTGTTTCCTTATCGGAATAGAAAACTTCGAGCATCTTGAACACTTCACTGAGCGGAGCTGCCAGACCAAGGTCCGTCGCGATCAGCACATCACCATACGCCTGGGAGAATAAATTGCATATATTTTGAGCGCGGCTGCGCTTGGATTTGTTCTCCACGATACGGTAATGGGGATTTCGTTCGGCTAAGTATTGAAGTAAAGACAGACTTTGATCCTGATGCGGATTCACAGCGAAAAGAATTTCATACGGCAAGGGGAACTTTTGAAAGAATTGACTGACGTTTTCCACAAACTCTTGAATCAGTTCCGTGTCGCTTGTGACCGGAATGCAGAGAGAGAGTTGTGGGCGTGGAATCATTTTTCACTTTTCCTTCTAACTGGCAAAACTTAGAATAATTTCATGACAAACATTATGGCAAAATTCAAAGAAAAACCACGGACGTGCATTTTTAGTATCATCTTTTTGCTGTTTGCGGCGATCTTGCGTTTTGCTCTTCTGGATAACAAGCCCATTCATTTCGACGAGAGCATCAACATGTGGTTCGTGCAAAGAATTTGGCAGGACGGGTATTTCACTTACGATCCAACCAACTATCACGGTCCGTTGATGTTTTACATGGTTCACTTTGTGCAATTTTTTACCGGTTTTGATTTCCTCAGCACGCGTATTGTCGCTTCGATATTTTCTTTTTTGACGATTTTTATGCTGTGGATGGGGCCGCTGAAACACCGCGTGGCTTTCCGCTGGGCCAGTTTGCTGTTGCTCGCGAGCCCTGCGATGTCTTTTTACGGACGCTCGGGGATTCACGAGTCTTCTTTTGTGTTTTTCCAAGTCTTGGGTTTTATGTCGTTTCACTACCTGGTGGGAAAGGATTTTAGAAAATTCTGGTGGACTTTCGGTGGAAGCCTTTTTGGCATGATGGCCTTAAAAGAAACTTTCATCGTTTTATTTCTGGCGCTGCTGCCGGCATTGCTGGTGGTGATGGTCACGGAGCGCAAGGCGCTGAAGTACTCGGTGTGGTGGGCGGATTTAAAATTGAATTTCAAAAAACGTGAAGTATATATACCACTGTTTGCGATGTTGCTGCTGTTTATCGGCGTCTATTCGGGCTTCGGTGGCAATCCAAAAGGTTTGCGTGATTTCTTTGTCGCGTTGATGCCCTGGTTAAAAACCGGTGTCGGCGGCAGCGGTCACGAAAAAGAATTCCTGCATTGGACAAAGCTGATGGGGGTGAACGAGTTCGCGGTCCTGGTGGGTTTCATAGTGGCCATTCCCTTTGTTTTTAAAAATAAATGGATCCGCTTTTATCTGGTCATGACGTTTTTCTTGTGGCTAATCTACTCGGCGATTCCCTACAAAACCCCTTGGTGCATTATCTCAATCATTTGGCCATTTGCGATTGTCAGCGGTCTGGTGATTGAGGACCTCACGGCATGTTGGTCGGGTGGGCGGCGCGCGCTGGTCGGCATCGTCGTTTTCGGGATGTGTGCATGGGAAGCAAAGATTCAGTATCAGATCGTCTATAATAATCCGATTGATATGACCCATCCATATGTCTACGTCAATTCGACGTATCAGATGAAAGAGTTCATCGCGAGAACACAGGAATTGGTGCGGGAGCAACCGCTCTTGCGTGAACAGACCGTGCAGGTTGGCACCGAGGAGTCCTGGCCGGTTCCAATCGTGTTTGCGAAGTTTTATAATCTGAGCTACTTCAAAGCGGGTCAGAAAATTGAAGACGGCGCGTTGATCTACATGGTGGAAACAAAAGACCAAAAGATCGTCGAAGATAAACTCAAAGAAACCGGTAAAGCCGGCGAGTATGGGGTGTTCACATTGGACGTACGCCAAAGCCATGCGCCGATTTATGTTTATGTGAAACGTGATTTATTCCAAAACCGATTCTCGTGGGAGCTCAAGGACCTGGGAGCTCCTCTATGATAGTCTTCTCGTTGCTATTTCTATCTCTGAGTGCATTTATCGGCGGTTTGGGGGCTTTGCTTGTTGGTCACCTAGTGCCGGCCGTGAGTGCTGTGAGTCTTGTGGGCGGCGCGGCCATCGCGCTTTGCCTTTCGCGACGCTGGAAACTGCGTTTGCGGGTTCCGCCGGTCAGTCTGCCGGTATTTTTTCTTTATGCGCTGATTATTGTTGGGATTTATTTCCACTCCATTTTTCTCGTGTATTTTAAAGACGGCAACTATTGGATTCAGAATAATTTTAATCTCGGTGATATGTCATTCCACTGGAGCGCGATCCGTTCGATCGCTAAAGGCTTGCACTTTTGGCCAGAGAATCCGATTTATGGCGGCTATCGCTTCCGCTATCCGTTTGGAATGGATTTCTTTAATTCGTTCTTGGAAAATCTCGGCTTTGATATCATGAGACACTTGCCGCTGGTGACTTTGCTGGCGCTGCTTGTGGTGTTTTTTACTTTGCACGGCGCGGGTGGTCCGTTGGTGGTTTTTGCCGTGTTCTTTAGCTGCGGCTACTTCAACTTTATCGGCGGAATCCCCAGCACGGACTATTTTCAGCTGCAACAGCCGCTGGATTTTAAGAATATCTTTTTGACGATCCTTCTGACCCAGCGTGGGTTTTTGTATGCAATGCCTGCGGGCGTTTTACTTTATCGCGCGGCTCAAAAGTCGTTTGCCGGAGAATGGGCGCCGTCGTTAGCCGAGAAAATCATCATCGGTATTATCTGGGGGGCTCTTGGCTTTTTCCATCTGCACACTTTCTTCTTTGTCAGTTTGTTCTTAGGCCTTTGGATCTTATCGCGGCGTGCGTTGCGTGTCTGGATTTTGCCGGCCGTGATTGCCGGCCTTTTGGGCCTGCCGTTTGTGATGAACGCCCTGATTCCAGAGGTTGGCATGAACTCCCTGATCCACTGGAACTGGCGCGGTTGGAACCGCCCGGCAGAAGTGAACTATTTCACCTACTGGAGCCTTAACTTAGGTTTCTGGATCGTGGCGGTGGTCGCGGCACTGGTGGCTTTTGCGCGTCAAAAGAAATGGAATCTTTTTGTGCCGACGGCGATGTCTTTTGTGTTATTCATGCTTTTTTCGCATCTGATTCTGGCGCCGTGGAACTGGGACAACATCAAGCTTCTGGTGTGGTGTTATATTTTTGCGCTTATGGGACTCACGGACTTTCTGTGGTACGAACGCCAGCGCTGGTTTAAAGCGCTGGTTTGTTTCTGCTTAATTCCGGGCTTCATCGTGTTCATGCGCTCGCTACCGATTTATTCTCGCGGCATTCAATGGGGATCAGAGCGCGAGGTCAACAAGGCCGGTGTCCTTTTGAAGGACCGCGATGTAAATGAAGCGGTGATGATAACGCCGGCCTACGATCATCCTGTGATGCTTCTGGGACACAAATTATTCCTGGGTTACCCGGGGCACGTTTGGTCGCACGGTTACAACTATACGGCGCGAGAATCCTTGGTGAACCGCGTTTATGACGGAGAATCGGAAGCCGTTGACAGCCTGCCGAAAGACCAGGTGAAGTGGGTTTACAGCGGGCCCCTGGAAAAGCGTCGAGAAAAGCTGCCTTTTCCGCCTGATAATCTGTTAAAAGTGGGCGAAGCTTTGGATCATGAACTGTACACTTTTGAACAGAAGTAGGCGGGTATGGCTTTTTGTGAATTAAAATTTAGTTTGGTAGTGGGTGTCGTCTTTTGGTCCCAAATGGTCCTTGCGACCGGTCGAGAAGCGCAGAAAGTGAATTTAACAAAAGAGCTGTCGAAGCTCTCGGCGATGAATCTGTATGACGTGGACCCCAAGGTGAAAGAATCCAGTTTGCCTGTTCTTTCACGCATGAAATTTTTTGAAATCAAAAAACGCTGGAAAGAATGTGGCGCTTTGGGGACGAAAGTCATCAGTGGCGATAAAGATCTCCAAGGCTGGATCGCGAGCAGTTGGATCCGCTGTGAAATCAAGAACAGCGAGGGCGCGAAAGATAAGAAATCACTCGCGAAGCCCGTAGAGTGGGTTCACAAACACAAAGAGCTCGTGAGGAGCGGCCCCTGGCGTGTGGCTTTGTGGCAGGACTATATTGCGGCCTCAATGACTTTGCTAGAAGTCAACCGCACACCGGCGCGCGTGAATGAGCTTTTAGACTACACCGAGCAAATCCCCAAAGAGGCGCGTGCGGCTTTGCTTTTCTACGCTGGGGAGTTTGCTGAAAAGAAAAAAGACAACCGCAAGGCTCTGTTTTACTATGAGCAAAGCTTGCAGCTTCGTGAAAGTAAGCCGACGCGCGATCGCTTTGAAGCGGTGAAAAACGCGCTGTCTTTGAAATTCAATACAACGTCACCGCAAATCGAGGGCGTGCTCGAAAATGAAGGCGCTGAGGCGGCGCTCGAAGAGAAAATGAGTAAAAGCCTTAAAGCCGGCGACTTGATGGGGGCGTTAAAAACGTCCGTTATAATTCAAACGGAGTATGCGGGCAGTAAAGTGGCTCGAGGCCTGCGTGATAAGCCGTTTGAAATCTATCAGCAGGTTTTTGAAGGCAGTCCGAGTGATGAAAAAGATGAAAAGGGTTTTGCCGAGCTTGAAAAAATCGATCCACTTCGGCGTGCGGAGTGGGCGCAAACCCTGCATCGGCGCGCGGACTATGACCAAGCCCTGATCTTTGCCGAAAGTGCATTGAAAGACCTTCATCACAGCCAGCAGGCGACCGTGTTGTACTGGATCGCGGGCCGTTCCGCCCACATGGTCGGGCAGTATGAACGGGCACAAATGCATTTTTCAAAGTTGATTGAATTTCATGCCGGCACGGATGAATCGGCGGAGGCCATGCTGCGTTCAGGGCTTATCAGTCTTCGTTTGAAAAATTTCAGCACGGCGAAATCCCAATTTGAAAAACTGTTGGCCCAGAAAAAAGACCGCTATGATTTGCAAGCCCGTTACTGGCTCGTTCGCAGCTTAGAAAGTATTGATAAAGAAAAGGAACGTGCGGCAACCGAAGCAAAAGCTTTGGTGGCGCGGTATCCATTTTCCTACTACGGCCTCCGTTTGACCGCGGAAGGAAACAAAGGTGAGTACGTGTGGCCCAACGCGGGCACCACGATCCCTGCGAACATGGACGAGATGTGGATTTCAGGAGAACAGAAAAATGCCTGGAGCCGTTTTAAGGGGCTCACGAAGGCCGGCTGGCTGCTGGAGGCGCAGGCAGAAATCCAGCTTTTACCCGTCGTAAAAAATCCATGGATTGAGTATCACTACGCAAAATTCATGTCGCGAAGCAATCAGTTTCCGGCAGCGATTCGCTGGATGAGTGACGCCATGGACTTGGAAAACTCTCTGCGCAGTCCTGAGGCCTTATCATTCATTTATCCGAAGGCCTTCGGGCCATGGATTGATGCTGAAGCTAAGAAATATAGCTTAAATCCGATTTTGGTACGCAGCCTCATTCGTCAAGAGAGCGCTTTTGGGATCCGCGCGCAATCGACGTCCAACGCGCAAGGTCTCATGCAGTTGATTCCACCGACAGCGCAAGAAGTGGCGCGCCGGATGGGGATTAAAAAAATCGATATTCCTGAAGATGTGTTCCGCCCGGAGATCAATATTCCTCTCGGCACGACCTACATTTCGATGATGCTGGATCAATTCGGTGGTAGCGTGCCCTTCGCGCTGGGAGCCTACAACGCGGGACCTACGAAGATGAAAATATTCGCGGAAGCGCGCGATGAAGTGAAGGATCTAATGACAACACCCTCTTCAAATCCGATGGACGAAATCTGGTTTGACGAGCTTCCGTGGAGCGAAACAAGCTTTTATATCAAAGCCATTCTGCGAAACACGTTGCTGTATAAATTGTTGGATTCCATGAAAGTTGATTGGAATCTGGTCCTTTGGCAGGACTTGCATAGCAAAAAAGCAATTATCAAGTGATGTTTTATTGATAATCCCGAGTCCTTTTTGTAGCCTGGAAATTACTTGGAGGATTCATGCGGAAGTATATTACCCTGACCTTGGTCCTGGCGTTCTTGAGCGCTTGTGCTCACAATCCGACCGCGCCAGATGCGACCAACGGGTCAACAGCTGCGACGACAAAAGACGGCGATGCCACACCGTTGAAAGACCTCGATTCTTTCCGCGTGAAAGATGCTGAAGGGCCTCAAGTTGTCGACCAAGAGTTGGAATCAATTCCTACGGAAGTAAACCCATTGGTTGAACAATGGATTTCATATTTCCAAGGCCGTGGCCGCCGCCATATGGAACGCTATTTGGCTCGTTCTACTCGTTATGAAAAGCTCATGAAAAAAGTTTTGAAAGACAATGGTCTGCCTGAAGATCTTTTCTACATTGCCTTGATCGAATCTGGTTTCAATACCCAGGCGCGGTCGCACGCGGCAGCCGTTGGTTATTGGCAGTTCATCCGCGGAACTGGAAAACGCTATGGTTTGCAAATCAATACGATGTTGGACGAACGTAAAGACCCGGTTTTGGCCACTCAAGCAGCGGCGGAGTACTTTAAAGGTCTCTACAGCGTTTTCGGCTCTTGGTACTTGGCCATGGCTTCGTACAACGTGGGTGAAAACCGTGTAAAACGTGAAGTGATGAATCACTACACGCGTGACTTCTGGGAGCTTGCAAAGAAAAAGCGTTTCCCAAAAGAAACGATTCACTATATTCCCAAATTCATCGCCGCGAAGTTGATTGCCAAAGACCCTAATAAGTATGGCTTCGGCGAAATCGACTACATGACTCCCATCGAATTCGACCATGCGAAGTTGGATAAGCCAGTGAACCTTCGTGTGATGGCCGAAAAAATGGGGATCAACTACGAAGATTTCAAAGATTTGAATCCAAAGTTCAAGGGCGAGATCGCTCCTTTGGCGGCGGACAATAAGTTAGAGCTTCGTATTCCGCCAGGAATGTTGGAACAAGCCACGGTGGCCGCGAACGAGAGTATCGTGGAAAAAGCGGAATTTATTGCCGATGCAGGCGACACGGAAGTTTACCGTATTCGCCGAGGTGATACTCTCCACACGGTCGCTCGTAAGTACCGGACGACCGTGGCGTATCTTCGTGACCTCAATGACATTCCAAAGGGCAAGCGCTTGAAAATCGGCATGAAGCTCTATGTCCCTGACCGGACTCCGGTGGCTCCTAAGCGCAGTGTTGTTGCGAGAAAAAAGACAGAGGCTAAGCCATCGTCCTCTGTGACACCGGAGAACGTGGTCGTGGGCAATAGTCGTTTCTATACGGTTCAGTCTGGTGATACATTGTCTTCCATTGCGAAGAAGTACTCCGTCAGCATTAATCAGTTGAAGCGCGCGAATAACATCCGCCGTGGCCGTATGTTGAAAGTCGGTATCCGTTTGTCGATTCCGGGCAACACCGAGAACTCTTTAAACGATGGTGCCAAACGTATGCCGGCGACTGCGAAAAACCGCGTGGCTTTGAAGAGCAAGTACCACGTTGTTAGAAAAGGCGATAACCTCGCCAGTATCGCAGGCAAATACAAAGTGTCGTTGGCTTCAATCCAGAATTCGAATAAAAAGTTGAACCCTTCAAAGTTGTACGTGGGGGCAAAGATTTTTATCCCTCAGGCGGTTGCTGCTGAATAAGTGCACATATGAAAAGTGGCATATAGAAATAAAAAGGCCCTGCGGGGCTTTTTTTATTTCTGTTGGCGCGCAGCGCGGTTAGGTTTTGTGCAATTTATAATTGAAAACCAAATGAAAAGTCCTAGGATAGGGGAAAAGACTAAATGGAGGCTATAGAATGACTAAAAGTTTAAATCGTCGTGAGTTTTTCAAAGCGGCCGCTTCACTTGCGGGAGTCACCTTGGTGGCACCGGCTGTTTTGAATACTGTTTTCGGTTCCAAAGCTGCGGCTGAAGAAAAAAGACGCAAAGCGGGTCCTGCACAAAGTGGCGGCCAGGCAGCCGGTGCGATGCCAATGGTTGATCCCAATGATTCCGTGGCAAAGGCCGTGAAATACGCTGAGGACCATACAAAAGCGGCTGATGCCAAAGGGAATAAGTGCTCCACATGCGGCTTTTACACGAAAAAAGAAGATCGCAATGGTAAAGAAGTCGGCACTTGCACTATTTTTGCCGGCAAATTGGTTGTTGGAAACGGTTGGTGCGCTTCTTGGAATAAGAAGGCTTAGTTTTCTACGGAGCATCGGGGAGGGCTAAGGCTCTCCTCGAGCCTAAAGTTCAAGAAATTGATTCTGATCAAGGAAGATGCATTGGGCGCCCTGTATGCTTTTTTAAAAAGTATCATAGGAGTCTCAAATGAAAGAATTCGTCATCGAAGCACAAACAATCCCACCTCGGGAGCGGCACAGTTTTATTTTCCAAAGCTTTGATAATTTAGAAAGTGGCGACAGTCTTGTGATCGTTAATAATCACGACCCCATTCCACTTTTAAGGCAGTTTCAGGAAGTCCGTCCGGAGCAGTTCGCTTTTGAATATTTGGAGCAAGGCCCAAAAACCTGGCGTTTGCGCCTAACCAAAAAAGCTAAAGAAGGCTGTTGCGGCTTCTGCGGGTCTTAGTACCGGCCTATTTCAAATTCATTTCGCACATGACAAAGAGGCAGTGATCCTCTTTGTCGATGTGCATTTTCATCAACTCACAGAAGTCGCTATAAAGGATCGGAAAGAATTCGCGCGCGAGGGGTTTCTCACGATCTTTGCAAAGCTCTTTCAGAGCCTCCGACAGGCGATGACTGACTGCGTGCTCTTCCATCGGCACGCTCAGGGGATTTTGCGGCGTCAGCCACGGTGGGTTTGTAAATGGTGTCGGCACCCAGCCAGATTTTCGCGAATAGTCCAAGAGATGCCTTTCAATTCTACCTAGCGGATCTTGTTCCAGCCGGATCCCCATGTGTAATGTGCAACGAGGACCGCCACGGCAGATCCAAGGGGCCTGGCTGATCAGTGGGAAGAGAGCGGTTTCTTCCAGAGGATGATGGACCTCCTCAACAAACCGGATCAGCTCAACCAAGCCATCAGGGTCTTCGAGCCGCTGCAGAATAAATTGATGTTGTTCGCGAAGATCTGCGAGAACATTTTTCATTGAGAACCTCCTCGAGCTTGGCGCGGTTGATAATTTCAATATGTTTGTTTTCCGTGCGAATCCAGCCGCGCTTCGTCCATTCGCTGATAAAGCGGATGACCGTCTCGGCTTGTGAGCCGATTTTCCGAGCCATATCATAGCGGGTGAGAGGAATATGGATGCGATGGCCGTGCTCTTTCGGCTGCCGGTCCAACGTGCGCAGCAGAAGATCCGCCAGTTTTTGCGGTGTCAGCGCCTTGGTCATGCAGCGGTCATTTTGAAACTCAAAAAAGCGATCTGAAATCTGCCGATTGATGACCTCTCTCAGCGAAGGGTGCTGCAAAAAAATGTCGTTATAAAATTTTAACGGCAGTCTAAGAACCGCGCTCTCTTCATTGGCGATGGCCGAAGCCGGATAAAATGGATGGCTGAGGCCGGCCATGGCGATTCCGAGAAAATCTCCACGGCTCAAAAAATAGAAAACCGCGGCATCTTCATTGCGGGCCTTTTGCTGAATTTTAAAAGATCCATACAAAATAAGATAGACGGCCTCAATCGCCGCCCCCTCTTTAAACAAAGTCCGGCCGTGGTTGACATGAATCAAATCGGTATGAGAGGCAATGGCGGCAAGATCGAGCGTTGAAAGCTTCTGAAAATAATCAAAACTTTGTAGTTTACGCAAGATCGATTGGTCAGGCATTTTGGGCCTCCTTGTTATTAGAATGCCTGAACCTGAACCGGGAAAATATGATCCAGGTCATATTTTTCCATTCTTTTATCATTTGATCTTTTTTTGACCTCGATCATGTACGACCTGTGAACCGATCTGATACATTGGTTTTGAAATGAGGTTTTTATGGGTGCATCAGTGCAACTTGACGGTTACAGGTACTTTTTTCCGGCTGGCTGGATTTTGGGGATTTGGGGCGTTTTGCTCTGGATTTTGTTCCCCCACCAGTGGAGCGTGTATCCGGGCCTGTTTCACCCGGAAATCATGATGGGAGGCTTCTTTCTCTGTTTTGTGTGCGGATTTTTAATGACGGCGGCCCCGCGGTTTACGGAGTCGTTTGGGCCGCAAAAGTGGGAACACATCGCCGCCCAGGGCTTGATAGCCTTGCTTCTTGTCGGTGCGGTGATTGCGGAAAAGACCTTTTTCTATGTCGTTGATCTTCTTCTGTTTTTATTTTTGATCCAGTTCTTGGGCCGTCGCTTTTTGGCCCGCAAGATCAATCCTCCGGATGCCTTCGTGTTCGTGGGATTCGGTTTGATTTCGGGCCTCGTCGGAAATGGAGTCTTGTTGTGCGCTGAAGTCATGGATGTTCCCGGGAATATTTTTAATCTCGGACGGTTGTTTTTTCTTCAGGCGTATATTCTTTCGTTGGTGATGGGGGTCGGCAGCCGGCTGATTCCGGCTTTGCTGGGATGGGCGCCGATGCCCTTGGAGGGACGTCTGCCGCCGAAGCTAAGAGTGTTTGTGGCGCTAGCCGTGATCTTTTTTATGACCTACATCTTGGAAGTATTTTATCACTTTCAAACGGCGAATGTTTTGCGGGCGGTCGTGTTCTCGGTGATTGGGTTTAATTTCTGGCATTTGCACAAGCGGCCGAAACGTAAGGACCGTCAAGCCTTCTGGCTGTGGGGCTCGGCTTGGTTTCTTGTTCTGGGACAATGGGGCGTCGCTTTGTTTCCGGACTATCGTATTCATCTTCTGCACGTGGTCTTTGTTTCCGGCCTTGCGCTCATGACTTTGATGATCGCGACTCGAGTGTGTTTGTCCCATGGCAAGCATGACATGAGCCTCGAAAAGAACTCCAAGGCATTGCTCTTTGGCGCGCTTCTGGTGATTCTTGCGGGGCTTACGCGTTTGTCGGCGGGATTTGCTCCCCATATTTACCAGTCGCATCTTGTCTATGCATCGTATGCCTGGATTCTAGGGCTGCTCGTCTGGGGAGGCGTGTTTCTGCCCAAGATTTTGCGTCTGAAGTCGGTGGCATAACGCCTAGCAATTGATTGTTAGATCTAAGTTTCTTTGCTGACCAAAATCTGAATCTGTTTGTGATTCATTTTAATCAACCCCTCGGTTTCGAGTTCCGCCAGCGTGCGTGAAAAGGTCTCGGGACGAAGTCCTAACATCAACGCGACTTCGTGTTTTTTGCCAGTGAGATGGATCAGGGTTCGCTGTTGTTCTTTTTGCATTTTCATCAGATAGGCATAAATTCTATCCTTAGCGGACGAAATATTGATATTCTCGATCACTGCATTGAGCTTATCCATCCATTGAACCAGGCTGTGGAGAACATTTTGATAAAGTTGAGGATGATCTGCCAGAAGTTTTTTGAAATCATCTTTAGGGATGAGAAACAGTTCCGCAGTCTCGGCGGTGACGGCCGTATCGGAGTGCTGGCCTTGGCCAAAGAGACTGCTTTCGCCCAGAGTCTTTCTAGAACCCAAAATCTCGATAATAATTTCTTTTCCCGCAGGAGAAATGCGCGACACTTTGATGGTACCTTTGTAGACCAGGAAAAGTCCGCTGCTGGCTTGCTCTTGGCTAAAAACAATTGTTCCTTTAGGGTAGGTCTTATGCTGAAGGGTCTTCAGAATCTGGTTGGTCACTGTCTCTTCTTGGGTCGAGCAGATGGGACAATGATCCGTGGGGCGGGTTTTAAAAAGGGCGGGGTTGGGACTTTTTGTCACAAGCTCTCTCCTGAGGTGGTCCAGATGGAACGAAATCTAAACAATTTGATTCAAATCAATTTGCACTTACACATACTATATTAATCTATAGATATCGGAGGCTCAAATGAAAACCCTGAAACTTGTCTCGTCGGTTGCTGTCATTCTAGCGTTGGAAACTGCTTGGAGTGCTGAAAAAATCGATATTAACTCTTTACCTGTGGAAAAGGCTGTCTTAACACATGCCCCGGACGTTCCACCACCAATCACCAGGAAAAAACCAGCACGTGTGAAAATCCATCTTGAAACAAAGGAAGTTGTTAAAAGACTGGCCGACGGAGTTGACTACACTTTTTGGACTTTCGGAGGCTCGGTTCCGGGACCTTTCATTCGTATTCGTGAAGGGGACTATGTCGATTTTACTTTAGCCAACCATCCTAGCAGCAAAATGCCGCACAATATTGACCTTCATGCGGTGACTGGCCAAGGGGGAGGGGCGGAAGGCTCCTTCACAGCCCCAGGTCACAGCTCAACCTTTTCTTTCCGTGCACTCAATGCGGGTCTTTATATTTACCATTGCGCGACGGCTCCCGTCGGGATGCATATTGCAAACGGAATGTATGGCCTGATTTTGGTGGAGCCTGAAAAAGGTCTGCCACCAGTGAGCAAGGAATTCTATGTTCTTCAGAGCGAGTTCTATACCAAAGGCAAATACGGCGCCCGTGGCCTGCAGCCGTTTGACATGACTAAAGCGGTGAAAGAGCAGCCGGATTATGTGGTCTTCAACGGTTCCGTCGGCGCTATTACCAATGACAACGCCCTGAAAGCAAAGGCGGGAGACACCATTCGTATGTTCGTCGGCAACGGTGGACCGAGTTTGGTTTCTTCATTCCATGTCATCGGTGAGATTTTTGATCAGGTTTACACTGAGGGCGGCATCATCCCGAACCAGAAAAACGTGCAAACGACTTTAATCCCGGCGGGCGGTTCTGCGATTGTTGAATTCAAAACTGAGATTCCTGCGACTTACATTCTGGTCGACCACTCGATCTTCCGTGCGTTTAACAAAGGCGCCTTGGGAATGTTGAAAGTCGAAGGGGACAAAGATGCAACCATCTACAGTGGAAAAACTGAGGACGGAATCTATCTGCCAGAAGGCGGGGCGATCCAGGAAATCCCAGTGGCTGAGAAAAAAGAAGAAATCACTGAGAAAACTTTTGCTCAGCGCATGGAAGTCGGCAAAACTGTCTACGCACAAAATTGCGCGGCCTGCCACCAATTGCAAGGAGAGGGGATCCCAAATGCGTTCCCACCACTGGCAAAATCTGATTTCTTGATGAAAGATAAGAAGAGAGCCATCGGTGTCGTGCTCAACGGCTTGACTGGCGACGTGAAAGTGAATGGTCAAGTTTACAATGGGGTGA
Source organism: Pseudobdellovibrionaceae bacterium (assembly GCA_039810425.1). Lineage (GTDB taxonomy): Bacteria > Bdellovibrionota > Bdellovibrionia > Bdellovibrionales > Bdellovibrionaceae > JACMRP01. Next base: position 50,521 of record JBDHWW010000012.1, on the reverse strand, counting down.
TGCCGGCGTTGGGCTTGAGTGACGACGATGTTGCCAATGTTCTGACTTATGTGCGCAACTCATGGGGCAACAAAGGGGACCTTGTAAATATGAAAGAAGTCAAAGCCCTTCGCGGGAAATAGGTTATGAAGCTCCCGGCGCTGATTTTTACTCTCCTACTTGCGGGCAAGGTGGCGGCGGAGCCACTCCCGGCGGGCATGGTCGAAGTAAAGGCCGGCGCTTATAAATTGTTCTATAAAGAAAAAGACCAAAAGGAATTCGCCCCGGTGAGTTCCTTTTTTATTGATAAATTCCCAGTCACTAACAAAGACTATTTGGAGTTTGTAAAGAAAAATCCTGAATGGAAAAAGGCGGCGGTACCGACAGTTTTTGCGACCACGAATTATCTGCAGGGCTGGCCGAATGCGGAGACGATCCCTGCCGGTAAGGAAAGCTATCCGGTGGTTTCGGTCTCCTGGTTTGCCGCAAGAAAGTACTGCGAGTCCAAGGGCAAGCGTTTATTGACGGTGAACGAGTGGGAGTATGCGAGCGACAGTGAAAATCCCGCCCATGCGGAAAAAATCCTGGAATGGTACGGGCGTCCGAACTCGCAACTCGGCGCGGTCAAGACCGGCAAAGCTAATAAATTCGGCGTGTATGATATGCACGGGCTGATTTGGGAGTGGGTTGAGGATTATGCCTCGGTGATGATCAAAGGGGACTCACGCTCGGACAATAGCCGCGAAAAAAACCTTTTTTGCGGCAGTGGTTCCCTCGGCGCGGCCTCGACGGAGGAGTATGCGACCTTCATGCGGTTTGCGTTTCGGAGCAGTCTTAAAGGAAATTACGTCACCGAGAATTTAGGTTTTCGTTGTGGAAAGGATATTCAGCCATGAAATCATTTGGCGTAGCCATCTTGTTACTTATTTCTTTCAGTGCCCAGGCGCTGAGTCCGAATTCGGTGTATCACCTGCAGGGAAAGTGGACCAATCAAGACGGCAAAACGGAGCCCTTTGCCAATCTCAAGGGCCGGGTGCGGATCGTCTCGATGGTTTTCACCCAGTGCACTTCCGCCTGCCCCATGCTGGTGGGGGATGTGAAGCATTTCTTGTCGAAGCTGTCAGCGAAAGAGGCTGAAAAGGTTGGGGTGGATTTGTTTTCTTTTGATCATGAGCGGGATACTCCAGAGGCTTTAAAGGCCTTTACGAAAAAATACAAAATCACTTCGGCGCAGTGGAATATCTATCGTGGCGATAAAACGACCGTGGCGGAGCTTGCGGGCCTTTTGGGCGTCCAATACAAACGCTTAGCGGGTGGCGCCTATGTTCATTCGAATAATATTATTTTGCTGAATAAAGAGGGCGAAATTTTGAAAACAGTCGAAGGTTACGATAGCTCGGCAGAGGAGTTTCTGGCATTGCTGAAGAAGACTTTGGCTGAACCGTAGTGTCTGGATAGGCAAAAAAAAGTGCCTATGAGAAATAATCCTAATAACTCATAGGCTAGGGGAATGAAACCAATCCGTGATAGAATTTTTAGAAACTTGACCTTCCATTTGCTCACCTACTCCTCGGGTGACTCATTACCTTTGGCAGACTGGCTGACTTGGCTCTTAAGTGTACGAGCTGTAGTCCCTGTAGCTTTGTGCCCCACCGTTTCCGATGGTTTACCTTGAGGCAAAAGAAGGATCTAAATCCTTAGAGAATGACCGCTAGGAACCTCCTATTAAGATATCCTGGGTTGAGTATTTCTCGAAAACTAGAGTCTAACTTTTTTTACTGCATCGTCACTTCGGTGACTTGTCATTGTGATCGCGATGGCGAATCAACATTCTGAACCCCCCTTATGCCGGCCCTCAGAGCGGAAGTAAACCGGGCCTTGTCGCTAACAAATCCAGAATACCTAGACCTAAGTCTTTTTGAAAGTTTCTTGCTGAAGATTCTCAAATAAGTTCAGGTGCTTGAGTCTCAGAGTGAGATTCATCCTCGGACTGGGCGCAGGAGTAGCGAGAGCGGGGAAATGGGCTAGCTAGACTGGCAGCAATTCGCGAATGCGATCGGCAATGCGCAGGAACTCCTGGGCTTCGACGCCGTTTTTGTTGCTTTCAACAATCGGAATACCGGCTTCGCAAGAAAGCCCCACAGACGGGTTGAACGGAATCTCGCCCAATTTCGGAATTTCTTTTGAAGCCATGAAAGATTCGAGCTCTCCCTTAGGAAACATCTGAATCTTTTCGCCATTTGCAGGGTTGATCATGTAAGACATGTTTTCAACCAGCCCGAGCATGCGAATGCCCACGCGTTGGAACATATCCACGCCACGTTTGACATCGGTGAGGGCTACGTTCTGCGGAGTGCAGACCATCACGGCCCCGGCGACCGGTACTTTTTGTGCTAACGACAGTTGAACGTCGCCCGTGCCGGGAGGAAGATCGACCACGAGGTAATCCAGTTCACCCCATTCCACGTCACGCAGGAATTGGTCCATGGCTTTAAAGAGCATAGGACCACGCCAAACGACGGCGGCATTTTCATCGATCAAGAAGCCAATACTCATCAATTTGATACCGTATCTTTGAACCGGCTCGAGGCGTTGGGCGGAATTGATGCCCGGTTTTTGATTCAAAGAACCTAACATGCGCGGAATACTCGGGCCGTAGATATCAGCGTCCAGCAGTCCAACCTTATTCTTCTGCCCAAGGGCCGTGGCTAGATTTGCAGCAACCGTGCTTTTGCCGACGCCTCCCTTGCCCGAACTCACAGCAATAATGTGTTTAACTCCAGGAATAGCGACTTGTTGGTCGAAAGGATTAGGGGTGGCCATTGAGAACTCCTACTTGCTAAATAAGCGCTCAACACCAATAATAAAAATTAAGTGAATAGCCAACAGTTTTTGCTTATCAACATCGCTATTTTATCGTTCTTTATCATCTGGTTTCTCGCTGGGCGGCGAGGATCGTCTAAAAAGACCACTCGGCTTAAAATGAAGGAGGGGAATCAAAACCCGGGCGGTGTATTGCAAAAAAACCGGAATGGGGTAAGAACCCAGAGTGGCCGCTACAGTCACCCGCGCTATCAGAAGTACCTCGAAGAAACACCACTTCCGAGCGGTGAAAGCAAAGATCTTAATATTTTATTTAATTATAATGGCCACACTTGGGACGCATATGAGGTGCTCGGCCTGCCGGCGGGCGCCAGCCTCGTCGATGTTACCAAAGCCTATCAGGGCATGCTGAAAGCTTCTGAGCCCGATTCACATGAGTTTTTAGAGACGGCGTTCAAAACAATTCTCTCGAGAAAATAAAACTCTTACCAAAGCCACGTTTGGTCTCCGGTCCAGTACCCACTCCCGCCTTCCTCGTCTATGCTAGAAAGGAAAAATACTCAAACACGTAAGGGAAGTGTATGAAAAGAGCTGTGTCTTTCGGTGTTGTCCTGTCGTTGGTCCTTTCTGCCCAGTTGGCTTGGGCACAAGAGAAAAAAGAAGCGGCTACCGTCAAAGAATCCGCAAAAGAAGCTTCCAAGAGCGTGGTGATTCCACCGCGTGAAAGCAAGGACGATGATATCTTAAAAGGCCTCGATTATCCGGAGTTGCAAGTGGTTCCCCGCGCGTCGGATCGCCTGGCCATGGAAACTCAAAATGAAAAAGACTACGGCTGGGTGGCGTTTTGGCCCTACCAAGTTTCATCAATTGCAACTGTTTTGGCCGGGAATCGTTTGCGCGGAAATTACAAAGACAACGTCATTTTAGATCAAGAAAAAAAAGACAGCGATAACCTGGCGATGGCCGCGATGGCGGTCGGAATCGGAGGTTTGGGGCTTTCGGTTTACCTCATTAAAAGTGACCTGTATGGCGATGCCTACAAACGCATTAGGCCAATGAAAACGACGGATAAACGCAGCGAACTTTTGCGCGAGCGCATGGCGGAAGAGGCCCTTGAAAAGCCGGCGCATTTGATTAACATGCTGACCACGGTCTCTGTCACTCTGAATGGTCTTGCGAATATCGCCGTGGCGTCACAAGCCAATGGCGATGTGCGTACTTATGCCGCAGTTGGTTTAGTGGCTTCGTTCCTGCCTTGGATGTTCAGCAACCGCTATGTCGATAACTGGAACAAGCAACTTGAGTATAAGCGCAAAATCTACACTCCGTTCGTTGGTTTTGACTGGCAGTATCACAAAGACACTAAAGAGTTCACTCCGCAGTTGAGCGCCAACTGGAGCTTCTGATGAAGGCCCTGCAGACGGCAATTTACCTCATCAGTCTTCTCTGTGTTATGCGTGCTCCGGCGGTGGAGGTAAAATCCCCGCAAGAGCGCGAGAACACCTACACGGTCGGTCCGCATAGCGGCGGCGTGGATCTGTCGGCGGCTTTTAGTAACAAAAGCAAAGCGTGCGAGAGCTTCAAGGAGTTTCAAACAGCCTACGAAGGATTGATGCAAGACCGCGATCTTGCGCTTGGTGAAGAAAAAGGCGCACGCCTCTCATTGCAAATCAGCAAAGGCTGCAATGGTTCGGCAAATCGTTTCTTTAAGGCCTATGAGATGATGAAGAAAACCGGCGTGGCTCTCACCAAAGCCGTTGAAGTCGGTTTGGATTTTGCGGTTTTAGATGATGAGCGCTTGAACAACTTCAACGAAGTGTTCGCGAAGATGTATCTTGAAAGTGTTCTCGATTTTGACTTCGCCACGGCCTATAAAGTCAGCTTTCAGCTCTCGCGTGATTACGAAGGAAAAGCAAAAGATGTGCGCGAGGACTTTATCAAGCTTGTGAAGTTTTGCACCCATAATGACAAGGCGGCGTTGCCACTGCGCCAGTGCGCGGAATTGGCGTTAAAGATCGTGGACCACACGCCGAAGTTTCCCGGCGGCCTTTATGATTCTTTCGAGAAGTTCTATACTTTTTTGCGCGCGGATAAACGCATGGGCCTTTCAGTGATTGATTCTTTGAATCTCGTGCCGAAGGTTTTCGCCTATGGCCCGAAAGCCCCTGAGAATTTCCAGGCCGCGATGGAGTATGCGCTGGGCTCAAATAAGATTACCATCGATCATACCAACGCGATGAACTTGGCGCTCCGCCTGGCGAAGCAGTCTTTGCCTCCCCAAGGTAAAGAGGATCTCGATGAAGCTCCTAAGAAGTAGCGTTCTTTTTCCGCTCTTGCTGGCTTGGGCGGCGATGGCCGAAGAGAAAGCCCCGGTCCCGGCACCGGCACCGGCGCCGACGGCCCATCACTTGGCGGTTGAAAGCGAGAAAGTTCCGGTAGAACTTGAATGGGAAAGAATCGCGGGAGCGAAGTTCTATGAGACGGAATTTCAAAACTACGAGGGAAAAACCCTTGCGGTGTTTAAATCTCCGAACAATGTCTTCAAATTTAAATTCAAAGTCGGAAGATACAAAGTCCGTAGCCGCGTGGCGGATGACCGGAAAGTCTATGGGGAGTGGTCGGTCTTAACCGAGTTCACTGTACAGCCAAAGCCGGCGAAGCTCCCCGAAAAAGCAGTTGCTACGAAGGGCGTGATTGATCCGAAAACTTTGACCGGCGAGGTGATGTGGCATTGGGGCGAAGCTCCAGGGGCAACGCAGTTTCGCGTGAAGGTGACTGATCAAAACGGCCAGAGTGTTTGTGAAGAACTTATTAAAGGCTTTGCCTATAAGACCCACCTGAAAGCCGGCACCTATACGGCAACACTGACTTCCGTGGGGGCCGATGGCATTGAGTCGGAGCCCGTGACCTTGCCTGGGCAAGCCGTGATCGAAACTGTGCAGCTTGAAAAACCGGTGTTCGCCTTTGAAGAAGTGCCGGACGTGACGGATCCGAAACTAAAAACTCACCGTTTGCCGCAAACCAAAGGAGTGCCGACTCTTCGCTGGAAAGCGACTTCTACCGTTGCCGACACCGTCGGGACCCTCGAGTATCGGTACTTTTTTGGTGACGAATGGATTCCGGTTGATAAATTCACTTCGAAAAATGCCAAGGAAGTGATTTTAGACAAAGCCATGAAGCCAGGACGTTATCGCATCACTGCGTGGGCCGAGTCCGCGGGCCTTAAGAAGTCTGAAGCCACGACCTATGAGTTCGTGGTCAAACCGACAAGTTATTAATTATTTCTCGGCAGTTTCTTTATAGTCCGGGCGAAGATCACCCTGGTGACACATGTAGCAGCTGGCTTCGGGACCTTTTTTGCCATCAAAGCCGTTGCTGCGCAGGGTTTCTACGATGCGCATATGATCTTTAGCGACCTTAAAACTTTTCTTTTCGTTCGACGTGAAATTCTGAATGTTGTGGCACTCTGAACAAGTCACCCCCAGTTGCCGAGAGATCACGATCATGTCTTGGCGGATTTTGTCTTCGCTGGTTTTGATTTTGCTCGCGGATTCAGTGTAGCCCTTTGGAGAGAGAATCATCATGATGATGAAAATCGCCGCACCGAAGACGACGAGAGACTTGTAATATGTTGCGTTATTCTTCATTTTCCATCCTGGAATTACTTCTTCTATTTTCCGTGAACCCCTCCCGTCACACAAGTCTGATTTCTTGACTGGTCTAGGGGGCAATGTTACCCAAAGAGAGAGCTTTTTTTCCGCCATAGGGGATTTCATGAAAATCAAACATCTCGAGGACTTAAGTACTCTCGTTTCACTATCCAAACGTCGTGGTTTTGTATTTCCAAGTAGTGAGATCTACGGAGGCTTGGCTTCGTGCTGGGACTATGGACCTTTGGGTTCAATTCTGAAGCAAAATGTAAAACGTGTTTGGTGGAATGCGATGACCCGCAGAAACGACATTGTCGGTCTTGATGCCGCGATCCTGATGCACCCCATGGTGTGGAAAGCCTCGGGGCACGTCGATGGCTTCTCGGATCCTTTGGTCGACTGCAAAGAGTGTAAGACACGTTTCCGTGCTGACAACACAGAGTCGTACATCAATGAAAAGAAATGCCCGAATTGCGGCAGCAAGAACTTGTCTGAAGAGCGCAGCTTCAACTTGATGTTTAAAACGCACATGGGTCCGGTGGAAGATTCCGGCAGTGTGATTTATCTCCGCCCCGAGACCGCCCAAGGCCACTTCGTGAATTTCTTGAACTGCCAACAGAGCTCTCGTTACAAAGTGCCGTTTGGTATTGCGGCGATTGGCAAGTCATTCCGTAACGAAATCACGCCGGGAAATTTTATTTTCCGTACGCGCGAGTTCGAACAAATGGAAATGCAATATTTCGTGAAGCCAGGCACGGACTCAGGTTTCTTTGATCAGTGGAAAGAAACACGCATGGCGTTTTATTTGAAGTACGGCATTAAAAAAGAAAATTTGAACTTTAAGCCGCACGAGAAGCTGGCTCACTACGCGAAGGCGGCGGTCGACGTGGAGTACAAGTTCCCAATGGGCTTTAGTGAGTTGGAAGGCATCCACAATCGCTCCGATTTCGATCTGTCACAACACATAAAATTCTCAGGTAAGTCATTGGAGTACTTCGATGAAGTGAGCAAGGAAAAATACATCCCCTACGTCATCGAGACCGCGGTTGGTTGCGACCGTTTGATCTTGGCGTTCATGTGCGATGCATACCGCGAAGAAATCACGTCTGACGAAAAGGGCAGTGAAGACGTTCGTGTGGTAATGGGTTTCCATCCAGACATCGCACCAATGAAAGTCGCAGTGCTGCCGCTTTCCAAAAAAGAGGAGCTCGCCGTGCCGGCAAATCAATTGCGTGATCAGCTCGCCGCGGACTTCGATGTGACCTACGATGAAGCGGCCTCTATCGGTAAGCGCTATCGTCGCCAGGATGAGATCGGGACGCCGTTCTGCGTGACGGTCGACTTTGATACCTTGAACGACAAAGCCGTGACGGTTCGTCATCGCGATACCATGTTGCAAGAGCGCGTTCCCATGGAAGGTCTCAACGAATACATCATGAAGAGACTTAAGAACTTCTACGCGAATTAATAGAAGCTCTGTGTTTGAGATTCTTGCCTTGAAATTTTGTGCTGGCAGTTTTTTTGACTTCAAGCAGGCATTTTAGCAAATGCTCTAGGGAACAAGGCGCTAAATTGCCGGAAGTGTTCACGAAAATCCTTGATGTCGCAGCATCTCCTATGGTCTTGTGGGGGGCGCATAACAGGAGACAAAAATGCACACACAAACAACAACTACTGGCTCTGGCATGAAAACAGCCATTCCACAAAAGTTTGTTTATTTTTTTGCGGCTGGCGATTCCGAAGGAAACGCTGGTATGAAGAACATCCTTGGCGGCAAGGGTGCGAACCTCGCAGAGATGACCTCATTGGGAATTCCCGTTCCTCCGGGCTTCACGATTTCAACTGAAATCTGCGCCCACTTCTACGAAGCCGGTGGAAAACTTCCTGAGTGGGTTCGTCCCGCAGTTTTGGAAGCGATGAAAAAAGTCGAAGTTAAAATCGGCAAAAAATTCGGCGACGTTGCCAATCCATTGTTGGTTTCAGTTCGCTCGGGCGCGCGCGCTTCCATGCCGGGCATGATGGATACAATTTTAAATCTCGGCCTGAACGATCAAACGGTTGAGGGCCTGGCGAAATCTTCTAACAATCCACGTTTTGCGTGGGACTCTTACCGTCGTTTCATTCAGATGTACTCTGATGTCGTGATGGGTATGAACTCTTCATTGCTTGAGGTGACTCTCGAGGACCTGAAAGACGAAAAAGGTTATAAACTCGACACCGAACTTCAAGTAGAGGACCTTAAGCGCCTGGTTAAAAAATTCAAAGACCTCGTCCACCAAATGACGGGTCGCACATTCCCGGCGGATCCATACGAGCAGCTCTGGGGTTCGATCTCTGCCGTTTTCCACTCTTGGAATACTCCGCGGGCGATCACTTACCGTGAACTTCATGATATTCCGGCGGCTTGGGGCACGGCTGTCAACATCCAGTCGATGGTTTTCGGCAACATGGGCGATGACTCCGCAACGGGTGTGGCATTCACTCGCGATCCGAGCACGGGCGAGAGGGCGTTCTACGGCGAATTTTTGATTAATGCCCAAGGTGAAGACGTCGTGGCCGGCATCCGCACTCCGCAGCCCATCACGATTGCGGCAGCGGCAAAGTCGGGCGCGAAATCTCTCGAAGAGGCGATGCCGGAGGCTTACGCCCAACTGGTCGCGATCTACAAAAAACTCGAATCACACTACCGTGATATGCAGGACATTGAGTTCACGATCGAAAAGGACAAACTCTGGATGTTGCAAACCCGTAATGGCAAACGTACGGCGAAAGCGGCATTGAAAATTGCCTGTGACATGATTGATGAAAAACTGATCAGCGAAGAAGACGCCATTTTGCGTTTGGACCCCGCTTCTTTGGATCAGTTGCTTCACCCGACACTCGATCCGAAAGCGCAAAAAACGATTTTGGCTAAAGGTCTTCCGGCAAGCCCGGGCGGTGTTCACGGTCAAATCGTGTTTACGCCGGAAGATGCCGTCGAGTGGAAAGAGCAAGGTAAGAAAGTCATCCTCGTGCGTATCGAGACCTCTCCGGAGGATATCGCCGGTATGGTGGCCGCTCAAGGGATCTTTACTACTCGCGGTGGTATGACATCACACGCGGCGGTGGTGGCTCGCGGTATGGGTAAGTGCTGCGTTGCGGGTTGCGGTGAAGTCGAAGTGGATTACAACTCTGAAACCATGAAAGTGAAAGGCTATGTTCTGAAAAAGGGCGAAGTGATCACTTTGGATGGTTCTACGGGCGAAGTGTTCTTGGGTGAAGTAAAAACAATCGAGCCAAAGCTGGATGCAGACTTTGAACGCATCATGAAGATTGCTGATAAAACCCGTCGCTTGAAAGTTCGCACGAACGCGGACACTCCGAAAGATGCGCAAACAGCACGGGCTTTCGGAGCTGAAGGTATCGGTCTTTGCCGCACGGAGCACATGTTCTTCGGCGCGGACCGCATCGACTCGGTTCGTGAAATGATCTTGGCTGAAAGCAAACAGGAACGGGAAAAAGCGTTGGTGAAACTTTTGCCGATGCAGCGTTCAGACTTCCAGGAACTTTTCAAAATCATGGATGGCTTGCCAGTGACCATCCGTCTCCTGGATCCGCCATTGCACGAGTTCGTGCCTCACACGGATAAAGAAATGATCGAGCTCGCGGGCCGTATCGGTTATGACGTTGATAAACTCCGCGCGAAAGTGAAATCTTTGCACGAGTTCAATCCAATGTTGGGTCATCGTGGCTGCCGTTTGGCGATCACTTACCCGGAAATCTATCAAATGCAGGTGCGCGCGATTGCCGAAGCTGCGGCTGAAATGGTGAAGGCTGGTAAGAAGCTTGTTCCGGAAATCATGATTCCACTGATTGCAACAGACAAAGAACTCGAAATGCTTCGCGGTTTGACCGTGGTAGAAGTCGAAAAAGTGATGAAAGAGAAAGGTGTTAAGTTCGATTACCTCGTCGGTACAATGATCGAGCTTCCACGTGCGGCGGTGACGGCGGATGCTATTGCGGACTACGCCGACTTCTTCAGCTTTGGTACGAATGACCTGACGCAAACAGCGCTCGGCTTGTCTCGTGACGATGCCGGCAGATTCTTGGGCTCTTACGTGAGCGCGGGCATCTTCGCAAAAGATCCCTTCGTGACGATCGATAAGGTCGGCGTGGGTTCGTTGGTTCGCACAGCCACGGAGTTGGGCCGCCGCTCAAAGCCTCATTTAAAGGTGGGCGTGTGTGGTGAACACGGTGGTGATCCGGATTCTATCGAGTTCTTCAACTCTGTCGGTTTGGACTACGTTTCTTGCTCTCCGTTCCGCGTGCCGATTGCCCGGTTGGCGGCGGCGCGTGCGACATTGATGAACAAGAAGTTGCACTAGAGCCGGCGGAATTTGTGGGAAGCACAGCCAAGAGGTAAATCCTGTTTTTTATTTATGTGGTCTTTCGAGCCTGCTTGCGAGGCTGTAAAAGCAAGGCACCACAAACAGGGTTAGTGTCGTGGAAACGACAACGCCGCCGATAATGGCCACGGCCATCGGAATCGTGGTTTCAGATCCGGGCCCAACAGCGAAGGCTTCGGGGACGGCTGCGGCGACGGTCGCAATGGATGTCATCAGGATGGGTCTTAAACGAATCGGGCAGGCCTTTAACAGGGCCTCATTCACCGAAGCTCCTTCACGGCGGACTTGATTGGTAAAATCCACAAGCAGAATCGAGTTCTTCTTCACAATCCCCATAAGCAGGATAAAGCCGATCAAGCTGTAAATGTTAATGGACTGGTGAAAAACTAAAAGACCTAAAAAGGCTCCCGAGATACTAAATGGCAGGGCCAGCAACACCGTGAAGGGATGTAGAAAGCTGTTGAACTGACTTGCAAGCACCATGTACGAGACGATAATTCCGAGGATCATCGCGTAGACAAGACTGACAAACGATTCACGAAAACTTTGCGAGCTTCCCACCATCTTGATGGTATATCCCGGAGGTAAAGTTTTGCGGGCAAGGTCCTCGATGTATTTAAGCACCTCTTCTTGTGAATGTCCTTGCGTGGGGTTTGCGTAAACCGTAATAGCTCGAGCCCGGTTGAGGCGCGAAATGAGCATCAGGCTCGGTTGGACATCTTGCTTGACTAACTTCGGAAGAGCCACGGTTTGGCCGAAGCTGTTGCGAAGTTCGATGAGGTTGAGGTCCGGCATTTTCGTACGTTCATCCGCAACGAGCCTCAGTTCGACTTCATAACGATGATTGGCTTTGGTGTATTCGGCCGTGCGGGTGAATACCTGGCCGCCGATAAGGGCGTTCAGAACTTTTGTGACCGTGTTCACACTGATGCCATGTTCAGCGAGCTTTTGCCGGTCGGGCGTGATCTGCAATTCGGGCATACCGCCTTGGACATCGGTGTTCACATCGGTGGCTTTGCCGGAATCACGGATTTTTTCCATCAAGTCGTTCGTGATTTGTGTCAGCCGGTTCCAGTCGGGTCCTTGAATAATAAACTCCACGGGAAAACCACGAGTCGAAGCAAAACCACGCAAAGACAAATCCTGCACAATCGTCTGCATTTCAGGGAACAGCTTTTTAAGATCACGGCGAACCCTGTTGATCATCTGCTGTTGTGAAACATGTCTTTTTTTTTGATCCACCATCGTGGCAAAAGCATTCGCCTGATTGACGGCGTCGCCACCGAAGCCGCCCACGGCGCTATACACGCCGTTGATTTCGGGGAATTTCAGAAGATAACTTTCCACCTGCTTGATTTTATCGTTGGTGACTTCTAAAGCGGTTCCTACCGGGAGTTTAAAGCGCAGGAGGAACATCGATTGATCTTGGGCCGGCATCATTTCCCACGGGAGTATTTTTGCCAGCAGAATGCTTGCGAAAAACACCAAGGTCGCGATCGTCACGGTTTTCCAGCGGTGGTGTAGAAGAACGCGTAAGAGTTTTTCATAGAGTGAAGCGAGCCGTTGGAAGATCCTGTCGACAAAGCCCGCAAGGCCGGTTTCGTGATCGGTGACTCGCAGATACCTTGAGCATCGCATCGGCGTCAGGGTCAGGGCTTCAAGCAGTGATAAAAACACGGCGACTGTCACGGTGATTCCGTACTGAAGAAAATACCGCCCGACAATTCCTTTCATAAAGACCACGGGCAAAAAAATCGCGGCAATCGCCAGAGTCGCAGCCAGCGAAGCAAAGGTGATTTCGCGTGAGCCATTGATGGCGGCTGTGATTTTTCCTTGGCCCATTTGGCGGTGCCGGACGATATTCTCAAGCATCATAATTGCATCATCAACCACAATGCCGATCGCCAGGCTGAGTCCTAGCAAGGTAAATGTATTCAGAGTAAAACCAAAAAAGTACAAAGCTGTGAAGGCTCCGATAATAGACGTCGGAATTGCCATAAGAATATTCATCGTCGAAGTCCATGAGCCTAAAAACAGATAGCAGACGATGGACGTCAGAATCGCGGACAGGGAAAGTGCGAACATCAGCTCATTCACGGACTGCTTGATAAAGCGGGTATTGTCTGAACGGACTGAAACTTGAAAGTGGGCCGGGAGTTCTGATTGAAGAGCGGCTACTTTTGCCTTCACGGCGTCAGCGACCTCAACGGCATTGGCTCCATGTTGCTTAATAATGCCAAGCCCAATCGCGCGAAGCCCGTTGAAGCGCGAAATTTTGCGAACATCGGCAAGACCTTCTTCGATTTCACCGACCTCTTTCAGCGGTGTCGGGCGATAGTTTGGTCCTTGAGACGCGCGGTTCTGGATACGGATTTCGCCGAACTCTTGCGGCGTCTTTGCTTCGCCCAAAAAGCGAATGCCGTATTCTTCCTGCGAATCTTGAATCGTGCCCACGGGGACTTCGATGTGCTCAGTTTCAATCGCTTGAATCAGATCATCTGAAGTAAGATTGAATTTACGAAGTTTATTATTATTGACCCACACCCGCAGCGCCGGTGCCACATAGCCGCCGAGAGCAATATCACCAACCCCCGGTAAAACCCCCAACTGGTCATAGAGATAGTTCCGCGCATAGATCATCATATCAATCGGCTTGGTTTTTGGATCGTCGCTGGTCAGGGCCACCCAGAGAATTGGTTGATCTTCGGGGTTGGTTTTACGAACCAGCGGCGGCTGCAGGTCTTTCGGCAAAAGATTCAAAACCTGATTGATGTGATTTTCCACATCCTGCATCGCTTTATCGATATCTTGATTGAGCTCAAACTCAACGGCGATCGAAGCGGAGCTCTGTTGGGCCGCTGAGGTCACGCTGCGAATGCCGTCGATTTGCATGATGGAGTCTTCCAGCGGATCCAGCACCTGGCTTTCCATCACTTCGGGGGCCGCGCCATTTAAACTGAGCGAAACACTGACCACCGGAAAGTTGACGTCAGGAAACTGACTGATGCCGAGCTTTTTAAATGAGAGAACGCCGAAGAGAATGATGGCCGCCATCAACATCCAGGCAAAAACCGGCCGTCGAATGGAAATTTCTGAGAGGCTCACGAGTGGCCTCCTTCAGGAGCTTCGGTTATCTCGGGACGCTCCAGGCGGGTAAAGTAACTGTATACGCACGGCACGACAAATAAAGTCAGCAGCGTCGACACGGAAACGCCGCCAATGACCGAGATCGCCATGGGCACGCGGGTTTCGGCACCAGCCCCGAAGTTCAGGGCGGCCGGCAAAGCGCCGGCGACCGTTGCCACGGAGGTCATGAGAATCGGTCGCAGGCGGATCGGGCAGGCTTTCAGAAGAGCATCATGGGGTGAAAGTCCCTCGTGGCGCTGCCGATTGGTAAAGTCCACAAGCAGGATCGAGTTCTTCTTTACAATCCCCATCAGCAGAACCAACCCGATCATACTAAAAAGACTCAGTGATTGATGACTGATGTAAAGTGCGAGCAAGGCCCCCGACAAACTAAAAGGCAGCGCCATTAAGACGGTCACAGGGTGAATAAAGCTATTAAACTGCGAGGCCAGAACCATATAGGCGACAATCACGCCAAGAATAAGGGCAAAGATCAAACTGCTGAAGGCCTCTTGAAAAGCGGCTGCGTTCCCGGTGATATCCAAATGGTAGCCCGGCGGTAGTATGTCTTTGGCGATTTTCATGGCGGCTTCAAGCACGTCTTTTTGGGACTCATCGCCTTTGATATTCCCATAGAACGGCACGGCCCTAAAGCGATTCACCCGCGAGATCAGCTGTGGTCCCTCGACAGGGGTGATGTCCACCGTGTTCGGCACCGGAACAAGCTCCGAGTTCGCGCGGTTATTCCGCAAAAGAACGTAATTAAAATCCTGCACGTTCTGCGTGTAGTCCGGTTCGGCACGGACACGGATATTGTAGCGATGACCGCTCTTAGGATATTCAGTGTTGGCACTGAAAAGGTAACCACCGATCATCGTGCTGATTTCTTGCCCGATCTCAGAAGTGCTTACGCCGTGAGTGGCGGCGCGATCTCTGTCAGGAGTCAGCCAAACAGTCGGCATTCCCTCCTGAAAGTCCGAGTTTAAGTCCTCGATGAGTCCGGTCGCACGGAATTTTTCGACAAACTCTTTTGAAAGCGATGCCAGTTTATTCCAGTCAGGTCCGACCAGCACAAACTCGATGGGGTACCCGCGGGAAGCGCTAAATCCCGTCAGCGACAAGTCTTGAGTAAAGATCTCTGTATCCCGTGGCAGGATTTGGCCGAGATCTTGACGGACCTTATCCATCATTTCGCGCTGGCTGAGGTCGCGATGTTTTTTGTCTTTCAGGATGACATAGATCGTTCCGGCGTTCACGACGTTGTTGTTTTCGTAGTTGCCAACGGTGGCGTAGTTGTCTGAAACCTCGGACTGTTTTTTCAGATACTCTTCGGCTTGCCGAAAGACTTTGTCCGTGGCTTCAAGAGAGGTGCCGACCGGAGTTTTCAGGTTTAACAAGAACAACGCCTGATCTTGCGGGGGAATGAGCTCTTTTTTTAGAAAATAAAGCGATCCCATCGACAGGCTAAAGATGAGGACAGTGGCGCCCACGACAATCGCGCGCTGGCGCAGAGCCCACTCAAGAGCGTGGCGGTAAATGGCCGTAAGCCAGCTCATGAAGCGATCCATGTGATGAGTGATCCAACCGGGTTTTTCTATTTTAGAAGAATGCAAAAAGCGCGAGCAGCGCATGGGTGTTAGTGTCAAAGCTTCAAGCAAAGACAAAAAAACCGCCACGGTGGCGGTGATGCCGTACTGGTAGAAAAACCGGCCGACAACACCTTGCATGAACACCACCGGAATGAAAATCGCCGCGATCGCAATCGTTGTGGCAATCGCGGCAAAGGTGATTTCCTTTGAGCCATCTAAAGCGGCCTGGCGCCGGTCTTTGCCCATTTCAAAATGACGGACGATGTTCTCAAGCATCATGATGGCGTCATCAACGACAATGCCGATCGCAAGACTCAGTCCCAGCAGCGTAAACGAATTCAGGGTAAAACCAAAGAAGTACAAAAAGATAAAGGCGCCGACAATCGACGTTGGAATCGCCAAAAGAACATTGATTGTCGAGGACCAAGAGCCGAGAAAGAAAAAACAAACCACTGATGTCAGCAAAGCTGAAAGCAGCAGCGTCGTATTGAGTTCGTTGACCGACTCTCGGATGAAGGTCGTCGTATCGAGATTGATATCGAGGTGATACCCAGGTAGAAGTCCTTTCCTCATCAGCTCCACGCGGTCGCGAACCAGTTTCTGAACCGCCACCGCATTGGCGCCACGCTGTTTGACGATGCCAAGGCCCACGGTGCGTTTGCCGTCAAAGCGCGAGGTCGCCCGTATATCGGAAAGACCCTCTTCAATTCTTGCGACATCGGCAATGATTTGCGGTTTATAATTAGGCGCACCCGAGCGGGTGTTGATGCGAATCTTACCGAAGTCTTCGGGACTGGCCGCTTCACCGAGGACACGGATATTGGTTTCAGTGGCGGCGGCCTCAAGGCGTCCAGCCGGTTGCTCGATCTGCTCATTCTGAATGGCATTGACGATGTCACTGGCAGTCAGATCTTGGGCACGCAGCTTCTTAGGATCCAGCCAGACACGAAGATTCGGATCAACATAACCTTGCAGAACAATGTTGCCGACGCCAGCAAGAGTCGAAAGCTGATCCTTGAGGTCGTTTCTGGCATAGATCATCTCTTGATAAAGGGGAATCTGGTCATCGGCCGTCACCATCACCCACAAGATAGGCTGGTCCTCAGGGTTCGTTTTAGTAATCACCGGAGGATACAAAGCGGAAGGCAAAAGATTTTGAACTTGGGTGATGCGGTTTTGCACTTCCTGCTGGGCGACATCGATATCGTGATCAAGCTTGAACTCACAAGTGATGTTGGCAACCCCTTGGCTGACACTCGAGGTGACTCGCGTCAGCCCTTCGATTCCCATAACGGCATCTTCGATGACATCAACGACATTGGTCTCCATCATTTCGGGGGCCGCATTGTCTAAACGAAGCGAGATGTTCACCACCGGAAAGTTGATATCCGGCATCTGGCTGATCCCCATGCGGCTAAAAGAGATCGCCCCAAAGATGATCATCCCGAACATAAGCATCCAGGCAAAGACGGGCCGATTGATGGAAATTTCTGAGATATTCATATGCCGCGTATCGTGCGCAGGATGATCCTGATCATCAATGTCAAAATGCCAAATCGGTCTTCCTCAATTGGAGGCAAACTTAAATTGGACATAAGTGCTCCTGAGACTGCTTATGTACGTACAAGTAAAAGAGTATTGACTGGCCGAGAAGCCAAAGTTCTGACAGGACAGCGAAAGGTTGTTGGACTGATTATCGACAACCATGGTCTGGTTCCCATCCAACGTTTGCCGGTTCACATCCCACTTTGTTGCCGGAAAGCTGATGCCGACTTGAGCTCCCGGAAACGAAATAGACACCTGCAAGATTTTCTCTGACGGAGGAAAGAGCAGATCCGTGATCTCTTGCATGCGTGTTTGCGCCGGATCGACGACATTCATCGTCGCTGGAATCCAGGAAGCTCCCGGAGTTAACTGGGCGGTGCCGTTATAGACGCGAATGATCGCATCGATTTGGCCATTTTTATCTGCGGGCGGTTCTGAGTTCGAAGTGGAGCTTGCTTGCAGCTGTAAATGCGCGACAGGGCCTTGTGAGCTACTGGTCGAGATCGTGCAATCAACGCGAGTCGTGTCTTGGGACATCTGACAAGGATTCAAGTACAAGGTGACCGTTTGGGTGCTCGTGTTGTCACCAGGAATCAGAGTGCGCGACAGGGGCGTTTGGCCAGTGAGGCTTCCTGTGCGCTGATCCCAGGTGCCGTTGTTAAAAATAACATGGGCACCATTTCCGTAGTTGAGATTGATCTGAAGTGCGCGTTCAGGTGTCAGCAGACTTAAAAAGTCAATTTCCGAAGTCGTCGGCGGCTTTAGTAAAATCATCACCACTGCCTTTGATGTCCCATTGGCAAAGTCGGTCGTGCCCACATAGTTTTTTTGCGTAAACACCGTGCTCGGGTCGATATCGGATTCGCCGGCAAGCGATCCAATGTCCCGGCCGTCTCTTGCTAACAGAAAGGTGCTGCCATAATCTGAATAGCCGGCGGCCTCCAGAGTTCCTGAGAGGGCGCCGTTTTGTATAGCACCCGTGATACTGATGTTTTCAGTTTGCGTTTGTCCAGAGGCATCCGTTTCTTGAACGGGGATATTGGCCTGGAACTTACCGCTATTGGGATCAAAATAACTATTCTGTGCGACGACTGAAATGCGGGAGGCACCTTGAAAGTCGACATTGGCAACGAGTATCGGCTGGGCGGTGGCTTTCGACTCATCGGGGCTCGGTTGAACTTGCGTGGTGGCTTTCAAAGTTAACTGCAAAGCCCCCAGAGTTTTTCCAGTTCGCTTGGAAGTCATGATGCCTGAATAACGTCCCTGAACGGCTTGGAGCTGAGCTAAATTCTGATCGAGGCGGGTTTGTTTGTAATCATCCAAAGATTGATCTTTGCTGCAAGCCTGCAGCCCTAGGGCCGAGGCGAGGAGAATGAAGAGAAGGGTTTTCATAAAAGACTCCTTATAATTAGTTCTTTAGTGCCAATTCATCCGGGTCGCGATCCACAATCCCGATCCGGAGTAGTCCTCGGCACTGATACTTTTAGTGGCTTCCGCCCCAAATAAAAGAGACGTGTCTGTAAGGCCGATGGAAGCCGCAAATTTAGGAAAGCTCCAGGAAACACCGGCCATCACACGCACGAGCCAATCCACTTGACTAATGCCATCGTTAAACTCCGAGGCGGGGGCTTGGCTCCAAGCCGGATTTAAAGTCAGGCCGAATAGAGGATGCAGTTGATCTTTAAATATTTTTTTAAAAGTCGCTTCCACTCCGAGTTGTATCTGATACAGATTTAGATTTTGCGACACCGTAAACGCATTCACGTCATAACCGAGAGTTCCTGAGCGTTGCATTTCAACATAGGAAACACCCATGAGCGTGGTCCAGCGAACGGACTCACCTTCGCTCAGGGGGCTTCCCATCAGCAGGGAAAACTGCGGTGAAATGCTTTTGAAGTCCGTTGTGTTTGGCAGGTAACTGGGCTGGAGGATCTGGTTCGGAGCCCATGACGAGACTTGAAGCTGAAAAAAATAGTTTGTGATCGGCGGCGGTGGAGTCGCCAAACTTTCCGGATAGACGATCTCGCTTTGCGGAATGGGCACGACGATGTTTGTGGGTGTTTTAGTCGCTGCCAGCGTCCTTGATCCCACGATCCATAACGAGAATATCAGTAAGGACTTCATGCCCGTCATTTGTTGGTCCTTTCTAACAGCGCCACAAGCTTGGCCATGTCCTGCCCTGAGGCCGCATAGTAATTTGCCAATGCCGTAATGTAATTATAGCGAGAGGAGTTGAGAGTTTGCTCTGCTTGAACAAAGGATTGTTCCACCGTTAAAAGCTGAACGAAGTCGATCGTTGCATTACGGTAGTTACGGCGGGCCTCATTCGAGGAAGCCTCCGCCAACTTAAGAGCGTCGATGCCGGTGGAAATGGAATCTTTGGCGGTTTCAAGGTTTTTGCGGCTGGTGATCTGTTGATAGGCCACTTGGTTTTCGACATTTTTCTTATCGAACTCCAATTGCAGGCGCTGTGACAGTAAAGAGCGGTTTTGATAAATCGTCGAGAGGCCCGAGAAAAGGGGAATCGTCAGCTGCAAGCCAAAGCTCCAAGAGTTCGCGCTGTCATCGAAGAGATCGGATTGCTTGTAGTTGGTAAAATTATAGTTACCGAAAAGACTTATATTAGGCAGGTTTTGCCCCCACATCACCTGCCGTTGGTCATCAAGACGTTGGATTGAAAGAAGATCCGATTCAATTTCAGGAATTGTGTAGTTCTTTAGATCCACATCCTGATCGACATCAGGAATATCCGGAGCCTCAAGATGATCTTTGACGCGAATCATGTTTTGCGTGGCTCCTCCGATGGTATTAGCGAGGCTCGCAACCGCAATTGCCAGTTGATTGCGGGCCGTGGCGATCTGGCCGTCAAGGAGTGCCAGCTGCGTTTTTACTTGCAGGACATCTAGGACCTGACCACGACCGTTACGCTCCCTGTGTTGGGCAACATCCAGGGATTCCCTTACGATCCGTTGTTGACGGAGAAGAGTTTCAATATTGCGTGAGCTCAGCACCACCTGGTAGTAAGCTTGAATTGTTAAGTTCATCAGGTTGCGGGCTGATATTTGCGCATTGAGTTTGCTAATGCTCGCATCTTTTTGTGCCGCACTGATGCCCGACAAAGTTCCCATTTGAAAAATAATTTGTGTCAACTTTAAGGACGCGTCATATTGATTGAAAGGTTTGCCGTCAAAGCGCGGATTCTGACCGAGATTGGAGTCTTTAACCCGCTGTGCATCCCCAACCGCTGCGAGAGTGGGAAAAATCAGGGCTCTGGCCAGAGGAACTTCCGTCTCAGCCTGTGTGATTTTCTCGACAGACTCACGGAAAGCAGGATTGTTTTGTATAGCAAGCTGAACCGCATCGTGAATGCTCAGGTCCTGTACCGGTGCTTGGGCTCGGGCCACCGATAGAAAAAGCATGCTTAAGACGAAAAAGCTCTTCATGTAATGTCCTTGTGGGTTCACGCTAGCACAACTTTGTAATTGCAAGACGTCACTATTTCTTCGCGTTTTCAGGATATAAGCCGGATTTGACAGTGATGGAAAATCGTCCCAATCTCCAACGCGGGGGCGATATGTTTAAGAGAAGAATCATTCCGTGTGTATTGGCTTTGGGTTTGGGAGTGCAACCCGTTTTTGCAGTTGACGAGATGACGCCGGCAGCGGTGAAAACCGTGCGGGTTAATCCACAATCCTTACAAACTTTACTTCTGGCGCAGAACAACAATCTGCTTCAAGAGCTCAATAATGTTTACAAGGCAAAAGTGAATGTCGACCTTGCCAGGGCACAGTTATTGCCTTCGTTGAATCTTGGCGCGGGAATCAGTGGCGGCGGTTTTTATCTCGCCTCTGCGGTGTTTTTGTTGCCATTCCTTCTACCTAGCAATTGGATCAATCTGCGCGAAAGCCAGTACTTGCTGAATGCTGAAGTGAAGTCCTACTATATTTTGCAACTCAACGAATATGCTTCGGCCTATTCGGTTTACATGACCATTGTTGGTGATTTTGCTTTGCAAGACGTTTTGTACTCTCAGTATAAAAATCTTTTAGACATTCAAAATAACGTCGATTTGGCGGTGAAGCTGGGGCTTCGCCCGATCACGGACCTCTATTCGGCTCAAGCGCAGACCTCAATGATGAAAACCCAAGTGGGGCAGTTTGAAGAGTTGATCGCGCAAGAACGGGCTTCCATTCGACAAATGCTGGGGCTTGATTTGAGTGTTGACATCCGTTTTGATCTCCTTCATCCGGACCAGGTTGACCGATATGAGAACGCCGACGCCGAGAGCTTGTTGCCGGAAGTTTTAAAGAAAGCGCCGGAAATGGCGCAAATTGATGCGCTCATTTTAGCAGCCAAGGCAGATAAGTGGAGCAAAGTTTTTAGTTTCTTTAACGGTGCCACGGTCAGCGCCCAAAGCAGTGGCCAAGGCGGAGGAGTTTCCTTCGGAAGAGTTGCCGGGGAAGGGTCGTTTAATTTTGGCTTTGGTTACTTTCCTAACATCACCTTGAGCAATCTCAACATTCAAGACATGTACTTGCGCCGTCAGGCGGTGGTGCAAGAGCAAGCGCAGATTCTTGAATCCGCACTGGCCTCGGTGCGTTCGACGAAACTGCAACTGGCGTCAGCCACGGACGCCGAAAACAATTTCAAGAGGGCCTATAACGCGTACTTGACTCAGTATACTTTAGGAACCACGGACCTTCTGCATGTTCTGACTGCGGCGAACTCACTGGCCCAGGCATCCGTGACGCGCTTACAGGCGCAGATCGATCTGGACTCGCAGCGTGTGACACTGAATCGTTCTTTGATTTTAGACAAGTTCGCCGGTATTCGCGCGTGTAAAGTTTCACAAATCGGCGGCGGTGGGGTGATCCGTCGTATAGTTCATCCCAATAAACTTGTTCCTTTGATGGAGCTTTGCCGAGCAAAGTAGAAACCTATGACTCTTTCAGACATCTCGATTAAAAGGCCTGTCTTTGCGTGGATGCTGATGGTGGGGCTTTTAGTCTTTGGTACGATCTCGTATTTTTTAATGGGGATCAGCCAATTGCCAGATGTGGATTTTCCAGTGGTGACCGTGACGGTTACTTGGGCTGGCGCTTCGCCCGATGTGATGGAGTCCTCCGTAGCCGACGTGATCGAAGATGCCGTGATGAGTGTCGACGGGGTTGATCACGTGCAGTCGGCCTCGCAGTTGGGCTCGACACAGATTGTGATTCAATTCCATTTGGATCAGGATATCAATGTAGCCCTTCAACAAGTTCAAACCAAGATCTCGCAGGCACAAAAGAACTTACCACAAACCATTGATCCACCGATCATCACGAAAACCAATCCTAACGATCAGCCGATTATGTGGACGGCGGTTTATAGCCACACGGGCACATTGCGCGAACTGGCGTTGTTTGTGCGCGATCATTTGAAAGACACCATCACAACCATCACCGGAGTGGGGGACGTGGCAATCGGAGGCTATGTCGATCCGCAGATGAGAATCTGGCTGCATTCAAAAAAAATGTATGATCTGGAAATCACTTCCGATGATGTTATCGCGGCGATTAACAATGAGCATCAGCTCGTTCCAACGGGTTATCAGGACTTAGGCGAGAAAGAAAACTTCATCCGGCTGCAGTCTGAGTTTACAAACGCTGAGCAATGTAACAACCTCACGATTCCGACTCGCTTGGGTTTGCCCGTTTGGCGGCAAATCCGCATTAAACAGGTCGCGACCTGCGAAGAGGCCACTGATGAAGTCCGCAGAATTTCCCGCTATGACGGGATTCAGCCGACGATCGGGGTGGGGGTTATCAAACAGCATGGGACCAACGCGGTTGAAATCGGCGACAACGTGAAAAAGAAACTGAAACAGCTGGCTCCGTCCTTGCCTAAGGGGACCGAGATGGCGGTCGTTGCCGATACGACGGTGTTTATCCAAGACGCCATTGCGGAGCTGTTGCGCACTCTGGGAATGGCCGTATTGCTGACAGCGCTTGTGTGTTATCTGTTCCTTGGAAACCTCAGTTCGGCCTTTAACGTGATCTTGGCGATCCCGGTCTCATTGGTCGGTTCGTTTTTAATTTTGCATTTTCTCGGTTTTACGATCAACACCTTCACTTTGATGGCGCTGTCGCTTTCGGTGGGAATCGTGGTGGATGATGCCATCATGGTGCTAGAGAATATCACGCGCCACTTTGAAGAAGGTAAAAACCGTGTGTTGGCGGCCCTTGTCGGGGCCCGCGAAATCACTGGCGCCGCAGTGGCGGCTTCTTTGGCGATTCTTGCGATTTTCGTACCTGTAGTCTTCATGCAGGGGATAATTGGTAAGTTCTTCTTTCAATTCGGTATTGCGATGGCGACCGCCGTTTCACTATCGCTGCTCGAGGCCCTGACCTTAGCGCCCATGCGCTGTTCGCAGTTTCTGCAGGTCGGGCGTGAGAACGTGGTCACCCATAAAGTCAGTCAGGGGACGGTATTCCTCTCGGGCTTTTATAAAAAAATCTTGCGTCTTTGTTTGAATTGGCGATGGACGGTGTTGGCTATTGCGACCGGGTTTTTTATCGTGTCGCTGCTCACGGTCGGCGGCCTAAGAAAAGAATTTTTGCCGCCACAAGATCAAAGCCGTTTCCTGGTAACACTTTACACTGAAATGGGTTCGTCGATTTCTTACACTGACGCGGTCTTTCGCCGGGCCGAAGTTCTGTATAAATCCCGCCCGGAAATCGATGCTTACTACGTGGCGGTGGGGGGCTTTGGCGGTGGCTTGGTAAATCAGGGGATTTCATTTATCACAATGAAGGATCCCGGCGATCGGCCCGTGGCGGCGCCGTTTAAGAAGCGTCCTACGCAGCAAGAGTTTATGGGGTATCTGCGCGCAGAGCTTGCAAAAATCCAAGGCGTTCAGCGGGTGGCGATTCTCGATTTGTCACTCACTGGTTTTAGCGCCCAGCGCGGCTATCCGGTCGAGTTTGAGCTGCAAGGCCCGGATTGGAATAAACTTGCGGAGCTTTCTTTAGAAATGCGTAAGCGTCTTGTAGCTTCTGGATACATGGCGGATGTGGATAGTGATTACAATCCGAATATGCCTCAGTCCGAAATCATTCCGGATCGCGATGCGGCCGCGACGCGGGGAGTGAGTGTTACAACCATTTCAAATGCGGTGGCCGCCATGGTGGGCGGGGTGAAGCTTCTGCCGAATAAATACACCGATGCTGCCGGTCACCGCGATGACATCCAGATCAAGCTCGATCCCGGGGAAAATCTGACCGCCGACGATATTAAAAAAATCTGGGTGCGCAATGCCCAAGGGGAAATCGTGCCTTTGGCGGCGGTGATAAAAATCAAAGATAGCAGCACGCTCTTAACCATCACTCGCTACAACCGGGAACGGGCCATCGGTGTTTTCGGGAACTTTGTCCCAGGAAAGTCTCAGGCCGAGGTGATGGCCTACGTTGAAAAACTCGGAAAAGAAGTGTTGCCGCCGGGTTATCACCTGCTGCTGTCGGGAAGTTCGCAGGCTTTCACCGAATCCTTCCGCAGTTTGATGGTGGCATTGGTGCTGGGGATTTTTGTCGCCTACATGGTTCTTGCGAGCCAATTCAATAGTTTCTTGCATCCGGTGGTGATTTTGCTGGCCTTACCTTTTTCGATCACAGGCGCTTTGTTCGGGATGTGGTTGACGGATACGTCTATCAACATCTACAGCTTGATCGGCATGTTGCTGCTGATGGGGATCGTAAAAAAGAACTCGATTCTGCTTGTGGACTTTACCAATCGTAAACGCAAAGAAGGTTTAGAAGTCACCGAGGCCTTGCTCGAGGCCTGTCCCTTACGTCTGCGCCCGATTTTGATGACGTCGATTGCAACAATTGCGGGCGCCATTCCTGAAGCCTTTGCAACAGGCTCGGGCTCTGAGGTCATTCGTCCAATGGGTATTGCGGTAGTGGGAGGTGTGACTGTATCGACCTTCTTAACTTTGTTGGTGGTCCCTTGTGCCTATAGCTTGACTCATCGTCTGGAGGGTCATCGCCACGAAAAGGATTTACAGGAAGCTCTCAAAATTCTCGGCGAAGACGTGAAGCCGATGCCGCTTTCTGAAAAAGAGATCACGCATTGACAGAGCCCTGGGGATGGGCTGCGGCTTGTCCTGGCGCCCTTTCTTCGCGGGCAGAGTGTTGGTAAGTAAGAGGTACACATGGCGGCGCAGTAAACGCATTGCGCAATCGGCCACTAACTCTGCTGAACTTTTCAGCTTGCGAAGGCTGTTTAGTAGGCTTTGATTGACACGGTCTCAATCCCTAGCGACAGTTATTGGGTCTTTGGAAGAACTCGACCAAAGACTTGCCGTCTTTTGCTGGGCGGACTTGTTACTATTTCGGCATACAGGCCGGGGATATTTTGAGGGGACAGTAAATTGAGAATCAAGAAGATTGAACTCGTAGGTTTTAAATCGTTCAAAGACCGCACAGTGATTCATTTTGATGCTGGTATTACAGGCATCGTCGGGCCGAATGGTTGCGGAAAATCAAATATCGTCGATGCTTTGATGTGGGTTATGGGTGAGATGTCTGCGAAAGATCTTCGCGGCTCTACGATGACGGACGTTATCTTTGCCGGTGCTGATGGGTACGCGCCACTCGGTATGTGCGAAGTGTCTTTAACCCTCGAGAACGACGGGGGCCCTTTCCCAGCGAAATACATTAAACACTCTGAAGTCATGGTGACTCGTCGTCTTCACAGAAACGGTGAAGGGGAATATTTTGTTAACAAAGAGCCTTCGCGTTTGAAAGACGTGCAAGAGATCTTCATGGATACGGGGGCCGGTTCTAAAGGTTTCTCGATTATCGCCCAAGGTATGATCGGAAAAATCATCACTGCGAAACCGGAAGAGCGTAGAACCTTGATTGAAGAAGCGGCGGGTATCACAAAGTTCAAAGTTCGTAAGCGTGAATCGCAAAGAAAGCTTCAAGCGACGGACCAGAACTTAGTGCGTTTGCAAGACATCATCGGCGAGTTAAAACGCCAGATCGATTCTTTGCAACGCCAAGCTCAGCGGGCTGAACGCTATCGCAATTTGAAGAACCAAATCGAAGATTTGGATCTTTGGTTGAGTTCCATCCAGTACAACGAACTTCGCAAAGTGGCTGACGAAGCCCAGCGCATCTTCGATGAAGCCCAAAGCATGGAAGTTGAAGGCGAAACAAATGTCTCTTCTTTGCAAGCTCAGTTTGAAACTCTGAAATTGCAAATTCTTGAAAAAGAAAAAGCCGTTGAAATTGGCCAAACCCAGTACTACGACAAGCAACAAGCCACTCAGAAAAAAGAGATGGAAATCCAAGAGCTTCGTTTCGAAATCGAACAAGCTCGCCGTAACGAGCAGATGACTGGTACGATCTTGCAAGAACAGCAAGCTCGCCGTGAATTGCTTCAACGTGACCAAACCCAGTTAAACTCCCAAACAGAGTCTTTGAAGGAAGAATCCGAGACTTTGACCGCCCAGTATAATGAGAAAAACGAGATCTTTGAAAAATCTCAGTCGCGCATCACGGTTGTTGATGATGAGTTGACCGAAAAGCGCCGCGAGCTTTTTGCTGTCGGCCAGACAGAGTCTTCACTTGATGCCCGCGTAAACTCTTTGCAAGGCCAGATCACGGATATCAAAGACCGTGAAGCCAACGAACAGTTGGTGGTCAATGAACTTCGTGAAAAACATGTTGAGTTCGAAGGCCGCCGCCGCAAAGTTTTCAATGAACTGGAAAAAGAACGCCAAATGCAATTGGATCTGGCGAATGACTTCGAATCTTTCGAAGCCAATAAAAAGATCCTCATGGAGCAAGCAGTTGTTAAAAAGGCGGAAGTTGAAGGGTTCAAAGACCAACTCAACGAAGTCACTTCCCGCTTGTACGGCTTGGAAAACCTGCACTCCAACTTCGAAGGTTTCCAAGAGGGCGTAAAAAACGTCATGCTCTGGCAGAAAACAAAGTACCAAGAAATCACAGCCGATGGCTCGGCCGTGTTCCAACCGGTTTCTGAAGTTGTCGAAGTGCCAAGTGAGTACGAAGTGGCGATGGAAGCGGCCTTGGGCTCCCGTTTACAAATGCTGCTTTCGGCTGACAACGCGAAAGCGGTTGAAGCTGTTGAGCACTTGAAAGAGGACAAATCGGGCCGCTCGAGTTTCATGTCAGCGAGCGAAACAGGTCATAAATCCTTGGCAGCAGCACCTGCATCTGAGTCTGGCGTTCAAGGCATCCTTAAAGATGTCGTTCGCGCCAATGATAAGTACAAAAACACAGTGAGCTACTTGTTGGATGGTGTTGCGATCGTTGATTCGATCCGTACAGCATTGAACCTTCGTGCAAAATACGAAGGCTGGACATTCGTAACTGTTGATGGCGACACGTTGTCTGCGGACGGCATGCTCACGGGTGGTTCTGTTGAATCTGCGGACTCTGGCGTTTTGAAACGTCGTCGCGAGATCAAAGAATTGACTGACAAGAAGAACGAATGGGCTGGAAAGCTTGCTTTGGCCCAGCAGGCGTTGAAAAAAGTTGAAGAGCAACTTGCAAATGTTGTGAACGACTTCGAAGGCGCGCAAAAACGTAAAATTGAACAAGAAATCAAAGTGACTGAGCTCCGTAAGGACTTGGAACGCTCTGAAAATGAATTGCAAAATGCTCAGTACGCAGTCGAGCGTCAGGAACGTGAATTGCGTAAAATCACTGAGCAAGTCGAGCAACAAGAAGCTCGTTTGCAAGACTTGATGACAAACCTCGAAGAGGCTCGCATCAAGAAAACGACTTTGGAAGAACAAACTCAAAAACTCAACGAAGAGCTCACAAGCACTCGTATGGGCTTTGACGGTTTGCAATCTGAAGTTCGTGATTTGCAAGTTCGTTCGGTTTCTAAGACTCAAGAGTACAACGGCGTTCTTCGTCAGTTGGAAATGGTGAATAAGTCTGTGGGCGAACTGGATTTGCAACTTTCTCGCATGAGCGAAGAATCGCAAATGTACTCGACTCAGATGACTGATAGTCAGATGAACCTCGAAGAAAAGAAAATCGAATTTGAACGCGACATCCGTATGGTCGAAGAATTGAAAGCAAATCTTTCAATCGAAAAAGATACGTATGAACAGATGGCCGCGCAAATTCAAGAGATGGCTGATGAACTCGCGAGCTCACAACGTGCCCGCAATGAACGTCAGTCTCGTATGAATGATGCTCAATTGAAATTGGAACAAGCTCGTATGAAAGAGCAGTACCTCGTCGATCAAATGCGCGAGCGTTACATGCTGATCCTTTCAGACGTGGCAGACAAATATGAAGGCCGCGAAGGCGATCCTTCAGAGGCTGAAGCTCAATTGAAGGATCTTCGTGAGAAGATCGCTAAAATTGGCGAAGTCAATTTGTCAGCAATCGAAGAGTACGAAGAGACGGCTCAACGTTATGAGTTCCTCACGAAACAGCACGCAGATTTGACGGAAGCGAAAGAACAACTCAGAAAAGTTATCGATCGTATTAATCGTATTTGCTCTAAGCGTTTCAAAGAGACCTTTGACCTCGTTAATGACCGTTTCACTCGCGTATTCCCTGTCTTGTTCGGCGGTGGTGAAGCGAAGTTGGAACTTCATGAAGACGTTGAAAAAGGCGAAATGGGTATCGAGATCATCGCGAAACCTCCAGGCAAGAAGATGCAGAACGTAACTTTGATGTCGGGTGGTGAGAAGGCGTTGACTGCGGTTGCGCTGGTATTCTCGATCTTCCTCGTGAAGCCTTCTCCTTATTGCTTACTGGATGAGGTTGACGCTCCACTTGATGACGCCAACGTATTCCGTTTCAACGACCTTGTTCGTGAGATGGCAAAACGTTCGCAAATCATCGTTGTTACGCATAATAAGCATACCATGGAAGTGGCGGGTAAGTTGTACGGCGTGACGATGCAAGAGCGCGGGGTTTCTACGATGGTATCTGTGTCTCTCCAAGATATCAGATAGTCCGGCAGAGCCGAATAACCTGGAAATTATGGAAAAGGGGCTTAAAAGGCCCCTTTTTTTATGCAATGAATGATGCAAAAACCAGCAAAAGTAAGATAGAAGAGCTGCACAAGAAAGCCTGCGAAAAGGGCCAGGATTTTTATATTGATCCTGAAACCGGCTACCAGGTGATGACAGAGCTTTTTCATAAGAAACGCGGTCATTGCTGTCAGTCCGGCTGTCGCCACTGTCCCTACGGATTTTCGCAGAAAGGGAAGTAGCCATGTTTCAAAATGTGAATGAAGACCATGTGATCGCCATCTTTGGACTCCTCGGCGTTGTTTTTACTCTGATCTTTATCGCGCTTTGGTACTTCCTCCTAAGAAACAAAGGCGAAAACCCACGTGATACTGCTGCCAGAAAAGCGGCGGAGCAAATCGCCCAAACTCAAGAAAAGCCACTTTCAGAACAACTGAAAGAAGCCGCAAAGCCAGAGCCCGAAGCCGTTCCGGTTAAAGCCGCGGCTCCAGCGCCGGCGCCAGCTCCCGTTGCTGAAGAAAAAGAAGTCGATCTTAAGAAGGCCCTTCGAGCGACAGAAGAAAACATCTTCGGTCGTATCAAGAATCTCTTTAAAGCCAACGAAGCCTCATCGCACTTAGAAGACATCGAAGAAGTTCTCTACACGAGCGACTTGGGCCCTGAAACAGTTCAGCGCTTGATGGGTGCTCTCGAGGACATGAATCGCAAAGAAAAAGCCGATCTCGGTAAAGTGCGCGACACTTTGAAAACCGAAATGGAAGGTGTGTTCTCAAATCTTCCGAGCAATGATTTGCAGTTCTCTAAAGACGGTCCAACAGTTTTGATGGTCGTTGGCGTGAACGGTGCTGGTAAAACCACAAGTATCGGTAAGTTGTCAGCGCAGTTCGCGAGCCAAGGCAAACGCGTCCTCGTGGCAGCGGGTGATACCTTCCGTGCAGCGGCTGGTGGGCAGTTGAAAGTGTGGACGGAGCGTGCGCAGGTTGAAATCTTCTCTCCAGATGGGGTGAAAGATCCAAGTGCTGTCGCTTTCGATGCGGTTTCAAAAGCCAAGGGTCAAAACTATGACATCGTCATCATCGACACCGCAGGCCGCTTGCACACGCAAGAAAACCTGATGGAAGAGCTCAAGAAAATGAAGCGCGTGATGACGAAGGTTATTCCTGATGCACCTCACGAAGTGATTATCGTACTCGATGCAAACTCCGGCCAAAACGCTTTGATTCAAGCGAAGGAATACCACAAAGCTCTGACTTTGACGGGCGCGATCTTGACTAAAATGGATGGCACTGCAAAAGGCGGCGTAGCCGTGGGCCTCGCGAACGAATTGCAAATCCCAATCAAGTTCATCGGCGTCGGCGAGCGCATCCAAGATCTCCGCCACTTCAGCCCACATGAATTTGTTGAAAGCATTTTCGCCAACTAGTTTGAGGAATGTCGTGGGAAAGATTCTTCACATAACATCGGTTAGTGATTGGAAGAAGGCGCAGGCGGAAGGAGTCTATACGGCTCCTTCTTTGAAAAAAGACGGCTTTATTCATTGTTCACTAGGCGAGCAGGTCGTGGAAGTGGCTAACTACAATTTTAAAGGCAAGCAGGGTCTCGTTCTTTTAGTAATTGATGAAAGTAAATTAGATCACCTTGTGAAATACGAAGACCTCTACAATCTCAATGAAGACTATCCGCATATCTATGGACCGTTAAATTTAGATGCAGTTGTTGGGGTCGTAGATTTTCCTGTTCAGAACGATGGAACCTTTTTGCTACCTGTGCAAATATAGGTGGCCCCAGAAGCTTCGTCATTGCATCGCACTCCAAGTTTAAAGCCTGGTTGCCCACTTACCAGGACTATAGTTCTAAACTAAGCCCGTTTAGGATCCATCTAAAATCTAACTGCAGCAGCTCAACAGCAATAACAAAATTAAGAGCAGGACCTGCAGTTTTTTATTAAATAGCCGAAAAGAAATATGCTTGGTATTTCGATTCATAAGAGTCTCCTTCGCGAAAAGGGAGTCTCTCATCCTTAAAAGCGGCTTCTAGGGCCGCTTTTTCTGTTTGCAAGCTATGATTTTTTAAAAGAGATTGAAGCGACAGTGGCGTCCGGATGAGTCAATGGCCGGTCGGATAAATTCAATTGCAGGGCTCACTCCGAAGATGCGGACGGGACAAAAAAGAAAACGGAGCGTTTTGGCGCTCCGTTTTGGTGCTCCGTGGGTCCAAGGGGGGTCGAACACCACAGGGCAAAAATCACTTTGAAAATTCAACTGCCAGCCTTTAAAGCAATAAGTGTGACAGTTTCTTCCGCATTATAGTGAACCCTGGTAAAAGACATCCTGTAAGTCTTTCTGACCTGTCAAAAATATTGATAGCTCTGGAGGGCACAGTGACAAATCGAGGCACCACTATTCGCGGCGGCAAAGACCGCAATCTCAGCTTCTTTTTTATATTCATCGTATTAACGTTGCTCATCGCCTTCGATGGCTACGCCCAAGAGGGATATTCACGCGATGCCGTGAGACCTTTTGATGCCGAGCTTTTAGCGGTCTCAGAACCCTGGCCCCTGACCAAGACCGAGTGGGGGGTTGCAGAGGAGCAAAACTACATCCGCTATATCTCCATGGTGGGAGAGGGAGTTTCCCGCGGTCTCTGTGCGACGGTGTCGAGTTGCTTCCGTAATCCTCAAGTAAATCCCTATGCGCAATCGGATGTGGCCTATCTGAAATTCTATTCAGACTGCGCGGATTTTCCGTACTTCTTGCGCGCCTACTATGCTTGGAAAAATCAGCTGCCATTTAGCTTCGTCAGCAGTGTGAGTCCGATTCAAGGACCGGGAGATGTGGTTAAAGACATTCGCTACTCTCCATATGGAAATACAGTTCGTTCCCGCTTTGCGGTGCTCACCGAGCCGGCCCGCTTCGGCAGCCCGAGAGTGACAAACGCCCTAGAGATTTTCAATGGGACTTTGCCGGACGAAGTCTCTTCGGCGAATTTCCGCGTGAGCTATTCGGGGATGGATGCGGATAAACTTTTTTCAGATTTTTATCCCGTGCGTATCACGCGCGACGCCGTTCGCCCGGGCACGGTGATCTATGATCCCAACGGTCACGTGGTGACGGTCTACAAAGTGACAAAGGACGGGCGCATTTATTATATCGATGCGCATCCGGATAACAGTCTGACTTCAGGTTTGTACAACTCTCGCTTTATCCGTTCTTACCCGGGGCAAGGGGCGGGTTTTAAAAATTGGCGTCCTCTGCGTCTGACAGGCGCGGTGTGGAATGCGAGTGTTGGATATGTCGGCGGTAAAATCGTTGGCGCCAAAGACCGCGATCTTCCCATGTACAGCACCGAACAATACTTCGGAACGACGGCAAGCCAGGATTGGCGTCAAGCAGGCTTTGCGTTTCAAGGTCAGCAGATGGATTATTACGATTGGGTTCGTAACCGTTTGGCTGACGGGCCGCTCGTAGAAAACCCCATTGATGATGTCAAAGTCATGACAACCGAGTTGTGTAACGGAATGCAAGAGCGCGCCGATGCAGTGCAAGTGGCAATTTCAGCCGGTATCAATCAAAAAGAACATCCCTATGCGCTTCCGAACAATATTTACGGTGCCGACGGTGAGTGGGAAACTTACGCAACCCCAGCTCGTGACGCACGTTTAAAAGTGGCCTTCCAAGAGCTCCGCACCTATGTGCAAGAGGCGATTCGTCACTATAAAGCTCGTGATGGAAAAGTTGGATATGATGGCAAAAATATCGCGGCAGATATGTTGAATGCATATAAGCAAACGGCGACTGCTTGCCAAATCACTTACAAAAACAGCGTCGGCCAAGGTGTTACCATCAACTTGGAAAAAGCGCGTGCCAGGATCTATGGATTGAGTTTTGATCCGTATCACTGCCCGGAACTTCGTTGGGGCGCTCAAGGCAATGAGCTTGCAACTTGTCGTGACGACGATACCAAGAAGCAATGGTATGATCGCGAAAAATGGCTGCGCTTCCAGCATGACCGTAACACCGATGCCTTCACGGGATACACTTTGGATCAACTGACTGGGCCAATGCCGGGGGGGGCCGGGGTGGCGAACGGCCAAGATTTGGACGTGATTGCATTCCTCAGTAAATATTAATAGCATTCTGAAGGGGCCTTTGATTGGGCCTCTTGGGGGCTATTTGCTAAAGGCATTTTTATCTACGGCGTGTGTAATCACTTTAGGTGTTTTTTCAGAGGCTGAAGCCAAGGAAAAACCTATTTCTGTTTCCTATACCAACGTGATTAAATGCTTTCCCGGTTTAAAAAATGAAGCTCAATCCCTCAAAGTCGACTTGAACGTTTTGAAGGACGATGTTGATAAGAGCTATGTCACGTCGCAGTCACTCCTTCGCTACCGCCAAGTGCTGCTCAAAGATTCCACGGGACAGCAGAAGCGGCTCAAACTTTCAGCAAAACCGGTGAAAAATGGCAAGGCCAGCTATCTCCTGAGCATTGAAAGCCTCGATGCCAAGGGAGTGGGGACGCCCATCATCATCCCTGCCGCTCAGCGCATGGATCCGAGTCAGAAGGACCTCGATCAGTATTTTCTCAATCAAGACGTGGTCGAGGATGAGCGCTCCTACTATGACACCAAGCTTAATGGACAGACATTGAGTTTTAAACGCGCTTTTCAAAAGATTTTCGAGCTGGAGTTTAATGATGAAAAGGCCCATCAGCGTCTTTTCTGCGAAGAGAAGAATGGCTTGGGCACGGTTTGCACCTGTTTTCAAAAATAACGCAGCTATCTGACAAACAAAAGTTGCTAAGTCTGTGAAGTCAGTTATAATTTTTAAGTACTGTTGAAAAGGATTTTCTAGAACCCTTGAGGATACTTACAAAGTATTAAGACAGACGGTTTAAAGATTTAGTTTAAGATTTGTGAGGGCCAAGAACGGCCCACGAGGTCCGAGTGGCATCTGAGAAAAAAACCTACGACTTCCTTATTGCGGGAGTCCCATATAAGTTAAAAACTTCCCATGATGATGCGACTGTTCAGGAACTCGTCGAATTTGTGAACAATAAAATGGACCAAGCTTTGTCGGTGACGAAGTACGGTTCTTTTCAAAATGCAGCGGTTCTAACAGCTCTTAATGTGGCTGAGGAACTAATTCTTCTCAAAAGAAAAGCTCACCGCGAGCTTGAGAAAATAGAAGAAAAGGCACTTAAACTCTCTATCGATCTAGAAAATTCCAAGCTCAACAGAACAGTTTAGTTAACTTTAAATTTCTGTTTTCGTTTTGAGGCTGGGATGAGTTTGCGTATAGATAAAATGCAAGCGTGGGGTAAACGTCAATGGCGTGACCACCTGAAGGCTCTTTTGCAAAAAGAGTCCCCGCATTCGTCCGTGCAAATCCAGCAGCAGCTCTGTGAAAATCTCACAGAATTCATCAGTCAAAGACAGGGCACTTGGGCGGGTTATAATGCCCTTCCCCAGGAACCGGATTTGAGTCCGGTGTTTCATCATTCCGAAAAAATCGAATGGGCTTTTCCGCGCATGGAAGCCGGTCACTTGACCTTTTATGTCTCGCAAAATTTCATCAAAGGCCCGTTTGGGGTGATGGAGCCCTTCGAGGATTCCCGTAAGTTGGATCTCGAGAAGCTCACCGGAGTTTTAGTTCCGGGTTTAGGATTTAATAAAAAAGGCAATCGTTTAGGTAGAGGCCGTGGGTTTTATGACAAAGCCCTGGCTGATTACAAAGGTCCCAAGGTTGGCATCTGTTTTGGCTGCCAGGTCCTTGCTGAGAACTTTCCGGTGGAAGAGCACGACATTAACGTCGACTTTGTTGTCACCGAAAACGAAATTATTCAGTGTAAGTAGGTAGGAGTCCGGTTATGGAAGTTGTTATCGCATCGATTCTTGGGTTGGCTATCGGGGGCGTTCTTGTCTTCGTTGTAAAACGAATTCAAGATGAATCCCAAAAGAAGTCAGCGCGTGCTGAATCAGACCGCATCATCAACAAGGCGAAGTCTGAAGCGGCGAAAGTGAAGAAAGATTCTGAAAATAAGGCGAAGGATTTCGAAGCCCGAGCGCGTAAAAACGTCGAGGCTGATATTCACAAGCAAAAAGCGCAGATGAAGAATAAAGAGGCTCAGTTGGAGCGTCGTCTTAAAGAGGTCGACGATCAGTTCAAAGTGAAGCTGGAAGAGAACGACCGTTTTGTCGGTCAGTTGAAAGACCGCGAAGAAAAAGTCGCGATCACTGAAACACGCATTAAAGACCTCGAGAAAAAAGCGGAAACCCACATTGGTGAAATGAAGTTGAAATTGGAGTCTATCGCGGCAATGACAGCGGAAGAGGCTCGCCGCCAATTGGTCACGGCCCTTGAAGATGAGGCGAAAGTGGAAGCTTCCAAGAAAATTTCCGCGATCGAAGAAGAAGCGCAAAAAGAGGCCGACAAAAAAGCTCGTCGCATTATCAGCACGGCATTGTCTCGATTTGCTTCCGAGTATACGTCTGAAAGAACGGTCAGTGTGTTAGCTCTGCCAAGCGATGAGATGAAAGGTAAAATCATAGGCCGTGAAGGCCGTAATATCCGTACGTTGGAAGCAATGTGCGGCGTGGATTTGATCGTGGATGACACTCCAGAGGCCGTGGTTATTTCCGGCTTCGACCCGGTTCGCCGTGAACTGGCGAAGCGCACGATTGAAAAGCTCATGGAGGATGGTCGTGTTCATCCAGCTCGTATTGAGGAAGTCGTCGAAAAACAAAAGAACGAAATCACTAAATCTATTAAGGAAGAAGGCGAACGTGTCGTTGTGGAGCTCGGTATTCCGAACATCCACCCTGAGTTGGTAAAACTCATCGGTAGCCTGAAGTACCGTTCAACCCACGCGCAGAATGTATTGAATCATTCTTTGGAAGTGGCTTACATCGCGGGCCTCTTGGCTGGCGAAATGGGTATGAACGTAAAGCAAGCCCGCCGGGCGGGGATCTTGCATGAAATCGGCCGCGCGATTGAGCACACCGCTGAAGGCAGCTATGCCTTGGTTGGCGCCGAGTGGGCAAAAAAATATGGCGAATCCGAAGAGATCTGCCACGCCATCCGTGCCCACCAAGACGATGAAAAACCAACATCCGCTTTGGCGTGGATCATCCATGCGGCAAATATCCTGTCCGCTTCTCGTCCGGGCGCGCGTCGTCCGCACATGGATGCTTACATCCATCGCTTGGAAGATCTTGAGAGCATCGGCAACAGCTTTGACGGCGTTTTAAAAACGTTCGCATTGCAAGCCGGCCGTGAGGTGCGTGTGATGGTTGAGAGCGGTAAAGTGACCGACGATCAGTCAACAATGCTGGCACGGGATATCGCTCGTAAGATCGAGCGTGAAATGCCACAAGCTGGGCAAGTTAAAGTCACCGTGGTTCGCGAGAGCCGCACTGTTGAACACGCGAGGTAGATAGCATGTCTTTCATGGATCCTCGGGAACAGCTTGAGAGAATCAAATTCGGCGTGGCTGAATTCATCAGCGATGAAGACATGCTGAAAAAACTCAAGCGCAGTAAAGAAAAGAATCAACCTCTGAGAATCAAACTCGGGGCGGATCCGACACGTCCTGATATTCATATCGGTCACACGGTTGTGATTAATAAACTGAAGACTTTCCAAGATTTGGGCCATCACATTCAATTTCTGATCGGGGATTTCACGGCGTTGATCGGGGATCCGTCCGGAAAGAATACGACTCGTCCGATGTTGACCCCGCAAGAGATTGAAGCCAACGCGGTCACTTACAAAAAACAGATTTTTAAGATTCTCGATCCTGAGAAAACTGAGATTGTTTTTAACTCTCATTGGTGCAGTCAGCTGAACTTCGCCGACTTGATTCGGCTGGCTTCAAAGTATACCGTGGCTCGCATGCTGGAGCGTGATGATTTCACGAACCGTTATAAATCAGGCAGCCCGATTGCTTTGCACGAGTTCTTGTATCCACTGACGCAAGGCTACGACTCCGTGGCTTTGAAAACAGACGTGGAGCTCGGCGGGACGGATCAGAAGTTCAATCTGCTTGTGGGTCGCGACTTGCAAAGTGCTTATGGCCAGGAACCACAGTGTGTCCTCACGATGCCGATTCTTGAAGGGATTGACGGCGTGAACAAAATGTCGAAGAGCTTGGATAATTATATTTCGGTGATCGATACGCCGAAAGACATGTTCGGGAAGACGATGAGAATCTCGGACGATTTGATGTACCGTTGGTATCAATTGCTGACGGATATTACCGCTCCGGCACTGTCGCAGCTGCGTACGGATGTTGCTGAAAAACGCAAGCACCCTCGTGATGTGAAAGTGGCTTTGGCGAAATTTTTGATCAAGCGTTTCCACTCAGAGACAGCCGCGGAGCAAGCGGAAGAGGAGTTCAATCGTATTTTTGTCGATAAAGGTTTGCCGGATGAGGTTCCGGTATTTGAAGTCTTTGCTGAAAACCAAGTGGGCATTGCCGCGCTGATGGTGAAGGCGGGGATGGCGGCCAGCAATGGCGAGGCCGGAAGATTGATCTCGGGAGGCGGTGTTCAACGTGATGGCGTGAAACTGGCCGACGCGAAAGCGCGCTGGGACTTGAAGACCGGCGAGAGCTTTGTTTTGAAAGCCGGTAAAAAGAAATTCATTAAGTTTGTGGTGAAGTAGGTCAGAGACCGCCGGGTGGAATGCCTCCGGCTCGGAACTGAAGTAGTATGGTGAAGTAATGAAAGTTAAATTTGTCCCGCAAAATATTGAAGTGGATGTGACTCCCGAGAAGAGTTTGTTGCAGATCGCGACGGAAAACCAGATCGAGATCAAATCCATCTGTAAGGGGGTTCCGAGCTGCGCGGAGTGCCGCGTACGCATCGTTGAAGGCGAAAACAACGTACTTCCGCCTAATAAGACGGAACTTGGCCTGATTGGTACGAATTGGCGTATTGATAGCCGGCGTCTTTCTTGCCAAGTTCGTTGCTTCGGCAACATCACTGTGGATTTGACCGAGCAAATTGAGCGCCAGGAAAATCAAAGCAAAAAAGTCCGGGGTTTCCGCACTCAGAAACATGTCGAATCGCGCGCGGTTCAAGATACGATGTTGCTCACTGAAAAACCTGAAGATAAGCCAGAGAATCAAAGGCCGGACTCCCAACAAGGCGAGCGCGCTGAAGGGGAGCCACGCCCTCAACAGCCGAAGCAGCATCAGCAACACAAAAAGCAACAGCAGCAAAACAGACAGCACGGTCAGAAGCAACAACAAGGTAAGCAACAGCAGAGCAAGCCGCAAAACCAGAATCAAAATAGAAATCAGAACCAGAATAAGCAGCAAAATAAAAACAAGCAGAAGCAAGACGGTCAGCAAAAACCACAACAGCCTAAAAACTAAGTGAGGGTGGCTATGAGAAGGATTCTTCTGGCGACAGGTGTTTTAATTCTTATGACTTCTTTCGCGCAGGCCCGCTCGATGCCTGCGATGAGATCGATTCCAGACTCTCATCCGACGTTTACTTACGACATCAGTGCTTCCTCAGGAACGGAAAACGGCAATGCGTATTCGGAACTCAAACTGAATTTAAACTGGTACCTGGCGGATTGGCTCAACTGGAGAAACGGTGTTTTCAGTCGCTTTGGTTCCAACATTCAATCCGTGAGTGGTTTGGATTCGGCGCTTCTTGCCGCTTATGATGTCAGCAACGAGAGCCGTACGCTCGGCTTTCAGGTTTTTGCAGGTCCCGGTGTCCGGTTGGCATCGGCGGATAACAATGCCGCCACGGCGGAGGCCGGCGTGATTTTCACCCTCGGTGGCATCAAAGTCGGTGGCGGTGCTAAGTACCTGTCTTATTTTAAAACTCGTGAAGAGCAGAACAATGTCGTCCTGCCGAAGGATGAAACACAGTATTTTGTTGTTCTATCCGGCGGTGGCAGCTTGTAGTTTTGATCTGAGAAGGCCTCACGGACCTCGGTCCAGTTAACATGGAAACGCGCCCTACCGAAAAGTGAGCATGGCGCATAAGATTACATATCGTGAACGCGGTCACGGCCCGATTCTTGTTCTTCTGCATGGTTTTGGCGGAAGCGTTCACCATTGGGAATCTTGTGCGGATGAGCTTTCAAAAAACTATCGCGTGATCGTTCCAAACCTTTCGCATCTATTTATGAGTACGGACCGGGTTTTCTTCACGGTGCAAGTTGAAGCCA
The DNA here is from genome assembly GCA_039810425.1 of Pseudobdellovibrionaceae bacterium. Classification (GTDB taxonomy): domain Bacteria; phylum Bdellovibrionota; class Bdellovibrionia; order Bdellovibrionales; family Bdellovibrionaceae; genus JACMRP01. The sequence goes on along the minus strand of JBDHWW010000012.1, from coordinate 11,230 downwards.
TTGCTCATTTTATCCGGACAAATTTCCCAAATGAAAAAGTACATTTGGCGGGGCTTAGTTTTGGTGGCGCTTTGGCGTGGGCTTTGTCGCGGCAGCATCCAGAGCTGGTTTCGAAAATGATTTTAATTAATCCGCTAATACCGGATCCAATTCCGAAATTTTCATTGCCGGAACTTCGTTACTTCTTTGTGATGCCGATGAACTCGCGTTCGATTTATGTCTTGCTGTCCACTCCGATCGGCAAAGCCTTCCTCAAGCGCGCGGCGATGATTTTCCGGGATGAGCGCAGTGGTGGCGTGGGTCGTTTAGATTCCTTGAAGGGGCGTCGGCTGCTCTTTGTATCACACTTGATTTATAACTTCGCGTGGATGCTCCGCCGTGAAGATTGGCATTGGTGGCAAGAAAAGGTCTCTAAGACCGATTTCCCGACATTACTGATTTACGACAGTGAGGACCTGTTGTTCTCGAAAGAGGTCTATCTGAAGTTTGCCCAAGATTCCCGCGCCGAGAGGGTTGTTGAGCTGAATGGCGCCGGCCACTTGGCGATCAAGTCACGCCCTGAGCTCATTTCTCGTGCGATCCATCAGTATCTTTCCGCAGTTGCCGAAAAAGCCGCCTAGTATTTTAAAAGCCGGACGGTGGAGCCCGCTCTTCCTTATCAACATTTACAGGGGCCAGTTTTTAGACGTTGAAAGAAGACCCGCAGCCACAGCTCTTGCTGGCATTGGGATTGTTGAAAACAAAGCCCTTACCGTTGAGACCTCCGGAATACTCCAGAGTCATTCCCAAAATATAGAGCAAGCTTTGTGGGTCGACGGCGATTTTCTGGCCGTTACTTTCAAACACTTTATCGCCATCGCGAGAAACGGTGTCGAAATTCATCTTGTAAGACAAGCCTGAGCATCCGCCTTTTTTAACTTCAACACGCAAGAAAGCCCCCTCAACTTGACCTTCTTCTGATTTCAAATTGGCTAACCTTTTTGCGGCGGATTCAGAGATTGCGATCACGATAATTCTCCTTCACAAGAAGCTTCCATGATACCACAGGAGCCCTTTTCTGAGAAGGCTTGGATGGGATTTGGCGTTCCGTTGTAAGTAATTGAAAATATTACGCTAATTTAGTGCCTTCGCGAGAACTTCAATCGCGGTCTCGAGGTCCTCTTTCGTGGTCCAGCGTCCCAGGCTGAGTCTGAGGGTGCCCTGGGCCTCCTCGGGAGTCAGTCCTAAAGCCACCAGCATCGGGCTGACTTCGAGGGTTCCGGTATGGCAGGCCGAGCCCTGGCTGAAGCCCAAACGGCCGAGCTTTGGCAAAAGCTGCTCAATATTTTTACCGGGGAAAGTGATGTTCAGATTGATTGGTGAGCGTTCCGTCGGATGTCCGTTGAGGCGCGCCGAAGGAAGGCGTTGCTGGATTCCCATCCACAAATAGTTGCGTAATTCGGTCGTGCGCTCGTATTCTTCAGTGAGCTGCTTATGACAGATTTCTGCCGCCGCCCCGAGGCCCACGATCGCAGGCACGTTGTGGGTGCCCGAGCGATTTCCGTGCTCTTGGCCGCCGCCGAAGATAAACGGCGGCAGGCTCACTTTTGGATGAGCGCTTCGCACATACAAAAAGCCAATGCCTTTGGGGCCATAAAATTTATGCGCGGATGCTGAGAGCAAATCCACCGGCGCTTCTTGCACGTTGACCGGAATCTTACCAACGGCCTGAGTGGCATCGGTGTGGATGTAGATCTGTTTTTCCTTCGCAAGTTGGGCAAGTTCACGGATGGGGTTGATGCTGCCGATTTCGTTATTCACCCATAGGAAGCTCATGAGCTTTGTGTGCGGCTTGATCGCTTTTGCAACGGTTTCGACTTCGACTTGGCCGTATTTGTTGGTCTTTACAAAATCGACCTCCACTCCACGGCGTTGAGCTTCTTTGAGTGAGTTCATCACGGAACTGTGCTCAATGTTGCTTGCGATAATGTGAATGGGCTCATTGCGGCTTTCCGTGCGGAATTTTTCGATGAGGCCAAAGATCACCCAGTTATTGCTCTCCGTGGCGCCGCCGGTAAAAGTCAGCTCCAGAGGTTTTGCCCCCATAAGATCCGACAATTGCACGCGGGCCTTGTCGACCGCCTTTTGCGCGGCCCAGCCCCATTGATGGGCGAAGCTCGAAGGATTGCCGAAGTGAGTCTTAAAGTAAGGTTCCATCGCGGCAAAAACTTGCGGGTCCACGGGGGTTGTTGAGTTGTAATCCAAATAAATGGGTTTGCTTATACTGTCCATCTGCCTAGAATAGATACCATGGCAAAAAAGAAAACACAAAGCACAGTTCAGGGGCGGCCGTCTGGCGCGGCCTTGGTATTCTCAGAGCACTTTACTACGGGAGTCAAAGACGTCGAAAAGATGTTCTCTTGGGGACGTCGGGACTGTCTGATCAAAGACCGCCGTGGTGGGATCTTTTTTGAGATGAAGAGTGCCGAAGCGCCCGAGGGCTGGTCGCAATTGGCAGTCGACATTGCTGCGAGTAAGTATTTCCGAAAAAAGACCGGAAGCTTCAAAGGTGAACACTCTGTCAAACAAATGGCGCAAAGAGTGGTGGATGCGGTTGTTAAGGCCGGCACTCGTCAAGGCGGCGTTTTTGCCAATAAAGCTCAAGCCGATATTTTTGCCAAAGAACTTAAATACATTTTGTACTCGCAGCGGGCCGCTTTTAATAGCCCAGTGTGGTTTAACGTGGGCCTTTATGATGCTTACGGGATTATTTCGGATAGCGAGCATTTTGCTTGGGATGAAAAATCAAAATCCGTGTGCAAAATCAGCAACGCCTATGAGCGCCCGCAGTGTTCTGCGTGTTTCATTCAAAGTGTCGAGGACTCTTTAGAAAGTATTTTTGATCTAGCTAAAACTGAAGCCAAACTTTTTAAGTATGGTTCAGGCTCAGGCACGAACTTTTCTAACCTGCGTAGTAAGTACGAGCCTCTCTTGAGTGGCAGTGGTACGAGCTCGGGTTTGATTTCGTTTCTCGAAGTTTTAGATCGTGGGGCTGGCGCCATTAAATCTGGCGGCACCACTCGTCGTGCGGCAAAAATGGTCTGTGTTGATTTGGATCATCCCGAAGTTTTAGATTTTATCGAATGGAAAATGCGTGAAGAGAAAAAAGCGCACGCATTGATTGCTGCAGGTTATGAGGCTGACTTTGAAGGCGAGGCTTATCGCACAGTGGCCGGACAAAATGCTAATAACTCGGTCCGTATTCCAAAAAACTTTATGACGTCGTTACTTGATCATAAGGACTGGTCGTTGCGTGCGCGGGTGAATGGCAAAGTTTTAAGAACTCTGCCGGCGCGCGAAGTTTGGGATAAGATCGTACACTCGGCGTGGATGTGTGCTGATCCTGGCGTGCAGTTTCATGACACGATTAACGAGTGGCACACCTGTCCTGAAGCGGGTGAGATTCACGCCAGCAATCCGTGCTCTGAATACATGTTCTTGGATGACAGTGCTTGTAATTTAGCGTCGCTCAATCTTGTGACGTTCCTGACTCCGGAGGGGGATTTTGACCTTGTGAGCTTTATGCACGTGGCGCGAATCATGTTCACGGCGCAAGAAATTTTGGTGGATTACTCAAGTTACCCAACAGCAAAAATTGCTGAGAACAGCCACAACTTCCGTCCGCTGGGATTGGGGTTTGCGAATCTTGGAAGCTTCTTGATGCGAAAAGCATTGCCGTATCATGGGGACGAGGGCCGAGCTTGGGCCGGAGCGATTGCGAGCCTCATGCAGGGGGTGGCTTATTGGGCCAGTGCTCAGCTTGCAGAAACCCGTGGGGCTTTTGCGGGCTATGCGAAAAATAAAAAGTCGATGCTGAAAGTCGTCGGCAAACACGCCAAAGCTCGTAAGCAGATTTCTTGGACACTTCTACCAAGTGAGTTTAAAGAAACGTGCGAAGATTTGTGGGAAGATGTTCTGAGTCTCGGTGAAAAACATGGATTCCGCAATGCTCAAGCAACGGTGATTGCGCCCACAGGGACCATTGGTCTTTTGATGGATTGTGATACCACTGGTATTGAGCCAGATTTCTCGTTAGTGAAGTATAAAAAAATGGTCGGTGGTGGGGAGGTTGAAATCGTCAACCAATCTGTGCCGGTGGCTTTGCGAGTTTTAAAATATCCCGATCACGCGATTGAAAATATCTTAGAGTACATCGAAAAACATCGCAGTATCGAAGGGGCGCCAGACTTGAAGGCTGAACACTTGGCGATCTTTGATTGTGCTTCGGCGCAGGCGGGGAAACGGACCCTGCCCCCGGAAAGTCATATCTTGATGATGGCAGCGGTGCAGCCGTTTATCAGTGGTGCCATTTCTAAGACTGTGAACATGCCAAACTCGGCTACTGAAAAAGATATCAGTGAAATCTATCGACAATCTTGGAAGCTTGGCCTTAAAGCCGTGGCGATTTATCGCGATGGCAGTAAACGCAGTCAGCCACTGAATCAGAAGAAGGATGTCGTAAAAGACGAAAATACGACATGGACGATGAAGTGTCCCGAATGCGGCAGTGATACAGTTTTGACTAGCGGATGTTATCGCTGTCCAAACTGCGGCAGTACTGTGGGGTGCGCATGAAGACCATATTCCTCATTGTCATGAGTTTCACGCTTCCGGCTTTATCAAATTTCGGTGAGGAAAAGCGGGAGTTGATCTGTGATCAATTCAGCGATGCCCAGTGTTTTGGTAAGGAAGTTAATTCTATTTGCCTCGTTGAGGCGCAAAAAGGCCAAGCCGGTTTTTGCCGACAACAGACCAATCCCTATGAGACTGATTTGGTGACTTGTTATTGCCTTTAAGCTGGCAGGCACTGACGGTGCCATGCTTTACTGCCAGATGGCGGCGGTCGTTCTTGTGCTTCTGATGAAAACTCTGAAAATGCAGTATGATAAAAATACAGAAGCGCAGAATCAAAACTTTAAAAAATTACCTGACATATTGCAGTTACAGAGCCAATTTTAAAAAAGACATTGACACTGGTTTCTAATTTTTAATCCTCATTCTCGGAGACTGAAACTCGTTCTGCAAGAGGGGTCTAGCGATAACATTTAACTCTTGCAGATGGGACTATTAAGAGCTTTTAGGTCGCGTCTGTGATCATGTTCAAACTTAAAATTTTTTATAAAAACCTCGAAAAATCGTATTTTAAAAGATGTGGTAGAACCTCTTTATTCTTTGGAGGTTGCCATGCATACAAATTTAAAATCCCTTTCTGACGAACTGTTGGATCAGAGTTTAATAAACTACGTAAAAAAAGAAAAAGAAGTCTTAAAAGAAATCCTTAGTCATATTGCTGAAGTGGATCGCAGAAGATTGTATTTATCTATTGGCTACTCCAGTCTTTATGTCTATCTCACTGAACGCATGGGTTATGATGGCGGCAGTGCCCAGCGAAGACTGGATGCAGCAAGGCTTTCGCTGGTGGTGCCCGAGGTGATTGAGGATATTAACCAAGGCGAGATCACTCTTTCGCAGGTAACATTTTTACAAAAATCCCTGCGCCAAGCAAAAGATCAAAAGATCTCAGCGCAAACAAAGGCCGAGATCTTAGAATCGATCAAGCATAAGTCCCTTGAACAGACTCAAGTGCAAATCGCGCAAGCTTTAAACATCACCATCAAAGAAGCCCCTAAGGTAAAACACCAGGCCGATGAGTCTGTAAGACTTGAAGTGACTCTCACGAAATCCCAATGGGAAAAGATAAAAACTATGCGCGAGTTACTCTCTAACACTCTTCCCACCGGGGAATGGGATCAGGTGCTGGAATATCTAGCTACGAGAGTTATTGAGCAGAAAACAAAGACAGATCAAAAGAGAGAGGTGGGATCAGCATCAGGTCAGAATCAGATTACAAAACAGACTCAAATCGCTTCTGTGAAATACCTAAGCGCAAAGCTCAAGCAAGCCGTACTTCGCAGGGACCAGTGCTGCCAGTACAAAGATAAACGCAGTGGTAAACTCTGCGCTTCGCGCTGGAGACTGCATCCGGATCATATTCAGCCGCTCTGGGCGGGCGGTGCTCACACGCTGGAGAATCTGCAAGCACTTTGTGCAAATCATAATCAAGAGCGCTACCGGCAGCAGGCGGGTATTCGGCGCGTGTGAATTACCGCCAGATGGCAGTAGACAAGTGCAACCCGTTGAAAAAGAAAAAGCCCTGATTTTTAAGTCAGGGCTTTGATGATTAGAGTCTTTATCGGATTTCAGTGGTTCTAGCACTTCCAGTTGCAAGGTTTTGTACCTGTTTCACAACAGTGTTTTTTCTCACGATCATTCGAATTCTTTTTCGTCTGCCACAATAAATGCATCGATTGACTAAGCGAGTTGTTTTGTACGGCTTCGGTAAAAAATGGGTTTGGAATATTCAAAAGGACTTTTTTCACTTCGAAGGTGGCTAAACTAACAATTTTATTTTTCGGTTCATAGTCGCCCATTTTTGATTCAACTATATGACCTCTTAAAACTTGACCAGCCGATAAAGTTGGAAGGTCTAAACTCTGGGCTTGAAATAGAAAGTAAGAACTACCTGCATTTTGAGATTTTCGCTGTTGGTAAATTTCCATTTCTTGTGGGTCTTCAATTAAAAGTTGGCCAGTGATTTCTGTTTGGCGACTGTGATGGCCATTTGCCACCAAGTGACTGGCAAAGTGATCGTCTGCCGATAATACAAATCCATGCTGCATTTCGTGGGACATTGGATGGTTCGCATGTTGGGCATTGGACTGCGACGCCAATCCAAATAGTGCTATGATAAGAGCTATGATTTTCATTGTTCATCTCCTTTGTGATACATTTAATACTCCTTGTTGAATTCAGAACTTATCGAAAGTCATATAGAACCACCACAGCAAAGGTTGCAGGTTGGTTCATGCAGAAAATGCATGTCCTTAGGTCGGTCTTTTTCTTGAATTCATATGGAAATGAACATATGTTTCGAAGCATGGGACGACAGGCATTTCCTCTATCCTCAGAACAACTTGAACTTTTGCTGGCCTTCGGTGAAAGCACGGGCTTAGCAGTACTTGCTGAAAGCATGGGTAGAGACCCCTCAGTGATCTCTCGCGGACTGCAAAAAATTGCCGAGAACTATCCGGTTCTTGTTAAAATAAGGGGGCGATGGGAATTGACACCACTTGGTTTTCAAGTCAACGCTTCCACCAAAGAAGCTATTACGAGCTATAAAAAATTGTTGGCTAAGGAAGCCCAAAATAAGTCGAATAAAAAATCGCTTTCAGATAGATCCCTTTTGATCATTATTAATGCCCAAGTCGGTTTGTTGGATGCAACCCAGCCTGGTAGAAACAACACCGAGGCGGAAAAAAATATTTCGAAGTTATTAAGCTACTGGCGCGCTCAAAAAAGACCCGTCATGCACGTGAAGCATGTTTCTGAAAATGCGGGTTCTATTTTTTATAAGGGCTCTAACGGTTGCGAGCTTTTACCTGGCTTGCAAGCCGTTGAAGGTGAAGTGATTATAGAGAAAACAAAGTCGAGTGCATTTGCAGAAACTGAATTAGAAGCCCGGTTAGCGGAATTAGAACCTGAAAATTTAGTTTTAGTTGGTTTTACCGCCAATGAATGCATTGACGCCACTGCCAGAGACGCTTCGTCTTTGGGGTTTGATTCTTACGTGGTAGGCGATGCCACTGCGATGTTTGATGTACGAAGCCCAGACGGAAAACTATTAAAAGCCGATCGGATTCATCGGCTAACCCTTGCAAATATTAATGCCTTCTACGCTAAGGTCATTAATGCGGCCGATATTGTATCTTAATCAAATATTTTAGAGCCGAGATGCAAAAACATTTGCACTGACTTATAATCCCAGCCTCCGCCGCCATCTGTCGGTAAAAGCTCCGGTTGTTAGATAAGGTCGTCGAGTTTTTGCAACCAAAAGATCAGGGCTCGTTCAGCAAAGTACAGAGCGCGGCGTTCGCTCATTTTTGAAATCATAAAGGGCGCTTCAAAAAAAGTTTTAAAGCTGGCTCCGTGATAGTGAATCTCGGCAACGGCCGTGGTGGTATCCCAGGGACGCAGAATCATGCGCAGAGTTTGTGGGTCTGAGCTAAAACCATTGTGATTGGTAAAACTCCACGCACTCGTTTTCATATAAGTATTTAGTGCCGGAGTCAGGCGATTCATGATCGTTTGACCTGAGAGCGAATCCATTACCTGGATCTTTGCAACTGTCGTCAATTTTTTGGCGATCAGCTCGGCGATGTCTTCTCCGTTGCGAGTAACAGTGATCGGGCGCAGGGCTTCGTCCACACGTTCAATTGCGGAGCGAAGTTGCTCCAGTCTTGACTCTAAAAAGGTCACTTTCACTTCGACGTAAGGCAAATGCACGCGGTAACCCTTTTCGATCACAATTCCATCCAGACAAAGTTCGGTATGGTGAGCGACATCGGATTCACCCAGGCCCATGGTGTCCCACGAGTAAGTGATGTAACGATCAAGGTCCTTGGTTTTTTCGCGAACAGAGCCATCGATACTGCTTTTCCAAATCGCGGCGATTTCCATCGGCGGCCCCGGTAAAACAAAGACATCTTTGTTGAAAACTTTCAGATGAAAAGCATTGGCGGTGCCTTCGGGGTTTGTCAGAACTTTGGCACCTTGAGGGAACATAGCTTGTTGGCGTTGGCTTTCGCGAACCTCAATCGAGCGAGATCTAAGCCGGTTGTTGATGTGTTCCCACGAGGCCTCATCAAACTCTAGGGGGAGCTTGGCCCATTCGGCGATGAGTTCACGAGTGAAGTCGTCGGTGGTAGGGCCCAAGCCACCGGTGACAAACAAAGTGTCGCAGCGTTCAGCGCAAAAATGGAGCGCATCTAAGATCAGTTTTCGGTCATCGGGCACCACTAAATGGCAATTGGTGGGAACTCCAAGATCTTTCAGATTTTTGGAGATCCAGGCCGAATTTTTATTTATAATCTGGCCACTAGTAAGCTCTGTTCCGACTCCGATGACTGCGACTTGCATAGACACTAGATATATCCCATAACTTATCGCAGCGAAATGGCTTTAGACTTGCGTTATAAGGGAATAACTCGCAAAAAATAAGGTTACAAAATCGTAACAGGATGGTCCCAATGTCTGAATTTAACTGGAAAGAATTTGATCTCTATAATCCGACTCCTGAGCACACAATGCTTCGCGAAACCGTCGCTAATTTCACTAAAGAGGAAATCGAACCTCAGGCTCACGAGTACGACCGTAAAGAACGTTTTAACTTGGAATTATTCCGTAAAGTGGGCGAGCTGGGACTTTTAGGTTTGACGGTTCCAGAACAATTCGGCGGTGCGGGGATGGACGCCACGGCGGCAGCGATCGTGCACGAAGAAATGTCAGCATCGGACCCTGGATTTGCTTTGGCGTATCTTGCTCACTCGATGCTTTGTGTGAACAACATTGCGATGAATGCAAGTGATGAGCAACGTATGAAATACTTGCCAAGATTGTGTTCAGGCGAGTGGATCGGTTCTATGTCGATGTCAGAGCCTGCTGTGGGTACAGACGTTTTGGGAATGCAAACTACAGCAGTTCGTAAGGGCGACAAATACATCATCAATGGTCGTAAAATGTGGATCACAAATGGAACTGTGGATGAAAATAAAACTCCTTGCGATTTGACATTGGTTTACGCAAAGACTGGCGAAAAAAATGGCCGTGCGTTGATTTCTTCTTTCTTGGTTGAGTCTACTTTCAAAGGTTTCCAAGTGGGTCAAAAAATCCAAGATAAACTCGGTATGCGTGGTTCAAACACGGCAGAGCTTGTATTCCAAGACTGTGAAGTGCCAGTTGAAAACTTGATCGGCGCTGAGGGCGACTCGATGATCCACATGATGAAAAATCTCGAGCTCGAGCGTTTGACGTTGGCTGCAATGAGTTTAGGTATTGCTCGTCGTTCTGTCGAGATCATGAATCGCTACGCTACCGAGCGTGAAGCTTTCGGTAAATCTTTGAACTTCTTCGGTCAAATGCAACGTTACATTGCTGACAGCTATGCAGAGTTCAAAGCGGCTCGCACTTATGTTTACGAAACCGCTCGTCGTATGGACCTTCACAAAGAAGGCAACCGTTTGGATTCAGACGGTGTTAAGCTTGTGGCAACAACCATGGGTAAAAATGTTGCAGACCGTGCGATCCAAGTTTTGGGTGGTTACGGTTATGTGGGCGAGTACGTTGTTGAGCGCTTGTGGAGAGACGCAAAGTTACTTGAGATCGGCGGCGGTACTTTGGAAGCACACCAAAAGAACATCACTCGTGATTTGTCTAAGAGCCCCGAGTCTCTCTACAAGTAAGGATCACTATGTTCCCTCATTCTGAGCGTATTTCTGTCGATACGGGCTTGAATGTTCATTACGAACTTATCTTGCAACACATCGGCCCTTTGCTGACAGCGGAGCGCCGTCAAAAAATCGACAGGGTGGTGGCCGCCCGTAATTTTGAAACGGCGGTCGTGCTTGAAGGGATCTATGATCGCGGCAATATCAGTGCTGTGATGAGAACCGCGGAAGGCTTGGGCTATGCCAACTTCCACGTGATTGAAACTCAGGAAAAATTTAAAGAAGCCAACCGGGTCACTCAAGGGGCTGACAAATGGGTCGAAGTGCAGAAGTGGAAGCAATCCAAAGGCTGCATTGAGGCTCTGAAAGACCAAGGTTACCGTATTTGCGTCACAACGCTGGAAGCAAGCAAGCCGATTGCCGATATCGACTTCTCAGGCAAGACGGCGCTCGTGCTCGGCAACGAGCGCGACGGCGTATCCCGTGAAATGATTGAGGCTGCTGATGAGCGCATGATCATCCCAATGCCGGGTTTTGTGCAAAGTTTTAATATTTCTGTGGCAGGGGCTTTGTGTTTGTACCACATCATGCAGGATCGCATTCGCCGTACGGGCAGCAACGCGGACCTCACTCCGAAAGAGCAAGACATCTTGAAAGCGCTCTATTATCTGCGCACCCAGGATTCCGCCGCCGACTATCTCAAAGAAATGTTTTCGCGAGGGACGCTCGCTTAAAGATAAAAAACTGATCCCTTACGCTGTTGATATGAAGCCCCAAGCACGGCGGATCTGCCTCCATGCGATGGGCGGGCGCTCGGGCTTAGGCGCTAACCTATGTCTGCTTGATTAAAACCAAGTTATGATAAAGCACATAAAGTGCAATGTGCAGATCAAGCCTCTCAGGCTTCT